>NZ_BAAHBD010000010.1:0-656397 GCF_054776975.1 Spirosoma harenae | reverse complement strand
GCCACAGGCAGGAGCCCAACAAAGCGGTCTGCAGAAACCTGTAGAGCGATGCTTTCATGAAGATTAGGTTGGTTTGAAAAAATAAGTAAACGCATCAATATTAGGTTAGTTAAATTATATTTCAAAAAGAAATCGTAATAAAAATAAGATGTTTACGTATCTGTGAAATGTTATATTATGTGAAAAATATAATATTATATATATGTATAGTTCTGATTGTCAAATCATTGATTTTAATTTAGTTTAAGTTGTTATTGGTTTATTTATATATATTTTTAACATCGTTATGTTTGATATGATAAATAGAGTGTAATTTAGATTAGGTATTTCTGCTGTTACTTTTGTAACGATATGCATACGAATTATTACTTTCTGAGGCAACTTGCCCCCGTTCTTAAATCTTATTTACTAGGTGTTTTTACCCCATTTTCTCAAGAGAGCAATCCTTCTGCGACCCCTCTTCGGTTGATGGAATGTTTTAGTCAGGACCGGGATGAAGTCGTACTGGTTTTTGCCCAAGCAAGAGGCAAGAGTAATTACTATAAGCCCTTCTATATCAAAGCAACGCTTCGCCCTGATTTCTCAGGTTTATTGTTTCCAGACCGTGTGCAGCGTGCTCGAGCAAACAGCATTGATTTATTTGAAACGGTAGTAGGAGAAATTGGCCAGGAAAAGGCGGTTGTTAATGTCCGGTCGTTTTTAAATGAGCGTTGTCTGGCTATTGTGTTAGAGGAAAATTCAGCTTTGGTATTCAAGTTTTTTGGTAACCGGCCTAATCTGCTCGCTTTTCAGAATGACCAGGTAATTGACTTATTTAATCGCCAGTTGGTTAGTGACAATGACTTGATTTTCTCATTACTTGATCGTCCAATCGATCAATCGTATGAAGCGTTTGAAAAGGCAAATTATGATTATCGAAAGCTGTTCCCAACCTTTGGGAAATTGGTAAATAGCTGGATTGATGAGCAAGTGGTAAAGAGTGAAGTAGAGCTAGGAGACATTCATGAACACATTTGGGCTATTACTCAAGAGGTACTTATACAACTGGAAAAACCGCATTTCTACTTAACCCGATTTAATCATAAGCCAGCATTGAGTTTATTGCCATATGGGGAAATCAAGCGTGAATTTGACGATCCTATTGAAGCTGCGAATCGTTTCTATCTGGCCTATAATGGGCTAACCATGTTCGAAAATGAGAAAGCTAATCTCATTCGACTTCTTGAAAAACGACAAAAACATGCCGAAGCTCAATTGGATGCAACACTGCAACGAATGATTGCACAGGAGGAAGGCATTAGTCATGAGCAAATGGGCCATATCCTGATGGCAAACCTGCATGATATTCCTTCAATACCTGGTGCCAAATCGCCTGAACGGTTAACTCTATACGATTTTTATCGCGACCAACCTGTTACGCTTAAACTTAAGCCTGATTTAACTCCGCAGAAAAACGCTGAAAATTTCTACCGTAAGGCAAAGAATAGAAAACTGGAAGAACAGCACTTTGCTGATCTGGCAACTGCTCGTGAATCGGATTTACGTAAGATCAATCAGCAAAAAAATGATTTGGCTGGTATTGAGACCTTAAAAGACTTGAGACGTTATGTCAAACAACATAATTTGTATGGTAATCAGCCAGAAAAAGCGGGCGTTGGGCAGGAACTGGATACGCTCTTCAAGCAAGTCATCTTAGATACCTTTCGCATCCTGATTGGTCGAAATGCTAAGAATAATGATTTACTGACCCAAAAATACGCGTACAAAGATGACCTGTGGCTGCATGCCCGTGATGTTGCCGGGTCGCATGTGATTGTGAAATACCAGGCAGGAAAAACTTTTCCAAAACATGTTATTGAGCGAGCTGCTGAGTTAGCCGCCTGGTATTCAAAACGGAAGTCTGATAGCCTGTGTCCAGTAACAGTAACGCAAAAAAAGTTTGTTCGTAAACCAAAAGGTCTTGCTGAAGGGCAAGTGATCGTTGAAAAAGAAGACGTAGTGATGGTTGTTCCAAGAGGAGAGTAAGTGTATGATATAAGCTATATAATCAATATATACCATACATCCTATATCATACATGTCCCGGCTTACTTCGCTCGGATTGCGATGACGGGATCAAGGCGGGAGGCTGAGAAGGCCGGAATAATCCCTGATAAAATGCCAATGACACTTGAAACGCCTAAGCCTAATGCGATATTACCGGGCGTTAACTGAAGATCGAGGCTGCCTAAATTCACGAACGAAAGTAAGTAAACCAGAAAAATACCGGCGAGTCCACCGACCAGACTTAGCAATACGGCCTCGAACAGAAATTGAAATAGGATAAAATAATTTTTAGCACCGAGCGATTTCTGGATGCCAATGATATTTATCCGCTCTTTCACACTGACAAACATGATGTTGGCAATACCAAAGCCACCAATTAGAATAGAAAAACCGCCAATTATCCAACCCGCCAGGGTCAGTACCGAGAAGACTCCGCTAATTGCTTTAGCTGCTGCTTCTGGGCGATTTATGGCAAAATTGTCTTCCTGCGCGGGACGCAATCCCCGTCGGGTACGTAATAAGCCTCGAATTTCACTTTCCAGTTCAAGTAGGCCCTGATCAGACTCATATCCTTTAATGGCCAACGTAATATTCGGATTGATCGAGTGAAACATCTTGGCGAAAGCTCCGTACGGAATCAGACATTTGATGTCAGGATTACCACCAACATTCATAATGCTTTCCCCTTTTCTACGCTGTACGCCAATTACCGTGAAATTTAACCCCTTTATTTTAAAGGACTTACCAACCGGATATTGTCCGGGGAATAGGTTTTCGGCTATATCGGAGCCAATAATGACAACGTTTCGGGCAACATCGACTTCCTGACGAGTGAAATAACGACCTTGTTCAATTGGCACTTCTGAGATCTTATTGTAATCCAGAGTTGTTCCCTGAATCAGGGACGTCATGCTATTATTGCCGTTTTTAATGGTCACCCGACCCTTGAAAGCCATTGCCACAACGGCTTGAGCTGTTTCAAGTCGCTCACTCAGAAAACGATACTCATTATAGGTTGGGACAGGGCGTTGAAAATATTTCCACCATTGATAATCTCCGCCAAAAGACCAGGGCCATTTCTCTACATACACGACTTTATCCCCAATGAATGATAAGCTGTCTTTGATATTTCGTTCCAGCGAATCGACCAGGGTGAATACGGCTATAATGGCGAAAATACCAACCGTTACCCCTAACAACGAAAGTGTAGTACGCAATAGATTAGAGCGTAAAGCCTGCCACGAGAACCGGAAACTTTCAAAAGTCTGACGTAGAAATCGCATCTAGTTCGTAAAGTGTAATGTGAAGCTTGCTGGTTACACTCTTCAACGAATGAAGGTAGGCTGTCAGGTATTTTTCTCCAAATCATTTCGGACAAGCATAAACTTCTGGAGGATAAGTGGTTGATTGACGTATCGGTCGTATGGAGTTATTTTTGTAGTTTACCGATTGATTTCTGACAAACCTGAAGACACCTATGAACCACCGGCTTACTTACTATTCTCTTCCGATATTCTTTGCTGTTGGATTGGCAGCCTGTAAAACGCAGTCGTCATCAACAACAGCCAGTACGAGCGTAAACCAAAGTCAGGGCGTTTACCAATACCGTGATGAAGACCCAACCGTAAAACCCTTTTTCTCGGATCGCGTTGGCGTAATCGGACGAAATGGAATGGTCGCTTCGGCTCACCCTGAAGCCTCGCAAGTTGGACTGAATATCCTGAAAGCGGGTGGAAATGCGGTCGATGCGGCTGTGGCTGTTCAGTTTGCCCTGGCGGTCGTTTATCCGGGAGCTGGTAATATTGGAGGAGGAGGTTTCATGGTATACCGGGATAATGCTGGTAAAGCCTATACGCTTGATTTTCGAGAAAAAGCACCCGGACAAGCTACACAGAATATGTATCTCGACTCACTGGGTAATGTCAGACAGGGATTAAGTATTAGTGGACATCTGGCGAGTGGCGTTCCAGGATCGGTTGATGGGATGGCCGAAGCGCATAAACGATTCGGGAAGTTGACCTGGGCGCAAGTATTACAGCCCGCTATCGATCTGGCGGAGAAAGGCTTTGCCCTTACAGAACGCGATGCGCTGGGATTGAATCGGATCAAAAAAGATCTGAATACAATCAATCCCGGAAAACCATACTTCCTGAAAAGTACCGTTTCGACAGATACAACTACCTGGCATAAAGGTGAATTGCTGGTACAAACCGATTTAGCGAAAACGCTCCAACGGATTCAATCGCAGGGACGGGCGGGTTTTTATGAAGGCGAAACGGCTCGTTTGCTCACCGAAGAAATGGTGCGTGGAAAAGGGCTGATTACGGAAGAAGATCTGAAAAATTACCACTCAGCCTGGCGGGAGCCGATTCAGGCAAAATATAAAGAATACAACGTCATTACGATGCCCCCAACCTCTAGTGGTGGAGTGGCCTTACTGCAAATGATGCGGCTGACAGAACAGTATCCCCTGCGCAAATGGGGCTGGAATCGAGATAGTACTGTGCAGGTTATGATTGAAGCCGAACGACGCGTTTATGCCGATCGGGCCAAATTTCTCGGGGATCCTGATTTTGTGAAAGTTCCTGTATCACAGCTTATTAACCCTGACTATCTCAAAACACGCTGGACGGATTTTTCGTGGGCCAAAGCTACTGATAGCCGAAATGTGAAAGGCGGATCAATTCCAGGCTATGAGAGTTTAGAAACAACTCATTTTTCAATTGTCGATAAAGATGGCAATGCGGTCAGTATTACCACGACCCTAAATGGCGGCTATGGCAGTCGGGTCGTAATTGGCGGAGCGGGGTTTTTTATGAATAACGAAATGGACGATTTCAGTATCAAACCCGGTACGCCAAATATGTACGGTTTGGTTGGTAATCAAGCCAACGCCATTGCTCCGAACAAACGGATGCTATCGTCTATGACACCAACTATTCTGGAAAAAGATGGTAAACTGTTTATGGTAGTCGGTACACCCGGCGGCTCGACCATTATGACTTCCGTTTACCAAACTATCCTGAACGTAATTGAGCATGGCATGACAATGCAACAGGCCGTCAATGCGCTTAAATTCCATCACCAGTGGCTACCAGATAAAACTACATTTGAGAATGGCGCTTTCTCGGAGCCAACAATTCAGGCATTACAAGGTCGGGGATATATTTTAGAAAAACTGACGAACACATTAGGTCGTATGGATTGCGTGCTGATTCGCCCAGACGGTTCTTACGAAGGCGCGTCGGACCCCAGGGCGGATAATACGGCGCGGGGTTATTGATCTTTGTCCTTTCGATGCGGGAGAAAAGTCAAGCTTGACTACCAAGCAACGTTGAGATTTTTCCTGCATCGAAAGGACAAAACGCCATAACAGACTCAAGAGTAAAATGATAGCTATTCGTAAGGCAATACCAGACGATCAGGACGCTATATGGCATATTATTCAAAAGGTAATTTCAACCGGCGATACGTATTGCTTTGCCCCGGATTCGTCGAAAGAAACGATGCTGAAATTTTGGTGTGGCAATGATAAGCACACGTACGTGGCCACAGTAGATGGAAAAGTAGCCGCAACGTTCTTTTTAAAAGATAACCAGCCAGGTCTTGGTTCGCATATCGCGAATGCTGGCTATATGGTTTCTTCTGCTTATGAGGGACAACGCATTGGACGCTTAATGGGCGACTTTTCGATTCAGGAGGCAAAAAAATTGGGCTATCGGGCTATGCAGTTTAATATCGTTGTAAAAAGCAATGAACGAGCCGTTAAGCTTTGGCAAAAACTTGGATTTGCCATCATTGGCGAGATTCCGGAAGCCTTTAATCACCTACAGAATGGCTATACAAATGCCTATATCATGTATCGGAAGCTATAATTGCGACGGAATTTTACCAAAAGAAAGTTGCCTCAATCACTTTTTGCTGACAAACCGATTACCTTTTATGTAATATCGATAAGGCAAATCAACACCCTGTGTCAATCCAATTCGGGTAGTTGTTACCATGTCGAAATCGTGAAGGACGGGCCCTCGAATGTAAATAGCCCCCGTTATAAGGGAAGCGAAATTATCGCGCTCCCGACTGATTCCCATCGCAATCGTGAGCTTGCCAGGTCCATTCGCCAAATTACGCTGTCCTTCGGTGGTTGTCGCGTCAATTGTGTTGTTTCGATAGCGAGCAAAGCCGATGGTAAATGCCTCGTTTCGGCGAAGACCCATTAAATCAATACCCTCTGTAGGTTCCAGCGCCCGAATCAGCACCGCTTCGCCAACGTTTTCCGGGCTGGTTACAACGTTGATGCAGTTGTAGTGGTTGTAAATCTGGTATACGTAAAGTGTCCCGGCTGGGCCGAACATAGCCGCATTTCTGGGCGTCTGTCGGCGGTAAGCGTGGCAAGCCGGATCGTCAGTTAGATAGCCTTCCGTTTCAACAATAATGCCTGCTGTTGTACCTTCCTCCGACTCATGAACCAGTTCACAACCCAGTAGAAGCTGGGCAAGCGTCAGCGTGTCGTGTGACTGGAAAAAATCAAGCGTAAGCCTGGACATGGCTAAATGACATTCATGGTTTGCTCTTTGATCTTTTCCAGTTCATCTTTCATCTGCACAACGAGCCGCTGAATGGCTGCATCGTTGGCTTTAGAACCAATCGTATTGATCTCTCGGCCTATTTCCTGAGAAATGAAATTCAATTTTTTTCCATTCGCTTCTTCACTCGCCAGCACTTCCAGAAAGTAGTTCAGGTGACTTTTAAGCCGCACTTTCTCTTCCGAAATGTCAAATTTCTCGACGTAATATACCAGCTCCTGTTCAAACCGATTTTGATCGAACGTTTCGCTATCCAATAACTCTTTAACCGAGTTGCGCATGCGTTCCCGAACGGCTGGAATTCGCCGAACGTCCTGCTCCTCAACGTCCGCCAAGCGGTCGGTAATAATCTGAATATACTCCTGAAATTTTCCTTCCAGAACAGCTCCATCCTGTTTACGAAAGGCATCACAACGGCGTAAGGCTTCCAGCACGGCGGCTTGTATTGTTAACCAGTCTGATGCATCGGCGGCCGGATCGGGCGATTCGCTGAGGTAGGCATTAGGTTGTTGAAGCGCTAATTGAAGAACATCGCTGTCGGGAATGCTCATAAGCATGGTGTTGGCGGTTTCTTTCAAATCGCTAACATACGCTAACACTAAGGGCCGATTGATCGTTACGCCTGGGCGAATGACGTTGGTACGAGCGAGGTTCAGTGAAAGTTCTACTTTGCCACGCTCCAATTGTTGGGTTAACAAAGCACGTAATTCAATTTCTTTATCTGAAAATTGCCGTGGAATTCGGCAATAAATATCTAAAAACTTAGAGTTCAGGGTTTTAATTTCAGCTGTTACAGACAATCCTCCAGCTTCCACTGTTGCATTGCCGAAGCCAGTCATTGATTTAAGCATCTATTGAAGAGTTATAAGGTTGTAAAGTTATAGAGTTATAGGGTTGTAAAGTTGTAGGGTTTTTCCGGCATTAGCCAACTCTACAACTTTACAACCCTATAACTTTATAACTCATTTTAAGGCTCCGGCTTCCAGTTCTAAGTATTCTTTCCGATGCCGAGCTACGTCGATAGCGGTGTAAATAGCCTGGAGCATTGAGGTTTCATCGGCAATATTTTTTCCGGCAATGTCATAAGCCGTGCCATGATCGGGCGATGTACGGACGGCAGGCATTCCGGCTGTAAAATTGACGCCTTCCTCAAACGCAATAGATTTGAATGGAATCAGACCCTGATCGTGATACATCGCCAGCACAGCATCAAATTTCTTGTAAGCTCGGGTAGCAAAGAAACCATCTGCGGGGTATGGCCCAAAAACCAATTCACCCTTGTTCAGTAAATCAGTTAAAAGCGGTTTAATAATTTCCTGTTCTTCGTTGCCCAGCAAACCTTCTTCACCTGCGTGCGGGTTTAAGCCTAGCACAGCGATTCGTGGTTTTTCAATACCGAAATCCTGCTTTAGCGAATGCATCATTAGTTTTAATTTCTGAGCAATGCGTTCGCGCGTTACGTTTTGCCGAACCCGGCCAAGTGGGATATGCCCTGTTACGACACCAACGCGTAATGGCCCCCCCACCATAAACATCAGATTATCCTGAACACCAAATTCCTGAGCCAGATATTCGGTATGCCCCGGAAATTTAAATTCTTCAGACTGAATATTGTATTTATTGATCGGAGCGGTTACCAGTGCATCGAGTTTTCCAGCCTTTAGGTCATCTACTGCGCGTTGTAGGCAGACAAACGCAGCCTGGCCTGCTTCAGGCGTTACCTGACCTGGCTGAATTTCCTGATTCTGATCAGGCCAGCAGGTAATGACATTCGTGAGCTTGTGACTGATCTGACCGATTGTTTGAGCCCCATTCAGATTCCAGTCTTTGAAATTGAGCAGGTTACGATAGCGATTCAGAATCCGCATGGAGCCATAAATAACGGGCGTACAGATTTTCTGCAACCGATTATATTGTAAGGCTTTCAGAATGACTTCCGGGCCAACTCCATTATAATCGCCAAGCGAAATACCAATTACTAATCGGTCTTCACGACCTGCATATTCTGCCAATGGATGATTATGGCCGCTTAAGTCCTGAATACTAGCTTCGCCCATCATGGGTTCGGCACCAGAAGGACGAGGCATACCCGGATTACGGTCTTTATCAGGTCGATTCCCATTATCTCGCTGACGAGCCTCATTCGGTTGTTGCCCATTGTTGGGTGGCCGGTTATCACGCTGATTTTTCTGGCGTTGCTCGTCATTTCGGCCGTTTAACTGTCGATTATCGCGCTGATTTTGAGCTGGTTTGAACGATCTTTCAGGTCGATTGGCCGGGTCTGAACCGTTAGTACCTCCATTCCGGTTATCCCGAAAGGGAACACCCTGACGATTATTGGTTGGCTGATTCGTAGGCCGTTGTTCAGCGGATGGCTGGGGTTGATTATTTGTTGGCCGTCCGTCAGGCTTAGGGCCACCTGATGGGTTGGTTCGGGATTGATTCGGTTCGTTAGGTTGGCGTTGTTCCATGTACTTTTCGTAGTTTCGCCAAGATTTTAATAGTGAAATGTGTAGAATGAAAACCGATTTTTCAGTTTTTACACGTCATTCTACATTGATATTGCTGCAAGTTACAAAAACCCCCGGATGTTCCAGAATCAACGCTCTATTCTGATAGCCGACGAGATGCACCCGTCGCTTTTTGCCATGCTTGATGAAGCTGGCTTTCATTACAGTTACCAACCAAAGATTAGTCGGACTGACTTAATAACCGCTCTCACACCTTTTGAAGGCCTTATTATCCGAAGTAAAACCACGGTCGATGAAGAATTGTTGAGCCAGGCACCGAACCTGCAATTTATTGGTCGGGCCGGTGCTGGGCTGGATTTGATTGATCTCGATTTGATTGAACAGCGCGGAATTGCCGTTTTTCATGCAGGCAAAGGCAACCGCGATGCCGTAGCAGAACATACAGTAGGTATGCTACTAGCTCTACTGGCAAATATTCTGAAAGCTGACCGTGAAGTGCGACAGGGAATTTGGGATCGGGAAGGTAATCGCGGGTATGAACTGGATAGTATGACCGTTGGCCTGATTGGTTACGGCAATAATGGGCGGGCAACGGCACAACGGCTCAGCGGTTTTGGTTGTCGGGTGTTAGCCCACGATAAATTCCTGACAAATTACGGTGATGAGTTTGCCCAGGAAGCCTCCCAGGAGCAAATTATGGCTGAAGCTGATGTACTAAGTTTACACATTCCCCTGACCGACGATACGCGTAAGTTGATTAATGATCAGTTTATCGAGCAGTTTACAAAACCGTTCTATCTGATTAACATTGCCAGGGGAGAAATTGTATCCTTGGCCGCTGTTATGAATGGGTTGGAAAGTGGGAAACTTCGCGGGGCCTGTTTAGATGTTCTGGAAAATGAAAAATTAGCGAAACTCACGCCTGACCAGCAAACGGCCTTCGATTATCTTCGTCAATCCGATCGAGTTGTACTAACCCCTCACGTCGCTGGCTGGACTCACGAAAGCTACGTTCGAATCAACGAGGTTTTGGTGAAGCAACTAGTCGATGGTCAATAGTCACCAATGTCAGAAACCGGCGACTAATGACTATCAACTAGTTTTATTTTGTTACTGTAAAATTAGCGCTGGTGCAGATGGTACCCGCTTCATTCGTCAGACAAACTTGACCTGTAAGCGCGTTAGCCGGTACAGTCGCAATGAGCGAATTGCCAGCTATATGAAACGTAGCTGTGGACGATGTACCTCCGCTAAATCGTACTGCGGTGACAGTGGATAAATTCTGACCGGTTATCGTAATGTCTGTGCCAATCGCTCCACTTTTGGGTGTGAAATCAGTGATGGTAGGGAGTCGGATCGGGGTAAACGAAGTAGTTGTTGTCGTTTCCCCTGCTACATTAACGACTCGTAGCGGACCTGTTTGCGCATCAGCTGGTACCAGAAGCCATCGCTCTGTATCCGTGTTTTTACCTCCATCAGCAGCCGGAGTGGTCGAACCTGTAAAATAAATTGAGGCATCCTGCAGAAAATCGCCTTGTAATACAATCCGTTCACCAATTCGAGCTTTAGCAGGCAGAACAGTCGAAATAGTGGGTTTCTGGACGACAACCAACGGTACGGAGGCTGTTCCGGCCCGGCTTGAAACAGTAACGGGGCCGCTAGTTGCGTTATCGGGTACTCCAATCAACAGGTCAAATCCTTCATTGCGGCTAGTAATCGGTACCGTAATGCCATTGATCTTAACATCGGTGATTCGATAAAGATTTTTGCCTGAAATAGTGATCGGTCGTCCACTAAGTTGTCGGGCGGGGGTTGCAACTAGATTTGACGGGGCGAGGTAAAAGAAGAACTGATCTGTTGCTGTAGCATTTCCTCCAATACTATTGGCCGAAACTGCTACGGCACCTGATGCCGCCAGAGCGGGCACAACGGCTTCGATCTGTGTATCGCTCAAAACCCGGAAGGTAGCAGCCACATTGCCAAATGATAGGCTCGTTATGTCGCGCAGATTAAGCCCCTGTATGATCAGCTTGTCTCCTGCAATACCATCCCGCGCTGCCAGATTGGTAATAAAAGGCGGTTGAATAATTTTCAGTGTATCCGTACTGAAAGCAACTAACCTCTCAAAAACCTGCACTCTGACGAGCCCCGAAGTGGCTGTAGCTGGAATGATCGTGCGAATTTCGGTATCCTTTACTGTGGTCAAGCTCCTGTCTGTAGTTAGTCCATTGATACTCAGAATCGCATCGGTTAAATTCTTTCCCTGTATAACCAATTCTGTACCTGGTTTTGCCCGCAGTGGGCTAATACTGGTGATCTGAGGAGTGCCAGCAACTATAAACGGAATTGGAGTAGATACAGTACCCCCAATCGTCTCAATAACAAGTGGCTGAGATCCACGTTTAGCTTCGGCCGGAACAATAACTGTGATCTGACTGATTGTGCTATCTTTTATTGCTGCATTAACATCGTTGAATCGGACTCGTTGAAGCTGATTAAGGAAGTTACCCTTAATGACTACCGTTGTACCTTGAAGTCCGTTGGTAGGATCAACACTGGCGATCTGGGGGCCGGGCTGTTTAACAACAAACGGCAGTGGGTCGGAAATGCCTTGATTCGTTTGAACCCGGATTTGATTGGCGCCCGGAGTAGTAGCGGGTACGGTGAGATTAATGCTGGTTTCATCGTGGCTTTTCAGCGGAGCAGTTACAACGGACACCGATGAAGTGAACGTCACAATCGGATCAGTCCCAAACTGGTAGCCAGTCAGCCTAATGTTATCGCTGACTCCGGCTGTATCAGGCGATACACGGATTAGTTCTGGTGGGTGGTTCTGAACGCGACAACTCGGCAGACCAATAAATACAATAAAGAAAAAGAAAAGTAATATAGTCGACTTCATAAACGACAACGGGCACTTATCCCGAGGCATAAGTGGTAAAATTAGTCATTTTGAGTGTCAAAAAACCATTTCTTTCGAAAGCCTGTTAGTTAAGTGATGAGTGAAAAGTGATAAGTGATGAGCCGATACATCGACCCACCACTCATCACTCATCCTCCATCACTTATCACTAAAGAGAAAATGAACTACCGCAGCCTGAAAGCATCAAAATTATTATCTATTACCACACTCGGCGAACTGAAAGCCGCCGGATACCAATCCCGTTCAATCAAACAAGAGTTGCGGGAGAATTTAATTGACCGCATCAAAGAGAAAGAAGTTGTTTTCCCTGGTATATGGGGCTACGAAGACACCGTTATTCCCGACGTTGAACGGGCAATTCTGTCGATGCACCATATTAACTTGCTAGGATTGCGGGGGCAGGCCAAAACCCGGATTGCCCGTCTGATGGTCAATTTGCTGGATGAATACATTCCCGTTGTGGCTGGGTCAGAACTGAATGATGATCCTCTGAGTCCACTCTCGCGGTTTGCCCTTGATTTGATCGCTGAAAAAGGTGATCAGACGCCAATCACATGGATGCATCGCAACGATCGCTATACTGAGAAATTGGCAACGCCCGATGTATCGGTTGCTGACTTAATTGGCGATGTAGACCCTATTAAAGCGGCTACACTGAAATTGCCTTATTCTGACGAGCGAACCATTCACTTTGGGCTAATTCCCAGATCGCACCGCTGCATATTTGTGATCAACGAATTGCCTGATCTACAGGCTCGTATTCAGGTTTCGTTGTTCAATATTTTGCAGGAAGGCGACATTCAGATTCGTGGTTTTAAACTTCGTTTACCACTTGATATTCAGTTCGTTTTCACGGCCAACCCTGAAGATTACACAAACCGAGGTAGCATTGTGACGCCATTAAAAGACCGGATCGACTCGCAGATTGTGACCCACTATCCGAAATCAATTGAGATTGGGAAGAAGATTACCATGCAGGAGGCTATTGTTAAAACAGAGCAAAAAGGAATGGTGAAAACCAATGACCTGATTGCTGACCTGATTGAACAGATAGCCCTGGAAGCGCGTGAAAGTGAATACGTTGATTCGAAAAGTGGCGTTTCGGCCCGTATGACGATTTCGGCTTACGAAAATCTGCTCTCTTCGGCCGAACGACGCTCGCTGCTTAATGGCGAAAAAGAAACCTACGTTCGCATTGCCGACTTATATGGGGTGATTCCTGCTATTTGTGGTAAAGTAGAGCTTGTTTACGAAGGCGAAGTGGAAGGGCCGGTTATTGTCGCGCAGAACTTGATTGGGAAAGCTATTCGTAATCAGTTTCTGCAGTATTTCCCGAATCCAGAGAAAGCCAAAAAAGACAAACGCGGCAATCCATACAAAAAAATTACGGATTGGTTTGGCGACGGCAATACGATGGATATTCTGAATGACTTGACAAATCGGGATTACGAAGCCCGGCTACGGACGATTGATGGCCTTGATGACGTAGTCGACCAGTTTCATTCGCGTTTGAGCAAATCCGAAAAACTGTTTATGATGGAGTTTGCCCTACATGGCTTAGCCGAACACTCGTTAGTCGGTAAAAAAGCGATGGATACAGGCTTATCGTTCAAAGACTTACTCGGTTCGATGTTCAACCCTGGTAACGATTTTGGGGAAGATGATGAAGACGACGATGATCGGTACTAAACCGAATCACTAAATAGCCTCATTTTATGGAGCGTTAGCTAAAGGTTTGACTTTGGTTAACGCTTTTTTGTGGCTCGTGTAAGTTGTTTTAGAGAAGTGATGGAATAAAAGCTTACATGGCCAATGGTAAACATAACGGTTAATCGGCCGGTTAACTGTAGCGATGTTAAAAAATCATTAATAAGCTGTTGAAAGGTCTTATTACCCCCAATTTCTTACTCAACTGATCTATTATGAAAAGCTTTTACCAGTTACTCGGTTGGTGTACCGCCACGGTATGCCTGACTGCCTGCGAAGATCACCGCCTTAGTCCAAATGCTGGTTTTCCAGAACGCATCAATTTTGTGGCCCAGCGCCAATACCCTGAAGGAATCGCTTATTCTGGTCAATTGGAGAAGTTTGTGATTTCGTCGGTTACGCAGGGCAAAGTAGGTACGGTGGGTGCTGATGGCGTTTATGCTGAATTACTATCTGACCCAGGTTTGATCAGTGTGAATGGCCTGAAAGTAGCGGGCGACCGGCTGCTGGTCACTAATAATGACCAGGGCGCTTCGGATAAAAGTACACCGCAGACGATTCGCCAGACGGCCGAGCTATTTGTATTTAGCATTAGTACTCGTCAGTTAGAGCGTAAGATTGACCTGGACGATCTGTTGCCTGCTGCTGAACCTAATTTTGCCAATGATTTAACCCTTGCACCCGACGGGACCGTATATGTTACGGACTCTTTCTCGCCGGTTATTTACAAAGTGACCAGCAGTGGTGTCGCTAGCGTTCTCGTCCGGGATAATATCCGGTTCAGCAGTCCCACGTTTGGGTTAAACGGTATTGTATATCATCCTGATGGCTATCTGATTGTTGCCAATACGGGGCAGGGTAAACTTTACAAAGTGGATTTGCAGAGCGGAAATGCTGTCACGGAAATAGTGGGAACGGGACCTTTGCCGGGCGATGGATTGACTTTGCTGAACAACAACCTATATGTGGTAACCGGCAGTGGCAGTCGTGTTGCGCGATTAATTAGCAACGACAATTGGCAATCGGCGGTAGTAGCCCAAATTGATCCCAACGGATATAATCAGGCAACTACCAATGTCGCAGTTAACAATCAAATTTTTACGATAAATGCCCGTATCGGCGAAATCAGTGCAGCCATGGGCGATCGGTCTAAACTTCAATCCAACGACTACAGCATCCAGCGATTTCGCTAGACTATAGCTCTATTCCATAATGACAGCGGTACCATTGGCACTGACCATCAGCATAGCGCCATTGGTACCGATAGTTTGGTAATCTAAATCTACGCCAATAATTGCATTGGCACCAAGTCGGGAAGCCTGATCGATCATTTCTTTGATGGCAATACTTTTGGCTTCTCGCAACGCCTGGACATAGGCTCCGTTATGACCACCCACAACGTCACGGATCGTGGTGAAGAAATCTTTGACGAGATTTGCCCCAATAATAGCTTCGCCATTCACAAGGCCAATGTATTTTTTAATCTGTTTATTTTCTATGTTCGGCGTAGTTGTGATGAGCATTGTAGGGAGTTATAAGGTTGCAAGGTCGTAAAGTTATAAAGTTGTTGGATTGTATATCATATATTGGTATTGGCGGCAACTTTAAAAGTAAACATTTAGCTTGTTTTTACTTTTTTAAGCTAGTTTCTGTACAACTTATAGCTAATATTTGTACGATTTTACGTTTATTCGTTAACCATTGCACAAAATATCATTTACAACCTCTTATTAATAGAAGCGAATGAAATTCCCTTATTTCTCCCGATCATTAACTTATATATTGATGATTTCTCTAACCATTTGGTTAGATAGTTGCAAGAAAGATGATACGGATAATCCAGGCACAACTACAGGGCTTGAAGGAACGTATAAAATTACAGCGCTGAAGTCGAACCCAAAGGTTGGCGGAGTTTATGAGGATTTGCTCGCAGCAGCACCGTTAATCCTAACGACAACCTGCATGAGCGATATAAAAATAACCTTTGCAACGGGCGGAAATGTAACAACCGATAATCCAACGACCTGTCAGAAAAGCGCGATTCCACCGAGTACCATTACCGGCATCGACGGATCGAGCAAGTGGACACTTAATGGAAGTACATTAACCATAACCCGTGCCGATAATACGACAACAACGTACAATGTGCTGAAAACGGGCTCAGTTGCTCAGTTGCAATGGCAGTCGAGAGAAGACTTCCTGGGAACTGGAACGAAGGTTGATTATACGTTTACGATGGATTTAACGAGGCAATAACCTGATTATAAAAAAAGCGGGACTTTTGATTAAGTCCCGCTTTTTTTATGCCTTTTCCAGACAACTATGTAACGTCGAGATGTATTTCTCCAGGTAAAGTGGGGCATCTTTCGATTTATATTGCAGAATATATCGTGGATGGTCGAGTGTAACGATGCGATTAAAAAATCCCTGCTGATCATTTAAACGGCGTAAATAGGTTTCGTTTTTCTGGCCTAAACATACGGCTACGTTTCGAGCCCCACCAAAGGCTAATTGCTGCCGAACTGTTTTGGTCATAGCAGGCCAGAGGGCATTTGTTGTGTCTCGATCGTCGTAGAAATTATAGTTCTTTCCGCCTTTGGTCAGGGCCAGCGGAAACAATGAACTTAGAAAAAATTGCCCGTAAAATGCCTGCGCTCCACCGAATGCGTCGACAACCTGATAAATAAATCGACTTGATAGTTCGGGCGTATCGCGTAGGGTATTCTCGATACCACAATATCGGCGTAAATTCTGGGGAGTTGTAAACGAAATTCCTGTTACACCCGCTCCAAAGCGTCCCGGATTGATCCCGAGTACAAACACCCTTGGATTAGTATCATTGAAAAACTTACTGTAAAATTCCTCAACAATCCGCCTTACGTCCGGCGTTTGATAGGGGTTCATGACGTCAACGCCAGTCGGTAAATTTGTGGGTGCAGAGAGGTTATTGTAATACGCAATAGCTTTATCGGCAAAGGTTATCATGTGGTGTATTGGGTAAAAAACAAAGTCGGGATCATTGCCCCGACTTTGCACATACATTTTTATTTTTTGCCATTCTGACCGAAGTGAAGAATGACAAAAAAAGATAGCTTTCCTACTTAATATTCTTTCGGCGATTGCGCTGGAAATCCTCGAACATCATATTTCCAAGGCCTTGTAAACCACTGTAATACGCGCGTCCATTATTGACTTTGGTAAACTCCTGTACAAATTGCTTCAAGTATGGATCAGAGGCAATCATAAACGTGGTGATTGGAATATCCAGTCTACGGCATTGAGCGGCCAGAGTAAGCGTTTTGCTCACCACTTTACGGTCCAGCCCAAACGAATTTTTGTAGTACTTGATCCCTTCTTTCAAACAAGTGGGTTTACCATCCGTAATCATGAAAATCTGCTTGTTCTTATTTTTCCGACGACGCAGCAAATCCATTGATAATTCAAGTCCGGCAACGGTATTGGTATGGTAAGGCCCTACTTCCAGATAGGGCAGCTCTTTCGCCTGAATCTGCCAGGCGTCGTTGCCAAACACAACAATATCAAGGGTATCTTTCGGATACTTAAGTTTGACCAGTTCGACCAGTGCAAGGGCTACTTTTTTAGCTGGCGTAATGCGATCTTCACCATACAGAATCATCGAATGACTAATATCGATCATCAATACGGTTGAGGTCTGCGTTTTTTGCTCCTTCTCCGTAACCTCCAGATCGCGCTCCATCAGGTGGAATTCTTCAACACCGCTGTTGATCTGTGCATTTCGGATCGACTCCGTCATGGAAATCTGTTCCAGCGTGTCCCCAAACTGGTAGCTACGGAGATCGCTGCTTAATTCGTCGCCAGTACCTGTATACGGTGTGTTGTGATTGCCGCCTGATTTTGAGCGTTTAAGCTTACCAAAAATTTCTTCCAGCGCACTTCGCCGGATGGTTTGCTCGCTTTTGGGCGTCATCACAATTTTTCCTTCCTGATTTTCTTCGGTCAGGTAGCCTTTTTCTTTCAGGTCGTCGAAGAAATTACCGATGCCGTATTTATCGTCGGTCAGGCCATATTGCCGATCGAGTTGGTTCATCCAGGCCATTGCCTGTTCGACATCGCCAGAAGTCATTAGCAATAGTTGCTGGAAGATGTTCAGCAGTTTATCGAAGTTGCTGCCTTCTTTCTGCTCGGGCGGTATATAATCGGAAAATTGAAAGCCTTTCATTCGTAAAAGTCGTTAGTCGCCAGTCAATAGCCGTAAGCTTGGCCTGGCGAGGGTTCACAAGTGGAGAACAGTCTGGTTTGCGGATTTGTTCGCCTTACTTCTTCACAATCGGTAAGCGAATTTGCGACGGATATTGAGCCGAATGAAATACCTGATTGTGAGCCACTACGCCTTTTGTTTCGCTGTAATTATCACCACCTGTGTTCATATTTCGGTCGAAGCGGGGGAAATTGCTGCTCGATACTTCAATTCGTATCCGGTGGCCGGGTGCAAAATAATTACTGGTTGCCATTGGACTGAGTGTCAGTTTGTACACTTTTCCATTGTTCATCCAAACCTCTTTATCGAAACCGTCGCGGTAGCGAGCCCGTAAAATGGTTTCATCCAGATTGTACGCTTTCCCATCGGGATAAACATCAATTAATTTAACGGTGAAATCGGTGTCTTTTGCATCGGATGATACGTATAAAGTCGGTTCAATGGCCCCCGTTAATTCCACGCCATCGGCAAACGGTTCGGTTGTGTAAACGAGAATATCCTGACGTGTTTCCATCTGGTGCTGATCGAATGAACCACCCTGAACGGCCGTGCCTGTGCAGCACACATTTCCACCATACGAAGGTACCGGATACATGGGATCGTAAGCAAATGCGTCGGGCTTTTCGTCTTTACCTAACGCTTTTGTTGTCAATTTGCCATCGCCATAAAGGCTATTTGCTTTACCACCGCTAGAGAGATAATAGGTTGTCATTTCCGATGTAGCTGGTGGCCAGGAATCGGCTGTCTGCCATTTATTTGATCCCATCGTATAATACTTGACACGAGGTGTATTTTTCAGAACATCGTTGTTTTCGCCTTTGAGCCAATAATCAAACCAGCCGTAAATCATAGCATCATAATCCAGTCGGGCGTCTCCAACACTTCGTTCGCCTACGATTGTATTAGCCGTTGCGCGTTTATAGGCACAGTGTAACGTGGGAGCGATCACTAAATATTGATTGTCACGAACTTGCGGATCGGTTGCATTTTTACGGACATGATTAAACAGCGCGAGGTTTGGACCGTTGGAGACATCATACCAGGAAACAAACCAATAACTCGGCACGCCAAATGGCATATTATCATGGTAAAGACCACCTTTATACCAGGCCGGATCGTTGGGTTTACGAACAATCATTCTCTCATAAACCCCCTTTGCCCCATTCACATTTTTGATAATGTCCTGCACGGGTAAATGACGTAATCCCTGCGCCCAGTCGACGCGGGGCATTTCGGGTGCCAGATCGTAAAAACGTGATACGCGGGTTAAGTCTTCGCTGGTAGCCGTTTTGGGGAAAAGTGGTCGGGCGAAGGCATCCGTTTGCGTACCGTAGAGCCAGGTTGTAAATAGCATTTGCTGAGCGCCACCCCGATACCAGTTTCCCTGTTCATAAAATTGTCCGACGCGACCAACTCCCGCACCGAAACCCATAGGCACCATAGCCGCATGCGATGGGTGATCTAAGGCCGCAACAGCCATTTGCCACTCCGCCGTAGACGAGCATCCGTATGTGCCAATCTTCCCGTTCGACCATGGCTGTTTCGACATCCAGGCAAATGCATCGTAGCCATCCGTAGTGGGTGGTCCAAGAATATCCCATTCGCCTTCGGAGAAAAACTTACCTCGCTCGTTCTGAACGACATACGCATAGCCTCTTTTTACGGCATCCAGTGCTGTTTGGTAATTGTTCAGTTTTTGTTCGCCATCTCCCCAGTTATTAAAGTTATACGGCGTTTTGGAGAAAATAATTGGAACAGTCTTATCCGTTTTCGGGCGATAAATATCGGTTGCCAGTCGGACGCCATCGCGCATGGGCATCATGACTTTCTGTTCGATAATAGCAATTTCCTGAAGTTTTTTGAGGACATCTTCCTGAGCATAAACGTGTTGAAAAATACCCAGTGTTAGTATAATGATTAGTTTGGATAAAGAGGATCGGTTGTTCATTAAAACGTTAGTTAAGATAAGCGGTAGAATCGTGAATTAGCTCATTTAGTAAGCCTTGCTGATAGTCGGTGAACTTTCAATAATGCCATCTTTAATAAGTTGATTAACTACTTCGCGCGGAGCTACTTCGCTAGTGCCGGATGTAGTAGCCAGAGCTTTCCAAAATGGTTGCCCCGTTGCCAGGTTTTTCATCTCCAGATAAAGCTCATTATTGGCCGAAATATAGCGGCCAGTACCGGATGTGTAATTGCGATTGATATCAATAGTCAACTGGATTTCACTCTGACACGTTTGGCGCTGTTTTTCAATTGCCTGTTCCGGATCATCAAACGAAAGCGGACTGTTTGATACAACACATACCTGATATCCAGGAGGAAAGGCGGTCTGGAAGATTGGTAAATAGTCAGGTCGTACGTTCGGAAGTTTCGAGACAATCAGGATGCGCCGAAACTCCGGCCTGGCGTCTGCTTTTACATTTGACACAATTCTGGCCGTATAACAACTTGCCAAGTTGGCGACCAGGCCAAGAAGAAGAAGTCTGGAAATTATCGTTTTCATAAGGATGAGGGATTGTTGTTGACAAGAATAACAATCCAGTTTAATGGCTATTCTTGTCAATCTATTGAAAATAAGGCAAACCGAGAATCGGTTTACTGATTCAGCTTGCCGATATGATCAGTTCAGATACGCTACCTATTAATTTCGTAGTTTTGCAGCCAGAAAACCGCCTGTTTGTGCGGTTGCACAATCGAATGGATATTCAGGAAGAATTAAAAGTTGCTATTCAGCGAGCGGTTTCAGAATTGTATCAGCAGGAAATCGGCGATATAGCCTTACAACCTACCAAGAAGGAATTCGAAGGACTTTACACCTTCGTCACATTTTCACTGACGAAAGCGCTTCGTCAGCCTCCCGTTCAAATCGGGCAGGCTATTGGTAACTGGCTGGTTGCCAACAGCCCACTAGTGAGCAGCTTCAATGTTGTACAGGGATTTCTCAACATCAGCATTGCCGATGCTGCCTGGGTTGAGCTCCTGAATGACATTGCTACAAACCCGTCGTTCGGCACTTTAGCTGATAAAGGCCAGTCAGTCATGGTGGAGTTTTCGTCGCCGAACACGAATAAACCGCTGCACCTAGGCCATTTACGAAATAATTTCCTAGGGGATTCCGTAAGCCGAATTTTGGCGGTAAATGGGTATGATGTGGTAAAAACCTGTATCGTTAATGATCGCGGTGTTCACATCTGTAAGTCGATGCTAGCCTATAAATTATATGGCGATGGCGAAACGCCCGAAGAAGCAGAGCTGAAAGGCGATCACCTGATTGGTAAATATTATGTGAAGTTCGACAAAGCGTATAAGCTGGAAGTTGAGGAGATGGTCGGGCAGGGTATATCGCGGGAAGAAGCCGAGAAAAAAGCACCGTTAATGCTCGAAGTCCAGCAGATGCTACGCCTTTGGGAGCAGGGCGATCCTGAAACGGTGGCGCTCTGGCGTAAACTGAACGACTGGGTTTATGCCGGTTTCGATGCTACGTACAAAACAATTGGCGTTAGTTTCGACAAAACCTACTACGAGTCGAATACGTATCTGCTTGGAAAAGAAATTGTTGAAGAAGGGTTGCAGAAAGGCGTTTTCTATCGAAAAGATGACGGTTCCGTTTGGATTGACCTGACCGACGAAGGATTGGATCAGAAACTGGTGCTGCGTTCCGATGGCACGTCGGTTTACATGACACAGGATTTGGGGACGACCGATCTGAAATTCCAGGATTTTCATAACGACCGTCAAATCTGGGTTGTAGGCAACGAGCAGGATTATCATTTTAACGTTTTGTTCGCCATTCTGCGTCGCTTAGGTCGACCTTATGCCAACAACCTGTATCACCTGTCGTATGGCATGGTGGATTTGCCAACGGGTAAGATGAAATCGCGGGAAGGGACTGTTGTGGATGCAGATGATCTGATTCGCGAAACAACCGAAGCCGCGTCTACCGCTGCTGATGAAGTCGCCAAAGGCAAGCTCGATGAATTCAGTGAAACCGAAAAAGCTGCGTTGTTTCAGATGCTGGGGCTGGGTGCGTTGAAATATTATCTGCTGAAAGTTGATCCGCAGAAGCGGATGCAGTTCAATCCGGCTGAATCCGTTGATTTACACGGGAATACAGGGCCATACATTCAGTATGTTCATGCCCGGGTTCAGTCGATCCTACGGAAGGCAACTGACATTAATATTGCGTTAAATGGGCCGGTTTCTGTTTCGCCACTTGATGAGATCGAGCAACAGCTAGCCTTTCTGTTAAGTCAGTACCCACAACGGATAAAAGAAGCTGGTGACGACTATGCGCCCTCCTATATTGCACAGTATGCCTATGAACTGGCAAAAACGTTTAATCAGTTTTATGATAAGCTTCCCATCCTGAAAGAGGCTGATCCGATTAAGTTGCAAACTCGCCTGGTCCTGACAAAGATCGTTGGTGAAACTATTCAGAAGGCAATGAGCTTATTAGGCATAGAAGTTCCTCAGAAAATGTAGTTACTTTGTTGACGCTGTTCCAAAATTTAATCAGTAAACTTTAGCCAAAACGTTTAAACCAACCATGAAAAAGAATCTCATTTTTACTCTGGCCGCTCTGGCAATCGTTTTCACTTTAAGTAGTTTTATGTCTCTCTCGACGCTGGTTACCGCAATTTTTAGCAATAAACGGGCTGCCATTTCCGCTCCGGCTGATGCTGCCGCTCCAACAAAAAGTCTTTACGATTTTACAGTAAATTCACTCGACGGCAAACCAGTAGCGTTGAAAGCTTACAAAGGAAAAAAAGTGGTTATTCTGAACGTAGCGTCGAAGTGCGGCTTTACTCCTCAGTATGCCGATTGGGAGAAGTTCTACAAAGAGCACGGTGACAAAATTGTTGTATTGGGTTTCCCCGCTAATAACTTCAAAAATCAGGAATCCGGTTCTAACCAGGAAATTGCTGAATTCTGCAAAAAGAATTACGGCGTAACCTTCCCGATGTTTGAGAAAGTATCAGTACTCGGCGAAGATCAGGCTCCGTTATATAAGTGGTTGACAACGAAAGACATGAACGGCTGGAACGAGCAGGCTCCGACCTGGAATTTCTGCAAATATGTCGTCAACGAAAAAGGTGAGTTGACCAACTTCTTTGGCTCGAAAGTAAAGCCTGAAGATGATGAATTTAAGAAAGCAGTAGGTATTTAATTATGAGTGATACGTGATAAGTGATGAGTGATGAATAATTTCCTGGGTATAGCTTCAAAGGACTATTTAGGGATACTATTCGTCACTTATCGCTTATCACGTATCACTCATCATTCATAACTGAGTGATGAAATCTTGGATTGCGGCTGCCCGACCGCGTACGTTACCGCTATCCTTGGCGAGTATTATTCTGGGTAGTTTTCTGGCGTCGGCAGCTCATCAGTTTAGCTGGTCGATTGCACTACTGGCCGCTTTGACGACCATATTCCTCCAAATTTTATCCAACTTCGCCAATGATTATGGCGATGCCGTTTCCGGTAAAGATACCGAGCTACGGGTAGGTCCCCGTCGGGCAGTGGCTACTGGTGATATCAGCAAGGAAGCCATGTTGCGGGGAATTATCATCATGTCGGTTCTATCCTTTATCAGCGGTATCGGACTGCTGATTGTTGCTTTTTATGGCGCTGGCCCGAAGCTTTTCTGGTTCTTTCTGGTATTAGGTTTATTAAGTATTGCGGCCGCTATTGGGTACACCAATGGCAAACGACCGTATGGCTATGCAGGTTTTGGCGATATTGCTGTTTTGCTATTTTTCGGCTGGGTTGGCGTACTAGGCACCTATTTTCTGCATACGTTATCATTCGATCCAATGCTGCTTTTGCCCGCTACCAGCGTCGGACTTTTTGCGACTGGTGTGCTGAATGTCAATAATATACGTGACATTGAAACCGATACGATGACTGGGAAAAAGTCGATTCCCGCGCGAATAGGCCGGGCACTGGCGATTCGTTACCATTGGGGTCTACTCATTGCCGGAATGGCTTGTGCCATCGCGTATTCGTTTCTGACCGGAGCGGCCTGGTTTAGCTATCTGTATGTATTGGCTTTTCCGCTTTTCATCCTGAATGGCCGAGCTATTGCTACTCATCAACGGGCAGTCGAACTTAATCCCCGGTTAGGACAATTAGCGCTAACTACGTTATTGTTTGTCATTTTATTCGGCGTCGGACAGATTTTATAAACTGTCTGGTATCAAAAAAGGGTAGAAAAAGACAAAATCATATCGTCTTTTTCTACCCTTTTTTACTAGTTACGAACCACTTTTCGGGTTAACGTCTGTTGGCCAACCTGAACCTTTAGTAAATAGGTTCCGTGTGCCTGGGGCATGGGTAGCGATTCGGAAAGTGATGATACCGGGCCGAATTGCTTATGCATAACCGACCGGCCATTCAGATCCAGGAGAGTAAGATTAATATCTTTTTTCTGAGAGATGTGAAGTTCAATACGAACTACGTCATGCGTGGGATTTGGGAAGACCTTTAATTGGTCGTCTGTTAATTCTTCTGTTGCAGTCGGGAGCATTACTGTTATGTTAGCCTGGCCCGAACCCGTGCCTTTTCCACAGCTATTTTCAACATTGGTAATTGTGTACACAATTGATTTAGCAGGTTGTAGCGTCAGAATGGTTGGCGTTACGTTACTCGAAAATGCTGTGCCATCTGATAAACTTCCTTTCCAGGGGGCATCACCTGTGAAGGCAATTGAAAGCGAAACGGATTGTCCCTGTAACACTGTTGTTGAACCCGATATCGTAGCGGTTGGTGCTGGTTTTACAGCAAACGTTTCGCTTGGGCTGAGTTGTGCATACGGTATGCCCCGTGGTCTTACTAATAATCGATAGCCTGATCCAACTAATAGGTTTGCCGGAAGCGTAGCTTTTAAGGTAGATAAAGTTCCTGAACCTACAGTTTGCGCAGTTGTAAAATTGCCAGATGCATCCGAGAGTAACACATCATATTGCCAGCCAGCCGCTTTTGTCGTATTCTCCGGCGTGGCCGTTACAGCAAAGGAGCTGCCCATGCATACGACCATTCCAGCGGAAATCTTAGCGGTTATTCTAGGTGGCTGCTGGACGTTTAAGGTAAACTGATCGGTGAGACAATTTTGCGGGTCAGTAACATTCACAGGGTATGTCCCCGCTTTATCAGCTACGTATCGGATCGTGCGATTAGTTTGACCAGTTGGCCAGCGATAATCGCCAATCCAGGAGGCCGAAAGTTGAAGAGTATCCCCAAATTCACTCGCTAACGATGCCGTTTTACCGACATCTTTCATAATCGTGAATCGATCACCTATCGAACCATCGGTCAGTAAGAATTGTGCATCGAGTCGGTTGTCGTTCACGTCTAAAAGCATCGATCCACCCTGCGTAACATTATTGTAGACCGTGGCCGGATGCGGAAAATCGGCTGACTGGCCACCAAGCTGTCCGCCTGAACCATTCACTATATAAATAGTCCCCTGGCCTTTCGATAGAATAGGGCAGGAGCTTGGTGAGCCATCGTAACGACCATTCGTATTCTCAACAACGTGTTTACCTTTATCGTACGTCTTTGCCAATCCCTGAAGACCCTTGATTCGATAAGTGCGTTCGTACCCGTGGCTATGGCCATTCAGCACTAAATCAACGCCGTAGCGCTCTAGAATAGGGGTTAAATTCTCGCGTATCAACCGCATCCATTCCTCCGTATCAGAATCATGACCACCTTTACTGTAAGGAGGATGGTGAAAAATCACAATTGTCCATGGAAGTTTATTGGCGGCTAAATCGCGTTTGAGCCACTGTACTTGTGCCGAAGTCGTATCATATAGCCGATACTGGCCATCTTCGCGGCCTTGTGAGTCAAGCGTAATCAGGTGAACATTGCCATAATTGGCAGCATGGTAAGACTTTGAGCCCGACGCTACTCCACCCGCTTCCCCTTGTTGAGGGAATGAAAACAGGTTGTAATAGGGAATATTGAAATTTGTCTGGCTGTCAGCATAGTCGTGGTTGCCAGGGGTTATAAAAATGGGTGTATTCCGGAGCGTAGGCGCATAAACCGGAAATACTAACCGCTGGTATTCTTCCTCAAAACCGAATGAATAAGCATTGTCGCCCAGCCATAGCCATAAATCGGCAGGGCGATTGGAAGTAGCGTTACGATAGGCCTGATAAACAGCGGTTTGATTATCGTTACCACTCCCGAAATCGCCCAACACCCACATCCGAACCGGTCGTTTGTCACCGGCTGGGAGGGCTGTCTTAAGGGTATAATCGGGGCCCGCTGCAAGCTGTTTGTCATCGTACCCAATTGCATAGGCGTATCGGGTTGCCGGTTGTAATCCGGTCAACGTGATGACATGTTCCTGTGTTGGTCCCGATTCGCTTATGTTTCCTGTCAGCTGATTCGCCGATGCCCCAAACCAAACCCGTCCGATTGTTGGCAGATCGGTCCGCCAACGCACGACTACTGATGTTGGTGTAACAACCTGCAGATAAGGCCCTCTTACAAGAATAGGCGCCTGTGCCAGAAGATCTTTAGAGACGAAACAAATAAGGAGAAGTACAGCTATATAAAGATTGACTTTCATACGGTGAACCAGAAGTTACCGTAAAAGTACATTCGTTATGCCTAAATTCCTTCTGTAATTTCGTAACGGCCAATAGGTTGTCTAGCGGCCTTTGTGCAATGCCTGGTGCATTTTTAACAGATTGCGCACCGGCCAGTCACTTTGATTATAAGACTCCAACTGAGCCATTTTGACCAGCATCTGACGTTCAAACCGACGACGCTCATCGGCTGGTAATTGCCTGAGCGTACCCGGTAGTTCGTTAAGCAATTTAGTCAACTGAAAACAGGCCGTAGCTGGTAACGTAAAATGGGCAGCCAGCCGTTCAACGTCCGACAATTTCCATAAATCGGGTTTGCTACGTCGATTTCGAATGGCATTACCACTTAGTCCTACAGCAATTCCTAATTGCTCATCGTTGAGCGAGCACTCGCGTAGCCGCCACATAACGGCCTGGTAGTTATTAACGAATGAGTGTAATGTTGAGCGTAAATAATCAATCAAAGTTGTAAGAATTTAAGTGAGAACAGCTAAGAATTGCGAGCTGATTTCATCTTATGGGTCGGGCGTGTGTGTATAGGATTCGTTTAATATGCCCGCAGAAAAGATATTAAACGGCTTATCCATTACTTATTCAAATGTTTACAAACAACATTCGTGCCGTTGTACATTTTGTTTACGATAGAAAATTAACAGGGATAAGTAAATCGGAAAAAGCTGATCCAGTGGTCAAGTCAGTAGGTATTATCAGCTTGAAGTGGCTGGTTGATCAGGTCAGATAAAAAAGTTAAAAAATAACTATGTACAGATTAATCAATCCTTAAGGTAGCATTAGAGTATGTACTATGATTTCGAACACTTTGTACTATAATACCTGTTCTTAGCTTTTATCGGTACTCTACGTTATGATGCTTCGGCTCAAACTACTTTTCTTTTTCTGTATTTTCTGGTCATCGATTTTCGCACAACAAAAACTTCGACTAACCCTTGTTGTGCGGGATGGCGTTACTAAAAAGCCAATACCTGGAGCGAGTTTATTGATCGCCGAAACGAAATCGGGGGCAAAAGCTGACAGCGTTGGGGTTGTATCAATCAATCATGTGCCAGGAGTACTTACCCTATATGTTTCGGCGGTAGGGTATATGCGCGGACGTGAAACGGTTGTCCTGGATTTCAACAAACGTGTTGAATATTACCTTCAACCCCGTTCTACGGATCTTGATGAGGTCGATGTAAGAGCTACACGTGAGGACAAAAACATCAAAACCGTACAGATGGGGCAGATTCAGATCAGTATGCCTGAACTGAAACGCATGCCCGTTGTCTTAGGCGAACCCGATATTCTGAAAGCACTTACCCTCCAGGCAGGGGTGACAACAGCCGGTGAAGGTGCGGGCGGATTCAATGTTCGGGGAGGTCGCGCCGATCAGAATTTAGTGTTGTTCGATGGCGCTCCGTTGTTCAGTACGTCTCATCTACTTGGTTTTTATACGAATATAAATCCGGATCTGGTTCAGGACGTAAGCCTGAGTAAAGGAGCTTTTTCGGCGCAATACGGTGGTCGGGTGTCGTCCTTGCTGCTGATGAACAGTCGCAACGGGAATAAAGATGGTTGGCGCGTATCGGGTGGGATCAGTCCGGTTAGTGCCCGAGCTGTTGTGGAAGGGCCTATTACGAAGAAACTGACACTGCTAGCGGCTGGTCGAATAGCGTTTCCGAATTATTTACTGCGGTTGTTTCCGACGGAAAGCGTTAAAAACAGCCGTGCTTTTTTCTACGATGGTAGCCTGAAGTTGACCTATACGCCCGATGATCGGAATACGATTTCGTTGTCGAGTTATCGAAGTCAGGACAAGTTTCAATTTCCCGGCGATACGATCTATAGCTGGACATCGGATGTGCTGACGGGGCACTGGAGTTATCTCATCAAACCTAATTTGCAACTGAATGTAAGGGCGTTATATAGTGGCTACCATCTAAATGTGGATGGTATTGCGCCCAGCCTGACCTTTCGATTTTCGTCTTATATCGAGCAGCGAGAAGGCAAAGCTGATTTGTTTTATACGCTGAATAAGAAACATAAAATTCAAGTGGGGGCGAATGCCATCCGCTACGACGCGAGTACGGGTGATGTTGAACCAACGGGTGAAAACTCAAGCATTAATCCCCGGCGGATTAATCCCGAACGTGGGCGGGAACTGGGGGCTTATCTGAATACGGAATGGGAATTAACGCCTAAGATTACTTTACAGGCTGGATTGCGTTATTCGGCCTTTGCGTTTCTGGGGCCTCAGACGGTTTATGAGTATGCCGAGAATCTGCCCCGTTCGCCCGAAACGATTACGGATTCCGTTCGCTATGGCAAGCAAACGATTCAAACTTACGGCGGGCTAGAGCCCCGATTGGCTTTACGAATTGAGTTAGCTAAAGATAGAGCGATCAAAGCCAGCCTAGGTCGAACCCGGCAGTATCTGGCCCTGATCTCGAATACAACAGCCATTACGCCACTCGATTTCTGGAAACTCAGTGACCATTACATTCCACCTCAAATTGCTGATCAGGTTTCGCTCGGTCTATTTCAAAATCTTCAGGATAATACCTACGAACTAAGTATCGAAGGCTATTATAAACGATTGCAAAATCAGATTGAATACCGGTACGGCGCTAATTTAATTTTGAATCCAACGCTCGAAACGGCCATAGTTCCAGCGGCTGGTCGGGCATATGGCGTGGAGTTTGGGCTTAGTAAAAACAAAGGCCAATTTACCGGGCAGTTCAATTATACCTATGCTCGTTCGTTAATTGCCGTTCAAACGCCGTTCGATGAATTGCGAATCAATGGAGGAACTTACTATCCGTCCTATATCGACCGTCCGCATACGTTAAATTTCCAGACTCGGTTGGCACTCTCACACAACTGGACGTTCTCCACCAATTTTGTGTATTACACCGGCGTACCAGCTACCTATCCTGACGGACAGTTTACCTACAATGGCGAGCCTGTACAGGACTACTCGCGACGAAATGCGGACCGGATTCCGGATTATCATCGACTGGATATCGCTTTCTCAAAGGATACTCGATTTAACAAAGCACAACGTCGGTATGGAATATGGACATTGGGCATATATAATCTATATGCCCACAAAAATCCCTACTCCATTTATTTCACACGCTATAACCAACGTACGGAATCGTATCGACTGTCGGTATTTGGCACGGTGATTCCGTCAATTGCGTATAATTTTTATTTCTAGGTATGCGTCCGTATTTAGCCTATTTTTTCATGCTGACTGCTCTCGTTTCCTGCATCGATCAGGTAGAGTTGCCTATTCGCACCGAAGCTCCTCGTTTAGTTGTAGAAGGGCAGATTACGAACGAGGCTCCTCCGTATTCCGTCCGGCTGACTTATACGGGTAATTATACCAGTAGCGGGCAAAATCCTGCCGATCAATACGTACGGGAAGCGCAGGTTACGCTGGCTGACGATCAGGGACGTTCAACACGATTTACATCAATAGGGCAGGGGAATTATAGAACAACTGATACGACATTTCGAGGGCAAGTTGGCCGGTCGTATAGTTTATCCATTGTCTTGAGCGACGGAAAACGTTATGTGACAAAACCAGAACAGATGCCTGCTGTACCTGTGATTGATAGTATTTCCGGGCAATTGATTAAAACGGGTAATCTCGCTACGCCCTATGCGGTAGCCTATGGAATCAATACGCGCGATCCAGCCAATCAAAAAAATTACTATCGTTGGACAGGGTATGGCATTACCACTCGTTTGTCGATAGGAGTTCGCTGTAGCCTATCCAGTCCTAGTTTGTGTAATTATCGCTGCTGGACCACTGAATCGACAAATGCGGTAAACGTTTATAGTGATGAAGCGATCAACGGAAACTCGATCCGCAACCGACTCGTGCTGCAACTTCCGGTTTATGCTATTGGACCGCAATTAGTTGAATTGCTGCAATACGGAATAACCCAATCGAATTACCAGTTCTGGAAATTGTATGAGCAGCAAAACGCGCGAACAGGCAGTATTTTCGATCCGCTTCCTGCGCCCGTTACGGGTAATGTCGTGAATGCTAGCAATCCAACGGATGCCGCACGAGGCTACTTCGCCGTCACCTCAATCACGCGTAAACGCTTGCGCCTGCAGAACTACAACGCTCCCTTTTATCCAGCCCTAACCAGCTACCTGTCTAGTTTGATTCTCCCCCCCGGCGATTGTCGGGATACGTATGGACAGGTTCCTGTTACCGAGCCGGAAGGTTGGTAGTCTGAACCGGTTACAGCTTCCACTGAACAATCCAGCCGGGTTTGATGACTTTGGGGCGAGTAATGCCAGCTAGGCCCGTGGCAGGATTCATGGCTGTGAGCGTAATGGGAACCGTGCTTTTGGTTTGAGAAAGTGCAGCCTTCGTTGCTCTTAGAAACAAATTTCCCTGCAGATCAACATCGTCAACAATGGCGTATAGAATATCACCTGCTTTTAGCTCGTCCTCCCCAATCTGAATGTCGTCAACTAATTCAAAAGACCAGCTTTGACCAACTTTTGCTGGCCCTGCCTTAATTAGTTTTGCTGACACATCCCCAGCAAAGACAGCTGGTTTGGATGGCTGAACTTTGAGTAATTCGACCAACAGACTGTCCATTACCATCGCTTCATTTTTCGTGGGGTTGCTAGCTTCCAATTCAATTGGCGTGCCAACGGGTTCAGGGTCGTTATCCTGGAGCCAACCCATGCGCCGGGCTTGTTCCCGCTCTCGTTCGTAGGCTGCGCCCGAGGCAGCTAACAACACACCGACCGACCCAACGCCGTAAGATGGATTGGTAAACAGTTCTTTCATAGCCAGAATCCGATAGAGATAATAGCTCGTTTCGGGATTCATGGTCATAGCGTAATAATCACGATGGCCTGATTTGGTGATTTTTCGCTGAACCATGCCAACCCCCCCATTATAAGCAGCCGCTACGAGCGTCCACGAACCTAATTTCTGATACAGAAACTTCAGGTACTTACAAGCTGCTTCGGTCGATTTGTGGAGATCAGTACGCTCATCGTTGTCCGGCGTGATGGAGAGGCCCATGTCCTGAGCGGTATCGTCCATAAATTGCCAGTAACCAATAGCACCCGCCGACGAAACTGCGTTCGATTGCCAGGCACTTTCGATCAATGGGAGGTACTTAAAATCGTTCGGAATATTATGTTTAGCCAAAATAGGCTCAATAATCGCGAAAAAGGGCGCCGACCGAGTTTTTAGACCATCCAGATGCCGGATATAGCCTGAACTCCCCGCAAGCGTGAGAGCGAGTTTAGCGGATACGTCTCCCTGCTCAGTAGGGACAATTTCACCACAAAAATGCAATCGTTGCGGCCCGACAAGTGGCCGCGCCTGAGCGATTGGTTTGCGATATGGTTTACTCTTTACTGGCTTTTTCTGTGCTGTAACGGGATGAAAAATCGTTCCAGCACTCAATACCAGTAGAATAATCCAGATAGGCGCTATTTTCAAAACAAACAACAGTTGGTTGAACCAAAAGACAACGAATCAAACGGGAAGTTTAGTTCGGATGAACAACTATCTGCCGAAGTCGAACCGATTTATAGGGCTTTCCAGGTAAGAATCCAACCCGCTTTCACCTGGTCGATTTCCGATAACTTAATCCCGATACGACCCGTTGAGGCATCAATAGCCGTTAGCGCCATGTTATACATTCGCTTTTCGCTGGCTGAATAAATCTTGTCTGCCCGTAAATAAAGTTTATCCGTCTTGGGGTCAACATCTTCTACCACCGCGTACAAGACATCGCCTTCCTCAACGGTTTTACCATCAGCCATACCCGTACGGGTAAGATGAAATACCCACATCAACCCGCGTTGTGCGCCCGATGCTTCAATCAGCTTGGCTTTGATACCGCCCCGGAAAACATCGGCTGCGTTGGGAAGCGGAATATCTTTCACCCGATTTGCGACAGGTTGTGCAATCTCTTCCTCTGGAACTTCTATAGCTTTTTGAGTCGCTTCATTCAAGACCGATTCAGATAGTATTTCCTCCGTCTGATTCACTTCATGCCCAGGGGTGAGTGGTTCGCTCAGGTACGCCATCATTTGTTCTGGAATCAGTTGCCGATAGGATCGATAATTCGAGAAAAGCTCTTTAAAGGCCAGAATTCTATATAGATATTTTCCTGTTTCCGCATTTAGGCGCAGGTAATAATAGTCGCGTTGTTGCTGTCGACGGATATTGCTTAACAGAGCACCAATGCCATTATTGTAAGCGGCTGCCGCCAACGTCCACGAACCTAAGCGATTATATAAATAGCGCAAATACCGACAGGCTGCATTGGTTGATTTAACCAGATCTTGCCGTTCGTCGTAACCAGGTTCTACAAGTAAACCTAATTCGCGGGCTGTTGCAGGCATAAACTGCCAATACCCTACAGCGCCCTTGTGGGATACGGCAAAACCTCTCAGGGCACTTTCAACCAAAGGTAAATACTTGAAATCCAGTGGAATGTTGTAGCGGTCGAGAATCGGTTCAATGACCGGGAAAAAGACAGCCGCCCGTTGACGCAGCTGGTAGACAGCTTGATTTTGGGACGTATTACGCGCTAACGCCGACACTAGTCGTCGAGCAACGGCTTCCTCATGTAACGGAACGGATTCACCGCAGAAATAAACAGCGGGAAGCGATCGAGTTAATCCCGGATCAAATCCGGAAGGTATGGATAGTGACGTAATCAACAAATCACCTGTCGATTTAGAAAAGCTGGTAGGCGTTGGGATGTTTGTTACTACCAGGCTGGTCGCCAACGAAAGTGAGGCTAATAAATTCATTAAAACAGCAAGTACGTGAGTATGGGTTATTGCTATTTAGACTTTACGAGCGACTAAGAAGTAACGGATTTGTGATTGATTTTCGAATTTGGTACTATTATTTGATGAGTAAGTTGTATTAACTGTAAAATAAATAACAAAGGCCGCTTCTGCAATGCGGCCTTTGTACGAAAAAAAGATTCAAATAATATTATAACCAATCCCAGAAGTGGAGCGGACGGATCCCTTCGCCGTCTCCTTTGTTCCATTGAAGAATGCGTGGACGACGGAACCGGAGAACCATTAAGCCCATCATAAGCTTTTTGATCGGCAGATGAGCGCCCTGCTTTTCCAGCTCTGCTTCGGGAGCATTTGGAGTATGTTTAACCAGAGCTGCCGAGGCAATGAGTTGATCGGTATCCGATGGAGCTTTAGTTAAGGCCATATTAGGACGTGGTCCCCAGGTAGGAGACATAAAATCATCATCAACTAATTCGACTGTTGGCGCATCCTTAATTTTTTTAGGTTGAGCCAAAGGCTTGTTCCAGCTTGGTAGAGGTTTTGTTAATTCGGCAATCGTTGCGCCATCCAATAACAGGGCATACTGACGCGGGTTAGTAAGTAACTCTTTGAATGCCAGAATCTGAAACAAGTAATGGCTGGTTTCGCGATGAAGTCGGAGTCGGTAGTAATTCTTTTGACCCTGTTGCTCCATTTTATTCATTACGTGCGTAATGCCACCATTATAAGCCGCTGCTACCAACGTCCAGGAACCAAGCACTCGGTACAATTGGTGTAAGTGCCGGCAAACTGCTACTGTCGCTTTTTCCAGATCACGTCGCTCATCGACTTTACCATTTACTTTTAGCCCTAACTCGCGGGCTGTACCTGGCATAATTTGCCAGTAACCAGCTGCTCCTTTACGCGATACGCTGTGATTATTCAATGCACTTTCTGCCAGAGGCATAAACCGAAAATCACGGGGAATTTTGTATTTGCGCAGGATCGGGTCAATAATGGTAAAAAACTCCGATGCTTTGGTTCGAAGATCGATCAGAAATTCATCCTGAGCGCCATACGTACGTAGCGTTTGTGCCCATCGGCCCGCTACACGAGGCTCATTAACTGGAACTTCTTCTCCGCAAAAGTAAATAGGAAATAAACGCTTTGTCGAATCGACGACTAATAGTTGGGGGTTGTTCAGACCGTTTGATGACGGAAGTACCCGGCTCGTATCGGTTCCGAAAAGAGAAGATGTGTGTGGCAAAGTTGCGACACCAACTCCCGGTTTTACGGCGGCCATGAGCAGTGAAAAACTTACTTCTTTAATCAAAATTACATTAGTTGTTGTGGTACAAAAAAGACGAAAAAACCCGTACATGCGTAGCGGGTTGATCATCCAAAAGGATACGAATTTAGCGTTTTTACTCGTAAGAGCCAAATGTTTTTCTAAGAATTATCCAACGGTCCTGGCTGAAAACTAGATTTATTCATATAAAAGTCCTGCTACAAGCGTTAACTTTCCGTAATCGTACTTACCTCCCAGATGGTCAAATACAGGCTTTAAACGGCCTTCACTCAGCCCGACAGCAGCAATCGCAAGTTCAATTTCCTGGCGTTCGGCAGGGTTAATTAGTGAGGTTAAATCGATATCGTAGCCAGCTTTAGAAAGTTGTACTAAATGACTGGCTACAGACCCCGTTGTGAGTTGTCGTTCGGCAGCAATCTGCTCAATAGAACGTCCATTATTATAGAGTTCGAGCGTGATCAATTGCGTAGAACCTTTAGGCTTTTCTCCCGCCTGTACTTTACCTCGTACATAGCCGACAATTTCGTCCAGAAACGGCTTGCCAAAAAGCTGAAGTTTTCGCTCACCAACACCACTTACGTTACGTAACGCATCGGGTGTGGTTGGACGTTGGCGAGCCATGTCTTCGAGCGTAGTATCGGTAAAAATAACGTAGGCCGGTACATTCTGCTCGTCGGCAAGTTGCTTGCGTAAGACCCGTAGTCGTTCGAAGAGTTCGTCGCGCTGGGTTTCGGTTTTAGTGCGCGTTTTCTCGACAACGGGTTTGGGCGCATCGTCGGGACGTACCAGATCAATTTTCCGACCGCCATACAGCACCTGATCGGCCAAAATGCCTCGACGTAAGGCATAATGCTGGTCGTAACCGATTTCAATAACCCCAATATTAATTAACTGGTGAATGTAATTTCGCCAGTCTTCAAACCGAATGTCGCGTCCAGCACCGTAGGTTTTTATTTGATCGTAGCCTCCTTGTAACACCTGCTGACTGCGTGAACCGCGCAGAATATCGATCAGCAAATTCATAGGCACGCGCTCGCCCGTTCGAATAATCGCCGATAAAGCTTTCTGAGCCAGAATCGTACCGTCGAAGGTAACGCGCGGGTCACGGCAAACGTCGCAGTTACCACAGGGTTCGGGGAGTTCTTCGGAGAAATAGGAAAGTAAAATCTGGCGACGGCAGGTGTGCGCATCGGCGTACTGCTGCATCCGTTCCAGTTTTGCCAGTTGTAAGCCCAGATTGGCCGGATTGTTTTCGGCCAGCATTTCCTTGTATGTCGCCACATCGGCAAAGCTGTAGAACAGAACGGTTTGAGCCGAAGCACCATCTCGCCCTGCCCGACCAATCTCCTGATAAAAGCTCTCGATGTTTTTGGGCATATTGTAATGAATCACCCAGCGCACATTCGACTTGTCGATTCCCATCCCAAACGCAATCGTTGCGCACATAATCCGAACGTCGTCGCGAAGGAATGCTTCCTGAGTTTTATTCCGATCGTCGGCATCCATCTTGGCATGATAAAATGCCGCGCTGAACCCTTTTTCCTGCAACTTAGCTGCCAGTGATTCCGTCGATTTTCGACTCAGGCAATAAATAATTCCTGACGTATCCGGTTTTTGCTGAAGCAGCCGGATAATTTGTTGCAGACGATTTTGCCCTGGCAAAACCTGTAAACTCAGATTCGTTCGATTAAACGAAGAGACAAAGACCGCCGGGTTGTTCATGCCGAGTCGTGTCGCAATATCCTGCCGGGTGAGCTTATCAGCGGTAGCCGTCAGCGCAATTGTCGGTACGTCTGGAAACTGCTCTTTCAAAACGTGCAATTGCGTGTATTCTGGTCGAAAATCGTGCCCCCAAGACGAAATACAATGCGCTTCATCAATGGCAAATAATGACACGTTCATCTGCCGGAGGAAGTTAAAGAATGATTCCGTTAATAGTTTTTCGGGCGAAACGTAAAGGAGTTTGAGTTTTCCACTGCGGCAATCATCTTCAATATCGCGCTGCTCGCGGGAAGTTTGCGTACTATTATAATAAGCCGCCTGAATACCATTCATATGCAACGCCCCCACCTGATCTTTCATGAGCGCAATCAGGGGTGAGACAACAATGGTAACACCGGGCAGCATGAGGGCCGGAATCTGAAAACAAACCGATTTGCCACCGCCCGTTGGCATAAGCACTACCGTATCCCGTCCACTCAGAATCGACTGAATAATAGCTTCCTGCATTGGTCGGAAGCGATCATAGCCATAATAGCGTTTAAGATAATCAGCGGGGTTTTGCGTACGGAGCGGGGTTGTACTAATCATTGCGTATGGCGTAAATAAACGTACGTCAGATCGGGACGCAGGAAGTAGACGAATTGAACCGTAATTGGTAACCTTGAGCTACTTCTATCTATCAAATTTAAGTAAAATTTACTTAATTTTCATTAGCGGATTGTTGATTTTATGCCCAACTTTCCGGTGTAAGAATCAAGTAGTTCTCATAAACCCAAATCCAATTATTATGAAAAAGATCCTTTCAGTATTGTGTCTAAGCCTTGGTCTGCTGGTTGCCTTCAACGGCTGGTCTCAGGATGATAAGACGGCGAAAAAAGAACAGAAAGCGGCCGATAAAAGCGCGAAAGCTGCTGCCAAAGCTGAGAAAAAGCAGGCTAAAGAGGCCGTAAAAGATGCGACAACTAGCACGGATAAAGCCGTAGCGAAAGCGGAAAAGGATGCTGCCAAGGAAGCAAAGAAAGATGCAAAAGCAGAGAAAAAAGAAGCTGCCAAGGATGATAAAATGGCGGATAAGGCCGATAAAAAGGCGGAGAAGATGGCGGCAAAAGCTGACAAAAAAGACGTAAAGGCTGAAGGTTTAAAAGATGATAAAATGGCAAAAGCGTCGAAGTCCGCCATGAAAGAGGAAAAAGCCACTCCTGCTGACTACAAAGCGCCAGTTGATCCATCCATGAAAGGCCCCAACGGAGAAAAAGTAATGACTGGGCCACGTGGCGGAAAATACTACATCAATAAGAACGGAAACAAGACGTATCTAAGTAGTGCAAAGTAGGTATTGTTGAACTACCTACCCCAGCCTAAGCATTATCCCGTGCCTATCCTGCAGTAAGAGATGGCTGAAAAAAGACGATTCTCATCCCCTCTCCTAAAAGAGGGGATGAGGTAATCTATAACTGCGCCAGCAGATACAGCACCGCCATTCGAACGGCGACGCCATTTTCGACTTGATCGAGAATAATGCTGTGCGGTGAATCAGCGGCATCGGACGTTAATTCTACTCCCCGATTAATTGGGCCTGGGTGCATTAGAATAATGGGTCGGTCGAGCTCATCGAGCATTTGTTTGGAAATGCCGAAAAAGAGTGAGTACTCACGCAAGGAGGGGAAATATTTGATTTGTTGCCGCTCCAACTGAATGCGGAGTACATTGGCAACATCACACCAGGCCAGGGCAGCCCGCACATCGTGGCCGACTGTTACACCTAATGCTTCAATGTGTTTGGGTATTAAGGTTTTAGGGCCGCAAACCATAACTTCTGCACCCTGCTTTTGTAAACAAAAAATATTCGATAGGGCCACCCGTGAGTGCGTGATATCACCAATGATGGCGATACGTTTTCCGGCTACATCGCCGAGTTTTTCCCGAATCGAGAAGGAATCGAGTAGAGCTTGTGTAGGGTGTTCGTGCGTGCCATCTCCCGCGTTGACAACGTTGGCTTTGATATGTTTCGTCAGATAATGCGGAGCGCCGGGGCTACTGTGTCGCATCACCACCATATCGACTTTCATAGCCAGAATGTTGTTGACCGTATCGAGTAGCGTTTCGCCTTTTTTGACCGAGCTTCCTGATGCAGAAAAATTAACGACATCAGCTGAGAGCCGCTTCTCGGCCAGTTCGAATGATAAACGGGTACGGGTTGAATTTTCAAAAAAAACGTTGGCGATGGTTACGTCGCGCAACGAAGGTACTTTTTTGATAGGCCGATTAATAACTTCCTTGAACTGACTGGCCGTTTCCAGAATGAGCTGAATATCAGACTCGGTCAGGTCTTTGATGCCCACCAAATGGCGGACGCTGAGAGATTGGGCCATGAGAGCGATGCGGCTAAAATTGGGCAAAGATAATTCTCAGCGCGGGAAACCGAAGCCCTAAATTAGGATTGACCTCATCATAGGGTGAATAAATTGGCAAGTTGTCTGATTCTCAATGGTCTTTCCTGACCAACAAATAATCGCTATTGGATAAGCTTTTCCCGAAGCGATACCAGAGCTTCTTCATAAGTAGCCCCGATCGGAATTTGTTTGCCTGCAATGGTCAGTTCCTGACGGCCAATTTTATCTACTTTCCCCACTGCAATTAGATACGACCGATGAACGCGGACAAATTGCTGAGCAGGCAGGAGTTGTTGAAGTTCGGCCATTGTTTGGCGGTTAAGCAATTTGCGAGTTTTCAGCACAAACGTGAGGTAATTCCCATCAGCTTCGATGTAGAGAATGTCATCCAGCATAACTTTCTCTTCGTCGTAGCCTGTTTTGATAAAGAGAAAAGCCGGTTCTTCTGTCGAACGTAATAATTTCTGTTCCAGCGCTTTATTGCAGGATTTTGCGAATCGGGATAACGGAAATGGTTTCAATAAATAATCAATGGCATCCAGATTAAATCCATCCACCGCGAAATCGGAATAGGCCGTTGTGAAAACAACCATTGGTACTCGGGGTAACGTTCTGACAACTTCAATGCCGGAAATATCAGGCATTTTGATATCCAGAAAAAGTAGATCGACCTTATTGGTTTGCAGCCACGCCATAGCTTCGAACGCGTCGGTAAACGTAGCTTTCAGATCGAGAAACGATACTTTGGCGGCATGAAGTCGAATCACTTCCAGCGCCTGAGGTTCGTCGTCGATGGCGATAGCGGTTAGCGTCATTTAATTTTTATCCATTTAGAGTCGAAGTGATTGACGCTTGTAATATTACCGTCAACTGATGATTCAAAGGTAAATAGATCGCCATATTCTTTGACAAAAAACTCACGATCAGACTGCGGACACAACGTATACTCCATGTCGTTCCACAACTGTTTTACTAAGAGCGAATTGCCTTTCATTGTAAGCCGAAGCAATCGATCTGTTCGATTTTTAAGCGTATAATCTCCGGCCATAGCAGCCAGTTTTTGTATGGATAGTCGAACTGTTTTTTTGATGATCGACTTAAAGTCCGGCCATTTATAAACGTGTGATATGCTGCGCATTAACTCAAAAATTACCTCTAAACCTCTATCCGCGTTTGTCATGACAACAACGCCCTGGCCGGTATTGGCATAGCTATAGAAATAGCATTTATAGCCTACATTACCACCCCCGTGACTAAAGACCAGTGAATCCCCTGTGCGACTTATTTCCGGGCCTAAACCATGTTCGCCAAGTTGTTTGGTCAGCATGTTCCTCGTCAACTCTGCATCGAGTACGTGGTTCGCTTTTCCTTTTAATGATTGCTGCATTTCTATGATATAGCGTGCCAGATCGGATGGCGTTGTCCATAAGCCAGCCGGAGCCATTTCTGGATATGTATGCCAGTTGCCGGGTACTTTTTTGCCATCACCAAAGTGGCCAATACTGGCATTTTTCTCCCATGTTTCGGGTAGAGGTTGCTGATACGTGCTGTGATTCATCCCGATTGGTTTCAGAACGGTTTGTTGTAGAAAATCAGGGAAGGGTATTCCGGTAACATCTTCCAGCAATTGCTGCATCAACACATAACCTCCTCCCGAATAGCTCCAGCGACTGCCCGGAATTGTATCGGAAACGACTGGAGGAGAATTCGCTGGTTTTTCACCGTTTAGGATTTGTATTGTCGACGGAATAGTTTCGCCAGCGGCATAGCCCCGGAACCCATGAACGGTTAATCCAGCCGTATGCGAAAGGAGCGCTCGAAGGGTGATGGGTTTTTCTGTCGTAAATCGATTACTTTTCAATTTCCAGGTTTTTAAATACGTATTCACATCCTCGTCGAGCCGCAATTTTCCTTCTTGTACCAAGTACAAAACGGCTAATGCTGTAATCGGTTTGCTGATGGAAGCTGCCTGGAATATCGTTTGTATATCAGCTTTTTGTGTGCTATCACTACTCAGGTAGCCATACGATTTAGCCCATTCAATTCGACCCTCATTAATGAGGGCGATACTTAGCCCTGGAACGTGATAATGTCTCATCCTGTCTTCCAACTTAAACCGGACCGGCGGCTCATCGGCCAATTGAAGCGGAGGCATTAGACTCGTTTCGACCATACGAACCTGATCTTCGACGATTTGTTTAGGCGTTTGACCGATCACCAATTTGGCGACTAGAAGCATGAACAGAAAAAGTGCGAACTGTTTCATAAGGGCAAAAAGATAGCTGCGTCAGTTGACGTTATAGTTGAAAAATGAGGACTAAAGACGTGATTAATAGATTGTTATTTGCGCTGATTTACCAGATGCCGAGCGTTAACGAGATGAAATAATCCTGATCGGATTGTTGAATAGTCAGTTGATGGCGACCTGGGTAAATCAACTCCAGCCGCTTACGAACATTCTCGAGTCCTACCCCCGACCGTCCGTCTTCAGGATCGCTGGCCTGCTGGGCGTGAAGGGAATTATGAACTTTGAAATATAGATGGGTCTTGTCCAGCGTCAGCGTAATGTAAATCCAGGATGGATTTCGGAGGCTGATGCCATGCTTAAAGGCGTTTTCGACAAACGGAATTAGCATCATCGGGGCCAGATAAATGTCGCGATCCGGGTCTTGGATCGTAACGCGAATCTCCATACCATGCGATTCGTCCAGGCGCATACGCTGAAGATCAATGTAGTTTTGCAGATAGGTAATTTCTTTGCTGAGTGGAATTCGGTCTCGGTTATTTTCCTGTAGCATAAACCGCATCATATCACCTAGTTTCTGAATGCCATCAGCTGTTTTTTCGCTGTTCTCTTTTAGCGCCGTTGCATACAGACTATTGAGTGCATTGAATAGAAAATGCGGATTGATTTGCGCGCGAAGGCTCGCCAGCTCGGCCGATTTACTGGAAACCTGCGTTTGTAAAACCGTTTTTTCTTTCGTTAAGCTCAGTCGCAGATAAGCGATGGAAAAGGAGACTACAAAACTGGTTGACAAGAATATAATTGCACTAGGGGCGTCGTAGAAATTGAAGGAACTGCCCGCGCCCCACACAAGTAACGTTCCTATCAGCCCAAACAATAGATAGGCAATACTATGATTAGGGCCCACTGGCGTCCGGTCGCGGAGATGGGGAAGAATGTTGGTAAAACAGTAAGCCTGAAGCAAATAAATCTGGATAGCCAGGGCCAGCAAAGCAAGTGCTTCCCGAAAGGGGAGTTGCCACAAGGTTTGCGGGAGATTGCCACTAAATGCGAAGCTGATCATAAACAGGCCAACCCCGCCCAGGAATGAGTAGCTAATCGGTCGGAAATTACGTTCTGATTCCTGCGCAATTTTTTGGTTCAGGAACAAATAGAACTGGAAGATTAACTCATACGTGAGGAGAATGATCCCTAATCCAATAGTATCGGCCAATACGGTCCGTTTTCGATATAACGAGTACACTTTCAGACCAATAACTTGATTCATCGAATCATGCCGGAAACGGACGTATAATTTCAAATAATGATAACTAAACGCACTGATTAACAGCAATAAAACAGCTAATCCAAGATAGAGCCAGGCATTTTTACTGTCAATATTCTGATTCAGTTGAGGATAAGCAAACTGATGAAAAGCATACCAACTCAGTAGGAAAAAAACGACGCCAAAAACGAGAGGAAGATTATTGTTCAGGATATAATTGTACGTATTCAGTTCACGCCATGTATCCGAAGCAGCGCCTGGAATTCTCTGAATCTCAACGACCATACGATCGAGTCGATTCACTTCCTGTACTAATCGGCGGATGACGTAAATAATCGCAACGCTACCAATGAATAGGTACTCGAAACGTCGAAGAAGAGAATTAGCCGCCATAGGATTGATTTTTGGTCAAAACTAGGCAGTAGGAATAGAAGCGTGTTGGGAATGGGATGAACAGGTCAAAAAATGGGATGATTTCAAAAAAGGCTAACGAGTAATTTTCTGGCCAACCAACGTTTTCACCGCATATTTCTGAACGATAATCGATATGACCCGAATAGGATGGAAGGTATTTTCGACTAGTTTGATGCTCCTCAGTAACATGCTCTTTTCAGCCTATACAGTTGATCTAAACCCCTTGGTAATGAGGCAGAACAATAAGTCAGAAATGACAGCATCTGGTAAAAAGAAACAGCGGGCTGAGCTATATAAACTGCTGGGCAAATTACCGGATCGACATCGACCAATCAGCGCGAAACTGATTGAGACGCAGCAAACCGACGAACTAATTATTGAGAAACTCCTGCTCGATCTAAATGGTCAGGAACAGGTTCCGGCCTACTTTACCCGCCCTAAAAATCAAACTGGTAAAGTGCCAGTCGTTCTGTTCAATCATTCCCATTTTGGACAATATGAAGTTGGGAAAGAGGAATTTATGCGAGGTCGACCTGAAATGCAGAAACCACCTTACGCGCTGGCGTTGGCTCGTGCGGGCTACGCTGGACTATGTATTGACAGTTGGTGTTTTGGCGAACGCCGGGCGCAGGGTGAGCAGGATACGTTCAAAGAAATGCTCTGGCATGGACAGGTGTTGTGGGGCATGATGGTTTACGATAACCTACGGGCATTGGATTACCTAGAAACCCGTCCCGAAGTTGATACGAAACGAATTGCAACGATGGGTATGTCGATGGGGAGCACGATGGCCTGGTGGCTGGCTGCGCTCGATGAGCGTATTAACGTGTGCGTTGATCTATGCTGCCTGACGGATTATCAGGCGCTCATTAAAGCCAAAGGACTCGGCTTACACGGCATCTATTATTACGTCCCCGACTTGCTAACGCATTTCACCACCTCCGATATCAACGGACTTATTTCCCCACGACCACACTTTGGTCTGGCGGGTCGACTTGATCCGCTGACGCCTTTGGATGGTCTGGCGAAAATTGATCAACAGCTAAAAGTAATTTACCAGCGGGATGGTGCGCCGGATGCCTGGCAATTGAAAATCTACGACGTCGGCCATCTGGAAACCGCCGACATGCGAACTGATATTATGGCCTTTTTTAAGAAGTGGCTGTAATTGATTTGTTGTGAGTTTCTGTCATCCTGACCCCAGGAAGGATGACAGAAAAGTATACTTACTCGTGAAGGATCACTGATTCGTAAACGGGAAAATGGGCGATTCAACGTGCGATTGCGTCATCAATTGGCCGAGTTGTTTTGCTTTATCGGGATGCTCATTAGCGATATTATGTGCTTCGGCGGGATCTTTCGAAAGATCATATAATTCAACGGGTCCGTCGGGATGAGCTATGGCCTGTAAACGCACGGCTTTCCAGTTTCCTTGACGAACTGCCTGACGACCACCGTTTTCATGAAATTCCCAGTATAAGTAATCGTGTTTTTTTTGGACTCCTTTGCCTGTCAAGGTTGGTACGAATGAAATCCCGTCTATCCGACCCGGTGCATTTGCGCCAGCCAGCTCTGTAAAAGTGGGCAGTATATCCCAGAATGCGCCGATGAAATCGCTGGTAGAACCGGCTTTAATATGGCCTGGCCAATGAGCAAAAAATGGTTCGCGAATGCCACCCTCGTACAGATCTCGTTTCACACCCCGAAAACCGCCACTGCTGTTAAAAAACGTCGGATCGGCTCCCCCTTCGATGTGTGGCCCATTATCGCTCGTAAAAATGACAAGCGTATTTTTATCGAGTCCTTTTTGGCGAAGTTTTGCCATGACTTCGCCAACGTATAAATCAAGTCGGGTAACCATTGCCGCAAATGTAGCGTGAGGAAAGGCTTGCGATGTATAGCCGCCCGTTTTGGCGTCGAGGCCGTAATCCGCACCTTTGAATGGTTTTTCCTGGGGAAATTTGCGTTTGTAGTACGCAAGAATGCTATCGTCGGGAGCCAGCAGTTCGGCGTGAGGAAGAATGTAGGGCAGGAATAAAAAGAAGGGCTGTTTACCATCGTGGGCCTCTAAAAAATTCAGTGCCTGTTTCTGGATCAGATCGGGCGCGTACTCTTTCGTATGTTGTAGATTCTCATTCGCAGTCAGCACTACTTTCTGACTGTTATCCCACAGATGATCAGGATAATAGCGGTGTGCCAGCCCCTGGCAATTATAGCCGTAAAAACGGTCGAAACCTTGCTTATTCGGGTCTCCTTCCGAACCGACTGGCCCTAATCCCCATTTGCCAAAAGCAGCTGTTATGTATCCTGCTTTATGCAACAGCTCGGCTACCGTCGTTACTGAATCGGCAATGGGTTGTTGCCCTTCGGGTTTGACCTCTTTGTTGCCTCGGATATACGTATGTCCAGTATGTTTGCCGGTCATGAGCGACGCCCGTGAGGGAGCACATACCGATGTTCCGGCGTAGAATTGCGGAAAACGCATGCCCTCTCGCGCCAGTCGGTCAATATTGGGCGTTCTGATCAGTTTTTGCCCGTTTATACCTACATCGCCATACCCCAGATCATCAGCCAGAATAAAAATTATGTTGGGACGATTCGGTTTCTGGGCTTGTGTTTGAAAATAGATAACTAAGCAAATGAGCAAGGCTGAAAATTTATACATGACTATGAGTTATAGGAGCTAGGGAATCCATTACTTCACGGCGGTAAAAGTCATTTTGGGGAGCTTGAGCGCGTTCTCGATTAGCTTTATTTCCAGACGAAGAATGGCTTCTTCTGCGATAGCGTCAATTTTCTCCGTATCATCTGTAGGTTTATGGTAATCGGGATGCCCGCCCGTATGAAAAAACAAAACCGGAATCTGTTTCGCATAAAAAGACGCATTGTCTGAACCGCCGTTTCCAGCCCGATCGGTGAAGAATTTAATGGAGCTTTCCACGCCTTTAAAAACGGCAGGCCACGCATCGCTGGTGCCGTAACCACCAATACCAACACCCCGGTCGGGATTGTAGCGACCAATCATATCCATACACGTCATAAAGGTTATCTTGTCAAGTGGAAGTGTAGGATTGTTCAGAAAATGACGCGATCCCTGCAAGCCTAATTCCTCCGCCCCGAAGGCCATGAACAGAAAATTATAAGGCTCCTTTACGTTGTTTTTACTGAAATACTGTGCCAATTCCAGCAGACCGGCTACTCCTGATGCATTATCATCGGCTCCATTATGAATTTTTCCCTGAGGTAGAGAATCTAGTGAACTGCCTTGCCGACCTACGCCAAGATGGTCGTAATGAGCACCAATGACAATCGTGTAAGGAGCATCGTTATCCAGAAAGCCAATTACATTTTTTGCCTCTCGCAGACTATCAGGCACAACAATGCGCCGAACTTTAGCGGTAAAGGGTTGATAATAACCGTTGGTTCCTAACGGTGCTAAACGATACTTCCTGAAGTAGTTGGCAATGTAGCGAGCGGCTTTTGCATTTTCCGGGCTTCCGGTTCCACGTCCTTTCATGTTGTCGGAAGCTAGGTAGCGAATGTGTTTCTTTATTTGTTTGGCAGAGGGTTCCTGTCCGAAAAGGGGTAGGGTTAGCAAGCCGAGGAAAATGGAGAGATAACGTTTCATGAAATCTATTGACGCAAAAAGTGGGTCAATATAGGCGCATCGTTGGGTTTTTTTGTCATGCTAACGAAGGAAGCATTTTAATGGTGAAGATGCTTCCTTCGTTAGCATGACAAAAACTAAACTACTTATGTATTAATTAACGGGGACCACGTTCTTCACTGTGTGGGCGGCCATTGTCGCGTGAGTTACCTTGGGGTCGGCCTTTTGCCTGATGCTCATCACGACCGCCGGGTCGATTATTGTTGCTGGGCTGATTCCTCATAGGTTGTCTGTTCGTTACAGGTGCTTTGCCGTGCATCGGGTGATTATTAATCACGTAATATCTAGAATCGCGGCTGTCGCGAATGGGCTGCTGATCGTATTTGCCTCTAAACGAAGAATATCTTGTTCGATACACGTTGTTTCGCAGATAAGGCTGTTTTTCGTTGATCACTACTTTGTGTAAACGATACAGATCATAGCTATTGTAACGCGGAGGCAGCACCGTTGTCGTAATCCAGCGGCCACCGTTGAAATAAATCCATTGCTGTAGCGGCACATAATAGTAAATATCCAGATCCGGGAAATAATAATAATCCACGTAATCGTAGCCGGTAGGGCCCCACAATGGTTGACTACCGATGTTGATGTTTACATTGACTTGCGCCTTTGCTGGCTGATAAGCAACACTGGCAATAAAAAGGCTGAAAACAAGCAGGAAATTTTTCATGGCTTACGTTGATTTAAGGTTGTATTGACTACTAGACCCGTACACAAACTGAAGTCAGCGCGTTGCAGAGAATGTCGGCTAAACGCCTTTCCCATCAATTCTGTGTACTGTTAAAACATCAGTAAGACATGACTGCGTGTTGATTGTAAATTGGCAATCGACAGAAAGCCTGTTTATCTAGACAGATCAGGTTTTTTTATAGTTGAATAGCTTCCAATTTTAGGTTAACAGCACACAACTGTAAGCCGGTACTTGCACATATTGCCCATGACACATACTGCCGGATACCGTTTCGAATACGATTTGGCAAAAGATTTCCTCGTCGGCTGAAAATGCTACATCAATCGTATCGCTTGTCAGGTTATGAATAATCAATACACGCTGCCCCGTTGAGGATTGGCGAATAAACGCCAGAATCCCCTTTTGCCGAATACCAACTTGCTGCAATCGACTTAGGTTGTCGTTCAAAACAGGATGGCTGTTGCGGTAATGAATCAGCGTTTTATAATGACTATACAACGAATCGGGGTCAATCTTTTGCTGAGCCAGCGGACGAATGGTTTTACTATTACTGTATCGGCCCCGTCGCCAGGATGTACGTTGGCGATCCCGGTCGCGAAAATCCCAGAGAAACGGTTCGCGCAGATTTTCGTCGGGTTTCACACCGCGCATGCCGATTTCTTCCCCATAATACACATACGGTAAACCCGGCAAGGTTAACAGTAAATTGGCCGCTACTTTCAGGTGATTAGGGTTTCCTTTAAGCAAACTACCGATTCGATTCTGATCGTGATTCGACAGGATTAGCGCGTCGATAAATTGCGGATTCACATTGCCAAAGGCTCCATGAACGTATGCTAAAAACTCAATCAGATTTTCTGTATCGTCTTCCTTACGAACGATGGATTCGATCATGAGCCGCAGGTCGAAATTGAAGTTCGCTTTCAGTCCCCGGAAATAAGGCGCAATGCGTTCGGGCCGTGTCCAGACTTCGCCCACTGTATAAGCTCCCGGTTTAGCCGCTTCAACTTCCCGACCGAATTCTTCCCAGAAATCGTGATTCTTGGTTTCTTCGTAATCCCGATAAAGATGGCGAGCTGCGTCCAGCCGAAAGCCATCCACCCCTATATCATTGAGCCAGTAACGGATTACCTTGAACAATTCATCACGTACTGGCCGATGGTCGAAATTCAAATCCGGCATTCCCTGCCAGAACATGCCGTAATATTTCTCCGGATAGGTGGCGCCCGGCACCGAATGCCACGGATTTTTTTCGTCCGAATCGGCAGTGATGTCGCGCGTGGCTAGATTTCGGGCCTTAATCTCGTTAGGATGGAGCCATTTGAAAAACGGCCAATACGGATTCTCAGGACCTTTACTAGCTTCCTGAAACCAGGCGTGCTGCAGGCTCGTATGATGCAGTACCAGGTCGATCAGAACAGCTATGTTGCGTTTGTGGGCTTCTGATAAAAGTCGTTTGAAATCCTCCATCGTACCATACTCTGGATCGATGCCGTAATAGTCCGTTACGTCGTATTTATGGTAGCTGGGCGATGGACTAATGGGCATCAGCCAAATGGCCGATACGCCAAGATCGTTCAGATAATCAAGATTATTCATTACGCCATTCAGATCGCCGATACCATCGCCGTTGGAGTCGGCAAAAGAGCGAACGAAAATTTCATAATGAACCCCTGTATGACCGATGGGTAGCGGAATAGGGTGTGTTTTTGAATGTGTAGAGTCGGATTGTGTAGTGTTTTGAGAAGTCATGCTGAACACGGCTATCTTTTCGGTTGTATTACTCAAAATAAGGTTTGAGGACCTCATAAACCCGGTGGGTGGGCAAACCCATAACCGTGTAAAACGAGCCTTCCAGTCGTTGAATACCAACTAGCCCAATAAAATCCTGTGCGCCATAAGCGCCCGCTTTGTCAAAAGGTTTGCAAACGCGGATATAATAGGAAATTTCCTCGTCGGTTAAATCGCTAAACTGCACAATTGTTTCGTCGGTCAGGGAATAAATGTGCGGTTCATTAGCTGAATCTGGCGCTAGTATAGCCACCCCCGTTCGAACACGGTGCGTACGTCCTGATAACATTCGCAGCATTCGATAGGCATCCGCTTCGTTCTGTGGTTTGTTCAGAATCTGATTATCGACAATCACGACAGTGTCAGCACATAAAACGATCCGGTTCCCTAAATCGGCTTGAAATTGTTCGGCTTTCTGGCGGGCAAGGTATTCGGCTACCTCGTTGACAGGCATTGTTGGAGGAAATATCTCATCCGTAGGGCGGATTTCGATAGTGAACGAAAAGCCTGCATCGGTCATAAGTTGTTTCCGACGGGGTGATCCGGATGCCAGCACGAGTGGATAACGCAAGTTCATTGAGTGTCTATTAATAATTTATACCGACAAAAATCGTAAATCGTAAGCCGTAAATCGCAATCCCTTGACTATCCGACCCGCTACACTTGCCGATGCCCCTTTGCTAACGGACCTCGCAGCCATAACAATGCGAGACTCTTTTGGGCCACCTCACAATCCTGCACATTTAGTTGAGGAGTACATTGAATCGGCTATTACACTACCCTTACTTGAAGCTGAACTGGCTGATAAACAGTCGTTTTTCTTTTTGCTCGAATCGGAAGGTACACCGATTGGCTATGTAAAACTTCGACGAGGCAGACCTCCGCGCCGAATGACAGATCGGAACGCGATTGAAATTCAGCGTATTTATCTGGTAAAAACGAAACTAGGGCAGGGGCAGGGCCGTATATTAATGGAGTTCTGCCTCGATTGGGCTCGTAATCAGGGTTATACGGCAGTGTGGCTGGGTGTATGGGAGCGGAATGAACGTGCGATAGGTTTTTACATACGAATGGGCTTCGAACGATTCGGTTTCCATTATTTTCAGTTCGGCTCTGAACGTCAGCGGGATTTTTGGCTCCAAAAACAGTTAACGACTTGAGTTGTTTTTAAGTTGGTTGTTTTCTGTTTTAATCAAATTATAAGTAAAGAAGTTAAGGCAGGTCGTTAACAAGTTCTGTTACCGCTTCAAACTTAAACCATTCAGTCTCATCAGACTCTAAGCAGCAGTCTACATCGCAACATGCGTCAGTTATATCCGAACGAGCTCCGGTCAGTGTTGCACCCGTTTCTGGTGTGGCTGTTCCTCTTTTTCGGTTATTCGACTTACGCAGTAGCGCAGCAGGATACTACTCAACCTGCAAAAGACGGACGTTTTATCCTTAATCCGAACCGGGTCAAGGTCGATACGCTAAAACCCAAACCAATGAATAGCGGTCCAACCGATTCATTAACGGGAGTGCGGCTATCGGCCATCACCGACAGTATTCTGATTTATCGCGATAGCGTTTTTTACAGTCGCCTGAAAGCTAAGATGTATAAACATCGTTTAACTCGTCAACTCTATGATGCTGTTTTTCAGGATGTTTATAATAGCCGCGTGAGAACGGGCGAAGTAAACCAGATCGAGGTCAATCCCTTTAAACCTTTTGAAGGACGTATTATTGGCACAATTTACATCCGACGACTAAACGTATTCGGACAGACGGTTTACGATACCTTACGTAAGCCCGGAAACTGGATTGAACGAACGGGAGGAAAGCTGCATACGAATACACGCGAACACATTATTCGACGATCCTATTTACTTTTTCAAACAGGCGATGTCATTAATCCCGTTACGTTGCGCGATAATGAACGACTTTTACGGACTACATCAATTTTTCATGACGCCCGGATTCTGGTCGTTCCGCGCGCTGGAAGTAAGCAGTTTGTCGATGTTTATGTCATTACACAAGACGTCTGGTCATTACTTCCTATCGGCGGGTTTAGTGGATTTAATAATTTCAGTGTCGGTTTTAATCAGGTGAATTTCAGAGGGTTAGGTCATCAGCTTTGGACACAGGTTTCTTATCTGGGGTCAGATCCGCGCCAGAGAATGGAGTACCAGATGCATTATAAAGTGCCGTTTATTGCGAAAACCTTCCTAACGGCTCAGGCGGATTTATTGTATTTACGTGATCTGAAGCAAATATCGGCTAAAGTATTTCGACCGTTTTTGACGCCCGATACAAAATACGCAGGCTCTATTGAACTGAATCATACCGAGATTAACAATCGACTGATTACCCGTGAAGACAGCGTATTGTTTGTTCCTCTATCCTACAATTACACAGACATCTGGATTGGTCGTTCCTTCCGGCTATTTTATCGGGAAAGCGAAACCGATCTGGAGAAAAAAGGCCGCGCACGACTCATTGTTGCGCTTCGAAATACCGACTATAGTTATTCCAGGCGCCCAACCGTAACTGCCGATACGAACCAGCTTTATCAGGATAGTCGGACAACGTTATTCAGCGTTGGTTATTCTCGTCGTAAATACGTTCGGGACGTCTTGATTTATGGATTTGGGCGTACGGAAGACGTGCCGACTGGAGAATCAATCTCGTTAATCGGCGGGATTGATGCCGCCGAGTTAGGGCGTAGAACCTATATGGGGGTCAATTTCTCGCAAGGGAATTATATTCGGCAGATGGGGTATTTGTATAGTCTGGTTAGTTTAGGAACATTTGTTCGATCCCGTACGATTGAACAAGGTGTTTTCTCGCTGGAGTCTAACTATTTCAGTCCCCTCGTCAAAAGTCGATGGGGAAATATGCGTCATTTCCTGAACACACGTTATACAACCGGTTTCGAGCGGTTTGATAACGAATATATCTCCTTAAGTAGCAGTGGATCAGGAATTAATACTGATGGTATTGGGGTATATAGTGATGCGTTGCGAGGAACAAAACGGTTGTTTGTTAACTACGAGAATATTCTGTTTTCAAAACTCAATCTGATAGGTTTTCGCGTAGCTTTTGTAACGTTCGTTAACCTCGGTTTTATCAGTTTTCCGGATCGTCCCTTGCTGAGAGGGCCATTGTATCAGGGCTATGGCATTGGCTTTCGCCTGCGAAATGAAAACCTGACGTTTAATAGTTTTCAGATTCGACTCGCTTATTACCCGAATATTCCGAATAATACTATACCCTTCCGGCAAGAGTTTGCAGGCATACCCACGTTACGATTCCGGGATTTTGATCAATCGGCTCCTCAGATTATTCCTTATCAATAGTGAATTTCTTTTTAATTGATGTTGTTACATTAAATACAATTGTTTTATCTTTGCGCCATGTCTATCGAAACCGACATCAAACAAACAACGCCATTTAAATCACCCTATCACCGGGTTATGGTGAATTTGATTTATACAAGTAACTGGACAGCAGCTTCTCAGATGCATTTATTAAAGCCTTCGGGACTGACGTTGCAGCAATACAATGTACTGCGGATTTTACGGGGACAATATCCTAATCCAGTGAAAGTAAGCGACATCACAGAGCGCATGCTCGACAAAATGTCGAATGCATCCCGATTAGTTGATAAACTACTTGCCAAAAAACTTGTCTTACGGACAGAGTGTCCCCGAGATCGCCGGGCGGTTGATGTTGTGATTACGGAAGCCGGACTGGAATTGCTCAAGGAAGTTGATGTTGATCAGAACCGATGGTCTGATGAGCAGAAATGTAAACTGAGCGAAGAGGAAGCTATCCAACTGAGTCAACTGCTGGACAAGCTTCGGGGTTAACGACACGAATTATCAATTTTATTAACTATATACAACCAATGAAAAAAGCAACCTTAATTGCTGCTTTGTTATTTTCGTCTGTAGGCGCTTTTGCTCAAACCTGGGGTCTTGATAAGGCTCACTCAAGCCTGAATTTTACTGTAACGCACTTAATGCTGTCCGAAGTAGATGGGAAATTCCAGAATTTCGATGTAAAGATGACATCGGCGAAAGATGATTTTTCAGATGCTCAGATTGAACTAACCGCTGATATCAACAGTGTAAATACCAATCAGGAACGCCGTGATACGCATCTGAAAAGTCCCGATTTTTTTGATGCTGCCAAATACCCAACGTTGACCTTTAAAAGCAAGTCGATCAGCAAAGTGTCGGGCAATAAATACAAACTGGTGGGCGATCTGACCATGCATGGTGTAACCAAACCTGTAACGCTTGATGCTGTTATCAACGGACCGGTTACAAATCCCCAGAACAAACAAGTTAAAGCTGGTTTTAAGGTAACTGGCGAAATCAAGCGGTTAGATTTTGGCGTAGGTTCTTCACAAACGGCTACTGTTAGTGACGAAATCACAATCAAAGCTTCCGGTGAATTGGCCAAGCAATAATAAGTTTAAAACCTGAATTGATTTCCTTCCCCAGCGCTTCATAGGGCTGGGGATTTTTTATGGCCAGACCGTGAAAACTAGCTGTATATCATTAATCGAACATTGGGAAATCATCCATGAATTGTACTTCAGCGGTTTCGTGATTGACACAACAGCAATAGTGAACTAAACCGTTGGAAACGACCAGATAAGGTGCCCGGTGGACGTGATTGTAACGCGAAATCTGATCGAAAACTGATCGAGTTAAGGTAATGTGAGGGGCTTTACACTCGACAATTAGAAAAGGCTGTCCTTGTCGGTCAAATACAACAACATCGGTCCGTTTCAATGTTTGATTTAGTGTCAGCGCACCTTCATTTCGGATAAGGGCTTTGGGGTAGGCATAGTGGGTTAAAAGTAGGTTAATCATATGCTGACGAACCCACTCTTCAGGCGATAGACGAACATACTTCCGGCGGATTAAATCGAAAATATACGGTTTACCGTCTACTTGCTTAGTTTTGCAATCAAATGTGGGGAGGTTTAACGGAACCATACGTCAAAGATAAAAGAGTAAAAGCGTGAATGAGCGAAAGAGTGTAAAAACTCTCCCCAGCTTTTCACTCGTTTACGTATCAACTCATTCACGCTTTAGAAATGAAAACAAAAGAAGAGATTGTCCAGAACTGGCTACCACGGTATACAGGTACGCCAATCGAGCAATTTGGCGAATACATACTGTTGACCAACTTTATCAATTACGTTGAATTATTCGCTAAGAAGTTCGATGTTGAAATTTTCGGTATTGGTCGAGCTATGCAGACGGCTACAGCTAATAACATTACGATTATCAATTTCGGGATGGGTAGTGCTATGGCCGCCACCGTCATGGATCTGCTTTCGGCAGTAGACCCCAAGGCAGTTCTATTTTTGGGAAAATGCGGTGGACTGAAAAAAACGCAGATTGGCGACCTAGTGCTGCCAATTGCGGCTATCCGGGGCGAAGGAACCAGCAATGATTATATGCGGCCCGAAATCCCGGCTCTACCCTCATTTCGATTACAACGAGCCGTGTCGTCGACGATCAAAAAATACGAACTGGATTACTGGACAGGAACAGTGTATACAACAAACCGGCGTATCTGGGAACACGATGAGCCGTTCAAAGAGTATCTACGCGAAATACGAACGATGGCTATCGACATGGAAACGGCCACCATTTTTACGGTAGGTTTTGTGAATTCTATACCGCATGGAGCGCTTTTATTAGTCTCAGACAATCCGTTGGTTCCGGAAGGAGTTAAAACAGAAGAAAGTGATAAACGAGTAACGAGCCAGTTCGTCAATGTGCATTTAGACATTGGTATCGACGCCCTTGTTGAACTCGAATCGTCTGGTGATTCCGTAAAACATTTGCGGTTTGAATAGACGTTGGTGTAGTTGGATAGATCAGTTAATGGCAATAACTCTACTTATTTTGATAATAAATTGACAAATTCGCTTTTGATGATCTTGTGACCTATATATTTGCTTCATGACACCTAACCGCAGACTTGACCAATTAGAGCCGCTCATGGCTGACTCACTTCAAAAGATAGACCGACTTATTGAAGGCCAAGGGCAAATTTTAGAAATAGCCACTCGTGCTGATCAGAAAGCAGATATTACGGCGAAGGGGCTAGCCAATCTCACTATTAAAGTAAATCAGATTGACGAGAAAGTTGATCGGATTGATGGCAAGGTTGATCGGATTGCGGATGGACAGACTATTTTCCGTGAGGAAGTGCAACAGGAGTTTACGCAAATCAATCTGAAATTTGAAGAAGTCAATCAAAAATTTGATGAAGTCAATCTGAAATTTGAAGAGGTAAATCTGAAATTTGATCAGGTAAATCAAAAATTCGACCAAGTCAACCAAAAGATTGACAATGAAATAGGTAGTCTTCGACAGGAGATGAATAGCCGATTCGATCAATTGGTAACGCTTATTCAGGATCGTCTAAAATAAGTTAAATCCAGTATAACGGCAAAAGCGCGAGATAAAACGGGGTAAGGTAGCCCGTTTTATCTCGCGCTTTTGCCGTTATACTATATAGCTTAATTACAATAGTCGCTGATAACCTTGTAGGCCGGATTGTAGCCTAACTCACCGGCTTTAGAAAGATCGAGGCAACCTCCGTTTTCGTCGCCAAGGCTGTGTTTGATGATACCCCGAATGTAGTAAACTTCAGCGTAGCGAGGATTCAGCTTAATGGCACTATTGCAATCCATGATAGCTCCTCGTTGGTCGCCTTGGGCTGATTTGATGAGGCCACGGCTGAAATAAGCTTCGGCATAGGTAGGGCTTAATTCAATAGCTTTATTTAAGTCAAGAATGGCGGAACGTTGATCACCTTGTTTGGTTTTGCTAACTGCCCGGCTGAAATAGGCTTCGGCCCGCTCAGGTCCTAACTCATTGATTTTATTACGCTCCTGGATTACATTTCGTAAGTTATCCAATGTAGCACGGTTGATACGACCACTGTAAACAACTTTTGTATCGGCAGCGTTGGCGTTGTTCATTTCAATAGCGGTATTGAAATCCTGTACGGCGTTTTTTTGGTCGCCCAGTTTGCTGCGCGCAAATCCGCGTCCGTAGTAAGCTCGATAATCGTCGCTTTTGAGCGCTATAGCACGATCATAGTCAACTAAAGCGCCTTTGTAATCTTCCAGCTTTCCTTTTGCATATCCCCGATAAAAATGAGATTCACTTTCTTCAGGGCTAAGTTCAATTGCTTTGTTAAGGTCGGTAACAGCACCAGTGAAATCGTTCAATTCGGCTTTCGAAATACCTCGACCAGCAAAGGCCTGCGCCCGTTTGGGCATTAATTCGATAACTTTTGAAAAATCGGGTAAACTGCCAGCAAAGTCTTCTAGTTTCTGTTTCGTAACGCCCCGAACATAATAGGCCTGGGCATTCCCTGGTTCGAGTTCGATAACTTTATTGAAATCCGTGAGCGCTCCCCGGTATTGTTCGATACGGCTCCGGCTTACTCCCCGGTTGTAGTAAGCCATAGCGTCATCGGGATTTAGTTCGATGGAGCGGCTAAAGTCCAGCAGGGCCCCTCGGTGATCGTCCTGTTTGCTTTTGCTGACACCCCGGCTTAAATAAGCCATAGCATCTTTGCCATTGAGTTCAATAGCTCGGTCGTAATCGAGAATGGCTCCCCGATGGTCTTTTAAATTAGCTTTAGCTAAGCCTCGATTGTAATAGCTCGCAGCATTCTCAGGATTCATGGTAATGGCCATGCTAAAGGCCTGAAGAGCGCCCATAAAATCGTTTGCTTTGCTTTTAACGATTCCATTTTCAAAGTAATCAACGGCTGTCTGCTGAGCTATTGCAGAAAGGCTTAAGCTGGCGCAAAGCGAGAAGGTAACCAGCGGCAGGAAATGTCGCTTCATAGATTTAAATACAGAAATTATTGGTGAGTATGTATCAATTGATAGTATAAAATTAGTCGTTGTTACTGATTCTTCAAATTACTACAAGTTTAAGAATCAGGCTGGATCTTCTTTTTCGATAAGTAACTGTTTTCAAAACTTACTCATTAGTATGTGGTACTTACTTAGTCGTTATGTTGCAAAATAGTTGCCAATTTTACATTCTTTTACTGACAATATGTCGTATATATTTGGTCTGTTTATATATTTTACTGTCAAAATGTCTTAATTATTGACTTGGTACGTCATTTGAAATAGGGTAGATGTGTTTGAAAATAAATAACCTAGTAAACTCAATAAGCAAATGGCAACCTTAGTTCGATATAACAACTTCCCTGGTTTCTTTAACCCTTTCTATACTCGTCCGGTAATCAATCGGTATCATAACACAACACCGAACGTACCGGCTGTGAATGTAAAAGAAACTGAAACTGAATTTATCCTTGAATTGGCCGCTCCTGGTCTGAAAAAAGAGGATTTAAAAATTAATGTAGAGGCTAACAAACTGACGATTGGCTATCAATCAGAAGTTAAGTCTGAAGAAACTACGGAAAAGTTCACCCGTCAGGAGTTCGGTTTTACCTCGTTCGAACGGAGCTTCAAACTCCCCAAAACGGTAAATGCTGACGCTATTAAAGCGGCTTATACCGATGGTATCCTGACCGTTGAATTACCTAAAATTGACGTGAAAGAAGAGAAGTTAGTAAAACAGATTGCTGTTGCCTAAGCAGGCAGAGGAACCACAGGGCAGGAATTGCTGCTGTGTAGTAATAAAAGCTCGTACGGATTCGTGCGAGCTTTTTTGGTGGATAGCATAAGGCATTGGGGTAAGGGCAAAAGGTAAAACTAATTCACCTTTGCCCTTACCCCAATGCCCTATGCCAACGCCTTCACAAACGCTTCGAGTTTACGTTCGTCGAGTTGGCCATTAGTTCGAACGCCACTACAAATATCAAGGCCAAACGGATTAACCGTGTCTAAGGCCTGCCGAACATTCTCCAGTTTTAGGCCACCCGCTAAAAAAACAGGTACGCTCGATTGCTCAACAATCTGACGACTTACCTGCCAGTTATGTACTCGACCTGTGCCACCTAACTCTTTGACCGCGAGATTGGGATTACCAGAGTCCAGCAATAATGCATCGACTCCGTTTTGAACCGCTTGAAGAGCCTCATCTAGATTTCGTTCATCAATAACATGAATCACCTGCACAATTTTTACGGCAGGTAAAGCGCTGCGAAGTTGTGTGTATGTTCCGAGGGGCACCGCGTCAACCAGTTGAATTGTATTGGCTCCGACGCGCTGTTGATGGCTCAGAATATCAACGGGTTGTGTTTCGCTGGTGAGCATGAATGTCGCTATCGGTGGTGGTGTGGAGCGAACAATCTGGGCTGCCAGTTCGTCGGCTACAACGCCGGGCCCACTTGGCATTCGACCGACAAGGCCAAGAGCGTCGGCTCCGAATCGAATAGCAAGCTGCGCTTCGGCTATACTACTGATGCAACAAATTTTTAATCTCGTTCGGAACATAGATTCTATAATTTGGGGTTGATTAACTAACAATCAGGCGAAAAACATACGATTCGCCCATTACCAGTATGGCGCAGCAATCCTCTATTGATACATTTGCTTCTCTCAGAATCCCTGAATTTCGCTACTTCATCGCCAATAGTTTTCTGATTACCGTTACCCTGCTGATTCAGGAAGTTATTCTAGGCTATGAACTCTACAAAATTACGCATGACCCACTAATGCTGGGACTTGTTGGACTAGCCGAAGCGATTCCCTTTATTATTTTATCGCTCTTTGGTGGGCACCTAGCCGACCGGCGCGACAAAAAAAGTATTCTGCAATGGAGTTTATTGGTAATTATTCTGGGCTCGGTTATTTTGTATCTGGTTTTTCAACCTTCGATCGTAGCCCGCTTATCATCTGTAGCCCGACTTGCAACGATCTATGGCGTTCTCATGCTGATTGGTACGGCGAAAGGTTTTTATTCACCCGCTAGTTCGTCGCTGAAACCTTTCTTAGTACCCCGCGAATTATACGCCAACTCGGCCACCTGGTCTAGTTCTTTCTGGCAGGCAGGGGCAATTGTAGGGCCGGGATTGGCCGGTTTTTTCTATAGCTGGTTCGGTTTTGATAATACGTTGATTATCATAATTGCCTTGTTTGCTGTCTGTTTCCTATTTATTTCACTCATTGGGCGCAAGCCTGTTCCGGTGAATAATGAACCTGAACAAGGCTTCCGGGAAAGCCTGAAAGAAGGCTTTCGATTTGTCTTTAAAACGCAGATTGTACTGTACGCCATCTCGCTTGACCTCTTTTCGGTTTTGTTCGGAGGGGTGGTTGCTATTTTGCCGGTCTTTGCCGAAGATATTCTTCGGGTGGGAGCTGAAGGACTAGGCTTTTTACGAGCAGCCCCGTCAGTGGGCGCGCTCACGACTATGGCATTCATGACTAAATATCCACCAACGCACAATGCCTGGCGCAATATGTTAATCGCCGTATTAGGGTTTGGCGTGGCGACAATCATATTCGCATTTTCAACGAACTTTTACCTATCGTTAATTATGCTGGCTCTGACGGGCGCATTTGATAGTGTGAGCGTAATTATCCGTCAAACCATTCTCCAGATTTTCCCGCCCGATCACATGCGTGGCCGTGTGGCGGCTGTTAATGGCATATTTGTCAGTTCGTCGAATGAAATTGGCGCCTTTGAATCTGGGCTTCTGGCGAAGCTTTTAGGTACTATACCGTCGGTAGCTCTTGGTGGCGTAGTAACCCTGGTGGTGGTCACTTATGTGTACGCCAGATCAAAAGAATTGTTTGCCGTGCGGCTGAGCTGAGTAGAAAAATGAACTTCCCGAAAGAACAAGTGATCTTCCGGGAAGTAATCTCGGGATTAGTTTTGTGCGACAGATGAGTTGAAGTCGCGAATGAAGGAAGTTACGTCAACTGGCTTGTTGAGCAGGACGCGGGCATTGAAAATCTCCCAGAACAACTCATCTGGAAGTTGGTAATCACGTTGCAGCCGAATCATGTCGCGGATACTGTCCTTGAGTTGCCCGACTGGTGGCTGCACCTGTGAAGCAAGGGGTTGGTTGTTTTCCATGAACCTGTGTTTTAGTGTGCGTGATGGTAAACACCTTGGTTTTTAGATTGTTTCTACATTATATCGCTGCTCTCTAATGGCGGTTAGAATAATTATATTCTACCTTTTTAGTATGCTTTACAAAGCGAATGCCAGCCCGGTAGGGTGCAACTAAAATTTTTTACATTTTTTTAATCTGTTGGTCATCCATTTGACTATGAAACAAGCATTTTTACTTACCATTGCCTTTTCTGGGATAGTTACGCTGTTGGCGTTAACGCCCCCATCTGTTGCCCCGAAAGCGATAAAATTGGTGAAAGTCTGGGAAACGGACTCGACATTACGGACTCCCGAATCGGTATTATACGATGGAAAAAAGACCCTATACGTCAGTAATATTGATGGGAAGCCCGATGGACTCGATGGTAGTGGATTTATCTCAAAAGTGACCCTTGATGGGAAAATTGAAAACTTACGCTGGACGTCCGGACTGAATGCGCCCAAAGGAATGGGGCTTTATAAAAAACGGCTTTATGTAACGGATATGTATCGCCTGGTTTGTATCAATACGTCAAATGGACAGGCCGAAAAAACCTGGGACGCGGTAGGGAAAGAAGCGTATTTGAATGACGTGTCCATAGCCAGCGATGGAACAGTCTATGTTTCAGACAATCGTAATGATAAAATTTACCGACTGAAAGATGATAAATGGGAGGTCTGGATGGAAGGCGAACAACTAAATAAACCGAATGGGCTACTGGCTGTTGGCAAGGATAAGCTGCTGATTGGCAGTACGAAAATCGGCGCATTACAAACAGTTGATGTAGAGACGAAAACAATTACGAAAATCGCGGATGGCTTATCTGCAACTGATGGTATTGTACCTGAAGGGAAGAATGCTTACTTCGTTTCAGACTGGAACGGACAGATTTTCCATGTAGCTGCCGATGGTACCAAAGAGCAACTGTTGGATACGCGTGGCGCAAAGATCAATTCTGCTGATATCGATTATGTTCCTAAGAAAAAGCTAATCGTTGTGCCAACGTTCTATAAAAATAGCCTCGCTGCTTATCGAGTTGAATAGTAGCAATGAATCTTGTTTTTAACAAAAACGCCTGACTATCAAAGTCAGGCGTTTTTGTTAATCTAGGAAAGTAACTTTGATACAGCCTGTTGAACGCGTTCATTTCCAAAGCCATCCATGGCCTGCTTCATTTGCTGTACAATCAGATCATTGCCTAAGTTGCCGATACTGCCTTCATGCGTGTGATGTAGCTCGCGAGGAGGTACGTAGGTATGCTCCGCAATTTCTTTTCCGACGGTTCGATAAGCCTCGCGGAACGGAACGCCTTGCAAAACGAGCTCGTTTACACGTTCGACGCTAAATAGCAAGTCATATTTCGGATCATCCAGCAGATTTGGTTTTACCTGTAGGTGTTCGAGCATGAAGTCGGTAATGTCGAGACAATCCAGAATTTCGTCGAAAGCAGGCATCAGGATTTCTTTCAGTAGTTGCATATCGCGATGGTAGCCAGAGGGTAAATTGCTCATAACCAATGTTACTTCCATCGGTAACGCTTTCATGCGATTGGTTTTAGCACGCAGTAATTCAGCTACGTCGGGATTTTTCTTGTGGGGCATGATGCTGGAACCTGTCGTCAGCGCATCAGGAAGAATCAGAAATCCGAAATTCTGACTATTATACAGGCAGATATCCATCGCCATACGTGAAATCGTAGCTGCAATAGCTGCTAACGCCGTAAGCGCTGTCTGTTCGGTTTTACCTCGGCTCATCTGCGCATAAACTACATTCACATGCATGCCTTCAAAGCCCAACAATTCAGTTGTAAGCGTCCGGTTCAATGGAAACGACGAGCCATAGCCTGCCCCTGAACCTAATGGATTCCGGTTAGCCAAGCGATAGGCAGTTTGAAGCGTCAGCATATCATCAGAGAGAGCTTCGGCATACGCGCCAAACCAAAGTCCGAACGAGGAAGGCATGGCAATTTGCAAGTGTGTGTACCCCGGCAAAAGGTCATCTTTGTGCTGTTCCGAGCGAGCAATCAGTCGATTAAACACACGTTGAACCGCTTCAGCCACCTGCCAGAGCCGATCACGGGTGAATAGCTTTAGATCGACCAATACCTGATCGTTTCGGGATCGGCCAGAATGAATTTTCTTTCCAACATCACCGAGAGAACGCGTCAGGATTAGTTCCACCTGCGAGTGCACATCTTCAATTCCATCTTCAATCTGGAATTGCCCTGCTTCGATCTGCTGGTAAATGTTCTTCAATTTTCCCTGCAACGATGCTAATTCATCTGCCGAAAGCAGGTTAATTGTTTCGAGCATTTGGGCATGGGCAAGATTGCCTAACACGTCGAAAGGAGCGAGGTAAAGATCCATCTCGCGGTCGCGCCCGACGGTGAATCGTTCAATTTGTTCGGCTGTTGTTACGCCTTCTTTTTGCCAGAGTTTCAAATTGGTGAAAGAGCGAAAGAGTGAAAGAGCAAAAGGATGACTAAGCTGGCGGCAGATTTCACTCTTTCGCTCTTTCACTCTTTCGCTCATTAAATTATTGGCAAAGGTAGGATGTTTTCGGGTGAGGAGGCTAATCGCCGGGTAAGGCCATCAATTCAGCCCAATACGTATGCGCGTCGGATTCTCTTGTTTTTATTTCACGTAAATAGACGCTTCGAAGTGCTTGATAAGCAGCTTTCAACGAAGCTATAGCAAATGGAACTTTCTGCCAGTCAGGATCTCCCTCCTGCTCAGAAATAGGTGAATCGACGATGGAAAGAAAAGCAGTTTCACCATCAAACTCGAATAAATAAGCTGGCTGGCCTTGCTCTCCTTCATCGTATAGATATGCTTTTTCACCTTCCTCGGCCATTATCAAGACTGTAGCTAACTCCCGAAGCCATTCATTGTAGCAGACATCCTCATCACCAAAATAGCTCATATAGGGAACGATCCGATCACCAATGGTAAAGGTTAGCTTGCCATGCAGATGACTGTATTCCTCATCACCAAGCGATTGTGTAATTCGGTAGTCAAGCTGAACATTCATAAAACTAGATACGTCGGCCACTGGGCGGATAGCGGTAAACTCATTCATTATCAATTAGAATTAATTGTTGCTCCTGGCTTCTCAATCGCTTTGATAACCACCAAAATCCACTGGCTGATAATAAACTGATTCCAGCCAGCGCCAGCCAGTGTGTCGAAAAACCAACCTGAGATACCATAAAAGAGCCAAATAGCGGGGCCGTCGTTTGCGACAATGATCCACCCATTGAGTAAAGAGCGAGGTATTGTCCTCGGGTCGCTGGGTTGGCGCGTTCAACGGCAAATGACTGAAAAAAGGGCATAGCCAGCATTTCGCTGACCGTGCTACAGATGATGTAAAGCAGGGCAATTGATAGGCCGTTTACAAAAGCTCCGGTAGGTATTGTCAGGAATAGGTAAGCGATAGCGACCAGAATAACGCCGGTAATAATTAGCCGAAGTTTGGCGCGTTTTTGCTGTTCGAGGCTATAAACTAACGCCATTTCGACAATGACAATGATGATTCCATTCAGTGCCATCAAGGAGCCAATCTGGCGTTCACTCATGGCGAAGATTTCTTTGAAAAAAAGCGGTACAATCGTAAACAGCTGCATGAATACGATGAAATACAGCGTAGCACATACCACAAAATGAATGAACAATGTATCTCGATAGGGACTTGCAGACGGTAATGCCACAGAGGATTTTTTGCCTGAATCAACTGGTTGAGTTAGCTTATTTTCAGTCTGAATCGGTACTGGTAAATTGATCCACAACACAATACTGGCGACTAAACAGGTAAGTCCATCGACCCAAAATAGAAGGTTATAATTTACGCTGGCCAACCAGCCGCCCAATCCGCCCCCAACAGCCCAGCCCAGGTTAATAGCCAGTCGGTTGAGCGAAAACGCCCGGGTTCGGGTATCCACATCGGAGTAATTGGCAATGGCAGCCTGATTGGCCGGTCGGAAGGCATCGCCGAGTAGTGTGAACGTAAATACGCTTCCGCAGAGCCAGTAAAAATTGGTAACAAATTGAAGACCTACCAAGGCAAGACCACCAAAAGCCAAGCTGATTAACTGAACATAGTAGAAGCCGAATCGGTCCGTGAGTTTACCACCCAGAAACGTACCAATAAAAGCCCCAGCTCCGTAAACGGCCATGACAACCCCCGCTTGTGGAACAGAATAGTGCAGATGTTGAGTTAGATAGAGCGTCATGAACGGCAACACCATAGTACCACAGCGATTGATGAGCATGACGCCCGCCAATAACCATACGGATGGCGACAGACCTCGATAGGCTTGTTGGTATAGATGAAGAGTCCGCTGAAGCATGGCCGCAAGTTACGACTAATCCGGGCCAGCCAGGATTGGTAATTGAGTGAACGAAGATAAGTTTACAAAACAAGTGCGCCAGGAAGCTACCGTCGACGGGCATCTGCGTCTTCACCGGGGGTAACAAAGATTTTCTTGTCAGTAATAAGTGGACGATGCTCTTCCAGAAATTGCTTGAATAACCGAATTTCCTCCAGTTGCTTCTCAATCGGATGCGTTAAGGCATAGCTTTCTACGTGAACTTCTGCCTGACCGGCTGAGCCAAAAACTGCAATCACATACTCCATAAGCTTAATGCCTTTATTTTTTAGCGCATGGAGATACAAATTCTGGTGATTGTGTACGTAACGTCCTGCCTGGTAGGAAGCCGTTGTTTTTAAATCCACTGCTTTAAACTTGCCGATCAGATCAACATAACCGTAGAATAGCACATCATCAATTTGCCATTGGCAATAAACCTGTGTATCGACAATCGGGCGGGGTAGGAGTTTACGTACTTTTCTGATAAGCTCCGGATCGAATCGTTCTTCGGCGGTGCCTTTTACAACGGCCTCTTCAAACGAAATTCCCCGTTCCTGAGCGGCTGTTGTTGGCGTAGGAACCCGATTAATGGAGTCGATCAATTCCTGCGCCGAGAGATGTCCGCCGTGTATATAATGCGAGAAAACGTTGAGCAGGGAAGGGTAGAAACGATAGCTGATGGTATTCATCGGGATTCAGTTTACTGTAAACTGTAAAACCCTAAATCCTGAACTTAGTTCTTCACTACCAGCAATACACCGGCAACAATCAACATAACGCCGAGTAGTCGCCAGCCGTTGGCGGGGTGAAGCGAAAAGCCCATAAAACCATAGTGATCCAGAATAATAGCCGCCACTAATTGTCCGGCCACACTCAAACTTACCAGATTAGCCGCTCCTATTTTTTGGACGCTGACAATCACCGTAATCATATAAATAGCACCCATAACGCCCCCGGTCCACTTCCACCAACTCACCTGACGAATGGTTTCGAAAGAAGGAACGACGCCACCCGAGGCCAGAAACATAATGATCAGCGCAATAAGACCCGAACCAAACGAGATAACAGCCGCCAGAATCGGATTAGCCATTGCCTGCCGTAAGTTCGCATTGACACCCGCCTGCACCGTAATGGCCAGACCTACCAGAAACGCAAGGAGTAAATAGATGTAATTCATAGAGCAAAGGTAGGCAAAGGCCAATCGCAACTTTGGGATTCATCCGGGTTATTTTACAAAATGAGTCTTGTATTCATCCAGCATAATCCATACTTCATCTGCAAAGAGAAGTTGTTTATCCGAAAAGGAATGCAGACTAGGTTTCTTGCCATTTATCTTTCAGTGACTTATTCCTTAACTAAAGCCTCAATTCATGAAATTGGCTTATCAAATCAGGCAGTCCTTTTATCGGCTTGCACTCATTTTGGCTTCCCTGCAACCAGCTGCCAGCTTCGCTCAGAATACTGATGCTGCTATAAAAGTTGAAGGTCAGAAAATTTACATGGCCACTTGTAATAACTGCCACAAAGCCGATGCTGGAGTAGGCGCACCGGGTTATCTGGTATTGGCCCAAATGCCACCGCGAGCTATTCTGGCTGCTTTGGAAACGGGTAAAATGCGGGTACAGGCTAAGGACTTAACTTCAGATCAACGTAGGGCGGTTGCGCAATGGCTAACTGGTAAAGTGATCAAGGATACACCCATTCCGCAAGAAGCTTATACAACCTTTGCACCGCCTTCAGGAAAGGCTGGGCTGATACAGCATTCCGGTTGGGGTGGTGATCTGGAAGGTACGGGGTATCGGTCGGCAGCGCAGGCGGGTATATCGGCTACCAATGTTGAGAAACTGAAACTTAAATGGGCGTTTGCGTTTCCGGAAGCGAATCAGGTTCGTAGTAAACCCGCTATCGTTGGCGACTGGCTAATTGTGGGTAGCCAATTTGGCGAGGTGTATTGTCTGCATAAGCAAACGGGTAAAATTGGCTGGCGTTTCCTGGCTAAAAGTGCGATACGCGGAGCTATCTCAGTCGTTCAGAATAATAAAGGGCTGGTCGCTTTCTTTTGTGATAATAACACGAACGTGTATGCTGTCGATGTAAAAACGGGAAAACTCCTCTGGGAAACCAAAACAGGTAGACACCCTCAATCGGGTAATACCGGTTCGGTAGCGGTGTATGATAACATGATTTACGTACCGCTAACATCCATTGAAGTCGCTTCGGTGCTGGACCCTGCCTATCCGTGTTGTTCGTCGTCGGGGGAGATTGTGGCATTGGAGGCTCGTTCGGGTAAGGAAATCTGGCGGCACCGTGTCATCACCGAAGAAGCGAAAGAAGCGGGCAAGAAGAAAAACGGAGCCCCTTTCTATGGTCCATCAGGAGCCATTGTCTGGTGTAGCCCAACTGTAGATGCCAAACGTGGTTTGCTTTATTTCGGAACAGGCGAAAACTATACAGCGCCATCAACCCCAAACAGCGACGCTATTCAGGCATTGAACTTGAAAACCGGCAAATTGGTCTGGACCTTCCAGGCGACGCAGGGCGATACATGGAATCTGGCTTGCCCCGGTAATCCCAACTGCCCTGAAAAAATAGGCCCTGATTTTGATTTCGGTATGGCGCCGATTTTAGTTAAACAACCTTCGGGAAGCGATTTATTAGTCGTCGGTCAGAAGGCGGGCATTGTTTATGGTTTATCGCCCGAGAATGGCAACGTGATCTGGCAAACCCGCATCGGACGAGGTGGGGCTCTCGGAGGAATTCACTGGGGAATGGCCACCGATGGGAACCTGGTTTATGCCGCTAACGCCGATAATAAATACGGAATTAATCCAAAAGTTGATTCGCTATTTAAACCAGCGCCAGGTCTGTTTGCGCTGAATGTAAAAACGGGAAACGTTGTGTGGAAGTCTGCTGTGCCACCCTGTGAAAAGAAAGGTTGTCTGGAAGCTAATTCGGCCGCGCCAACGGTTATACCGGGCGTTGTATTTGCTGGAGCCCTGGATGGCCACATTCGGGCATATTCGACGACTGACGGCAACATTTTGTGGGATTATGATACGGCAAAAGAATACCAGACCGTGAATGGAATTGCCGGGAAAGGCGGCTCAATCGATGGCTCTGCCCCCGTTATTTCAGACGGAATGCTCTTTGTGAATTCCGGCTATGGGCAATTCGGTGAGATGCCCGGAAATGTATTGCTGGCTTTTGAAATCGGTAAGTAATATTCATCTCCCCGTGTCTGTGTACTCACAGAGACCTTCCCGGTAGGTCAATCTCTGCTGACGCACAGGTGTCTGTGAGGACACAGACACGGGAAGTAGTTCAGCTGCCTTTCGAGATGAAAACGGATTTTAATAGGGAGTAATCTCCTTTTCGGCTATTTTTCGGAAAATTTTATTCCGCATGAAAGGTGTTTTCTTCCTGATTGGTTGCTTCGGTTTAGTCGCACTGAGTTTGGTAGGTTGTACAGAAAAAAAAGGGGCGAAACCAAATATTCTGTTCATACTGGCCGATGACTGGAGTTATCCTTATGCCGGTATCTACGGCGATCAGACCATCAAAACGCCGAATCTGGACAAACTGGCGCAGCATGGCACTGTTTTCACCAACGCCTATTGTGCGTCGCCATCCTGCACCCCTTCGCGAGCGGCTATGCTGACAGGACGCTATCCTCATAAACTAGGTGAGGGGGTAAATCTCTGTGGACGACTTGATTACAGCGTTCCAACCTATGTGCAATTACTGCGAAAAGAAGGATATGCAGTCGCGTTTGATCGGAAAGGCTGGGCACCGGGTGATTTTCTAAAAATGGGATACACCCAAAATCCAGCGGGTGATTCGGCTAAGTTAGGATTCGCGCCGTTTCTTAAAACGTTACAGAAAGATCAGCCCTTCTTTTTTTGGTTTGGTACCAACGATCCGCACCGCCCGTTTGATCTGGGAGACGGTAAAAAAGCAGGTATTGATCCCCAGAAAATCCATCTTCCGAAATTCTTGCCCGATGTACCGGAAATCAGAGGAGACGTGGCCGATTACCTGTCGGAAGTAGAACGACTTGACCGTGAGATTGGCGATTTGCTTAAAACATTAGAAAACACGGGTCAGCTGGCTAATACGATAATTGTGGTGGCATCGGACAATGGCATGCCATTTCCGCACGCCAAAGCAAATCTGTATGACTATGGTACGCGCGTTCCTTTACTAATCAGTCGATTTACCGAAGATTCAGACAAGCCAAAACGGAATGATTCATTTGTCAATCTAATTGATTTGATGCCTACGTTTCTGGACTGGGGAGGTGTAAAAGAGCAACCAAAAGTTGATGGAATTAGTCTGGTCCCTGTACTAGCCGGGCAAAAGACTGTTCATCGCTCGGAGGTATTTCTGGAGCGGGAACGGCATTGTCTGTGCCGGGCGGAGATGGACTCGGGAGCGGGGTACCCCATGCGAGCCATTCGAACCGCCGATTACCTATACATCCGCAATTTCCGGCCGAATCGAATGCCTGCGGGCGACGAAACGATTCCGAACACGCCATCTATATTTGGCGACGTGGATGGGGGACCGACTAAAGTGTATATGATGGATCACCGAAACGATGCGGCTGTGAAGTCCCTTTTTGCAATAGGATTCGCCAAACGGCCTTCCGAAGAATTATATGTGCTGAAAGACGACCCGTATAATCTGACAAACCGGGCAAATGATGTAAAGCTAAGTGAGGTTAAGAAAGACTTACAGGCACGTCTGACCAACTGGATGAAAGCCGAGAATGACCCTCGTCAGGGGGGCGGTGGTGATCAGATTGATCGGTACGAATCCACTACCCATGCCTGGATAACCCGAACGGGAATTATTTTTTGGGACAAATGACAACTATATACACTACTTTTTTGCCAGTATGGTGCAACGTAAATTGGCATTTGGTTGTATAGATTTAGACGATAAACCCGTTGAAACAATAGATTTATACTTGCTGGCAGTACACTAAAGGGTACTTCCTACACTAATTAATTCATTCTCTATGCGTAAGTTATTCATACTTTGTTTTTTTGTTCAGATTGCCTTTACAGTCAATGCGCAAACGGCGAAATCGAAAAAAATGGCCAAACCTTTTAAAGTGGCTGCAGCGGTTGGGTACGCTTCACCCGTAGAACGATCTGGAAATAAATCACTCAGCAAAGCCGGTTTCGTCTACAGCATTGAGCCTCAATATGAGCTTATTAAAAACCTAGATCTTGGTTTTCGAATTGAACATGCCTTTATCCAGCGACCTGAATTTATCGACAATAACTACTACAATCAGGGAGCAGCTAAGTTCATGTTATCGGGGGCGTTGACAGCTAATTACGTACTTCTGGCGGCTAACAAGCTGCGACCTTATCTGGGTGCAGGTGTCGGATTGTATTATGTACCTTCCAGCGATCCTGTTTATCGGATTGGGAATACCATTGCTACCTACCCGTTGCCAACGACGACAAATATTGGAGGGGTTGGCCGAATAGGGCTAAAATTTGGCGTAGGCAATGTAGAATTGGCTTATAACTTTATTGGCGATACCAGCGTAAAAAATACGTCTACTGGCCTTACACTGACGGGCAACAACTCCTACTTCAGTATCAAAGCAGGGTTGACGATTGGTGGTAATCGGTAGTCGAACTTATCGGTTCTTTAGTAAAAGAAACATTTCAGCCGATTGCCATGCGTGCGGGAAAGTCAGTTTTTGCTTTATAATATCTTTATCCAATACAATCAGGCCGGGGTAGTGTGCATCCCTGGCCTGTTGTTCCCAACTAAGCGGATAATCGAGATTCGCCACCATTCCCCGTTTCGTCAGACCTTCTGGTGATTGGTCGAAAAAATGATCTTCTGCCCAGATGAAATACGGATGGTTCGTGCTTAATCCACTGTCCAATTTTTTTCCGGCAATATGCTCATCCGTGTACGCCCACCAAAAGAGCGATGAATACGAATCGTACTGTTTGGGAATAGTATAGGGATCAGGTAGCCCAAGCGATTTTAGTCCGTATTTGGTCCATTTTGTCTGGAAAACCGGATGTTCTGCATTATCGGTTTTCCCTACTATATAATTATCCTTTTGGAAACGCTTCACCGAGTCCAGCACCATCGTTACTGCCGGATGATTTTTTTCGGATACCAGCGATAGCAAAAACAGAACCTCGCCTGGATTGTCGGCTTCCGTAACTCGTTGGTTGTTGCGGTCGAATGGATCGCGGATGGCCATAATCCAGTCCTGAATCAAGTGCAGATTATTCGTTTCCCGTAGAACCATTGCCATAACGGCGGCATCGCGGTACCAGGGCTTGTAATACACTAGAAAATTAGGCACAGGTCGTCCATTGATCACATTCATCAGAACCTCCTGATGCAACACTCGTAAAACAGGACCAAATGCTTTATTCAAAAAACGGGGTAATTCGACCCGACTGCGAGTGCCCGGAATCAGTTTTGGCCGTTTCGCAGACGATTGGAGCAACCAAACGCCCGTTTCGTCTTCACGAATCTGAATAACCTGTCCGTCGGTTAGCGTTAGATGGACCAAGTATTCGGATGGGACAATGAACTCTTCCTTCACTTTCCATTGCTCTTCAATATTGCCCGTCAGCGCATTTAGCAATCGACCTTTGCGATAAATTAATTTCAATCGATCGCCCATTCCGAACATGAAAAACTTCAGATCGGGTAATTCGCGATGAGTCGTGTGTTCCTGCCGAAGTTTTGCCAGATTCTCCCGATACGTCTGTAAAGCACCCGCTGGATCCGGATGCATAGGCGGTGGAATTGGTTTTTGCGCTGAAACGGAAAAAGCTACCAACAAGAACAGGAAATAAAAACAGCGACCAAGCATAGGGAAGAATCGGAAATCATGTCAGTAAACTATGAGTAGGCGTCAATATAGAACACAGATGGTTATAATCTTTACCCTACTTGTTTGCTACTTCCGTCTAAGAGCGTAAAGTTTTTTGCATATGCTGAAAATCATTCCGCGCGATCAGCTAGATACTACGGCTTGGGATACCTGTGTCGCTAATTCGACTCAACGAATTGTATATGGGTATTCATGGTATCTGGACACTGTATTACCTGCGCCTACATGGAAATGGGAAGGAGTTGTGTTGACTGACGAACACGGTATTTATCAGGCCGTTATGCCTATTCCGTTACGTCGTAAATATGTGGTTGGGATTCCATACGAGTGGGTAGTGCAACAGCCTTTTTTCTGTCAATTTTTGGATGTATTTAGTCAAAACGACGCTGTAGATACAAGCCTGTTTTTCCAATTACTGACTCAGACATTCCGATATGGATCGATCTTTTGCACCCGCCAGAAACCAGAATTGTTGAGCCATTTTGATGCTGTTCAACTGCTATCAACCCAAACGCTGAATCTGGCATTCGGATACAAAGCGATTTATCAGAACTATACGACTGACCGTAAACAGAATTTACGACGCGCTATAAAGGCGAATTGGACCCTAACTGACTCTTCCGATATTGAGCCGATGTTGAGGTTATTTCGGGAGAATCATGCCAATACGATTGATGGTGGTGTAGCGGACTGGGCTTATAAGGTACTCAGAAAGTTAGCACAAGAATTCATCAAACGAAGTTTAGGAGCGATACATTATGCTACCCGCCAAGGAAATATAGAAGCGGGGGCCTTGTTTGTCCGTGATAAAGATCGGATTATTTATCTTTTCAATGCAGCGTCAGAAGTTGGTCGGAAAGGAAATGCCCGTACCTTACTAATCGATCAACAGATTCGGGAAAACGCAGGAAATCCGCAGATTTTTGACTTTGAAAGCCCTCAAAAACCATCTATTCGGGACTTTTACCGAAGTTATGGAGCTAGTGAAGAGACTTTTCAAGCCATGCGCTGGAATCAATTGAACTTGATTGAGAGGGGCGGTTTGGTTTTGAAAAGGCGGATTGAGGGATTGACCTCACCCCGGCCCTCTTCTAAAACAGGAGAGGGGCTAGGGGTGAGGTCAATTTTAATAAAATTTCAGACCTTGTTTTAGTCCGCTATTTTGCCGTAAATCCATCACCATTGATCCAATCCACAAATCGACTTCTACTTTGACGGGAACCTTATTAGCATCGTCGGAAACAAAAATCCGGATTGATTCCTCTTCCTTAAACATTGAATTTCCCGGCGGCAAAACAGGGTTCAGTTTAATCACATTGATCTTTCCAAACTTAGTTTTGACCACATCTTTACCCCGGTATCGCACCCGCATATTATAAACCGTGTCATCATAGAAAGCCGGTACCTCGATGACCTGGCCATTATTAATCCGGTTGAAATCAATTGTTCGCAGAAAATAATACCCACTGATAAAGTCGTGTACATTATCGGGTACTTTAAACACATCTTTTTCAGTACGCTCCTCCGCCTTTACTGTATTAGCCTCGTGATTGAACGTGATGTTCTCTTCTTTTCGGTATTTATTCTCCTGGAGGCTCGAGTAAAATTTCTGAGGCAGAATTGCTGACGTATCGATATATGACCGCCAGGTATCGCGGACGCGAGTAACCAGATCAAAAGCACCCACTGTCCGGCCATCGACATTGACACGGTAACAGGGACGATCGTTTACTTTATACAGTGTAGGGCTAACATCAACGATAGCTTCGGCTGCATTTATAAAGCCATAGTGAACTCGATATTCCAGATGTTCACCGGGTCCAAAACTATTATTGACAACTCGCCGATACGTATGCGCCACCATGAAGCCAGTGCTCAGAACGCAGAGAATAGCGATGCTAAATAATACCTTCTTCATACTTATACTACCAATTGCCTGTTGACCAGGCTCCATTTACAGCGATGGATAGGTTTGTTTTAAATAAGTTAAGTACCGTTTAAAGTCTCCGTTGAATTTAGTCTCGAATTCCTCTCGGAATCGATTCTGCTGTTTTCGATACGTTAAATACCCAATAAAGTACGCATTATTAGGTAAGTTTAGTTTGCTAAGACTCCGTTTTTTTACTGAACGTACACTTAACGCACTTCGCTGGTCAGTAATCGTGTCAGACGAGACAACAATTTCCCGAATCGCTTTCCACTTCAACGAATCTTTGACGACTATCGCCGTAGTAGGTTTAAACGTCCGATATAAGCTGTCGAGCGTTTGAGTACCCCGCAGAATATGATCGTCATATCGTTCATAAAACGCTTTCGTTGCCAGATAGTTCTGATAAGCTTCTGATGCCTTTCCGTACTTCTGGGCTAAAAAACGAAGCGCTCCATACTCACCTACGAAGTCGGCCAGGTTTTCGTTGTATTCTAAACTATTTTTCACGAATAATGTCCCGTGGGTTAGTTCGTGAATGATCAACTCCGCCAGGCTTCCAACCGGCCTATCCAGAAAGCTGGATAAAATTGGGTCATCTAAAAATCCTAATGTCGACCAGGCCGATACTTCCCCGATTCGGGTATCGAACTTCGCACGTTTCAATTCCGCTACCGTTGAATCAGCGCGGTCTTTTTCAAAAAAACCTTTATACGAAAATGTACCCAGTATTGGGAAATGCCATTGTTTAGCAACGAGTTGATAGGGCTCTGCGCCCGTAACAACCCACAAAATAGGCTTCCCCTGCTGATCATAAAACGATTCGTAACTGCCCGACTTATCTAAACCAAGCGAGTCTATGGCGAAACGCTTGATTTCGCGGATAAGTTCTATTTTTTGCTTTAACGAATCAGGGTAAGCTGGATCAGCCAATACCTCTGTTACGGGTTTCGTATTCCACAAAATTCGTACCTGCCCCTTCGCCTGCATCCAGCCATAGCTGACCAGTTCCCATTGCCAGACAATCAGAATCGCCAGAACCCCTACGAGAATAAGACCTATTTTTTTTAGCATCGGTTGGAAATGCTTGTCAGTAATGTTTGATGCAAAAGTACGTAACCAACCTGCGTGAATGAAGGTGTATTGGGCTCAAGAAGCAGTTCGTAGTTATCAACCGGATAAAATGATTGATAAGTGGTTTGGGTGATTTACTCCAAAGCCTGATAAACGGCTATTCGGAATTTCTTGACGAAATCGCCGTAATAAGCATAGGGGTGCACGTTGGTAAAGATGAGTAGAATCAAATCTTCTTTTGGGTCAATCGTGAATTCAGAACAGTACATACCACCCCAGGTTGCGGAACCCGGCGAAGCCTGATCACCATAGTGTGAATTCTCAGTAATTAGTTGAAAACCAAGTCCAAATTTGTCTTTCCGATCCCAGACTTCGGCAACCCCAATCTGATTTCGAAGCATCATGTCAACTGTTTTCCGGCCCAGAATCCGTTTGTTATTGAACGTTCCGCCGTTCAAAATCATCTGACAGAATTTGGCGTAATCTTCTACTGTACTGATCAAACCGGCTCCACCCGAGAAATACGTTTTCGCCCCCGAAGTAGCCGAGTGTCGATACGCTTCGTTTGCGTGTACGGTTAGCGGCTTGTCCAGACTCGCTTTGCTGTACAGTTCAACCAACCTATTCGCTTTATTATCAGGTAGATAAAAATACGTGTTGGTCATGCCGAGCGGCTCCAGAACGCGTTCGCGCATAGCTACATCGAGCGGTTTGCCGGATAGAATTTCAACGAGTCGACCAATGATGTCGGAATTGAGGCCATAGGTAAATCCTGCCCCAGTCGAGTCCGTACCTGGGTCGCGTAGCAGCGGCCGTTTCGCTAGTTTGTTAATGACATCCTCTAATTTATCGGGTTCTGTGGAATTGAAAAAAGGTACTTTAAATTCGGGTCGACCATCAAGCGGGTGTTCGTAGGGGATTCCTGCATTATGGCTAAGAAGCTGCCTAATCGTAATTTCACTTTTTGCCGGACGGGTTTCGTACGTGCCGCCCACTGGGTTCGATTTGTCGTATTTAACCAGAACCTTCGGATTCTTGAATGCTGGAATGTATTTCGAGATAGGCTCGTCGAGCAGAAACTTCTCTTCTTCGAAAAGCGTCATCAGCGTTGTGGTCGTTATCGCTTTTGACTGCGACGCGATCCGGTACATATCGTCGCGCTTAAGGGGTGTTTTCTTCTCCAGATTGCTATAACCAAATGCTTTGTAATGGACCACTTTGCCGCGATGCGCTACAAACGTGACGGCATTGGGTGCCAGATTCTGATCGATCAATCCCTGCAGCCAGGTATCTAATCGGTTGAGCCGGTCGGCTGAAAAACCCGCATCGACTGGCGATTTAGCGGGAGTAAAGGTTTGTGGTGCGGGTTGGGCTAGAAGCGCAGACGCTAGAAACAGGAGCGGTAAAAGCAGACGGAGCATTGGTATACGGTTTACAGAACTCTACTTTTTAAAATCCCAGACTACGACAACCCAGGTTTCGCCGATGGCAGGGTCATAGAACTCGTGAAGTGTCTCAAAGCCAACGCGTGCATGAGCGCGAAGTGAGCGCGTGTTGTTCGCTGAAATATCGGTGATTACTAATTGATAGCGATCTCCGTAAACCTCGCGGTGGTGATGAAACAGTCGATCGAAAACTCGTTGTCCTCGGTACCCTTCGCCCACACAAACTTGCCCCATAACATACCAATCATAATCAAGCAGTGATTTTTCGTTGTAGGTCAACGTATTAATCAGGCTGAAAAGGGGAAGCAACTCTGGCACATCGGCCCCGAATGCAGGAAGCATGGTCAAGGCATAGCCTACAACAGTATCGCCATCTTTAGCAATAACACTAGGTGCCGCCTGGTTCATCCGCGTTAGCACAGCCGGATCATGTTCAACTGTGACAAAGCCCTGATCCAGTTGAACGTCGACCGGTACGTTTTTGCGAAGATTCTTTTGTTGCAATGTCAGAATCCCCTGCACATCGGCTTCGGATTGGACCGTAGTAATCGTGAGCATGAAAATCAGGAAATGGTCTTCGCGGGCAATTGTTTCAAAAAGACTGGATCAATTTCGGCCCCGATTCCGGGTGTCTCCGGTAAGTCGATCAGATAATCGTTATAAATAATGCCGCCCTGTACTGGATCGTCGGCATGTTCAAAACAGGCATCCAGATCATAAAAACGAACATTTTGCCGAGCGGTTGCAAAATGAGCATTTGCGGTTAGCGCCAATCTTGATTCAGACATGCAGCCGATCATACACGGAATTCCGGCTGCTTCGCCAATTGCGTTGATTTTGAGGGCTTCCCAAATACCTCCGCTTTTGGACAGTTTAATATTGAAATAGTCAACCGCTTCTTCACGCACAAGCCGAATGGCATCTACTGCATCGAACAAACTTTCGTCGGCCATAATCGGTACGGTCGAACTCTGCCGAATTTGACGCAATCCGGCAATGTCGTGCCGTTTGATGGGTTGTTCACAATATTGTACGTTCAGGGTACCAATAGCCCGCAATACGCCCGAAGCCGTCACAACATCCCATCCTTGATTGGCGTCTGTTCGAATAGGGGTTTTATCGCCAATGGCAGCTCGAATGGCTTCTACTCGTTTAATATCATCGCGCAGATTTGTACCGAGTTTTACTTTGATGGCTTCAGCCTTTTTGGCCTGAATACGCAATGCATCCTCAACCATCCGCTCGGGCGTATTGATGTAGATTGTTTCGTCAGTTACGAGTTGCTTTTTGGTGCCACCTAAGAATTGATAGAGAGGCATCTGGGCCGTTTTGGCCGCAATATCATAGAGGGCCATATCGAAGGCTGAGCGCGTGGTCGGATGGCCGGGTAGATAGCGAATCAATGTCGTCAGGCAACCTTCGATATCGAGCGGATTTTTGCCAACCAGCAAGCGCGCCATATCGTCTGCTGCTGCCAAACCAGATGCCTGCGTTTCGCCCACAATCATCCAAAAAGGAGAGCCTTCGCCCCAGCCTGTAATACCTTCATCGGTTTGGATTTCAACTAGTATGTTTCGGGCATCTTCAATGGTGCCCAGCGAAATGGCAATAGGCGCTTTTAGGGGAATGTCGAAACGGTATAGCGTAATGGAAGTGATTTTCATTTCTCAAAAGGCAGAGCGACATGGGCGTATTAAGGAGAACCTGCACCCTATTTCTAAACGTACCGCTTAATTCGGGAACTGGCTTTTATCCAGACCTGGAATGATCCGCAGAGCGTTTTTGTAATAGACTTTCTTCAGAATTTCGTCGGGTAGCCCCATGCCATACATCCGCCAGAAAGCATGGTATTTTTTGTGATACGGGAAGTATTCATCATCGGTTTCAAGAACACGGAAATAGGTAGCGTATTCACTCGGTACCCAACTATCTTTCCCAAAAAGAATACGATCCTGGTATTTCTCAAAAAACTTCCGACTCGCTCGTGGCTGGCGACCTAATTCGGCAATGACAGCCCCAATCTCGACGTTCATGTTTGGGAAAACGGTCATCAGGCTATCCAGTTTTTTCAAATCATTTGGATACCAGCCCATATGGGCAGCAATGAATGTCGTTTTCGGATGCTTCCGAAATACGTTGTGCTGTTCGACAATGAGTTTTTCCCAGGGGACAGGATCATTCGGACCACGTTTCCGACCTCCATGAAGTTTAAGTTCGAGCCAACGTTCGTTGTAGCGATCCATCGGATCCCAGAAGGATTTTGGATCGGCCGTATGAATCAGGACGGGTACGCCTAACTCACCGCATTTGGCCCAGATTGCATCGAGCCGCGGATCATCGACCGGAACACGGTTGCCTTTATCGTCTTTGACACTGAAACCCAGACTTTTGTAGATTTTCAATCCTTTGGCGCCTTTTTTTATGTCATCTTCAAGCGTTTTGACGGCTTGTTCCGTCCAGCCTTTGCTGTTGACGTTGGCAAAATTGATGTTTGTAAATAAGGCAATTCGTTTCGGATTGGTCTTCTTGACGTTAGCCAGCGCATCATCAAAAAACTTCGTGCTGGCCGTTTCGTTATCCGCAAAGCCGCGTCCGCTCAAATTGATCATCAACCCCATGTTCAGCTCGTCCATTTGCGCCAGCAACTTGCTGAGGTCCTCTCTATCCATCTGAAATTGATGGTTATGCACGTCGATGAATGGATATTTTGAACGCGTGAGTTTGTGTTCAGGTACTTTTAGCGTCGAAACCGGATCGTATTCTTCAAAGCCCAGTGGAGCATCAGGTTGGTTCGTTTTGGCAGGTTGTCCGCATGCCGCTAATCCTGCTAGCAGGAAAGCTGGTAAGTAAAGCAGATTTTTCATAAAGAGGCTGTATTGGGGTAGTTAGATGGCATGATTATCAAGGTATAACTATTAGGTTATTTGATTAGTCTTTATAAATCAGGGCAACGCAATGAGCAGCAATACCTTCGCCCCGGCCCACAAATCCGATGTGTTCGGAAGTCGTCGCTTTGATGGAAATGTCTTCTTCTGGAATCGCCATGACATCCGCCAGGCACGTTTTCATGGCTGGAATATGCGGATTCAGTTTGGGTTCCTGTAGTACTACTGTCACGTCGACATTCGAAATTTCGTAACCTGCCTCGCGTACCATTTTGAGGACTTCAGCCAATAGTAATTTACTATCAACACCTTTCCAGCGTGGATCTTTGTCCGAAAAATGATAGCCAATATTCCGCATGTTGGCTGCTCCCAGCAGCGCATCGCACAGTACATGGCAAACCACATCAGCATCCGAATGACCAACTGGCCCAAACGAACTGGGAATCTGAATTCCGCCCAACCAAAACGCCCTGCCTTCTTCCAGACGGTGCACGTCGTATCCTTGTCCTACGCGAATTTTCATGCAACCCGATAATATAAGGTTGAGCAATTGTCTTTGCGCAGTATTTTCCGGGCCATGTTCTGTATATCATCTGCGTTTATAGCCTGAATTAAAGCGGCTTCCTGATTGACAAAATCCGGATTGCCTGCGTTGGCTGCGTAGGCCAGGTTCATAGCCCGATTCAGGAGTTCGACTTCCGAAAAGGCAAGCGTCGCTTCGGCCTGATTTTTTACTTTGGCTAATTCCTCTTGCGATACTGTCTGGTCGATGAACTCCTGAACGACTGCTTCTACAGCGGCATCGGCTTCTTCAAGCGAAACGCCTTTGTTCAGATTGCCCTGTATGACCATCAAACCCGGATCAATCGATGCGGTGATATACGCATTGATACTACTGAACATCGGGTTGTTACGCAGCAGTTTCTGGTACAAACGGGATGATTTCCCTCGGCCAAGCATATCGCTCAGCAGATCGGCCGAGTAGAATTCGGGGTCAAAACGTCCCGGCATGTGATAGGCCTTATACAAACCATTCAACGGTACTTTCGCCGATGTTTCCAGCTTGCGGGCTTCTGTCTGAACCGGTTCGTTGGGTAACTGCCGAACATACGGTTTGCCAGCCGGAATCGGCGAAAACCATTTGGCGCACAACTGCTTCACCTGATCAACTGTTACGTTTCCGGCAACGACCAGAATCGCATTGTTAGGAAGGTAATATTTGAAAAAGAACGACTTCACATCGTCCATCGTAGCTTCTTCGATGTGGCTAATGTCCTTGCCAATCGTTGCCCAGCGATACGGGTGCGTCTGATACGCTAACGGGCGAAGCTTCAGCCAAACGTCGCCGTAAGGCTGGTTTAAATAGCGTTGCTTAAATTCTTCAATAACCACTTTCTGCTGTACATCAAGGACTTGTGGGTCGAAGGAGAGGCTCATCATTCGATCCGACTCCAGCCAGAAAGCTGTTTCTAAATTGGCAGCCGGAAGCGTAATATAATAGTTGGTAATGTCGGGGCTGGTGAAGGCGTTATTTTCTCCGCCTACTTTTTGTAAGGGCTCATCGTAGGTGGGAATATGCTGCGAGCCCCCAAACATCAGATGCTCAAACAAGTGAGCAAAACCAGTTTTGGCTGGATTCTCATCCCGGGAACCGACATTGTACAAAATATTGACAACGGCCATCGGTGTCGATTCGTCTTCATGAACGAAAACCCGAAGGCCATTATCCAAAACAAACTGCTCGTAATGAATCATAGAGGAACGATTGGGCCTGACCAGAGTTTACGATCAGGGGCATTGAACAAAAGTACGGTTCTCGCTGTATAGAATCAAACGGAGTAATTCTACCAATAACGTTGTCCATACTGAAAAATACATTTCTTGGGTTAATCTGGTTCTGTTTCCCATTGCTCGCACCAGCGCAGATTCTGAATGATCCTGCGACACAGCAGATTGTTATAAAAACCCTCGACCACATTTATAATCTGGAGTTTACAGAGTCCGATGCACTCATTCGGCAGCTTCAGGCACGTTATCCGCAACATCCGATTGCGCCAATTCTGCGGGCCACGCAACTCGATATTCAATACCTTCCTTTGGCAGAGAACAAGGCGGCTACGGCGCAGTTTATGCAGATCGTTAATCAGAGCATGACCCTAACCAAACGAATGCTCGATAAAAATGAAGAAGATCCGGAAGCGATATTTTTTATGCTTACTGGGCATAGTTATCTGGCCGCACTTTATCACAATGAGGGCGAATCACTGAAAGCCGTGGGCGAGTCGAAGAAGGCGTATAGTTATCTGCGCGATGGTGCCAAACTGATGGATAAAATCGCAGATTTTTACTTTACAACAGGTCTTTACAATTATTATGTAGAGCGTTATCCAATCGACCACCCAATTGTAAAACCATTCATGTTTTTCTTCGCCGATGGCGATATTGCTCTGGGACTGAAGCAAATGGATATCGCAACGCGCAAAGCTTTGTTCATGCGGCCTGTCGCGAATTACTATCTGTCGCACATATTGCTCAAACATGAGACGAACCCAGCTAAGGCCGTAGGATACATGAAATATCTGGTGGACAGGTATCCTAACAATGCACTTTTTGCTATGAGTTATGTAGAGTCGTTGCTACTGGCTGGTCGTTATTCAGAAGCTCGTCCTTATGTGCAACGGCTTAAAACCATGCCACATAAACTGGTGCCACTGGCTTTTTACACATTTTCGGGTATGATTACCGAACAGGCTGATAAAGATGATAAAGAAGCTGCTGAACACTATCAATTGGCCCTGAAACAACCCTTTGATAAAGGCTATACAAAAGAGTATCAGGCGTTTGCCTATGCCGGTCTAGCCCGAATTTCCGCTCGTTCTAATAATAGAGCGCAAGCTAAATTATACTATAAAAAAGCCCTAGCCGTAGGCGAATACAAATCCCTGATCCAGGAAGCGAAGAGCTATAAGTGATGAGTAATAAACTATGAGTGATGAGTTATTTTTTGTATAATCACTTATCACTTATCACTTATCACTTATCACTTATCACTTATCACTTATCACCGTGTTTTCCCGTCGTTCGTTTTTGCGGAGTTCGCTGGCTGGTTTATGGATTATGCGGAAGCCAAAACGCATAGTTCACACCGTTACAGGCCCATTATCAGCATCGAACATAGGCCTGACGCTCATTCACGAACACGTATTAGTAGATTTCATTGGTGCTGATAAAATCAATGCTGAGCGCTGGAAACGTGATGAGGTTGTAGCGAAAATGTTGCCCCGTTTACAGGAATTGAAACAGGCGGGTTGCCAAACACTATTTGACTGTACTCCGGCTTATTTGGGTCGAGATCCACTGTTGTTGAAAGAATTATCACAACGTTCAGGTATCCGCATTGTAACAAATACCGGTTTCTACGGCGCATCCGATAATAAATTTCTACCCGCGTTTGCCCATGCAGAAACCGCTGATCAACTAGCTGATCGCTGGGTGGCTGAGTTTCAAAACGGCATCGATGGTACAGGCATTCGACCTGGATTTATCAAAATAGGTGTGAATCCTGGACCATTATCTGAATTGCATCGCAAACTGATCACCGCAGCGGCTCGCACGCACAAGCGTACAGGTCTAACGATTTGCTCGCATACCGGGCCTTACACACCCGCCTTTGAGCAACTGGATATTTTAAAGCAGGAAGGTGTTCCGGCAAAAGCGTTTGTATGGGTTCATGCACAGGGGAATAATATAGTACACTACGCTCGTGCGGTTCGGGAAGGGGCTTGGGTAAGCCTGGACGGTTTGGACAATAACAATGTTGACAAGTATGTCGAAACCTTGCTACTCATGAAAGAAAACCGGTTTCTGCATCGAACCTTACTATCGCACGATGCTGGATGGTATGATCCTGATAAACCGAACGGCGGATCAATTGGTCGGGATTACACGGTTCTATTCAAGCGACTAATACCCGAACTTTCAAAACGCGGCTTCACCAAAAAAGACTGGAAACAGGTTTTAATTGAGAATCCGGCAGAAGCCTTTGGAACCGGGATTTAGCTGATTTAGGGATTAAACAGAGTTTGCTTTTCGCTTCAACGATTCACTTGTCTACAAAATCATAGTCGGTCAGTTAAATCTCAACAATCCCGGTCAGTAATCGACTTCCAGATTCAACACCTTCCTCAATTCGTGGAGCATCGGGTTTTTCTCGGCGAGGTAGTTGTATTTATCCTGCGAACTGTAAATCATCTTCTTCACTTCCTGCACCGTTACCGTGTACTCAATCTGAATCTGGCTATTTTGGAGTTCGTTTCGGAGATAGCCTAGTAAATCAGGCTTTAACTCGTTCAGAAAACCTACCTGAAGCGTATTGTCAAGCGTCAGGTGAATTGTTGTTCCGTCCAGGACCAACTCTCGATTTAGCACGACCTGTTCGGAGGTGATATCATTCTGCTGTCGGCGTAGTCGCGCAAACGTAATCCATAAATCCTGCAACTCTTCGAAACTAAACGGCTTGTCAGGGCGCGTTGGCGTAGTCGCTTCTGCAGGCGTATCAGCATTGGTTGTAGGTTGAACAGGCCCAGCCGATAGAGACACAGTCGATCGTAAGCGGCTACTGGCCGGACGAGTTGCCGGAACGGGTTGCGGCCTCGGTGGAAGCGTTGTTTTAGTAGCTACGTTCGCAGCAGTTGTAGCCGGACTTTCGTTGGTGGCCGGAACTGTTTCAACGGGTGCTATAGGTTCGTTGGGTTCAGTTTTTGCAACAGGCTTGGTGGCCTGATAACCATTTACGGGTTCGCTCGTGACGGGATGATTTTCCGTTAATTGAGGATTGGCTGGCTTAGGCGGGAGAGGTTGACCGTTTTTTTTTTCAGCGACCGTTGTCGTACCATTCTCCCCGGTATGTGCGCCGTTGATCGGTAGTTCAGGTAACGTTTCCCAGTTGAGCGCATTCCGCAGATTGGCCAATTTCATCAGCCAGAGTTCAATATGAAGTCGCTGATCTTTAGCCTGTTTATAATTCATATCGCACTGCCCACCCAAACTAAGCGCCGATAGTAAAAAGGACATTGGTGCTTTGGCTGACTGCTCGAGGTACTGCCGACGAACGTTTTCGGTTACCTGCAAGAGTTGAACGGTAGCGGCATCTTTGCAAACCAGCAAATCCCTGAAATGGCGGCATAGGCCAACCACAAACTGGTGCCCATCGAAACCCTTTCGAAGAATTTCGTCAACCGTCAACAGACTTTGTGGGAGATTTCCAGCTATCAGTAAATCGGTCAGCTTGAAGTAATAATCGTAATCCAGAATATGCAGATTATCGAGTACTTCTTTATACCGGATAACCCGGTCGGCCGCAAACGTCACATTCAAGTCGAACATCGATAACGCATCGCGCAGCCCACCATCGGCTTTCTGAGCGATTAGATCGAGTGCTTCCGATTCGGCTGTAATGCCTTCCTTACCAGCAATCTTTGCCAAGTGATTCGCAATGTGACCAGGCTGAATCCGGTTGAAATCGAAAATCTGACAACGTGATAGAATAGTCGGTAAGATTTTATGCTTTTCGGTCGTCGCCAGTATAAAAATGGCGTAGGAGGGAGGTTCTTCCAGCGTTTTCAGAAACGCGTTGAAAGCCGCCGACGAAAGCATATGTACTTCGTCAATGATATAAATTTTGTATTTACCTGATTGAGGTGGGTAGCGAACCTGGTCGATGAGGTTACGAATATCTTCAACCGAGTTATTCGAGGCCGCATCTAGTTCGTGAATGTTGAACGAAGCACTTTGATTGAAGCTAACACAGGATTCGCAGCCGTCGCAGGCTTCGCCTTCGGGAGTCAGGTTTTGGCAATTAATGGTCTTGGCCAGAATCCGGGCGCAGGTTGTTTTACCTACACCGCGAGGGCCACAAAACAGGAACGCCGACGCTAAGTGATTGGTCTTGATAGCATTCTTTAGCGTAGTAGTAATGTGCTCCTGCCCAACAACCGTATCGAAGGTTGCGGGGCGATACTTGCGGGCCGAGACCACGAAATTTTCCATACTGCAAGTTAGCACCGTTGGGGCGGAATGGCAAACTGCATTTAAGGCATCAATAAAAATGGCGAAGGGTGCATTAAGCTACTAATTACCGGGAATCTCTTTGCCACAATGGGGACAGTAGGTTGTTTTCGGTTTTTTCTGTGTACGAATGTGTTCATTGAATCCAGACACCAGAATACCCGTCGGCAACGCAAATAGCCCAATACCGGCAATCGCGGAAATGCCACCCAGCAATTTCCCTAAGGGCGTAATGGGATGAATGTCGCCATAGCCAACGGTAGTCATGGCAGTAACTCCCCACCACATCGCAGCCGGAATACTCGAAAACTGATCTGGCTGGACTGGATGTTCTACGTAATACATGACACTTGATACGATAATCAACATAAAAATGACGAGCGTTGTGCTGAGTACCAGGTCTTCTTTTTTATCCGTAACTACCTGTTGAATCATTCGAAACGCATGCGAATACCGCGATATGCGAAACAATCGAAAGATTCGGAATAAGCGTAAAATCCGGACAATGGCGAGATCGGTGGCGAACAGGGAAAAATAAAAAGGAAAAATGGCCAGAAAATCGATGAGCGCGGCTGTCGAGAAAATATACCGCAATCGTCCCCAAAACCAGTGATGGTATTTGTCATTTTCTACGCAGACCCACACACGCAGTACATATTCGACAGTGAAAAAGCTGACGGAAAACAATTCAAAATCATAAAATAATCGCGAAAAACGACGGTCGTATTCAGGAACAGTATGCAGGACGATCGCGATGGCGTTTAGCGTGATTATTGTGATCAAAAATAAGTTGAAGACTAGGCTAAGGCCCCGGCGTTTACCAGCCGATGTTTCGAGGATGCGGTAAAGCGATTTTCGTAAGTGTAGCATAGCGGTACGGTCGGTACTGCAAGCTACGTAACTACCTGAAATTACGGATGCATTAGTCGATAGTATCGTAAGCTGAATCCAATTAGAAGTGTCGCTAAACACGCCAGGCCACCCGCAAACAGACCAATTGTAGGTGCCTGAAAATAAGCCAGTGCGTGACCTGCCAGAAACGATCCCGCAATATCGGACAGGTTAACAAAAGCCATGTAAGTTGTAAACTGCGATCCTTCAACCCCTTTTCGGCATAGCATCATCAGTACGGGCATAGCGGCCACACTAATACTGGGGTCCATGAAATACAGCGCGACCAATCCCGTCTGTGCGATTTCCCGCCGAATCCAGTAGTCGGATAAACTGTTAAACCCTATCAGATAAATAGCTACCAAACTTAAGACAATCACCAGCAACCGGCGAGGGCCAATCCGATCCGCTATAAAACCGCCTGCCAACGCAACCACCGTAGCGACGAGCATACCGTAAGTACCGGTCAAAATAGAAACGGATGTATCGGCCCAGCCCAGCTTCTGAATCAGGTGATAATTATAGGCACGGAGAAACAAACTGATACTAACATAAGCAGCTACTGTTGAGCCAAATATAAGCAGACTCCGAGTCGAAAACAGACCTTTTGCCAGCTCTGTAAATAACCATTGGAAAGAAGGCTCAAGTTGGGTTGTGCGATCTCTTTTGTGGACTACAGGCTCAGTTGGATCGAGCTCGATTACCCGGTTAAACGATGGCAGCAGACGATTCTCCGGTCGTTCACGGATAAAACAGGTTAGTAAAGTTAGGGCTAGTAGGCAACCTGATTGAGTCAAAGCGGCAGCCGTAAATCCAGACGTACGTAAAATTTGCGAAAATAAAGCTGCTCCAACACCCGTGCCGATCAGGAAACCACCCCGCATAAATGCATTAACGCGCCCTCGCTCATTTTCGGGAATAATACTAATGGCCATTGCATCGACGCTGGCATCCTGAACCGAAGCGAAAACACTATGCACAAAAAAAAACCAGCCTAGCGTAGCGATTTGTGCCGTAGGATTGTGGACAAACAGAATACCCAGCGAAGCCAGAAATGCCAGGAACTGCGAACTAATGACCCAAGGTTTCCGGCGGCCCATCACCGAACGTTGATATCGGTCGATTAGTGGGCCCCAGATAAATTGAAATGCCCAGGGTAATCCGACAACCGCCGAAAATGAGCCAATGGTCGCGGGTTTTACTCCTTCGGCCGTAAAATAATTTGTCAGGGCTGTCAGCGAAAAGCCAGCTGGTAACCCCTGCATGACGTATAAATAGAAAAAAACGAAGTATCGTAAACGCTGGTTTCGACTGAGTGTCAGTGGATAAGCGGAAATAGAGGAAAAATCCATACGCCGAGCGGGGTCAGCCAGAGAATAGAATAGAAGGATTCTCTGGACGTATAGGACTTAACGATTAATAAATATGTTTTGACCATTCACGAACTATCCTGTAAAAAATCCGTTATTTTAATTGCAAGACCCGGATAATCTATCTAACATTGTCCGCGTTTTCGCAAAAAGAACCAATGGCAAAGCTCGTCTATTTACCGACTTTCTTCCATACTACGCCATTTCGGTTTAGGTCCGAAAGGACTATATCATTTTGTTTGCCTATGTGGTAGACGTTTCCGCTTTTTTTCTCGTTTTATTTCTCACAACAAACACAAATCAGCACGGATTACGCTGTCTCCGTTTTTGCGGCTTCACAACCGCCCAATAAACGACAATGATCAAACCTGAAGTAGTTAACGATCAATATATTATTCAGGTCGCCAATGAGGATCATCTGCGGCTGGCCGAAACAATTTGCCGTGAAATGGAAGAGAGTGCCAAGGCTCGGGGAACCGGTATAGCCAAACGCTCGCCAATCTATATCATGGAAAAAATGCTCGAAGGGAAGGCGATAATCGCGACTACACAAGCGGGCGTTTGGGTTGGGTTTTGTTACATTGAAACCTGGGACCACGGCAAGTTCGTGGCCAATTCAGGCCTGATCGTACATCCTGACTACCGCAAGAGCGGTATTGCCACACACATCAAAGCCAAGGCTTTTGAATTGTCGCGGACGATGTTTCCAACGGCCAAGATTATCGGTATTACAACGAGTCTGGCCGTGATGAAAATCAATTCGGATTTGGGTTATCAACCTGTAACACTCAGTGAGTTGCCGGGTGATGAGTCGTTCTGGAAAGGTTGTCAAACCTGTGCAAATTTCGATATTCTGACGCGGACGAATCGGAAACATTGTTTGTGTACAGGTATGCTCTACGATCCTGAAGAACATAAAAAAGAGGAGAAAAACGAGAAGTGGAATTTCCTGAAAGAATCGAAACTGTATGAGCGTTGGATGCGAATTAAGAATCGAATTTTGATGCGAATCAGCCCAACAGAACGGTTACGAGCCCGGAAGAGAGAGCGTGAATTGGAAGCTGCTTGAAACATATTTATATCATAAAAAAATCCCGGAAGTTGCTTCCGGGATTTTTGTTTCTGGAACTAAGACTCTTTTTGTCAGTCTGAACGAAGTGAAGAATGACAAAAAACGTAAACGCTATTAAGCCTTCTCTACAGTCAATCTCAGTTGGAACTCATCCATTTCGATTTCGGCAGCCGATCCGTTCAGATCATTCACTAAATCGAGCGAAACGGCCTGAACTTCCTGGCTAATGTACTCGCGATTCGTTTCGATGGCCGTAGCCAGCGTTTCGTCGTTTCGTTCCAGCTTAATCCGAATCTTGTCCGTTACTGAGAAATCGCGGTCTTTGCGTAAATTCTGGATTCGGTTTACAAAATCACGGGCAATGCCTTCACCACGGAGTTCATCTGAGACGTGTACGTCAAGCGCAACAGTTAACCCCCCTTCGCTGGCAACAAGCCACCCTGGAATATCTTCCGTCAGAATTTCGACATCAGCCAATCGTAACTCATACTCACCAGTTTTCAAATAATCATTCGCTTCCAGTTCGCGAAGTTGTTCGTCGCTCATCGCCGTAATCGCAGCCGCAACGTCTTTCATCTGTTTGCCAAATTTCGGACCAAGCGCTTTGAAATTTGGCTTGACTTTCTTTTTCAGAATACCACTGGCATCATCGACAAACTCAACCGCTTTCACGTTTACCTCCGACATAATGATCGGCGCAACGTGCTCAATCTGCCGACGTGTATCCAAATTCAACACCGGAATCAATACCCGACTCAGCGGCTGACGAACTTTCAGTTTATGTCCTTTCCGAAGCGAATGTACCAGCGACGACACGCGTTGCGCACCATCCATTGATTGTTCCAACTCGATATTGATCAGCGTTTGATCGGCAACTGGAAAATCCGTTAAATGAACCGACGTAGCGCCTTCGGTTAAATTTCGGTATAGCCAATCTGCATAGAACGGCGCAATCGGTGACATAAGTTGCGCTACTGTGGTCAAACACTCGTGCAGCGTTTCATATGCAGCCCGCTTATCGGTAGTCATCTCTCCTTGCCAGAAACGCCGACGCGATAATCGAACGTACCAGTTCGAAAGTTGATCATTGACAAAATCCTGAACAGCTCGTCCGGCTTTAGTCGGATTATAGCCATCAAATTGCTGCTCAACTTCCAGAATCAGCGATTGTAGTTTCGACAAAATCCAACGATCTAATTCAGGCCGCTCAGCTACCGGAACAGTTCGTCCTGTAAAGGAGAACTTATCGAGATTGGCGTAGAGCGCGAAGAAATTATAGGTATTCGATAGCGTACCGAATAATCTACGTTGTACTTCACCAATGCCATCCACATTGAATTTGAGATTATCCCAAGGCTCGGCATTGGTAATCATATACCAACGCGTAGCGTCAGCCCCAAATCGTTCCAGAGTTTCAAATGGATTGACAGCATTACCCAGCCGCTTCGACATTTTGTTGCCGTTTTTGTCGAGTACGAGCCCTGTCGAAACCACGTTTTTAAACGCTACCGAATCGAATAGCATACCAGCAATCGCATGAAGCGTAAAGAACCAACCACGTGTCTGGTCAACACCTTCCGAGATAAAATCAGCCGGGTATGCTTTCTTGAAAATATCCTGATTCTCAAATGGGTAGTGCCATTGTGCATATGGCATCGCTCCAGAATCGAACCAAACGTCGATCAGGTCCGACTCGCGCTGCATGACTCGTCCTGATTCAGAAACGAAGTAAACGTCATCAACATAAGGCCGATGCAGATCATAATCGCCTACCGAAAGCTGATGCAGAAAAGCGCCGTTTTTCGTCCGTTGCTCATCCGTTAATGCTTCGCTCCATTGCGCTTTCTGAACGTGTTCCTTTAGCTCTTCAACCGAACCAATACAAACTTCTTCACCCGTTTCGCTTCGCCAGATTGGCAGGGGTGTTCCCCAGAAACGGCTGCGGCTTAGATTCCAGTCGACGAGGTTTTCGAGCCAGTTCCCGAAACGACCCGTTCCTGTGCTTTCTGGTTGCCAGTTGATGGTTTTGTTCAGTTCAACCAACCGATCTTTTTTTGCCGTTGTGCGGATGAACCAACTGTCGAGTGGATAATACAGAATCGGTTTGTCCGTACGCCAGCAGTGCGGGTAAGGGTGCTCATACTTTTCAACACGGAACGCTTTGTTCTCTGTCTTCAGTTTGATGGAAATAAGTACATCTGTAGGCTTGAATTCCGGATCGGCCCGTTCTTCGTCAGAATAGTATTCTTCTTTTACATACCGCCCAGCAAAGTCTGTGATTTCATCCACAAACAAGCCGTGTTTATCCACAATCGGGACATCTTTACCAGTTTCATCCTTCACCATAATAGGCGGAATTCCGGCAGCCTGCGCTACGCGGAAATCATCCGCACCAAAAGTAGGGGAGGTATGCACCACGCCCGTACCATCTTCCGTCGTTACGAAATCGCCAAGGATAACCCGGAAAGCGGGTTTATCAGGCTGTACATACGGCATCAATTGCTCGTACTCAACGCCCTCTAGATGTTGCCCTTTAAACTCCGAAACAATTGCCCAGGGGATCACTTTGTCATTCGGCAGATAGGCATCGAATGCCGGACTATTCTTGTCTTCCTGATGACCTTTTTCACTGAACCAACGACTCACCAACGCTTTCGCCAACACAACATGGATCGGCTCGAAGGTATAGGCGTTGAACGTTTTAACCAGCACATAATCGATATTGGCTCCAACGGTTAGCGCTGAGTTAGCTGGTAATGTCCAGGGCGTAGTTGTCCAGGCCAGGATGTAGACGTCGGCATCGGCAGAATCAAAGAAAAGAAAGCCCGATTTACCAGTCGGTTTTACTTTAAATTGCGCTACAATGGTCGTATCCCGCACATCTTTGTACGTGCCGGGCATGTTCAGTTCGTGCGAACTCAAACCCGTTCCCGCCTTGGGCGAATACGGCTGAATGGTGTAGCCTTTATACAGTAAGTCTTTCTCATAAAGTTGCTTAAGCAACCACCAGATCGACTCGATATATTCGTTTTTATAGGTGATGTATGGATTGTCGAGATCAACCCAGTAGCCCATTTTCTCGGTCAGCTCATTCCACTGATCGGTAAACCGCATGACCGTTTCGCGGCATTTGCGATTGTATTCCTCAACGCTGATACCGCCTTCCGATTCAGGTTTACCAATATGATCTTTCGTAATGCCAAGCTCTTTTTCGACCTGTAATTCAATCGGCAGGCCGTGCGTATCCCAGCCACCTTTTCGCTCGACCTGAAAGCCTTGTAGGGTTTTATAGCGGCAGAAAATATCTTTTATCGTCCGGGCCATTACGTGGTGAATACCCGGCGTTCCGTTGGCCGACGGCGGGCCTTCGTAGAACGTGAACGTCGGCTTTCCCTCGCGGATAGCGACGGACTGCTCAAAAACCTGATTCTGATTCCAGTAGGTCAATACCTCGGCCGCGATCTTCGCGTAATCGAGGGATTCATATTGTTGGTACTTCACGACTGTGAGGATCAAACGGCGCAAACAGCCCTGATTGATTCAGAAACCACCTGTCCTGTAAAAAAATAAGCGCAAAGATACGGAATTTTGACGCACCGGATAGGTCTTACTCGGGTTCACATTTCTCATTATCTTTGTATACGTACTGAACAAAGTGCATCAGGCAGAACGTTCATAGCCAAAGCCGCTACTTTTATTAGCATGGAAAATAAGCTGAATACCCCGCTTACCGAACCTCAGCTTGATTTGCTGAAAATGTTTACTCATCAGGTTGATGATGCGGATTGGGTTGCTATAAAACGTATGATCGTAAATTATTTCGCCCAGAAAGCTATTGAAGGTGCTGATCAAGTGTGGGATGAACAAGGCTGGGATGATCAAAAAACAACGGAACTTCTTAATACGCATTTGCGAACGCCTTATCAGGCTGCCAGGAATTAATCCAGCACTTGTCATCTATAGCGCTAAGTACTAAATTTGCTTCACAAACACCGAAGTAGTCAAAGAGGCTGACGCAACGGATAAGTTTGCGTGTTATTCATGGCCTCCCCATCAAATTATCCCTCGACAACCAATCATCTTAAGGTTGTCATTGATACTAACGTTTTATTAGTCGCTATTTCAAGCCGTTCCCGTTATCATCCCATCTATCGCTCGTTTCTGGATGAATTGTACACAGTTTGTGTGACGACCGATATGTTGGATGAGTATGAAGAAATTCTGGGGTACTCTCAGCATCTGGGCGCTGATAAAGCTCAGTATGTGTTAGAGACTATAGACAATGCACCGAATGTAATTTGTGCTACGCGTTATTATCGCTGGAATCTTATCAAAGCTGATCTTGATGACAATAAGTTTGTGGATTTTGCATTGGCGTGCAATGCTGATTACATTATTACAAACGATGGGCATTTTGATGTACTTAAGGAATTACCTTTCCCTAAAGTGGCTATTGTTTCAGCTGATGAATTTCTGACGATTCTTTCGTCTGGCAATTCTTAGATTTCGGAGAATACTTATAACCGTTCATATAGTTTGTCTTGCCAACCGGGTTTGTGAAACACTACTTTGGTAGTCAATCATTTACTAACTCCATTGGACAAACTAATCATGAAAAAAACAACACTACTACTTGGCGCACTTTATCTGTGCTTCATCTCCTTTACCGCCAATGCACAACTTAAATTTCCGGCTGATGGCGGGAATAAAAAAGCATCTGTATCCGAACAGATTGGTGTTACCGATGTAACAATTCACTACGACCGACCAGCCGTAAAAGGTCGCGAAGGAAAAATATGGGGGCAATTAGTCCACTATGGATTTAAAGATTTGGGATTCGGAACCAGCAAAGAATCGCCCTGGCGAGCGGGTGCGAATGAAAACACGACCATTTCATTTAGCACGGATGTGGCTATTGAAGGTAAGCCGTTGGCTGCTGGTACGTATGGCTTGCTGATGGCTGTGCAAGAGAACGAGGTGTCGGTTATTTTCTCTAAAAGCACAACCTCCTGGGGAAGTTATTTCTATGATCCTAAAGAAGATGTTTTACGTGTGACGGTAAAACCATTGAAGGACCGACCATCCGTCGAACGGCTGAAGTATGAGTTCATAAATGAGACAGATAGCTCAGCTGTAATTGCCTTGCAATGGGAAAAATGGGCTATTCCGTTTACAGTATCTGTGAATCTAATACAAACGCAACTGGCTTCTCTACGTAATGAACTACGCGGAGAAAAAGGGTTTCGTTGGGATGCCTACCAGCAAGCCGCTGCCTATACCGCCGACCATAAAACGAATCTGGAAGAAGGGTTGCGTTGGGCCGATTATGCCATTAATGGCCAATTTGTGGGCGAAAAGAATTTCAATACGTTACAAACAAAAGCCCGTATTCTCACCCTGTTGAATCGGAATGCAGAGGCTGATGCGTTGATGAAGGATGCTATTCCGATGGCTAATCAGCAACAGGGCTATCAATACGGTCGTCAGTTGATCACTCAGAAAAAAGCAAAAGAAGCGTTGGCATTTTTTCAGGATTACGCGAAAAAATATCCTAATGTTTTCCTGACAAATATGGGGCTAATGCGCGCTTACTCCGCAGTTGGTGATTATAAAACCGCTACCGATTGGGGACAAAAAGCTTTAGCTATAGTACCTGATGCTAATAATAAAGCTAATGTTGAACGGCTGCTAGGCTTGTTAGGTCAGGGAAAAGATGTGAACTGAGTTGCATAGGGCTCGGGGCAGGGGATAAGTAATTTTACCTCCTGCCCCGAGCACTATGCTTTTAGAGTAAAGAATGCCCAGTTGTCGCTTATGGAATTCTACGAATCGTCTCTGAACCATAAGGAATATGGCATCCGATAAACAAACTCCTATCACCCGGCGAAGCTTTCTGGATTTGGCAGCCAAAGGCACACTTGTGTCGTCTGCTCTCATCAATGGTTTCCCAACGATTGTACCCGCTTCGGTTTTTGGTAAAAACGCGCCAAGTAATCGGATTAATGTAGCGGCTATTGGCACGGGGCGTATTTCCCGTGGTCATGATATGCCGGGCGTTTGGCAATACGATAATGCGCTGATTATGGCCGTTTGCGATCTGGATAGCAAACGGGCTGAAGAAGCCAAGCAACTCGTGAATGGAGTGTATGCCAAGAAAACAGGTAAGGATAGCTACGATGGTGTACGCGCGTATACCGATTATCGCGAATTGCTCCTGAATAAAGATATTGATGCGGTTATTGTCAGTACGCCCGATCACTGGCATGCGCCAATCGTGGTTGATGCCGTACGTGCCAAAAAGGACGTTTACATGCAAAAGCCAGCATCGCTGACCATTGCCGAAGGGCGTATGATGGCCGATGCTGTTAAACAATCCGGGCAGATTATGCAGGTAGGTAGTCAGCAGCGTTCGTCGGAGCAGTTTCGGTATGCGGCTGAGCTGGTTCGTAACGGTCGGATTGGCGAGCTGAAGACAGTCTACGTCGGCCTCCCCGGCGATCCATCGGGCGACGAAGAGCCGCAGATGCCGATCCCGAAAAACCTGAATTACGACATGTGGCTCGGCACAACGCCGGAGGTTTATTATACCGAAAAACGCGTGCATCCGCAGGTGGGCTACGACCGACCAGGCTGGTTACGTTGCGAGCAATTCGGCGCTGGTATGATTACGGGTTGGGGAGCGCACCACATCGACTCGGCCCACTGGGCAATGGATACGGAATACACCGGACCTGTTGAAATCTGGGGCAAAGCCGATTTTCCGAAGAGCGGTTTGTGGGATGTACACGGTATTTTCCGCACCGAAGCCATGTATGCAAATGGCGTACACATGATTGTGAGCAACGAAATTCCTAACGGGATTAAGTTTGAAGGGACAAAAGGCTGGATTTTCGTTTCGCGGGGTGATGCGTCAGTTACAGCCAGCGACCCAATTGCCAAGCAAAATGCTGCGAAAAAACTGGATGCCAGCGATCCCAAATTGCTTACCTCAGTAATCGGACCCAACGAAATTCACCTGCCCGTTAGCAAAGAGCATCATGGTAACTGGCTCGAAAGTATTGCCAGCCGTAAGCAACCGATTGCGCCTGCCGAAGTGGGTCACCGTTCCTGTTCAGCTTGCTTATTGCACCATGCGGCCATGAAGCTTAATCGCAAATTGTACTGGGACCCGAAAAAGGAACAATTCAAAAACGATCCCGAAGCGAATAAACTTCTTTCGCGCCCACAACGCGCGCCTTACGCGATCAAAGCATTGGCGTCGGCAAGATAAGTCTTACTTTGTTTCAGGTTTCAGTTATCACAGAATGTTACGAAACCGTATAAAATTGGTTTGAAAATGTCGTTTAACTTCCTTTGGACAACCTGTAAATTTGACATAATTCTTTCGAATGAAATTTTACCCCATTCTCGGTAGTCTGCTTATGGCTACGATTATTACGGCCTGCCAGTCGTCGGAGAAAAAAGAAGCGGCTGATAAAGGCGAAATTCACCTGATTACCTTAGATCCCGGTCATTTTCATGCGGCTCTCGTGCAAAAAAATATGCTGGAGGGCGTCGATTCAGTCGTGCATGTGTACGCTCCTGAAGGGACTGATTTGCAACTGCATCTGGATAAAATCAACGGCTTTAATACTCGCTCAGACAATCCGACTCACTGGAAAGAAGAGGTGTATAAAGGCACTGATTTTTTCGATAAGATGATTGCCGACAAAGCCGGAAACGTCGTGGTAATGGCGGGAAATAACAAGTTGAAGACGGATTACATCCAGAAAACAGTTTCGGCTGGATTTAACGTATTGGCCGATAAACCAATGGTCATCAATGCGGCCAATTTTGATAAATTAAAAGAATCATTCGCGACCGCCGAAAAAAATAAGGTGTTGCTTTACGACATCATGACCGAGCGGTACGAGATTACGACGATGTTGCAACGGGCCTTCTCGCAGCAACCTGACGTGTTCGGTACGCTGGAAAAAGGTACGCCCGAAAACCCCGCGGTTACTAAAGAAAGCGTTCACCATTTTTATAAAAACGTGTCGGGAAGTATCCTGACTCGTCCGGCCTGGTTTATGGACGTATCGCAGCAGGGCGAAGGTATTGTGGACGTAACAACGCACTTGGTCGATCTGGTCCAGTGGGAATGTTTTCCTGAGCAAACGATTGACTATCAAAAAGATATTAGTCTGACATCTGCTCGTCGATGGACGACGGATATGACACTGAGCCAATTTAAAGCCATTACCAAACAGGAGGCCTTTCCGGATTATCTCAAAAAAGATGTCGTGAAAGATAGCATTCTGAAAGTTTATAGCAACGGCGAAATCAACTACCAACTGAAAGGTGTACACGCCAAAGTTTCTGTTACCTGGGCCTACAAAGCGCCGGAGGGAGCGGGCGACACGCACTACTCGATCATGCGCGGCACTAAGGCAAATTTGATTATCCAACAAGGCCCTGCCCAGCAATACAAGCCAACGCTCTACATCGAACCCGTAGCTGGAAACAAAAATTTAGAAGCGTCTGTAAAAGCCATTTTGCCCAAAATTCAGCAGGAGTTTCCGGGTGTAGAGGTGAAGAAATCAGCGAAAGGATGGGCAGTAATTATTCCCGAAAAATACAAAGAAGGACACGAAGCACATTTTGGTCGAGTCGCTCAGAAATACCTGGATTATTTGAAAGCTGGTAATTTACCTGCCTGGGAAGTCCCGAATATGATCGCGAAATATTACACAACCACTCAGGCGTTAGAGTTGGCAAAGAAAAAATAATTTAAATGGGTGATTGGGGGGCTGTTTGCCTATTCAATAGAATGCTTTTTGGATAAAAAATGCACTGATTATTTACTCTTTAGTAAGCAGTTTCTCACTCACTCTTATGCTCTTCGAAAATGAACCCACGTCGTAATTTTATCAAAGAAACGCTGGCTACGGCAGCTGGCTTGGTTGTATTGCCAACTTTACCTACCGAAACTATCGGCGCACCGGCTCTCGTCAGGTCTACATCACTTGGGAGCGATTCGGTGCCAACGGGTGCCGCTCGAATTCGATTTTCCGTTATTGGAATGAATCACGGGCATATTTATGGGCAGGTCGGAGCAGTTACTCGGGGTGGAGGAGAACTGGTTTCCTTTTTTGCGAAAGAACCTGAGTTGGCCGCAGAATTTGCCAAACGTTTTCCTCAGGCAAAACAGGCAAAAAGCGAAGACGAAATCCTGAATGATAAGAGTATTCAGCTTGTGCTTACGTCAGGTATTGCGAACGAACGGGCTCCCCTCGGTATTCGCGTTATGAAGTCGGGCAAGGATTTTATGTCGGATAAACCCGGTATTACAACCCTCGAGCAATTGGCCGAAGTCCGCAAAGTTCAGAAAGAAACGAAGCGGATCTATTCGATTATGTACAGCGAACGGCTGGAAAATAAAGCAACCGTTAAAGCTGGGGAGTTGGTAAAAGCGGGCGCTATTGGCAATGTTATTCAGACCGTTGGTTTAGGTCCACACCGTATGACACCCGCATCGCGACCAGCCTGGTTTTTTGAAAAGAAACAATTCGGAGGCATCATCTGCGATATTGCGTCGCACCAGTTTGATCAGTTTCTGTTTTTTACCGGCTCTACGAAAGCTGATATAGTAGCCTCGCAGGTAGGCAATCTGCATTTTCCACAATACCCCAATTTTGAAGACTTCGGCGATGTGATGTTGCGGGGTGATGGTGGTATGGGGTATATTCGCGTCGACTGGTTTACGCCCGATGGTCTAAAAAGCTGGGGAGATGGACGGTTGACCATTCTGGGAACCGAAGGATTTATTGAGCTTCGGAAAAACATCGATCCGGGCGGACGCGAGGGCGGAAATCACCTGTTCATCACCGATAAGAAAGAGACGCGGTATATCGATTGCAGTAAAGAGAACTTACCGTATGGCGAGCAGTTGGTTAACGATATCCTGAATCGTACTGAAACAGCTATGTCGCAGGAGCATTGTTTTCTGGCTACCGAGCTGGCGCTCAAAGCGCAGAAAAATGCGCAAATCATTCACCTGAAAAAATAACAATTGTTGGCTACTATGCTGATTATCGACGTTACAGATCCGGAAGTAGTGGTCGCTCAATCGCACTAGTAAGTCATCGACCTGGCGCGTAAACTAGCCGTTATGGATACCGAACCTATTTCTGGTATCCATAACGGCTAATTCTTGTTGGGTAGATTAGTTAATAGCCATCCGTTTTAGGACGCTATGAAAAGAAATTCCCAAAAGTGGATTAGTGCAGTGTATTGAGATTATTCTCTGACAAGGCCAGCAAGCGTAGATACCTGAGTCATTTTGCTTATAGAGGTATATAATCATTTCTTGAAAATGTCTCGATTTACTTCGATATGGGCTGGTTTAAGCCTGTGGTTGCTTCTGGTTAGTGCTGCTCAGGGCCAGAATGTAAACTGGAAAAAAGTGAAAGTGCTGGTTTATTCCAAAAACGGGAAAGGCTACGTCCACGATAATATTCCGAACGCTATTCAGTGTATCCAGAAGTTAGGGAAAGAGAACGGTTTTGGGGTCGATGCATCAGAAGACCCGGCTGTATTTACGGAAAACAACCTCAAGCAATACACCCTTCTGATTTTTCCCAGTACTAATAACGATGTATTCGATACCGATCAGCAACGACTGGCGTTTCGACGGTATATCGAAGCGGGCGGTGGTTTCGTAGGAATTCATTCCGTGATGGGGACAGAGCGAAACTGGACCTGGTTCAAACGAATGCTGGGCGGTACGTTTGCATGGCATCCAAAATTTCAGAAGTTCAAAATTGACATTCTTGACACGAAACATCCGTCGATGCAGGGATTGCCGAAGGTATGGGAAAAAGAAGACGAATTTTATTTTACCAAAAACATGTCGCCGGGGCCAACGGTTATTATGGCAAACGACCTGACATCACTGAATCAGGATGAACCTGAAAAAGTAAAAATGTTTGGTGGTTCTTACACCGAGTTATATCCTTCGGCCTGGTATTATAATTTCGACGGAGGTTATACCTGGTGTACGACTCTCGGCCATGCGAAAACCGATTATGTGAGTGATACGACATTCATCAAACACATTTTTCAGGGAATTCAATACGTGGCTGGGCAAGTGAAAACAATTGATTTTAGCAGAGCGTACGCCGATTCCAGAGATACACCTATTCGGTAAAGCTGTTTGAGGAAATTAACCAGTATACAGTTAGTTTTTTTACGAATAGACCTTACAGATTTATTAACGATTTATCGGCGTAACTCATGACATTTACCAGTAAAGCAGGATTTGTACTGACAATTTTTATGGCAGTATCCGGACACATATCAGCACAGTCGGAAAAGGGGCTTGATTCCATCAAAGTGGTTGCTCCTGGCGCTACTCTTAAGCAGATTTCGAGTCAATTTGCGTTTACCGAGGGACCTGCGGTCGATAAGCAGGGCAATATTTTCTTTACCGATCAGCCAAACGACAAAATATGGAAATACGACACCGACGGAAAATTGTCGGTGTTCATGGATAAAACGGGTCGTTCAAATGGGCTGTTTTTTGATAAAAAAGGCAATCTGATTTCCTGTGCCGACGAAAAATATGAACTCTGGTCAATCAGTCCGGACAAGAAAGTGACCGTGTTGCTGACCAACATTCAAGGTAAGAACATGAACGGCCCAAACGACCTGTGGCTTGATCCAAAAGGGGGCATTTATTTTACCGATCCCTACTACCAGCGCGATTATTGGGAGCGGAAAAAGCCCGATATGGACGGGCAGAAAGTGTATTATCTGCCCAAAGGAAAATCAGAAGCGATTCTGGTTGATGGTGATCTGAAGCAACCGAATGGCATCGTTGGTACACCCGACGGGAAGACGTTGTTTGTTGCCGATATCAGGGATAGTAAAACCTATAAATATCAGATCAATCCAGACGGTACATTATCGAACCGTCAGCTACACATCTCACAAGGCTCCGATGGTATGACGCTCGATAATCAGGGGAATCTATACATATCTGGGAAGGGTGTTACCGTTTACGATCCGAGTGGCGTTAAACTGGGGAATATTCCAGTTCCGTCGCGCTGGGTAGGGAATGTTTGTTTTGGTGGAAAAGACCGTAATGTCTTGTTTATCACGGCTAGTGAATCCATTTATACCTTGCCGATGCGAGTGAAAGGTGTAGAATGATTTTAGCTATTTCGTAAGAATTCAACCATCAAGCGACCCGCGCGCTCCGAAGCGCCGGGTCGTCCCATTTTCTGTTGTACATCAGCATAACCGGCCAATTGCTCCTCTCGTTGTGGACTACCCGGTAAAATTTGTTTCAACTCTGTTGTAAGGCGCTCGGGCGTTAGCTCATTTTGAATAAGTTCTTTCACGACTTCACGATTGGCAATAAGATTTACCAGCGAGATAAACGGCACAGCAACAAGTCGTTTAGCGATGGCATACGTAATCCCCGTTGTTTTATAGCAAACAACTTGTGGAATAGTCAACAAAGCCGTTTCGAGCGTAGCCGTCCCCGAGGTAACAAGTGCCGCTGTTGATATATACAATAGATCGTAAGCCGCATCATTGACACGCTTGATTGTAGGAAAATCAGCAAGTAATTCGTCATACAACGAAGTTGGTAAATTACTGACTGTGCCAACAATGAATTGATAGTCAGGAAACTGGCGAGTTGCCTGAAGCATCGTAGGCAGGATCGACGTAATTTCCTGACGGCGACTTCCGGGTAGAAGCGCAATAATTGGGCGTTCGTCTAAATCGGCATTTTTGCGGAAATCTGGATCGGGCTGAAAATCCGCCAGGGCATCAAGGAGCGGATTACCTACATAATTAACCTTGTAGTCATATTTGGCGAAAAATTCCGTCTCGAAGGGTAAAATGGTAAAGAGTTGATCGACGTTAGCTTTGATCTTGAGTGCTCGCCGTTGATTCCAGGCCCAGACTTTTGGCGAAATATAGTAGAATACCCGAATCCCATGCTGTTTGGCAAAACGAGCCATTCGAAGATTAAACCCTGCATAATCGATCAGAATCAAGACGTCGGGCCGGTGAGCCAGCAAATCAGCCTGACATTCGCGCATGATCCGGCGAATCGTTCCGAGATTTTTGACAACTTCCAGAAACCCCATAAAAGCCATCTCCCGATAATGACGCACCAGCAGAGCCCCGGCCTCTTCCATCTGTTCACCACCATACGCCCGAAACGTTACCTCAGAGTCATACTGTCGAATCGCCCGAATTAGATTAGCGCCATGCAAATCACCAGAGCGTTCACCAGCAATTAAGTAGTAGGTCATGGGAGTGATGAGTAATGAACGATAAGTGATGAATATAGCACTACCTGTTAACATTCATCACTCATCGTTCATCACTTTTAAAATTCTTATTCGCCAAAATAATCGACAAAATTTTTAGAAGTTTCATAGAGTCGGAGCTGGTGCAGGTGAGCATCCGTAACGGGTTCCAGCGCCCGCTCGAGAATCTTCCAGATTTCCATGATGAAGATTTCGCAACTGGCCATTTTGCCCTGCATAAAATCGACATCCAGGTTTAAGTTTTTGTGATCTACTTTCTCAATAACCTCCCGTTTGACGATATCGCCCAGTACTTTTAAATCGATCACAAACCCAGTGTCAGGATCAGGTTCACCTTTTAGCGTAACGATCAATTCAAAATTATGCCCGTGCCAGTTGTGATTGGCACACGGTCCAAAAACTTCTTTATTCCGCTCTTCCGACCAGGCTGGATTGTAAAGCCGGTGAGCTGCATTAAAATGTTCAATTCGATTAATATAGACCATTGTTCTGGTTTTTATGGGGCGGTTGCCAGAAACGCCCTTGGATAAATAAAATGCAAAATTACGAATGTATTTCGCCTTATAAAACTGTAAAATTTACCTAGTTGACCAGAAACTACTCAAAAGGTTTATATTGAAAAAATGCAATTTAATCACTGAATACGCTATTCTATTCTACGGCGGAAAACATGTATCTTTACAGCCAATTTCACTTTATACAGGCTGATACTAACCTAATTATCAATATAAATACGTTTACAGCTACCACTTTATGATTATTGTTACGGGAGCCGCTGGTTTTATCGGGAGTTGCTTAATTAGCAAGCTAAATCAGGAAAACTTCAATTTTATTATTGCTGTCGATGATTTTTCTTACCCCGAAAAAGAGGCTAATTTGGTTGGAAAACGCATTCAGGAACGTGTAGATCGGGAAGCTTTTTTTGACTGGCTCGACCAGAATTATCAGGAAGTTGAGTTTATTTTTCACATCGGTGCGCGTACAGATACGACGGAATTTGATCGACAAATTTTTGAGCATCTGAATATCGAATATTCCAAACAAATCTGGAATCGATGTATTGAGTATCAGATTCCGCTCGTATATGCCTCATCGGCAGCGACCTATGGCATGGGTGAGTTAGGGTACGACGATAATGAATCTCTGATTCCCCAATTAAAGCCTTTGAATCCCTACGGCGATTCGAAAAACGAATTTGATATCTGGGCGCTAGAGCAGGAGCGCAAGCCGTTCTTCTGGGCAGGGTTGAAATTCTTTAATGTGTATGGCCCAAACGAATACCATAAAGATCGAATGGCGTCGGTTATTTTTCATACCTACCACCAGATCAAGAAGTCGGGGCAGATGAAATTATTCCGCTCACACAATCCGAATTATGCTGACGGTGAGCAAATGCGCGATTTTGTGTATGTGAAAGATGTGATTGACGTTTGCTCGTTTTTGATGCATCATCGGCGGAACTCCGGTATCTATAATCTGGGGAGTGGGAAAGCCCGTACCTTCTTAGATCTGGCCAAAAATACCTTTTACGCACTTGGCCTTGAACCAGAAATTAGCTTCGTTGACACGCCCGAAGATATCCGGGATAAATATCAATATTTCACTCAGGCCAATATGGCCAAACTCCGATCGATCGGTTATGATCGACCCTTCTCTTCGCTGGAAGAAGGGATTTCCGATTATGTGAAAAACTATTTGAGCAAAGGGTTGTATTTATAAACCTACCATTTCTTGAAGATAAAAAATACGGCAATTACCATAAAAACAAAACCGACAAGGTGATTCCAGGCCAATTTGTCGGTTTTAAAAATAAATACGGTGATTAGCGTAAATACGGTTAGTGAAACTGCTTCCTGAATGGTTTTAAGCTCAAAAAGCGAGAAAGGGCCACCTGTTTCGTTGGAGCCAATCCGATTGGCAGGTACCTGAAAAATGTATTCGAAAAAAGCCATTCCCCAACTAAGCATAATCACTCCGAACAGAGATAGTTTAGCCAGCATTGGAAATTGCTTTACCTGAAGATGCCCGTACCAGGCTAAGGTCATGAATATGTTGGATAACGTGAGCAGCAGAATGCAATAAATTCCTTTCATAAGTGCGTGTAACGAATTGCTTATTGGGTTAATTCAATAGGCAAAAATAATCGACTGGTGAATGTGAAATTCTGCCAGTTGATATTTAATAAGCCTCCGAGTAAAGTTGTGAGTCGATGACTGATCCAAAGCCCCAGCCCATGCCCATCTTTGAGCGGATCTGCTCGGAAGTAAGCCTGCATCAGGTCAAGCGTAGGACCACTTTCGCGTGTCGTTTGGTTCTCTATCTGTACAACCCAACGGCCAGTTGCATAGTATAGCTGAACGGTAATCGCGCTGCTATCGACGGCATATTTAAGCCCATTTTCGAGCAAATTCAGCAGAATGTGTTCCAGTTTGACTGCATCCGTTACTAGCTTTTTTTCGATTGTATCGTCTGATTCAAATTGGATCGTTACGTTATAATCAGCCGCTACGGTAGCCAGTTGGGCAATGCAGGAATTGAGTAGAACAGGTATATTGATTTCCGATAATGTCAACGGTTGAGCAGATTCATCGGGTCGGCTGAGAGTTAAAAATTCGTCGAGCAAACGGGATAATCGACTTACTTCGTCTAATTGACCGGTCAGAAATGATCTGATTTTTTCATCGATTTTTGGATTATTCAAAGTTACCTCAAGCCCCGTTTTCATGACCGTCATTGGCGTACGGAGTTCGTGTGCGGCTGCGCCAAAGAAATTACGTTGCAGGTCAACATTTTCCTGTATACGGGCCAACATACGATTGATCGTATCAGTCAGTTGATACAATTCATCGTGACTTCTGGGCAAGGTTATTCGGCTATGAACAGTTGTATGACTTATTTCATTTGCCTGATCGACAATGGTTTGGATAGGGCGAAGTAGCCAGCCAGCGACGCCATAGCCAGCCCCGAAAGCCAGGATCAGACTGACGAGCCAGCCCAACCCAAATCGCCACTGAAGTTGATGAATATCCTGTTGTAAACTGGCATCGGGCATGGCCAAGGTCAACTGAATTTGTCCATCTGGAAACTGACTCAGTGTAGTTTGAGCCGTTACGATTCGGTAAGAATAATAAATAGGCTTTGCCTGATGTTCAGCAGTAATAGCATTCGGAAAACCAGGACTTCGAAACAGTTCGCGAGAGTGATTGTATGTTTGGTAGACGACGAGCATCCGTTCCCGATCCGTTGGTAAGGGCACCACAACCGGATCTACACTGACCAGAGAAAGTAACCAATCCGCCCTCGTTTGAATAGCACGATCAAAGGCGGTTTGCAGGCTCTTCTCCGCACGATTCAGCATCAACCAACCAGCCAGTAGACTGACACTAGCAAACACAACCGACACGGCCAGTACGATCCGACTCCGTAGACTCATGCCGTTTTGAGCCGATAACCCCGGCCAATAAGTGTTTCAATCAAACCCGTTTGTCCGATAGCATCAAGCTTTTTTCGCAGCTGATAAATATGAACCTCAATGACGTTGCTACCCATATCGAAATCCACAGCCCAAACTTTTTCGGCAATTTCATTTTTGGTAACCAATTGCCCCGCCCGACGCATGAGCAATTCAAGTAGCGCAAATTCGCGATTCGTTAGTTCAAGCAGTGTCCCGTTCTTCAATACGTCATGCGATACAAGACGCATCTCAAGATCGGCAACGCGCAATACTACGTTATCGCTAGTAGCGGTTCGGCGTTGCAATACACGGATTCGAGCTAGTAATTCATTGAAATCGAAAGGCTTACGTAAATAATCAACCGCGCCCAAATCCAGCCCTTGTACGACTTTTTCTGGATCACTTAAGGCCGATAAAATCATCACTGGCACCGTCAGACCAAACGCGCGAAGGTTATACAAAACCTCGAATCCCGTTTGACCAGGTAACATCAGGTCGAGCAAAACTAGATCGTATAGTCCACCTGCGAGGTAATCCAGTCCTTCCGATCCCGAATGAGTTAGGTCGGCAACATGGCCATGCTGCTCCAGGCCCTGTTTGATAAACCGGGCTAGTTTACGCTCATCTTCGATAATCAGGATTTTCATTGTCCAAAGAGCGAAAGAGTGAACGAGTGATTAATTGTGAGCAGTTTAGATTAATCGCTCGTTTACTCATTCACTCTTTCGCTCATTAAATTTAGCGCACTAAATATTGCTGTTCGTTAATAGTTAAGACCGACGCACGAAGAATGGTTTGTTTTTCTAACTGCACCTGACCTTCGTGTAACATTTTGGGGTACCCTTGAACCGTTACGGTACTCCCTTTCTTAGCCAGATTGGTCAGTTGATAAGCCACATGTGGTGGAATGGTTATCACGGTTTTGTCTTCTAATAAAAGCCCATTCACGCGCCCTGACCGATCCAGTCGATAGTCAGTAATTTTTCCGGTTGTTGTCGTAAGCGCTGGCGGTTCGGGCTGTATCGTTGGTCGGGTAGGAGGGGTATGATTAATGGTCGTTTTACCCGCAGTGAGGCTGTGCATCAAAAAAACAGTTTCTCCTTTTGGATTGGTATCCGAATAGCCCGTCACGCTGACAGTACTCCCCGGTTTAATGGCCGTCTGAATCTGTTTACCTAAATGTGAAGGGAATTTGATGGTTGTATTGCTGGCCCCGGTCATGGTAAAGCCATCTAAAATAGCATCGTCGTTGCTAATCCACTGGCCAACGGTACCCGATACGGTCGTTAACGATGTAAGCCCACTCATACGGTGGCCCTGACTTAAGGCATGTGGTCCATGAGGGCCACCCGGCCCGCGACCGTGTCTACGTAAGCCAGGGCCATCTGGTTGATGTCTGTCATCTGGATTATTCAGCGCAATTGGGGGAGGTGTTCCGTCGGGTGCAGCTACTTGTTGTGCCTGGGCAAATGGTGCAGTTAAGGAGGCTGCCAACACAGCCAGAGCGATTAGTTTGGCATTCGTTTCCATAGTCAGTTGTTCTTTACTGTTTGATTACGGAAGCAAACTTATCATCCTGACTTAAGCTCTATCTGAAACGGAAATTAATTTTTCTTCATACGGAAAACCGTTATTCCCAAATCACTTCCACAACCTCTTTCTTGAGGTCGATGGTTGTTTGCTTTTCACCTGAAGACCGGTGTAGACTTACTTTTCCCTGACTTACTTTAGCCGTCTCCTGTTGTATTACATGCGTAGCATCTTTCTTATGAAAGACCGAAATCATTGATTCATTGGTTTCAACAGGCAGGGCAAAGTTTTTACCCGTCGCTTTCACCGTTCGGGCGGTTGCCGGCATATCCTGATTACGAAGCAATGCTAATGCCCGTGATGCTTGCGGAACTCCGTAGCCTACATAGTTATTGCCATAAGGATAGAGATGCGATGATTTTTCGATAATCTCCATCACCTGCTTATTGGTCAATTTCGGATTTGCCTGCATTATACAAGCGGCAAAACCTGTGATGACCGGCGCAGATAGGGAAGTGCCGTAGAGTGAAAAACAAGAAACGTTGGGCTTGAGATACGGCAGATTTTCTGGACCGATGCTGCTATAGCCAATCCGGTTCCAGAGTCGGGAATTGGTAGCGCCAATGGCTAGTACACCCTGCGCATCAGCGGGCGTACTAATAATGCGCCAAGAGCGATCATCTCCCTCATTTCCAGCTGATACGATGATGAGGATTCCCTTTTTGTCGGCGGCAATCTGCGCTGCCCGACTGATTAGGCTCGTATGCCCATCCATCTGACTGGGTTCGTAATTTTCCTTCGGATTGCTCATTCCTTTGGCGTATCCCAGCGACGTATTAATCAATCGAACGCCTAGACTGTCCATCCATTCCATAGCAGCCACCCAATTATCTTCTTCACCCCGATATTCGCGATTTCCTTGATCGGTTCTGGCTAGGTAGAAAGTTGCGTCGGTAGCTAAGCCAAACTGAATGTTTTCGCCAGGATCGTTTCCCGCAATGGCAGCCAATACTTCAGTCCCGTGAAAATCCGACATGGTTTCGAGTGTACGGAACAAATTATCGTGCGTCTTTTTTTCATTTACGTAATCCCGCACGCGCTTTACGCCCTGACGTTCAAATACATGTTTTAGCGCATTAGCTGAATCGGCTCCAAAAAATCCCGCATCAATAACGCCAACGTTCACAAATCGGCCCGTTAATCCTGCCTGAGCAAAATCCGAAGCCTGAATTTGCGTCATTACCGGGGCCATTTGCGGCTTTATCGGCAAATCGAGTGACGTAATCACAATAGCGGGATCAATTGCCTGAATCCCTTTAACAAATGGCATTGACGCGACTTGCGCATACTGGCTGGCTGTTAACCGAGCCGATACCGCGTTGAGCCAACGCGACTGACAAACCGGACGAACCCCCGCTTCTTTTAGTTGATTCAGGTACGTTGCCGAAACAGGCAAATCGGTGTCATCCAAAGGTAAGTTCTGCCGTTGTCGCTGGATGATAGATTGTTGCGACAAGGCTGGAACGGATGTTTGCTCTTTATCGCTCAATAAAACCCAGTACTTTGGCGCATTGAGCTGAGACTCGTCAGACTGAGCCTGTACCAACCGGGCCACCAGGCAAAAAATTATGATGAAGCGAAATGTCATGTTCGTTTAGGTAGAAAGCAACGACAGGCTCTTGTTAAAGTCTGTAAAACTCTAAACTCCAAAATACGGGGGAACTGTTCGGGGTTTTGAGTTTCTTTGCAATATTAATCAAAAATTAAGCCTCAACGACGTACTGTATGCGTTATTCCCCGATTGATAATCAGCTTTTTGTTCAGAATCGTCAACGACTAATTAATCTACTAAAGCCCAGATCACTGGTTGTTGTTAACGCCAACGACATCATGCCGACCAATGCTGATGGCACGATGGGTTTTCGACAAAACAGTGATCTCTTCTATCTTACCGGCGTCGATCAGGAAGAAACCCGACTCGTTTTATTTCCCGACCACCCAGATCCAAAATTCCGGCAGGTTCTGTTTCTGCGTGAAACCAGCGAACTGATCGAAATCTGGGAAGGCCATAAATTGACAAAAGCTGAAGCGGAGCAAGTAACAGGATTACCGCAAAAACAAATTTACTGGACGCATCAGTTTGAGCAGATTTTTGTACAGATGGTCTTCGAAGCCGAGCACGTTTATCTGAATACAAATGAACATACCCGCGCAGGCATTGAAGTACAATCTCGCGATGCGCGGTATATCGAGGAGTTTCGGCAGAAATATCCCCTGCATCATCTGGAACGACTGGCTCCTTTGATGCATTATTTACGGGCCATTAAACAACCACAGGAAGTCCCGCTTATTCAAACCGCTATCGATATTACCGACAAGATGTTCCGTCGGTTACTTAGGTTCATTAAACCGGGCGTATGGGAGTATGAAATTGAGGCTGAAATGATGCACGAATATCTGCGTAATCGTTCGCGTGGATCGGCTTATAGCCCAATTATTGCGTCAGGAGCAAATGCTTGTGTGCTGCATTACATCGATAATAGTCAGCAGTGTCAGGATGGTGAAGTAATTCTGCTCGACATTGGCGCCGAATATGCCAATTATAGTGCCGATATGACTCGCTCGGTTCCGGTAAATGGCCGATTTACAGAACGCCAGCGAGCGGTTTATGATGCTGTGTTACGAGTGATGAAGGAAGCAAAACAAATGCTGAGGCCGGGTAATCTGTGGGACGATTATCACCGGGAAGTGGGTAAAGTAATGGAATCAGAATTGATTGGTTTAGGCTTACTGGATCGTGCTGAAGTTGAGAAGCAAGACCCTGATATGCCGCTGTATAAAAAATATTTTATGCACGGAACGTCGCATTTTTTAGGACTCGATGTGCATGACGTTGGGAACAAATATCGGAAGATGGAGCCCGGTATGGTCTTCACTGTTGAACCGGGTATCTATATACGTAATGAGAAACTCGGAATTCGTCTTGAAAACAATGTTTTACTAACCGAATCCGGAAATATCGACCTAATGGAGAATATACCCATTGAAGCCGAAGCAATTGAGGAATTGATGAACGGGTAGGGATTTACGAATTACGAGCCGGGCCGCTGGAGCGGTACAAATTACGATTTCTGATGCGTCAGCTAAAACGTAATTTGTACCGCTCCAGCGGCCCGGCTCGTAATTCGTAAATCTTGATTTATTTCGCTTCTGCTGCTTTGGAGTTTTCACGCTCCAGCGCAATGTTTAGACTAGAGTAAATTCGACGAATGGCGGTTTCCAGACGCTCCCAGCCAGCTTCTGAACGAAGATCAATATCACCAATATGGTCGCGTTGATTGCTGGTAAGTACCAAATGTGTAACGGCTGCTACCATCAGACTTGTAATAGCAATAGGATCGAAAGCCGAGTAAGGAGCCAGTTTGCTAACCATCGTTTTGTACGATTGATCGCGGAAATCAGCCAGTCTGCGGGCGAGTTCGGTTTCGCCGTTCGACATTTCCCAACGAATCAATTCCTGAGATGATTTCCGGGTGCGGAACTCGCGCATGAATTGGATCGTATATTCCGACCAGGCTTTACTTCGGGCTTCAGGAGCCAGATTGTCGGGTACTGAATCCAGGAATTTCTCGTTGAACATAGAAAGGAAGAATCCACGGTGCACGTAGGCTTCCAGCAGTCCATTCCAGCCGCCGAAGTAGCGGTAAATCAGGACTTTATTGACTCCAGCGCGCTCGGCAACAGCATTTATTCCCGCTTTTTCTGTGCCGCGTTCCGCCATTACTTCACCCATGGCACGCAGGATACGTTCCATGGTCATCTGGCGATTTCTTCGCTTAACGACTTTCATATTATGGTTGGGTCTTTTTGTTAATTAAGAGGATATGATTATATTCTTTTTAAACAGCTACATATACTAAACTGACTGCAAATCTACTGTAGTTGCAAATATGGTTATTAGCGTCGATGTTGCCAAAAAATCACTTCAAGAAAATAAAAATTGTTGCGGATTTAGTCACTCTATAAGTGACTATGAATGAGCATTTCCATATTCATTAGTAGCCATAAAACAGAAAACGTGCCTTCGGGTCGAAGACACGTTCACGTAGTATGTATAGAATCTCTACCGTTCTGGATAGCTGTCCATCTGCCCAGATAAATCCTGGATTGCTTCCTGTAATTGATTCCGATTTAGGAGGATATCTACTTCAAGAGGGAAATCAGGATAATCGTGCCAGGAAGGGGTGAGCGAACCATCTAGCTGAATTTGTAGTCGATATTGATCGTCGGATAAGGCTTGTCCCTCCATACTTAGCCCCGGTTCCGAAAAATTTAACGTAATACGATTAGCCGCTTTCGTCCAGAGCGAGCGTAAACCAACCAGCATGCGCTTCACTTCCCAGGTTTGTAACAGCGCAAGTTGCGTATCCGCCTTCTGCCGCCAGAGCGTTGAAAATCGGCATTGCAATCGGTTGCGATCCCGCCACGTTGTTGTCACTGCGCCATAGCCTAAAATGGCGAGTTCAAACGAATCGGTGGAGTTTGAAGAAGAGACAAATTTCATACTAGGTATATTTAGGGAGTGATTGTCTACTTAACAAATATACTAATTAATTGTTAGGGAAATATTATACTTTTTTCATGATTTTTCCAGAGGGCTTTGACTTGTCGTGATTAACCGGAAAATGACAGGAATACATTTACTTAACATTCGGGCTTCTTCCTGACTTAGGGACTTTGCCTATCTTTGCGCCCGAAAGGAAATTAACAAACTCTTAGATTCAGATAAATGGCGAAAGTGCTCATTATTGGGGCTGGTGGGGTTGGTAGTGTGGTGGCGCATAAATGCGCGATGAACAGCGATGTGTTTACCAGCATTATGTTGGCCAGCCGAACCAAAGCAAAATGCGATCGTATTGCCGCCGAAATTCAGGAAATGCACGGCGTGGCAATCGAGACAGCGCAGGTCGATGCCGATGTCGTGGCTGAAATGGTTGCATTGATTAAATCGTTTAACCCGGTTCTGGTAATCAATGTAGCATTGCCGTATCAGGATTTGCCCATTATGGATGCCTGTTTGGAAGCGGGTGTGCATTATATGGACACGGCTAACTATGAACCTAAAGACGTTGCCAAATTTGAGTATAGCTGGCAATGGGCCTATAAAGAACGGTTCGAACAGGCGGGCCTGATGGCACTGCTGGGCTGTGGTTTTGATCCGGGTGCTACACAGGTATTTACCGCCTATGCCGCCAAGCATTATTTCGACCGGATGGATTATCTGGATATTGTCGATTGTAATGCGGGAAATCACGGAAAGGCCTTCGCGACTAATTTTAACCCGGAAATCAATATTCGGGAAATCACTCAACCTGGTCGATACTGGGAAAATGGCGAGTGGGTCGAGATTCCGGCGATGAGCATTCATAAGCCGATCGAATACCCAGGCATTGGACCGCGTGAATCCTATGTTCTCTATCATGAAGAACTCGAATCGCTGGTTAAAAACTTCCCGACCCTAAAACGGGCTCGCTTCTGGATGACGTTCGGACAGGCTTATCTTACGCACCTGGAAGTACTGCAGAACGTAGGCATGACTCGGATCGATCCGGTTAAATTTAATGGCATGGATATCGTTCCGCTGGAGTTTTTGAAAGCGGTGTTGCCCGCTCCTGATACACTCGGCGAAAATTATACGGGCCAAACCAGCATTGGTTGTCAGATTAAAGGGGTAAAAGATGGTGAAGAGCGCACTTATTTCATCTGGAACAACTGCGATCATGCCGAAACCTATAAAGAAGTACGAGGTCAGGCAGTTAGCTACACAACGGGCGTTCCGGCCATGATTGGAGCCATGCTGATGCTGACGGGTGTCTGGATGAAACCGGGCGTATGGAATTGTGAGGAAATGGACCCCGATCCGTTTATTGAGCAGATGAATAAACAGGGTCTGCCGGTTAACGAACGAGTGAATATTCCACTACCTCACGAATATCCGGCCTGATTAAAATTTCTAAAAACGAAAAATCCCGCTATACACAAAAGCGGGATTTTTCGTTACTTAGCTAGCCAACGCTAAACCACTCTACTGATGAAACGTTTACTGCTACTTATCCTATCCATTGGCCTGTGTGCCCATGTCTACGCACAGAAACCCGATTCAACCAAAGCGAAACGAGCTCAACCAGCCTATAACCCGAATGCTCAGCGAAATGGTTACGAAACGTATCAGTCAACGAGTCAGATTGTAGGAGCTGGCCCATATACGATGGTAAATACAATCGACCATCGGTATGAAGGCTTGCGGGGAACCCCCTATTTTCTGCCTGAATGGAATAAGGGAGTCATTGAAATGGTAGCAGGGCAGCATTATAAAGATGTTCCGATCAAGTTCGATGCATATCGACAGCACCTGATTCTGTTGCGGACCTGGGTAGGTGGCGATTCGATCATTATTAATGCTGATCAGGTCAAATCATTTCAGCTTAAAAACCAGGACGGACAGTTTTACGTATTCCGACACATACCGACGGCGAAAACATCAGAGGAATTCCTGAAAGAGGGCTATTTTTTAGTACTCTATCAGGGTAAAACGGCTCTACTCAAACGTATTGCTAAAGTTTTTAAACAGGCTGACTTCAAAAATCCTTACGCGAATGGTGAACGATATGATGAATTTCGCAATGTCGTTTCCTACTACGTGCTTAAGCCAGATCAAACACTGGAAAAAGTGAAGCTATCTGATAAGTCCATTATCGAAGCACTAGCCGATCATAAAGATGAACTGAAAGCGTTTGCCAAAGAATCAAATTTGTCTGTCAAAACAGAGAACGATGCGATTCAACTCGTTCAGAAATACGACAGTTTTTAAATTCACCTCATCCCTAGCCCCTCTCCTAAAACGGGAGAGGGGAATTTTTTTGTCCTGAATCTCCCCTCTCCCGTTTTGGGAGAGGGGTTGGGGGTGAGGGAAATGGATTGTATGGAATTTAGATTCGGCTAGCATCTAAGCGATAAAAACGCTTACTGCTATGTTCCGCTCAGATACTTCCTTGCCTGTCGCGCTAACGTACGACGACATTATTTTTCAGACTCGTAACCAGGCTTATGGCGCCTTCGAGCTTCGCCAACAATACCGACCAACGCTCAGCCGCGCTTTAGGACTGGGTGTCGGGCTATTTTTGCTAGGGTTAGTGGGCCCCAGACTTTATGACCAATTCTGGCCTAAAGATGCTTTCATCAACAATCAGGTAATGACGGAGGTAACGCTGACAAACGTTAAAGAACCGCCCGTTGAACCGCCTATAAAGTTACCACCAACAGAAACGGCCCCTGCTGTAAATACGGTCCGAAATTTACCGCTGGTTGTAATGCCCGAAGATGAGGTAGTGGAGGAAACCCTACCGCCGACTATCGAACAACTTCAGGATGCTACGTCTGGCACCGAAACCGTTGAAGGAACAGGCGATGTAGAAGCCATTACGCCACCAGAAACAACAGCGTCTACGGTAAAGAAAAAAGCGCTTGAGGTAGAGGCTAAACCAGAAGAAACATTTATTTTGGTTGAGCAACAGCCCGAATATCCGGGAGGAACCGATGCATTAAGACGATTTCTGGAAAAGAATTTGACCTATCCAAAATCGGCCATGTCGGCAGGTGTAGCAGGTCGAGTTTACGTCAGTTTTGTGGTCAATTCGGATGGTAGCCTGACGGACGTGAATGTATTAAAAGGCATTGGCTTTGGGTGTGATGAAGAAGCTGTTCGGGTTGTCAACAAAATGCCGCACTGGAAACCCGGTAAACAATCAGGCCGGGCAGTTCGGGTAAAGTTTAATTTACCGATCTCATTTACACTGGAATAATCACAGAGCCGTATGCTTATTTATTCGGTTATCCATCGATTGATTTTCAGCTGCCTATTTACTTTTCTATTTCTGCTTTCATCTCCAAGGGTTTTTGGGCAAGTAAGTTTAGCCTCTGATACAACTGTTTTTACAATCGTTGAATGTCAGCCTGAGTTTCCGGGGGGTATTGTTGCTTTGGTCGATTACCTTAAGCAGCGTGTTAACTATCCACTAGAAGCGCAGAGGGCGAAGATTAAAGGAAGAGCCTTTGTATCGTTCGTTGTGGAACGAGATGGGCGCCTTACGCAGATTCAAGTGTTGAAAGGACTCGGATATGGGTGTGATGAGGAAGCCATTCGAGTGGTTAATATGATGCCGAAATGGCAGCCTGGAAGCCAATCGGGTATCCTGATACGTGTTAAATATAATTTACCAGTTGCGTTTGGGCTGGAGTATGGCAAAGGCAAAGGAGATTAGTTTCATACCTTTGCGGCATGAACACAAACTTGCTTCAACACATCAACGATCCGGCTATTCCATCCCCCTGCTTTATTCTGGAAGAAGCTAAACTTCGCCGAAATCTTACCTTGATTGATTCGGTGCAGAAAGCCGCTGGCGTTACCATTATTCTGGCATTAAAAGGTTTCTCGATGTACAGCGCGTTTCCGCTGGTCCGCGAGTATTTAAGTGGTGCAACGGCCAGTTCGCTCAACGAGATCAAATTGGTAAATGATTACATGGGCGTAAAAGCTCACGCTTATATTCCAGCCTATCGCGACGATGAATTTGACGAAGTAGTAGAACGAAGTAGCCATCTAACGTTCAACTCATGGAGCCAGTGGGAGCGTTTTCATGATCGAGCAGTGGGGCGAGTTTCGTGTGGCATTCGGGTAAATCCGCAATATTCGGAAGTTGCAACAGATATGTATAATCCCTGTGTACCGGGTTCTCGACTCGGAGCGACCCGCGACCAATTGCCCGACCAATTACCAAATGGACTGGAAGGCATTCATTTTCATACCCTTTGTGAAAACGATTCATTCACGCTGGAGCGGACCCTGGAAGCACTCGAAGCTCGATTTGGTGACTTACTTCATCAAGCGAAATGGGTCAATTTTGGCGGAGGGCATTTGATGACTCGTGAAGGCTATGATACCATCCATCTGATAAACTTACTGACAAAGTTCCGGCAGAAATATGACGTTGATGTCATTCTGGAACCAGGCTCCGCTATCGCCTGGCAAACGGGGGTATTGGTATCGTCCGTACTTGATTTGGTGAATAGTCAGGGGATTGAGGTAGCTATTCTGGATACGTCGTTTGCGGCACACATGCCCGATACGCTCGAAATGCCTTACAAGCCAAGGATTATTCAGTCATATCACGAGCCAGTTGCTGGAAAACCAACGTATCGACTCGGTGGAATGACGTGCCTTGCTGGCGATTTTATGGGCGATTACTCATTTGATGCCCCACTGAAAATCGATGATAAAATTGTTTTCGATGATATGATTCATTACACAATGGTCAAAACAACAACATTCAATGGGGTTAATTTACCGGCTATTGGTGTCTGGAAAGAAAACGAGACGTTTCAGTTAATCAAAACGTACGGTTACGAGAGTTTTAAAGACAGACTAAGTTGATTAAGTCTCTGACTATGAGTGATTTTGTCATGCTGATGAAGGAAGCATCTTCCTATATCCTGATGTACAGGTGAGGAAAATTTAAGATGCTTCCTTCGTCAGCATGGCAAAAATGAAACCTGAAACAAAAAAGATTAAACCGTTCGACTTTCAATAACTCCCGTTTCTTCCCACTGTTTTAGCCAGTCTTTCTTCTGACCCTGAATGGTCGAGAAGAATTCGTAAAAAGGGATCATATCGCGTTGATAATCACCTGTTACGTAAAGTGGCTTACTGAGAATTGCGCTCTTTCGGGGCCAATCGAAACCGACCAGAATTAAAGGGACATTTGCTTTTAAGGCAATGTAATAGAACCCCGTTTTTAGTTTCGACACATTACTGCGCGTACCTTCCGGCGCAATACAAATATGAAGCCGACTGTTTTCATTGAAAACGGCTACAATCGCATCGACCAGATTATGGGATTTATCTCGATAGACAGGCTTACCCCCCAAGGCGCGGAATAACCAGCCTGAGTACCAGGTAAATAATGAACTTTTAGCGAGGTATTGAATCCAGACGCCAATTGCAGCTCGGGTGCCGAGCCCTACAAAAAAATCCCAATTGGTGGTATGGGGAGCCACTACCCAAATGGCTTTGGGAATATTGGGAACATCGCCAATTAGTCGCCATCCAGCAAGTTTAAACAGCCAACGGGCAAGGGCACTAAACATAAGAGTCAATAGTCTTTAGCCGAGAGCCGATAGCAGTAGTAGCGTCAGCCACTATCGACTAAAGACTATTGACTAACATTAATACTTCCGGTCGTTGCGCTCTAACCAGCGGCCTGTAATGAATGAAGCGACCAGTAGTACAACGTAGAAGAGTATTGTCAAAGGTGTTGATAAATCCATGTCGATATTCGGTTGAATTCAGATGCAAAAGTAATTAATAAGTTTGAAGTCTGATGGCTCAGGTTTAAACTTTAAACTAACTACAAAACTCCTTTCGTACTTGGCAGATTGTCAAGTTCTTTGATATCCCGTCGGACGGCCATTTTTATTGCTTTAGCAAACGCCTTGAAAATCGCTTCGATTTTGTGATGTTCATTATCACCTTCTACTTTGATATTCAGGTTGCAAAGAGCTGTATCCGAAAAGGATTTGAAGAAATGAAAGAACATTTCCGTTGGCATATCGCCAATCTTTTCCCGTCGAAACTCAGCATCCCAGACGAGCCAGGGACGGCCTGAAAAATCGATACCTACCTGAGCCAGCGCTTCATCCATCGGTAGTAGAAACCCATATCGACTAATCCCCCGTTTGTTGCCAAGAGCTTGTCGATAAGCTTCGCCTAAAGCCAGCGCTGTATCTTCAATCGTGTGATGTTCGTCAATATGCAGATCGCCATTCACCTGGATTTTTAGATCAGCTCCCGAATGTTTAGCCACTTGATCGAGCATGTGGTCGAAAAAGCCTAAGCCGGTATGAATATCTGCCTGCCCACGTCCGTCAAGGTTAAGCTCTACCCGAATCTGGGTTTCTTTGGTGTTGCGTTCAACCGTAGCCGTTCGGGGAGGAAGTCTGAGGAATTCATAAATCTGATCCCAGTCGTCGGTAGTCAGGGCAATCACTTTTTGCATCTCCGCTGTCATACCCGCTACATCGGCAGATTGCACGGTTGCCAAGCCGTTGGGTGGTAAAAAAAGAATCGCTTTAGCACCCAAATTGACCGCCAACTGAACATCTGTTAATCGGTCGCCAATCACATAACTGTTGGCCAGATCATATTGATCAGAAAAATACTCCGTCAACATACCCGTTCCTGGTTTGCGTGTAAGCGAGTTATCACGCGGGAAATGACGATCAATATGAACCGCAGTGAACGGAATATTCTCACCGGCAAACGTGCTCATCATTTTATTATGAGCTGGCCAGAATGTATCTTCAGGGAAAGAATCAGTGCCCAGACCGTCCTGATTAGTAACCATTACCAGTTGATAGTCGGTTTCTTCGGCAATGTGGCGAAGGGCAGAAATCGCTTTAGGAATGTAATCGAGTTTAGCTAAGGAATCCACTTGCTGATCAGGCTGGGGCTCGACTATGAGCGTACCATCCCGATCGATGAACAGTATTTTTTGCATAATGCATGGGAATAAGCCGACAAAGATAAAGATATAGGGCTCGTGTAATGCAAACGAAAAAGTTATTATGTTTGCAGAAAAGTATTCTACACTAGTTCACCTTATTTATTGTTACTTTATCGGCTTATTCACGTCTAATTTACACTATCTGCATAGTTCATTGATCTTAGTTAATTGAGTAACTCGTTTTTACAGTCAATACGAATAAAATAGACATATAGTAAATCAATTTTCTTCGTACAAATCCACATCTATAGTATAATACCATACACCCAACCAACTCTAGAAAAAGGAAATTTTAGTGCATTTATCTTACATATTCATACAATTATAAACGCTTAAGTACAGTATGCCCACAGCATCCAGTCTAACCCGTATTGGGGTTTTTTATGACGGTAACTATTTTCTACATGTAAGTAATTACTATAATTATTCTCACGAACGTCGCAGCCGTATAAGTATCTCAGGTTTACATGCATTTATTCGTCGGCAGGTAGCCGAAGAAGAAGGCGTTAATGAACGCTTGTGCCAAATTGTCGATGCCCATTACTTCCGTGGACGACTCAATGCGCATGAAGCCAATCAACGCGGTAATCAGCTATTTTACGACCGTCTGTTTGATGATATTCTGATGTCGGAAGGCGTCGTAACGCATTATCTGCCTGTAAAAACGTATCAGGGTTATCGTCAGGAAAAAGGCATCGATGTATGGCTAGCCCTCGAAGCCTTTGAATTAGCGCAGTATAAAAAATTCGACGTAGTTGTTTTGATTACTTCGGATGGCGATTACGTACCCCTGATTCGTAAACTGAATACATTGGGGTCGCGGATTATGGTACTTAGTTGGGACTTTGAATTCCTGAATGAACAAGGTGAAAAGCAGGTGACGCGTACATCTCAGGATTTGCTGGAAGAGGTTTCTTACCCCGTTGCCATGCATGGCATTATCGATGATCGGAGCCGCCGGAACGATATGGTCATTCAGAATTTGTTCGTTAAGCAACAAACGGCCAAGCCAACCTTTACAGCAATTACGAATAATGGAAGTAACTATGTGAACGGCACTAGTTTTAGTTCTGGATTGGCACTTGATGGCGGATATGATGATTATTCACTGTCGATGGAACCAAACTATAATGTCGCCGACGAAGATCCGGAAGGACGGAAAATCAGTACTATTCGCAGTCTGAAAACTGGTTATGGTTTTGTGAATTACCCACCTAATAACCTGTTTTTCCATTATACCAGTTTAGTTGATACAGATTTCAACGAATTGCAGGTTGACGACGAAGTTGAATTTTCAATCGGGCAGAATGCTGAAGGGAAAGATATTGCCGTTGATGTTCGATTGATAAACCATTAAGATATGCCCGTTTTGCGTGTGGCTGTTGATGACATCCCAGCGTTGAAATGGCGTGTGCTGGAATGGGCAATTGCTCAACAGACCGATCAGAATGGGTTCGTTGCGTTTCTGAATAACAACGATATCGCTTATCCAAATGATCCGTTTCCAAATCGACTGTTTGTCGGTGCGGAACGGATCATTTCGTTTTCAGCCGATGATGCAATCCAGACGTTGGCTGATGCACACAAGGAACGCCCTTCTTTTCTGGTCGGTTATTTCGCTTACGATCTAAAAAATCAACTTGAAGATTTACAAAGCCGAAATCCAAATCGACTAGGTTTTCCCGATGCCTATTTCGTAGAACCCACCTGGATCATTGATTTTGAGCGATCTACCGATGCGGGCGATAGTGTATTGATTCAGGGAAATGGTGATCCAGAGGAATTGTGGGAGCAAATACTTTCCCCCCTCTCCTGTTTTAGGAGAGGGGCTGGGGGTGAGGTGAGCAGGGGCCAAATCCAATGTCGTGTTACGCCTGAGGAGTATTTGACCAATGTTCGTAAAATTCAAAGGCATATTGTAGCAGGGGATGTATACGAACTGAATTATTGCATCGAGTTTTTTGCGGAGTCATTAGAGTTAGACCCGCTAGCTTCGTATCGTGCACTAACGACGCGTTCGCCAATGCCGTTTTCCAACTTTCTAAAAATCGGCGAACGATACATCATAGGCGCATCGCCAGAGCGATTTTTGAAGAAAGAAGGACGCAAAATTCTTTCACAACCCATCAAAGGAACTGTTCGGAGGGGGAAAACGGCGGATGAAGATGAGCGATTGCGAAATCAACTCCTGAGTTCTGAAAAAGAACGGGCTGAAAATCTGATGATTGTTGATTTGGTCCGTAACGATCTTGCCCGGAGTGCTGAAACAGGCTCTGTTCAGGTTGACGAATTATTCGGTATTTATGGTTTTCAACAGGTTTACCAGATGATTTCGACCGTGTCGGCCACACTGCGTCAGGATAATTCTTGGGCTGATGCGATTCGCAATGCGTTTCCCATGGGTAGTATGACCGGAGCACCCAAAATCCGGGCCATGGAATTGATTGATGAACTGGAAGTGAGTAGGCGAGGAGTATATTCTGGCACTATCGGTTTCATTACACCGGAAGGCGATTTTGATTTTAGCGTCGTGATCCGAACCTTATTGTATAATACCCAAAATAGATATGCTTCTTTTTCAGTAGGCAGCGCCATCACTTACGACGCCGATCCTGAACAGGAGTGGGAAGAATGCCTGCTCAAAGCAAAGGCAATTCGAGAAGTCATTGAAAATGATAATTAGCCAATTTTACTACCGTTAAATCAATTAAGAAGTTTGTTTTATGGAATCTCCTCTGGATTCTACTCGTCAAATTTTAGAGCAGGCAACCTTTTCAGGTAGTTTCTACTCCTTAGACAAATGAGGAACAAATACTTTTTTACTAATACTTTAGTTGTTTCACTAGATATTTAGTTAAAAATCCTTAATCTTGCAACCAACCTACGTTCATCCCTTTATATTTGCCACCAGTCGATCATCCGCTTTACACCTTAACTTACATGAAAAACCTTTTCTTGCTGACCTTATTGTGTCTGCTCTCGGCTGGTCTGTATGCGCAGAGTCCGGCTGGCTCCGCCCGTTTCACCCTTCAGGGCCGTGCTGTTGATACCACATCGGCTCCTTTGCCATCGTCAACGGTTATGTTGCTAAGTGGCAAAGATTCGTCGATGGTCAATTTCACCCGAACAGGCGAAAATGGTGCGTTTACATTCAAAAATATTAAGGCCGGTACTTACGTCCTGAAAATTTCTTTTGTTGGATATATTCCTTATAATCAGGTAATTACACCAACAGGTGAGCCCGTTATTGATCTTGGAGCGTTAAAGATGAAACCCATCACCCGAGAGTTGATGGAAATAGTTGTCAGAACGGCCAAGGCACCCTTAACCATCAAAGGTGATACGATTGAGTATAATGCCAGTTCATTTAAAGTGCCACCCGGCTCAACCGTTGAGGATTTACTTCGCAAACTACCTGGTGTACAGATTGATCAGGATGGGAATATTCGGGCACAGGGCGAAGAAGTAAAGAAAGTAACCGTTGATGGAAAGAGTTTCTTTGGGAACGACCCCAAACTGGCGACCAAGAATCTACAGGCCGAAGCCATTACCAAAGTGCAGGTGTTCAACGATAAGACCGAACAGGCAAAACTGACGGGCGTGGATGATGGGAAGAAGGAAAAAACGGTCAATCTGGAGCTGAAAGAAGAATTCAAGAAAGGCGGATTTGGGAAAGTAACGGCTGGTGGTGGACCGGCTTCCAACAACATTTCAGCCCGTTACGACGGAAAAGGAATGTATAATAAATTCGACAGCAAACGGCAGTTCTCAGCTATTTTACTCGGTAATAACACCAACCAGCAAGGGCTATCCTTTAATGATTATCAAGACTTTAGGGGGAGTAATTCCTTCAACTGGAACGACAATGCTGACTTTGGTTTCGGAGGAAATGCGCAGTTTATTTCGTTTGGCGATGATAATTCGAGCCTGACAATTCCGATCAGTGGAGGTGATGGACGAGGGTTTTCGAAAAATATGGCGGGTGGCATCAACTACAATTACGATACCAAGAAAACCAAACTCAGCACCAGCTATTACTTCAATCAGACACGCTTACAGCTAGATGCCCTTCGGGAAAATAAAAGCTATTTCCCCAATTCAACAAATTTGCGGAAAACGGACACCAGCAGTCAGGCCAACTTCAATTCCAATCACCGGATTAGTTTGCGTTACGAAAAGCAGCTTGATTCGATGCAAACACTGATCGTTATTAGCAATAGTCGAATTGGGATGGGAGATAATAATCTGAATAGCTTACAGCGTGTATTTCAGAGCGTAGGCAATGGTAGCGAAACAGCAACGACCAATAGCCAATCACTGAATAATACGTCGAGCAATCAGTTTGCGATGGCGAATACATTGCTGTATCGGTCGAAGTTTAAAAAGAAAGGGCGCAGTTTTGGGGCTAGTGCAACGTACCAGATCAGTAAAAATGATGGCGACTTGCTGCTGAAAGCTCGCAATGAATTCTATCAGGCAACGAGCGTCAACGATATGTTACGCATTCTGAATCAGGATCAGGCAACCGGCTCATTGAGTAATCAGTACAAAGGAAATCTGTTGTTTGTTGAGCCATTTGCCAAGAAATATTCCTGGGAAACATTCTACAATTTTAGTCTGCGTTATGATGAAGTAGACCGGGATGTGTCTAATCTTGACGACAGCCGTCGACGGATTGATTCGCTGAGCCTTTATTATAAAAATAACTACCTGTATAATCGTTTGGGAACCAGCGTACGGTATTCGTATAAAGGTATGAATTTGTCTGTAGGTGTGGCCGGGCAGCAATTTACACTCGATGGAAAATACGCCCGCGATCAATCTCAACCGCTTCAATCAATTAAACGAACATTTACGACCGTTATTCCGAATGTATCGTTGAGCTATTCGCTGAAAAATAATAAATCGATCTACGCCAATTACAATGTAGGTGTGCAGATTCCGTCATCGCGTGATCTACAGCCGGTTGCCAGCAATAATAACCCGCTCTATATAACGCAGGGGAACCCTGACTTGCTGCCTCAGTTGAATCACAACATCAGCGGTAATTTCAATTACTTTAATCCGGGCAGTTTTATCAATTTCTGGGCGAATGTCTATACCAATTACTACGTCAACCAGATTGTGTATGGACAGACAGTTGATCCACAAACGTTAATTACGACGACCAGACCGGAGAACATTACAGGCGGACGTGATATTGGTTCATATCTGAACTTTGGTTTCCCACTGAAGAAAACCAAAGCCACGCTTAATCTGAACTCGCAACTTCGCTTCGGACATAATTTGACGCCAATTAACCGAGTACTGAACGAAACCGATAATCAGAATTACTCATTTGGCGCACGACTCGAACTGACGCCCAAAGATTGGATTGCGTTTTATGGTGGTGCCAATTTCAATATTACCAATACGCGATATTCGATTAACACCTCACAGAATCAGACTATTAACAATCGAGTTTTACGAGGTGAGTTGAATTTGAAACTGCCAGGAAGTATTTTCCTGAATACGTCAATGGTCTATAGTTCCTACAAAAACGAACGACTGGGCTTCGATCAGCAGATTCCAATTCTGAATTCTACCTTGTACCATATTTTGGGCAAAGCTAAAAAAGCAGAAATTCGATTGTCGGCCTTTGATTTACTGAACCGAAACGTTGTGGTATCGCAATATGCCGGGCAGAACTTTACGAATACCGAGCGTATTCAGACGCTGGCGCGGTATTTCATGCTGAGCTTTACCTATAATATGCGCGGAGTTCAGGGCAAAGTACGGCGCGATGGGTATTATTAATCGTAACCGATCTTCTACACTCGTTTCATTAAGCAGTTCGATTAAGCACTTATCATGAAAAAACTAATTGTATTTCTGTGTCTACTGACCAGTTCGATGGCGATCGCACAGAAAACGGATGGCGTGGTTACGTACGTTCGGAAAGAACATTGGCTAAAGATCACGAATCGCCTGACATTCCTAACGCAGGAGCAGAAAGATCGGGAGGCTCAAACCTGGAAAAACTGGGAAGAAAATAACAAAGGCATGAAAATGAAGCTGGCTTTCAGTGCTGATGAGAGTGCTTATACATACTTTAGTGATGAACCGGAAGAAGGGGGCTACTCCTGGCGGAAATCCGAATTGTTTTTCTACCGCAATTTTGCGAAGGACAAAAAGGTCGATATTATCGAAACGCTTGGTAAGACGTATGTAATAGATGATTCCCTGCATACCCCCGTCTGGAAAATTGGTAACCAGATCAAAGAAGTAGCCGGGTACGTCTGTATGAAAGCAGAAACCGAAGATCCGGTTAAAAAGCAAAAAATTACAGCTTGGTTTGCTCAGGATATTCCGGTCTCGGCTGGTCCAGAGCGATTGAACGGATTGCCCGGCCTGATTCTGGAACTAGATCTGAATGATGGCGATGTGGAAATTGTAGCAACTAGTATTGAATTTAGACCACTGACGCCCAATGATTTAAAGCTTCCCAAAACGAAGGGTAAAAAAATCAGCGATGCTGATTACGATAAGCTCCTTAAACAGCGAATCGAAGAAAGTATCAATGCGCGTCGGAGTCCGTACGGTTGGGCGGGTGTTCGCTATTGATCGGGTATGTTGAATTATCTTCGCACAAAGGCCGCTAACAGATTCCTGTTAGCGGCCTTTGTGTTTGAAATGCTGGCTAACAAAAGTCAGTTATTGGCTTGACTCAAGTCATGTAGGTTGCCCTGTCGCAGATGTTGTTTTGTGTCATAATTCAAACGCACAAAATCATGGCAACGCTCGCACATACAACCACCAATTATACAACCACAACCAATTGGTTTAGCGCTTATAAAAAATTCGTTTCTGAAGCTGAGTTCTATCGATTTGGCTGGGCAATTGGCGCATTGGCAATTCAGGGATGTATTCTGTCGCCAACACTTTTACTGATCATGGCTAATTTTAATGGCGGTGATTGGCAATTCCTAGCAAGCATGCTTTGTTTCTTGTCAGTGCTAGTACCTGTGTTGGCCGCAATGCCTGTCAAATATATTTTTCCGGCTATAACAACGAGCATATTGCTACATATCCTGATGATTACAGTCGACCTATTGTAAACCCATATCGCTTGTACTTGAACCTAACATCCCGGAAGCATATCGCTTTCGGGATGTTCTTTTTTGCGTCTAGCAAACAGGAGTTTAGGGATGAATGTGTATAATTGATTTAATTAATCGGAATTGAATACCATCTTCCTCGGCAATCTGATGATTATTTACGAAGCAAAAGATTGGGCAGGCGCCCTTCGAAATTTCCATACCAGCTATAGCATTCAAGTACTTTTGCGACGCGTGGGTTACGTAAGTGCTTACGGTATCGCGCTGACTATCATTGATAAACATGTTTTTAAGATCGATCTTCCATTCGACGGAACGCTATTTTCATTGTTAGGAATTACATTAAGTCTCCTACTGGTTTTTCGCACCAACACGGCTTACGATCGATTCTGGGAAGGGCGACGACAGTGGGGCAGCCTGGTTAACTACAGTCGGAATCTGGCCGTTTTGCTGGACTCGCTCTTGCCTGATGAGGCAGCAGAAAACCGAACGTATTTTGCTCGTACATTATCCAATTTTGCGCTGGCTCTCAAAGGTCATTTGCGTACCGGCGTCGATTTTTCAGAGATAGAAAATACGGGCGATGAAGGACAAAAACCACTGTCGCAATACGCGCACATTCCCAGCCGAATTGCAGCTTTATTGCTGCGACGCATTCAGGTTTTACACCAGGATAACCTCGTTAGCGATATGGATTTAATTACGATTCGGCAATACCATCAGGCTCTACTCGACATAACGGGTTCCTGCGAACGAATCAAAAAAACGCCGATTCCATTTTCGTATAGCTTCTTTATTAAGCTGTTTATCACTGTATATGTGTTGCTGATTCCCCTCGTTCTGGTCGAGACGTATGAATATTTTGCAATCATTGCTACCACATTAGCTGCCTATGCGCTGATTGGGATTGAGATGATTGGCGATGAAATTGAAGAACCATTTGGGCTGGATTGCAATGATCTGCCCCTCAACCAGATTGCCCAAACCATACGCCGGAATGTGCACGAAATTCTGGATGTAACGCCTTCGACGACGGTAACTCCGAAGCCAGAAGCAGATTATATTAAAGTGAATTAACTGAAATCCCCCTGTCCGGTTGGGGACGATCACTGTCCATTTACGGACAAATTATGTCAAGATTTTAGAATAAAAAATGCATCAATGGCCCAAATTGGGCCTTTTTTGTTTTTGGCCGTTCATTTGTACGATAAAATAGAGAGTAATATCTGATTGATGTAATTCGCCGACAACACGTTTAAGGTACACTTTTCATTCGTCATTATGCGATCATCACCCTCGTGGGCAAAACGCTTATTAATTTGGCTGCATCCCCCTGAAACACTGGAAGAAGTGCAGGGCGATCTGGACGAATTATATGCGTATTGGTATGATCGAGTGGGCGAACCGCAGGCTAGTGCCCGTTACCTTCTGAATGTGATTTCGGTACTCCCGCCGTTCGTGATTCGGCGTCGGCGTCAATCAGTGGAATACCCACAACCCTCATCACTCCAACCGGCTATGTTGTCGAATTATCTAAAAATTGCTTTTCGCACGCTTTGGCGCAGTAAAGGTTATACCGCCATCAACGTACTGGGACTTTCGGTAGCCTTTTGTGTCTGTACGTTTCTGTTCCTGATGGTCTACCGCCAACTCTCCTACGATTCGTTTCATGAAGATATTGACCGAATTTATCAGGTCTATCGCTTCGTAAATCATCCCGATAAAGTCGAAAAGAGTGGCGGAATGCCGATGCCATTGACGCCCGCTCTGAAAGCTGACTATCCAGAAGTAGAAGCGGCAACGCGGTTGCTGTCTGGGGGCAGTTTAATGGAGTATAAAGGTAAATTTGTCGAAAAATCGGTCCGCTTTGTAGACGCTGATTTTCTGAAAGTCTTTTCGTTCCCTATGCTGCAAGGCAATCGGACCAGCGCATTGGGCGATTTGAGTAATATTATCCTGAGCGAAAGTACAGCCAAAGCGATATTCGGAACGGAAGACCCGATTGGAAAACCCTTGCAGCTGGGTAATCTGGGTAATCAGAAACAATACATTGTTACGGGCGTTTTGGCCGATGCGCCAGACAACTCGACTGTACACTACGATGCTCTGGCTCGGGTCGAAAATACACCTACGTACCGCGACAGTAAGTCCCAGTGGGATGCCTATTCCCATAATGTTTTTATTAAAGTAGCGCCTAATGTAGAGCAGGCAACGCTCGAAAATCGATTGAAAGGATTTTCGGAAAAGTATTTTTCGGCTGATCTGGAGAAACTGAAAAAAGATGGCGCTAAGCCTGATGAACGCGGTGATTTGATGGCTATCCGTCTACAGAAATTCGCAAAAGTGCATTTTGATACCGCTATTTCAGGTGGATCGAGTACGCCGGTTGCAGTCGTTTATGCGTTGCTGGCTATCGCTTTTTTTATACTACTCATTGCCTGCATCAATTTTATTAACCTGAGTATAGCCCGGTCATTTACCCGCGCTCGTGAAGTAGGCGTTCGCAAGTCGCTAGGAGCGTTGAAAAAGCAATTATTTGTGCAAATCTGGAGCGAATCGGCCATAATTTGCCTGATTGGATTTGTATTGGGATCAGTCATGGCTTACTGGCTGGTACCTGCTTTTAACGCGCAGTTCAGAGCTAACATAGCCCTTTCTACTATACTGCAGCCGGGTGTTATTGTCGGTATTCTGCTGATGTTTGCTCTGGTTACGCTAATAGCGGGGGGCTATCCTTCCTGGCAAATGGCTCGTTTCAATGCGGTTGAAGTTTTGAAAGGTAAGATTGCCATGAAACGACCCGGTTTCTTACGTAACTCATTAATTGTTACCCAATTTACGATATCCTGTCTGCTAACCTGTTGCACCATTTTTGCCATTCAGCAAGTAGGGTATTTACGGACGCGACCATTGGGTTTTGAGAAAGAACAGGTAATTAGTATTCCGGTAGGGAATAAATATAGTGGTCGGCAGCTACTTCAGCGAATGCGAAATAAGCTCGCGAACGACCCTTCGGTGGTATCTATTACAGGAAGTGGCGTCAATCTGGGTAGGGGGAAAGATGGTAGCGTGTCAAGGTCTATGCTTGGGTTTACGTATAAGGATAAAGAAATCCATACCGATTGGTTACTAGTCGATTACGATTATCTAAAAACGTTAAATATCAAGTTGTTATCCGGGCGGGAGTTTAGCCCTGCGTACCCGTCCGATTCATTGGATCGGGTGATTATTACGGAAAGTATGGCGAAACAACTCGGCGAAAAAGACCCGGTTGGCCGTTTCTTCCAGACCGATACGGCAGGGACAAAAATTCAGATCATTGGTTTGATTCCAGACTACCATCTGTATTCGTTGCAGCAGGAGAAAAAGCCAATTACCATGCACCTGTCAAGCTCCGAAGAGATCGGTTATATTTTTATTCGGGTAACCCCACAAAGCCTGCTGACTTCGATGGATAAGCTAAAGACTATTTGGGCTGAAATAGCGCCCGGTGCTGAATTTATCGGAACGTTTCTGGATGCTAACATTGACGCATTGTATCGAAACGAAGAAGCTATGTCTCAGGTATTTAGTTTTGCCGCCGGGATTGCCATCTTACTTTCCTGCATGGGTCTGTTTGCCATAGCTCTAATGACTATTGAGCAGCGTACCAAAGAAATAGGGGTTCGAAAAGTGCTGGGTGCCAGCATCCCCGGAATTATCCTGCTTCTCAGCCGCGACTTTGTCAAACTGGTTCTGATCGCCCTGGCAATCGCCACTCCATTGACCTGGTTTTTAATGACGCAGTGGTTAGCGAGTTATGCCTATAAAATCGACTTGAGCGTATGGGTGTTCGCGTTGGTCGGCTTTGGTGCCGTTTTGATTGCGATGGCCACTGTCAGTTTCCATAGCATCAAAGCCGCACTAGTGAATCCAGTAAAGTCACTACGAGCGGAGTAGCTTGGCATAGGACGTAGGGCGCGGGGCGTATTTTCAAACTGCGCTATGCCCTGCGTCCTATGCCCTCTGCCAAAAAACGCCTATATTTGATTTTTGCAAATTGAATAGGGCAATGGAAACAACCACGCTGGAAGGATTTTATAAGGAAATCGCTACGCTTATTCCCGAAGATCTTAACAAAGAGATTGGGCATTTCAATGTGTTTAACATTGAAGAAGTTCATGCGCGAATCAAGAAGAATCCTCGTGCTATGCCGTATAATCGGCGGGCTTATTATAAAATCAGTCTGATCCGTGGACGTAGCAAAGCCGAATACGCCGATAAGGTGATCGATATTGAAAAAAGTGCGCTGCTATTTGCTACCCCAAAAATTCCGTATCACTGGATTCCGCAGCAGGAGGGACTAGCTGGCTACTTCTGCATTTTTACGGCCGATTTTCTCATTCAGAATAAAAGTGGAATTGTACTGGACGATCTACCGATCTTTAAACCCGGCGGATACCCAATCTTTCAATTGTCTGACGAGAACATAGAAGACTTGCTGTATATCTTTCGAAAGATGTACAAGGAGATTGCTTCTGATTACGTATATAAGTATGATTTACTCCGTAATTACGTTCTCGAATTAATTCATTACGGGCAGAAATTGCAACCCGCATCAGCTCTTTATCCAACTCATACAGCATCGGCACGCGTTTCTTCCTTATTCATCGAATTGCTGGAGCGGCAGTTTCCAATCGAGTCGCCCCAGCAGAAACTCAGTTTGCGTACGGCTAAAGATTTTGCTGATCGGCTTGCTGTACATGTCAATCACCTAAATAAAGTTCTGAAAGAGAATACGGGTAAAACGACAACCGAACTAATTGGCAGTCGGATTCTTCAGGAAGCCAAAATTCTACTAAAACAAACCGACTGGAACATTTCCGAAATAGCGTATAGCCTGGGGTTTGAAGAGGTTGCCCACTTTTCCAATTTTTTCAAAAAGCAAACCGCTTTAGCACCGCTTGCTTTCCGCGCCTAAAGCTATGATTTGAATTTTGCAAACTTCGGATTGATTCGCGCAAACACCGACCTTTAGGGTTGATCTACCTTTGTCTCATCAAAAACAACCAAAAAAGATGAGCAATAGTAAAATCGCATTAGTAACCGGCGGAAGCCGTGGATTAGGTAAAAACATGGCGCTTAGTCTCGCCAAAAAAGGAATCGACGTTATTCTGACCTATAATAGCAAACAAGACGAAGCCAATGCTGTGGTTGCTGAAATTGAACAGTTAGGTCAAAAAGCGGCAACCTTACAACTCAATACCAGCGACGTAAAGAGCTTCAATGCTTTTTTTGATCAAGTAAAGACGGTTCTGCAACAGACATTTTCTGCTAATCATTTCGATTTCCTGATCAACAATGCAGGAACGGCCCTATATGCACTGTTTGCTGAAACGACTGAAAAACAGTTAGATGCAATCGTCAATATTCACTTTAAGGGTGTATTTTTCTTCACCCAAAAAGCATTGCCATTACTGAATGATGGTGGACGTATTATCAATATATCGTCGGGATTGGCTCGAATGACGTATCTGGGATCATCGACCTATGGCTCCATGAAGGCTGCTATAGAGACATTGACTCGCTACATGGCACTGGAATTAGGACCGCGACGCATTGCTGTAAACGTAGTAGCGCCCGGCGCCATCGAAACCGATTTTGGCGGTGGGCGTGTGCGGGACAACAAAGAGATAAACGATCACATCGCCAGCCTCACAGCCCTCGGTCGCGTTGGCCTACCTGATGATATTGGTGGAGTCGTCGCTTTCCTGTGTACCGAAGAAGCGCGCTGGATTAACGCGCAACGTATTGAAGTATCAGGTGGTCAGGCACTTTAAGTTATTAATATGAAAAAAGTGATGTAGTCAGTTAGCAAGCTTTGGGCAGACTGACTACACCACTTTCATACGTCTTCGTCTGCATTATAAGTAAAGTCATTAGGGCGCAGGTTCAGGTCTCTTATCTCTTTCACCCAGTCTAACTTAAGGTAGGGCAATGTTGCCTGAATAGAGTCGTATTTCCTAAATTGTTTCCTCTTGGTAGCAAATAATTTATCAACTAGTTCCTTATCAATTTTCGACTCCTCATTAGCCCAGAAGATATCGGAAAGCATCATATTCCATACCCCATAACGAGATAATAAAGCCAACTCCGCCGGGCACTCAAATTCTATTGTTTGTATTCCTCCTTCGATGTCTAAATCACTCAATAAACATCGCGCATCAACTAGTTTTGGGGCTTGTTTATAATTCGTACATGAGTGCCACGCCCATACGGGTGCATGAGTAATACAATGAATACCCCTGCCTGTCATTTGATTAGCGATCCATCGGTAGGATTTTATGAAATAACCTGTTTGTAAATAACTATCCCAACTCGGCTGGATTATACCTTGATTTTTCAGTTCAAGTATTGATGTGCCAGATTGAAACGTCCAAAGCCTATATGTTTTTTCTATTGCCAACTGTCTATTATAGTTATACTACTAGCTAAGAATTACTCTAATTTTTTAGTCAATAAAATAAGCGATTCTAATTTACTTTTATCAATCACTTCGTTGGTACTGTCATTAAAATTGTCAAGTTGCTTATTCTTAATAAAGTAAATCGAGTTGCCTAAAATAGTAAAGGTTGTCGGTGATTTGAAGGTATTATCAAATGGGATAATTTCCTTCTTGCTTTCAATTTCGGCTCCATTGTTGGTCAAGTAAAATCTATAAACTCCCTTTTCGACTATACCAATCAAACTATTTTTATAAAACTTCATACCATCTATTCCTGAAGATTCGATATTAGGCTGATTGAGTATCTTTTTTGTCTGAATATCAACAATTCTGATCCCTTTTTTAGAGGCTAAGTAGAGTTTAGAATTATCATCAGAAATAGCGATTCCGTTAGAGTGGGGTATTTCGGCTGTGTCCAGATAAACCTCCAGATTTTTATTGGGTCTCTTTATTCTATAAATCTTGTTGCTTTCTGAATCGGTAATAAAAATCTCATTACTCGCGCTAATTGCTAAATCATTTAAATAAGCATAAGGAGGAATATTGATTTCATATTTTTCAATCAAGCTCTTTGTTCTAGTATTTAGTAATAGTAAAACAGATGTATTATTCTCCTTTTTCAATCCATTACTAAGCGCATATACCGTATCACCTTTTATTGTCATGCCAAAACCAGCTAAATAACCGTGTTGGTTACTTTCAATAAAATTAGCGGCATTGCTTCCATCAATATTAGTTGATATAATTTTATTCTTTTTAAGGCTGCTTAAAAATATCTTTCCTGATGCTGAATCAACAGCTATCCCCTCCGGGATTAAGTCTTTTTCAATGCCTGAAATAACTGTTTCAGATACTGAATTACTACAGCTCGTTAGTCCCCAAATAATCAGTACTAATAGAATTAATTCCTGTGTCATTTGTGCTGTTAGATTCTTGTCCAATTATTGGGTACTTATATAGATAACCTATTTCTGCCCTGGATAATACGTTTTCTCAATGTGCTGTTTGATGTCTTCTGGGTAGAACCACACGTCTTTAAATTTCCCCTCGCAGTATAAAGGAGCCTGGTCTGCAAAATGGGTTTCGCCGGGTCGACTACTTTGGCCACCCGTTACGACAGACCTGGCTTTCACTTTTTTGCCAAATTCAACTACTGCCACGAAACTGTTTCCGACATAACCATATCGCTTTTTGGTATTGGGAGCCGTTCGTGCGCCATAAGCCGCTAGTGAACCCCATGTCGAAGGGGTAAAACCGACTGGAATGCTGGGTTTTTGGTCGTCGTACGATTCCTGAATGTTGCCGGTCAGGCGTTGGTAGCGGTTGATATCGCCCCATGGGGTTTTCCAGGTGCCGAAGTCGCGGGTTAATTCGGCCAGTGTTTCTTTTAGCGTGGCCATTTTCTCCTGCGGAGTCGTTTTTTCAATAACAAAAGTTGTAAAGCTGAGGAAGTCAAGGCGTTGAGTAGCTGGAACGCGGCTGCGCGCCAGACGCTGTATCTTTTCGCCCCAGAAAATGCCCAGCGTTGTCCCAACAGATGCTGTTCCGTAACACTTATTCCAGTCTTTTAGAACCTGTATAGCTTCGCCAACATCTTTTGTATTTGCTTCAGAATCGCCCGCAACCTGTTGATAGGCCGAAAGTAAAGCAGGAATTAAATCATCAAAACCAGACAGATACGGATCATTAGCAGCTGCGATTAGGGTATCGAGTGTAAAGATTTTTTTCTGGCTAAGTACGCGTACAGCATTAATACCCCGGTAGTTTTCGGCATCCGGGGCCATGTAAGCTGGATAATTCGCTTTAGCGGGGCTGGCACTGCCTGAAACGGTATAGGGTGTGGAATTGCAGTTTTGAATCCAGCCCGTTGCCGGATTGCGTACCTGAACAATTTCATCAACGGAATGTAATCCTTTCCAGGTCGTTTCTGGGTTACGGCCATCGACGGGTTGGCTCCAATCGAATTTGGGGTTGCGTTTGGGCATGAAATTGCCGTGCCAGTAAGCAATGTTTCCATCGCGATCCGCAAAAACGGTGTTGTTAGAGGCATTGCCGTTCAGTTTCATAACCTCCTTGTAACTCGCATAGCCTTTGGCTTTCGTGCGTAAGTACGACTGTTCAAGCGCGTTCAACGGCGTATTCATCATGTCGACAGCAATCCATTTGCCGTCTTTTTCGCCTACGATAGGCCCATGTTCGGTCCAATACATCGTGAACTCTTTGTACTGAATACCATTTCCGGATTTGTAAGGTAATCGCACTTTTTGCGTACGGAGTGGTTTTTGTGTTTGGCCATACGTATAAAAATAGGCGTTCCCCTTCTTCTCAATCGTTTCCAGGTATTCATCCATCGAGTCGGCTCCGCTTGACGTGTGCATCCAGCCGCAGTATTCGTTAAAACCCTGATAAATAAAGAATTGTCCCCATGTAACAGCTCCATACGCATTCAGTCCTTCCTGACTGGTCAAGTGTACTTCCGACCGGAAATAAAATGATGTATGTGGGTTGATGAGCAGCAGAGCATTCTTCGTCGCGCTTTTCGATGGAGCAATAGCAAAACCGTTTGAGCCAACAGGATCGTTTTCGTACCTGTCGAAATCGTTGATGGACGAGGTGAATTTATTGTGCTCGTAAAATGCTTTCAATCGCTCAGTCGATACGACGCTGATGTTACCGCCAATGCTGCCTTCGCTAAACATCAGGGGCATCCACGGCTGGAAACGCTTCAGTAATCGGGGTTTTATATCTGGATGCGTGTAGAGATAATAGTTGGTGCCATCGGCAAAGGCATTTAGCAGTTTTTTCATCCAGGCCGGACTCTTCTTATAGATCGCAACAGCCTGCGCTGAATCCAGAAACAACCGCGCTCGAAGATCATGATACAGTGCCGACTCGCCTTCTACTTCAGCCATTCTTCCAATTGCGTCAATATAATTCGTTTCGACGCGAGCGAAATCATCTTCGCATTGGGTGAACAATACGCCAAATATGACGTCAGCATCCGTTTTTCCGGAGATGTGCGGAACACCCCATGTATCGCGTGTGATGGTGATCTGCCTGGCTTGTTGTTGCCAACGAGCAATTTCCGCCTGATTGAATGATTGGGCTTTGGCAGCAGCCCCAAACAAAACAATCGAAAGAATAAGAAATGATTTGATTAGTAGAAGGTTAAGTCGATTCATTGAAGATGAGTGTAACGTGCAAAACCGGAAATGTCTGACTACTTATTAGCTGACAATTTCGTGAAAATAAGCAGGAACGAGCAGAATTAAGGCGTTCTGGAGATCAATCTCTGTAAAACAAAATAAGATGGTACTATATCGGTTCGGGATAGGAATAAAACAAAACTTCCCGAAAGCAACTAAGCCTTCGGGAAGTTGAATAGATTAAGTCGTAAATACGGATTCTCAGCGACTATACGCCTACCACCAGGCTTTTTAGATAATTGACCAGGCTGACCGGCTCCCGACCAAGCAGTTTTTCCAAAGTGGGATCGGGCACGTTAAAATCATTCTGTTTAATACCTGCGGCTAATCCAGCATACATTGTGGCCGCAGCGGCAGGCAAATGTTTGGCTAATTCAGCAGCATAAGCACTATTCGGAATATCGATATACTCAACCGGATTGCCCGATTCGCTCAAGGCAGCAGCGATGTCGCTGAACGACCAGGCCGTTGGCGCACCGATTTCGTATGTTTTGTTTTCATGACCATTGCTGGTTAACGCGCTTGCTAGTCCTTCAGCAATATCGGTTCGTAATGCAAAACTTACTGTTCCATCACCGGCTGGAAAATAGAGTTTGCCTGTTTGGGCAGCATCACCAAGCATCATCGGTAGCACATCCAGATAGAGATTGTTTCGGAAAAACGTATACGTCAATCCTGACTCTTTGATCAGATTTTCTGTGTGGAAATGATCAATGGCAGGCGTGAATAATGCGTTTGGCGACGGATTAGGAGCACTCGTATAGAAAATGTGTTTTACTCCGGCTTCTTTTGCCGCGTTGATAACATTAGCGTGCTGACGAACACGTTCGTCACCAAGTTCAGTACTTGAAATCAAGACTACTGTATCGACGCCAGCCAGACTTTTTACCAGCGACTCGGGGTCATTATAGTCGGCCTGGCGAACTTGAATGCCATTAGTTGCTAAGTCCGATGCTTTAGCTGGGTCTCTAACGAGGGCAACTAAAGAGCCTGGATTTGTTTTTGTTGTTAAAGATTTGAGCGTGGCTTTTCCTAAATGGCCAGTTGCTCCGGTTATTGCGATCATTTGTATCTTGGTTTTTAAAATATACTCAGTTACTTTTAAGAACTCAAAAGTATTGACTATCTCAAACCACCACAAGAAGGCATTTTTTAGTGCGTCAGGAACATGGACAGAACTATTGTTGATAATCAGCAAGATAGACTGCAAGAAAAGTTGCGAAAAATTTTGGGCGATACCGATAGTATGACTGGTAGTTGCCCAACGCGGAACATTTTGGATCGTTTCAGTGATAAATGGTCGATGTTGTCCATTTTTCATTTGGGCGATGCAGGCACCCTTCGGTTCAATGAACTAAAGAAACGGATCAACGGTGTTTCGCAACGGATGCTAACCGTAACGCTTCGTAACCTTGAGCGTGATGGGCTGATTTCACGGCGGGTGTATCCGGAAATTCCACCGCGAGTAGAATATGAACTGACGGCTTTGGGTCATAGTTTATTGTTGAAAGTGATCGAACTAGGCGAATGGGCCAGCGATCATAGTGAGCAAATTATGAAAGCGCGGGCAGGCTATGATGCACGGGAACACAGAACAATTGATTCATTATCCGTTAATTAGCGAAGGGAATTATTTTCTACTTCATGCCGCTGTTTTTCCCGACAGTGGCTTTTTTTATGACCTGGGCAACCCTTTTCTGAAAACCGGCATTTCTGTTATCGAAAGCAATTTATATTATGTCGAAACAATTGGTTGAACAGTGTCAGCGAGGAAATGCCTTTGCGCAGAAACGACTGTTCGATCAGTATGCGAATCGACTCTTTCGGGTCAGTTTGCGCTACGTCCGGAATGAATCAGAGGCTGAAGAAGTGCTGATGAATGCCTTTCTAAAAGCGTTTCGTGGGATAGGCGATTTTAACTATCGCGATGATAATGGTCTGGAAGCATGGCTCCGGCGGATTGTGATCAATGAAGCATTGCAGCACCTGCGGGCCAATCGTCACCTGCCACTTTTTCAGGTTGACGACGATGCTGAAGAACAGCCTAGTCTGGTTCCATTGCCCGATGATGGGTTAGATGCCGAACGGATTTACGCACTAATTCGCGAATTGCCGCCTGGTTATCGAACGGTGTTTAACCTCTACGCTATTGAAGGATACACGCATCGTGAAATTGCTGAGCAGCTACGTATTTCCGAAAATACCTCAAAATCACAGTTAAGCAAGGCGCGGGCCTTATTGCAAACCTGGTTACTCCAAAACGGCTATGAAACAGAAAACCGACGAAATGCCTGACGAATGGGTTCGGCAAATGCTCCGTAGCCTGCCCGATACACCACCGCCCGGTTCTGCGTTCGATTCGGAGCGTTTATGGACGCAGTTACGTCCTGAATTGCAGCAAACGCCAATTCGTCGCCGGGTTGGTTGGGCCTGGTGGGTAGTTGCGGCTGGTTTTGCTGGATTTGTCATAAGCTGGTTTGGACTAAATTCGACCACAATTGAGCAAAAATCGGTTGCCACGTATCAACGTAGTCAAGAGTCAGCCAAGCCAATTACTAACCAGCCAAAAAATGAGTTGGCTGCTAAATCCATTACCTCGACTGCGATCAGTTCAGTGAAAATCCGACGGAAATCGCAGTTGCATAACCCTGTTATTCCGACGGAAAAATCAGAGTTATTACAGGAAGCCACTGCTGTAGAGCAAACAGAAGTCGTTGCTCAAGTGCCTGAATCTATGTCTATTGCAGAACTAATTCCCCTGGTTGAAAAACAGCCAGAACCGCGTAAGGGAAAGATCGCGTCTACTACCCCAAAACAGCGATTTAAAGTAGTTCACGAAAATGAGTTACGGGCGGAAGAAGAAGCGCGCCCTAAACTATATCCAACCCAAAACTTTGTTCGATTGGGCAGCGGGCAACGCGAGGAAGCATCCGTCGACAGCCGCATGCCTACACTTACAATGCCATTAACACACAAACCAAACCACTAGTCATGCGTCTATTTTGTCTGATTACTGTGCTCTTACTGAGCATGGTCGGGATTGCTATGTCTCAATCAACCGGAAACCACTTGACCGAACCTGGAGCCAGGAAAAAGTTCATAGGTATTAGTCATATCGAAATTGACCTCGGGCAAAGGAATACGCTCCTCATCGGGTTCGATCAATACAACCAGGTTAAAGCGCATCAGAATATCGACTCCGTTCTACGGTTATTTGTGGCCGATTATCGGAAGGTGGAAGACAGTACCCAAAGTGCTACGCGGGCTATTCATGCCCTGCTAAAACTTGGTGAAGAAAATCGCGACTTGGCGTTACGTTATACACCACAGCCTGCTACGTCTTTCCGTTTCCGCGATGGTGAAAATCCGGTTGAGGTGAAAACACAGCAGGATACGCTTCAGATCGCCTGGGTATCAGCAACAGCAACAGAAATTCCAACGGATTTTGGCGTATATGTTCTGGTAAATAGCCTGCATGATATTGACCGTTTGCTTAGCGCAGGAGGGGTAAACGCGAAAGTAGAACAGGCACTTGAATCAATACGTCAGTACAAACACTACGATCTGACTAGTCCGCGCTATGCGCTTAATTTGATGCAGAGCCTTGATAATAAACCGACGTTTCGAAACCCTGGCCTGGCTCGGGAGCCGTTTCTTAGTTTTCATCCGGGCATTGGCGTTGGATTGATTCGTAATCAGTGGGTTCCCTCATTCAATTTCGACTTGGAGATTGTTCCGAATCGGTTTCAGCAGATTGGTTATTTCGTCGGTTATACATCAAACTTCTTTTTTCAGCCAACTGCCGACAATTCATTTCAGACATTTAGAAACGATTTTGTTCATGCGGGGGTATCGTTCTACCGGAAAGATAAAAGCAGTCGAACGGCTAATTTCAACAAGCATATAGCTTCTTTTTATGTTGGTCTTCCGGTATATCGATCAGGCTCTTATTTTGACGCAAACACCATCAAACTGGGATCGACTGTTTATCAGAACTGGCTGTTCAAAGTACAGACGGAGGTGTATATGAATGGGTTTTTTAAGAAAGTAAATCCGAGTTTAAAACTGGTCGTTGGTTTTTAACGTGGCTACAAACTCAGCGGGCAGGCAAATACACCACAAACGTCGCACCTTCACCTTCCTGACTTTGAGCTACAATGGCTCCAGTGTGATTTTCAATGACCTTTTTGGCAATTGTTAGGCCGATGCCGGTACCAGCAAAATGGCTACCTCGACCGTGTAATCGCTGGAAAGCACCAAAAATCATTTCTCCGTACTGGTTCGCATTAAACCCAATACCATTATCGCGAATGGTCAGTTGATGGTAAGACAGTTCCGACCTACCATCCGTTGATTTGTCAATGCTAAAAGAGGATAAAAGGGGAGCCGGTATATCGCGCATATCGATTTGCCTGGAGTTGATCTGTATATGAGGAGATTGATCGGCTTTCCGGAATTTTAACGCATTCGACAGCAGATTCTGAAACAGTTGACTGAGCTGTAATGGGTCGCCGGAAATGGTTGGCAGATTGCCTAGTTCAATGATGGCTCCACTTTCTATAATAACTCTCTCTAAATCGCTTAAAACATTGGTAACTACTTCATTTAAAGAGATAATGGTAAATGATCGTTTTTGCGTTGTTAGTCGCGAGAGGGCTAATAAGTCCTGAATCAGTCGACTCATTCGCTCAGCGGCAGCGTGCATTCGATGGACAATGTCCTGACCACGTTCGGGCAATTCATGGCTATAATCATTGATTAAAAGATCGCCAAATGCCTTAATTTTTCGGAGAGGTTCCTGCAAATCATGGCTGGCCACATAAGCGAAACTTTGCAGATTTTCATTGCTTTGCTTCAGGGCAACGTTAGCCGCTTCGAGTTGTGCACGTGAATGCCGGTTTTCGGTGATATCGATAGCAGAGGCCAACACACCGTCGCCAAATTTGACGATAGACACATAATAGTGCCGATCTTTAGACTCACGTTCGATTATTATAGGTTTACCCGTTTCGTAGACCTGTACATACTGGGTAAGAACATCGCTATCTTTTAGTTTCGGATTCAGTTCACAAAGCGTTTTGCCATACAACTCATCGGCAGTCATATCCAGTACCTCCAGGGCGGCCTGGTTGGCCAGCGTAATACGAAAATCAACGATCGTATTCGTCTCATCCCGAACAACTTCGTAGCAGGCAATGGTTGTTAGGGAAGCATCCAGAATGCTTTGTAATAAATTGGTTTGCTGATCCGAAATCGCCTTTAATTCCAACAGCCGTTGTTCAGATCGGCGTTGTTCTGTTACGTCGATAAACGTGGCAACGGTACCGTCGTTAGAGCGGGCGATAATGTTGTAGAAAATACGCCCGTCAGTAGTTATCGCATCAAAATGATCGGGATTGCCTGTTTCTACAACCGTGGCCAGCCGGGCAACGGTTTGATCTACATTTTCGGCAAACTGCATCTGTCGGACCGTTTTTCCAACTACTTTTTGCCAGTCGACAGGTAGCCATTCCCTCGCTTTCTCATTGAAATATGTATAGACAAAATCAACAATCTGCCCCTGCTGATTCCGAACAGGTTGATGGCTGGAAACCGCCATTTGCATCGACTGACTAATCTTCGTCAGGAGTTCGGCCTGTTGGCGCATCTGCAATTCAGTCTGTTTGCGATCATTGATATTGATGAAAATGGCTGCCAGTTCATCAGGTGCTATACGCGTTATGGATATATCGAACCAGCCGCCAAACGGGGGAAGATAGTAATCAGAGCGGTGGGCTTCACCCGATTGAATAACAGCCATATAGGTGGCAAACAGATCGCTACCCAGGAACTGAGGAAACAGTTCCAGCAAGGTGGCGTTCATAATTTCCTGGCGACTTCTGCCACATGTGATAACAGCTCGTTCATTCAGCCGTAATGGTTTGAAATCGATGATCTGGTTAGCTTGATTGCGGATTGCCCGATACGAAACAATACAAACAGGCGCTGACTCAAAAATAGCTCCTAACAGGCGGTCGCCGGTTTGATCTATTGGGTTTGTGTCAGTAGAAGTTGGGTAAAAAGCGTTCATTCAAGTATAGTCAGATCACCGATATAAAGGCTCATCGTTTGTCAGACAAAAGCAAGATACAAACTCTGCGCCTGAATGAATAATGTGATATACAGCGGAGCACCCCATGTCCCGTCATACCAGATTTATCCGTTAGTTTTTGCCTGCTTTCTGCCTGATCATAAGCCCCTGCACAACGGTTATTTAATAGAATTTATCCCTTTGTTTTCAGCTGGTTATTGCGTATATTTACTTCCCCAATTTTCAACGAACAACTTTACTAATGGGCCAGTTATTGATTGTAAAAACAGGCCTAGCAACTCAATCCGAATGAAAAAAGGACGCTCAAATCCATCTCAACTCCAGATTGATTTTCTGGCGGCTTTCCGCCGGATACTCGTTAGCCTTGGCAATCCTGACAACCTGCCCGTTAACGAAAGTTTGTTTCTGCAGATGACTGATCAATGGGAGGCTACCCGGGCTATTCCGAAGAATCTACTATTTCAGAAAAGTCCTGTTGAAGCGGTCGTTTTTCGGTTACGCAAAACCGATGATCGGCTCCAGTTTCCAGACGAATTTATTGCAGGTGAAATTCGAGGTGAACAGGGTTTAACAGGATTTTCGGGTAAATTTCGTGAGCAAGGCTGGGTTATTTTGCCTGCCGAATTATCGGCAATGTATAAAAATTTGTTTCTGAATATTCTGGCCGCTTCTGTCGGATTGGAACACTTATATCCGGTTCGTAAAGAGCTACTGGTCGAAGCGGAGCGTGTAGGATTAGCCGCTATGCTACCCGAAGCCGAAGTACGTAAGTTCTTCGGTTTGCGCCTGACACGATTCCCGGACAGTTTTCGTAGTGAAGTTGCGAATTATTTCAACCTTCCATTCGATTATGTGCTGAAACGGGCAAATCATTTGGGTATGGTATCGGAGCAGGTCATTGAAGAAGCGAACGCGCAATCTATACGTTCGAGTATTATGCGTCGACCACAGAGTAGCCGGGCCGCCTAGTAGGAAGGTTATTTTTTGACGCCGGGTAATGGGATTAGGCCTCTTACCCGGCTTTTTTATGTCTAAACGGTTCGGTTGCATCTCATATTTCGAACATTGTGAAGACTAATGCGATCTGACAATTTTTGACTTATAGCTGGATTTAGTATTTATCGACTAAGAAAATCAATTTAATCTGCTGGTTTTTTACGCTGTCATTTGGAAGTAATTAAAAGAAAAGCCTGTTTTGTAAAACCTATTAAATCAATAGACTATAAGTACTAATAGTCTATCTACAACCGGGAGAATAGGGAGAATACCAGGCATGAATCACAATTACTACCAAATACAATTCAGAATGAAGCGATTTTTAACGTCCGTTTTTTCACTAGGGACACTACTAATTCCATTGTTTTTATCTGCACAAAATGCTCCGATTATCAATTCGACAGTAACAGGAAAAGTGGTTGACGCCCGTACGAATGAAATATTGATCGGGGCCACTGTTTTAATTAAAGGAACAACTAATGGTAGTACTACAGACCAGGATGGGCAATTTAAGCTATTAACCGGCCAAAAACTTCCGTTTACCGTTGTAGTATCCTTTTTGGGCTATCAAACCAAAGAAGTCATTGTCAGTGATGACAATACAGAAATTAAGCTTGACGAAGGCGCTAACCAATTGGCCGATATTGTCATCACCTCCCGACGTCGTCAGGAATCAGCGCAGGATGTCCCGATTCCAATCTCAATCGTAAGTGGCACTCGGGCTGAAGATGCTGGTGCATTTAACGTAAACCGATTGAAAGAGTTGGTACCGACGGTTCAGTTATATGCATCGAATGCCCGGAATACAACGCTTAATATTCGCGGCCTGGGCTCTACGTACGGGTTGACGAATGATGGTATTGACCCAGGGGTTGGGTTCTATGTCGATGGTGTTTATTATGCCCGTCCGGCAGCTACTGCCCTTGATTTTATAGATATTGAACAAGTTGAAGTGTTACGAGGGCCTCAGGGAACGTTATACGGAAAAAATACGACGGCCGGAGCTTTCAACATTACAACACGTGCTGCCGGTTTTACGCCAAGTGGAAGTTTTGAATTGAGCTATGGCAACTATGGATTCATCCAGGCGAAAGGATCGCTTACGGGGCCTTTAAGCAAGAACTTGGCTGCGCGAGTTTCGTTTACGGGAACACAACGGAACGGGACATTTTATAACGTTCATACCCAGCTCCCAATCAACGATATCAACAACATTGGCGTGCGGGCACAACTTTTATATACGCCATCCGATAACGTAAAAATCACGTTTATCGGGGATGTCTCTGAGCAAAAACCGACCGGTTATGGTTGGCCTGTAGCGGGTGTTGTACCTACCAAACGAGCTGCTTACCGGCAGTTCAATGCGATCATTGCCGATTTAAATTATAAGCTTCCATATTCAAGTGCTTTTGATCGGATCGTTGACCTGGATACGCCTTCAAAAGCAGACAATAACCTGGGCGGAGTTTCGCTGAATGCAGATATTAAAATCGGAAACGGCACGTTAACCTCGACGACAGCATGGCGACATTGGAGATGGACGCCACTAAATGATCGTGACTATATTGGTTTACCCGTTTTTACCATTTCGTCGGGTAATTCAGTTCATGAACAATGGTCACAGGAAATCAGATATGCCGGCAAAATTTCACCCCGGCTAAGTGGCGTTGTTGGTTTCTTTGGCCTTTGGCAGGATTTGCAATCGGACCCCGTACAGACCGAAGAAGCAGGTTCTGCACAATGGCGCTTTGCACAAAGCTCAACGAGTCCGCTCTGGAGAACAGCTGGCTTGTTTGATAACTTTGGGATTCGGACCACCAATAGAATTAAGAGTACTGGGTTAGCCGTGTTCGGTCAGGTTGACTGGGCCGTGGCGGATAAATTTCACATTCTACCCGGTATTCGATACAACTATGATAAGAAGATAGCTAATTATAAACGCGAAACCTACGGTGGCTTACAAACGACAGATCCGGCTCTTCTGGCTTTAAAGAATGGTGTTTATACGGCTCAGGCGTTTGACACGGATGTATCAGAAGATAATTTCTCTGGACAAATTACCCTGCAATATAGAGCTGGCAGCGCCATAAATGCCTTCGGAACATTCGCGATAAGCTACAAACCCGTTGGAATTAACATTGGTGGATTACCCACAGCCAATGGGCAAGTGTTACTTGATCTGGCCCGAGTGAAGCCTGAATTTGTAAAACATTTCGAAATTGGTCTGAAAACCAAACCATCTCCCAGCTCTGTCCTGAACATAATCTTTTATAATACAGACATCAAGGATTTTCAAACGCAGGTGCAAACTCCAGAGCCAGGTGTAAACAGAGGCTATCTGGCTAATGCTGAGAAGGTTCGTGTAGTGGGTGTTGAAGTCGACGGAAACATACGAGTAGGCAATCATCTAACCTTGAACGGAGCGGTAGCTTACACAGATGGAAAGTACGTGTCCTTTAAGAATGCTCCAGTGCCGCTCGAAGAAACGGGTGGAGAGCAAGCATTTAAGGATATTTCCGGTGGTGTATTACCTGGTATTTCAAAATGGTCGGGTTCAGTAGGGGGCGAAGCAACGGCTAGAGGAAAGCTTATCAGTTGGAAAGGGAACTACTTTTTTGGTCTGGATGCCTTCTATCGCTCGTCGTTTTCATCGAGTCCATCTCCTTCTCAATATCTAAATATTGATGGTTATTCATTGGTGAACGGTCGAATAGGTTTTAGAGCTTCTACTGGTGTTTCAATATTTATCTGGGCCCGAAACCTGTTTAATACAAACTATTACGAACAGTTACTGGCTGCTCCCGGAAGTGCAGGACATTATGCCGGTATTGTGGGTGACCCTCGCACGAATGGAGTTACGCTACGATACACGTTCTAAGTCTGTGACTTCTAGTTTATAAGTTGATTGTTTTTCTTCTGTGGTCACTATAAGTGATGGAATAAGGTAGATAGAGTACCAGAGTATAGGATTTATAACTTTATAAGGGCTGTTTCCGTTATAGCATATTGACGGGAGCAGCCTTTTGCTTTTTGGCCGTATTTTGTGTTCCTCGGCCACTAAGTCGACGTTTATTCGTTGACGTTTATGGTAAGTTAACAGTTTGATTACTTACCCATTTATATGCCTTAATCGAACGGCAAGCGCACAGAATTTTAGCAGAACCGCGGTTTATTCAGTGAAGAACTGATGAGTGACTATATCGATCCTGGCTATTTTTTTCGTATACAGTCAACTGACTGATAACTTTCTCAACTGTACTTTATGAGACAATTCTTTCTTTTGTCGGTTTTTACGCTGATTGGTTGTACTACAGTCTATGCCCAATTCAATCTTGCTGGTACGGTTACGGACGAAAAGAACAAACCATTAGCTGGCGTATCCATCATTATTTTAGGAACAACTAGTGGTACAACTACACAGGCAGATGGGAAATTCACCTTACAGACCAATAACTTACCCATCACTGTAACTGCTTCGTCAATTGGCTATCAACGTAGAGACATAATCGTTCGGGGAAATAACTTTCGGAATATCGATATAAAGATGGTTGATGAAGCCCTCCTGACTGAAGAGGTGGTGACAGCAGCTAGTCGCTTGCCTGAAGATATTCAAAAGACATCAATAACCGTCGAGCGAATCGATGGGCGACAGTTTAAGCAATCGCCTGCTTTCAGCCCGTTTGATGCGCTTCAGAATGTCAAAGGTGTTGATTTGGTTACGCAGAGTTTGACGTCTAAGTCGATTAATGTACGTGGCTTTGGGGCGCCTAATAACGTCCGATTTCTGCAATTGAATGACGGTATGGACAATCGTTCGCCAGGCTTGGGAGCTGGTTTTGGGAATATTGCGGGGATACCAGATTTGGATGTAGCCAGTATGGAGTTAGTTTCGGGTGCTTCATCGGCACTCTACGGTCCTGATGCTGTGCAAGGCCTTCTTTACACAAACAGCAAAAATCCATTTACGTATCAGGGGTTAAGTGTACAATTAAAAGCGGGTGTTAATAACGTAGGGAAATCGAATTTCGGTCCCAAAGCGTTCGGTGATGTAGCGATTCGTTATGCCAAACAACTTGGCGATCGGTTGGCTGTGAAGGTAAATTTCCAGCGTTTCATGGGAACCGATTTTATTGCCGATGATTACGGGGACCGACTCACACGTGACCGTTCTAACCTATTTTATACCGATAGAAGTCGGGGAGATATCGCTACTCGTATCGGCTATGTGAGAAATAGTAATCCTGATACCAATTTTGAGTTTGATGGTCTGAACACATATGGCGATGAGATTAGTAGCAATGGGAGCTCGTATGTGTTCCCCAATAATTACGCTAATCTATTATTACAGAATAAGTTAATAACGCGGAATGGCTATACCGAGTTAGATCTAATCGGGAATAATGGGAAAGTCGTTAATAATCGGGCTGATATAGCGCTGCATTACAAACTCTCTGATGGCATTGAAGCTTCCATAGGCTGGTATTATGGGAGCGGCAATTTTATTCGTACAGCGAATTTTCGAGAGTATTTTCCTACTTATCAACGCCACCAAATTAAGGCTGAAATACGTGGCGAAAACTTCTTTCTGCGAGCCTACACAACCCAACAAATTGCTGAGGCATGGAACATTGGCCAAACTGCTACTGCGATAAACAATAGCTGGAAATCGCTAGCACAGTGGGCTGCCGAATTTGGTCAGGCCTATGTAGAGAATAAAGTAAGTGTTGGGTTATCTCGCCTTACCGCCGACAGAGGACGTTATTTGCCTGGATCTACGCAATTTGACGCGGTACGTGACGCATTTTCGAGTACCTATAATACGGATTCAGTGCCCGGCTATAGAGGGGCAATGGGAACAAGATTTCGCGATAATTCAGCCTTATGGCATTACGAAGGAATGTACAACCTGACGGATTTAGTCGGAGTGGCCGAAGTGACTGTTGGCGGAAGCGTTCGTCACTATGGGCTAAATACAGGTGGAACGGTCTTTGCCTTAAAGCCTGATGGATCAGAGTATGCGATGAATGAGTATGGCGCTTATATCCAAGGGTCAAAAGAATTGGAAGTAGGCTCGAACCTTGTTATAAAACCAGCTGTCGCGCTTCGGTATGACAAGAATCAATACCTGAAGGGTGAATTAACTCCTCGCGTATCCGCAGTAGCTAGTATTGGTCCTCATAACTTTCGGGTTTCCTGGCAAACGGCCTTTCATAATCCTACACCAGAGCAATTATTTGCTGTTCCAATCGCTGGTAGGTCGGGGTCAGTAGGTGGATTATCCTCGACCATTGAATCAGCTGGACTTCTTTCGAATTCGGCTTATCTGGATACGGATGTCGCGGATTTTGTTGCCGGACGTATTACAGAAACGCAATTGCAAAGTCGCGCTTTCAAGCCAACGACCTTTAATCCAGAGAAGTTGCAAACGTGGGAAGTTGGTTATAAAACATTGTTACAGAATCGCATAACGATTGATGCCTTTTATTTTCATAGCCAATACACCAACTTCATCACTGCCCAGAATTTCTACCAACCTACAAACGGACAGCTTAGCAATTTGACGAACGGTGCTTACCGGATACTACAAATCAACTCCAATAGCCTTAATGAAATTTTTGTTAATGGCTGGGGAGTAGGAGCAGAGTATAGCTTAGGGCATAATTTTACATTGAACGGTAATTTCACCCATCAGGTTGGTACTGTAACCCTTCGAGATGCAGAAGGGAATATTGTGGCTGATAATGCGGGCGATCCAATTGTGAAGCGCAAAATGAGTAATCCTGAAGTCGCGCAAAAAGGGCGCAATTACTTTAATAGCCCCGAAAATCGCTTCAATGTTAGCCTAAGTAACTTGCATCTAACAGATCGTATTGGCGCTACACTTACCTATCGCTGGACAGACAAAGTTTGGTGGGAGCAAGGTGTTACGGCAGGTGATACCTGGTTACCGTCCTGGATGAGTTTAGATGGCCAGGTGTCCTACCGAGTTCCGACTTATAAAGCACTGGTAAAAATAGGAGGGACTAATCTACTCAATCAATATTACACCCAAGGATACGGCCTGGCTCGTATTGGCGGGATGTACTATGTGAGCATTACGTTTGATGAGTTAATGCGGTAGTTTTAATTATTGATGCATAAAAATGCCCTGGTCAGCAATGACCAGGGCATTTTTATTTTTAACTCTATAGCGAGGTTTAAACCGTTGCCCGTTTTTTGCTGCGAGCGAACTGGTCGCGTGACTCGGTGATGGTTTCCAACTCCTCTTTCGAACCGACAATCGCGTTTTGGTAACGACGAATACCAGTACCGGCAGGAATCAGGTGACCCACGATCACGTTCTCTTTCAAGCCTTCGAGTGTATCACGCTTACCACGAATCGACGCTTCGCTTAACACTTTCGTGGTTTCCTGGAAGGAAGCCGCCGAAATGAAGCTATCTGTACCGAGGGATGATTGTGTGATACCCATCAGTGTTGGTTGAGAAACCGCTGCCATTGCATCGCGAACAACTACAAGAGCCATATCACGACGTTTTAGGCTTGAGTTCTCGTCACGTAGCTGACGGCTCGTAACAATCATACCTGGCTTGAAATTGGTCGAATCGCCAGCATCTGTGACAACTTTCGCATCAAGTACTTTGTCGTTTTCTTCACGGAACGACCACTTGTCAACGACCTGACCTTCAAGGAAGTTGGTGTCGCCTGAGTCGATGATTTCAACTTTCTGCATCATCTGGCGCACGATGGCTTCGATGTGCTTATCATTGATTTTCACCCCTTGCAGACGGTAAACTTCCTGAATTTCATTTACCAGATACTCCTGAACGGCAGTCGGACCTTTGATGGCCAAAATGTCGCTTGGCGTAATGGCACCGTCAGAAAGAGGAGCACCAGCCCGTACGAAGTCGTTATCCTGTACAAGGATGAACTTCGACAGCGGTACTAAATACTTCTTCTTCGTACCATCTTTCGACTCGATGAAGATTTCGCGGTTACCACGTTTGATAGTACCATACGTAACAACACCGTCGATTTCACTCACAACAGCCGGGTTGGATGGGTTACGCGCTTCGAACAATTCCGTTACCCGTGGCAGACCACCCGTGATGTCGCGGGTTTTACCAACGTTACGAGGAATTTTCGCCAGCGGTTGACCAGCCTTGATTTTCTGACCAGCTTTCACAACCAGACGAGAACCAACTGGTAAGTTGTAGCTCTTCTGTAGCGGACCTCCATCATTATCAGGTAAGTGCAGTGTCAGAGTTGTTGTACCCTGAACGACAATCGCTGGGTTTTTCGCTTTATCGCGGCTTTCGATGATTACCATTTCCTGGAAGCCCGTCTGTTCGTCGAACTCTTCACGATAAGTAATACCATCTTCAATCGCGTCGAAGGTCAGCGTACCAGTCAGCTCAGAAAGGATAACGGCGTTGTAAGGATCCCATGCGCAAATGTCATCGCCCTTCTTTACAATATCACCTTCTTTCACCCGCAGGAATGCACCGTAAGGTACGTTATTGCTGATCAGAACCTGATTACGATCGTCCGGATTAACAATCCGAACTTCGCCCGAACGACCCATAACAACCGTTTGAGGATTGCCTTCGGCATCTTCCGATTCAACCGTCCGCATCTCTTCCAGTTCGATCAATCCGTCGAATTTCGCTTTGATCGAGGCATCAACAGCGATGTTCGAAGCTGTACCACCGACGTGGAACGTACGAAGTGTAAGCTGTGTACCTGGTTCACCGATTGATTGCGAAGCAATTACGCCCACAGCCTCACCGATATCGACCATGCGACCTGATGCCAGGTTACGGCCATAACATTTGGCGCAAACACCCTGACGCGATTCGCAGGTCAGTACCGAACGGATTTCAACCGTTTCAATGCTGGTTTCGTCGATTTGAGCAGCCACTTCTTCCGTGATCAGATCACCCGAACCAATAATCAGTTCTTTCGAGAGCGGATCGTAGATGTCGTGAACCGTTGTACGGCCAAGAATCCGTTCCGAAAGTGGCTCAACGATGTCTTCATTATCTTTCAGCGCCGATACTTGCAGACCACGGAGGGTACCACAATCATCTTCGCTGATGATTACGTCCTGCGCAACGTCGTGCAGACGGCGGGTTAGGTAACCAGCATCGGCCGTTTTCAGAGCCGTATCAGCCAGACCTTTCCGAGCACCGTGCGTCGAGATGAAGTACTCCAATACGTCGAGACCTTCTTTGAAGTTTGACAGAATTGGGTTTTCAATGATCTCACCAACAGAGCCTTGTAGATTTTTCTGTGGCTTAGCCATCAGACCCCGCATACCGCCCAACTGACGAATCTGCTCACGCGATCCACGAGCTCCCGAGTGCATCATCATGTAGATCGAGTTGAAACCGCCCTGATCCGCTTCGAGTTGCTTCATCAGCGTTTCGGTCAGACGAGAGTTTACGCGCGTCCAGATATCGATAACCTGGTTGTAACGTTCGTTCTCCGTAATCAGACCCATCAGGTAGTTATCCCAAACGCCTTGTACTTCCGCTTTCGCTTCTTCAACCAGACCTTGTTTGGCTTCTGGAATCATAACGTCGCTCAAGCCGATGGAAAGACCGCCCCTAAACGCCATCTGGAATCCAAGTTCTTTGATTTCGTCGAGGAATTGAGCTGTCCGTGCACCACCTGAGATTTTGAAGATCAACGCAATGATTTGTTGCAGTTTTTTCTTCGTCAGCAGTTCGTTGATATAACCAACTTCCTCAGGTACAGCCTGGTTGAACAACAATCGACCAGCTACTGTATCAATAACTTTCCAAACTAGCTCACCACTTTCATCCCGGACTTTTACCCGGCACTTAATGTTGGCGTGCTTAGAAACTTTGCCTTCGTTAATCGCGATAACAACTTCCTCAGTACCATAGAACGTCATACCTTCACCTGCGATCGGATATTCAGGTGTGCTCTTGCGACCTTTGGTCACGTAATACAGGCCCAATACCATGTCTTGCGATGGTACTGTAATTGGCGCACCGTTAGCTGGGTTCAGAATGTTATGCGAAGCCAGCATCAATAGCGATGCTTCCAAAATAGCTTCCTGGCCCAGTGGCACGTGAACGGCCATTTGGTCACCATCAAAGTCAGCGTTGAACGCCGTACAAACGAGTGGGTGCAGCTGGATCGCTTTTCCTTCGATCAGTTTTGGCTGGAATGCCTGAATACCAAGACGATGCAGCGTCGGAGCCCGGTTCAGCAGAACAGGGTGACCTTTCAATACGTTTTCCAGAATGTCCCAGATCACTGGATCTTTCCGGTCAACGATTTTCTTCGCCGATTTCACCGTTTTCACGATACCCCGCTCGATGAGCTTCCGAATAACGAACGGCTTGAACAATTCAGCCGCCATATCTTTCGGCAGACCGCATTCGTGCAGTTTCAATTCGGGACCTACGACGATAACCGAACGACCTGAATAGTCAACACGTTTACCGAGCAGGTTCTGACGGAAACGACCTTGTTTACCCTTCAGCATGTCAGACAACGACTTCAGGGCACGGTTACCTTCCGAACGAACGGCATTTACTTTCCGTGAGTTATCAAACAGCGAATCGACGGCTTCCTGCAACATCCGCTTTTCGTTCCGGAGAATTACTTCTGGAGCCTTGATTTCGATAAGCCGCTTCAGACGGTTGTTCCGAATGATTACCCGACGATACAGGTCATTCAAATCAGACGTAGCAAATCGGCCACCATCCAGAGGGACAAGCGGACGCAATTCTGGTGGAATAACTGGTACCATTTTGATCACCATCCACTCAGGACGGTTTTCAATGTGGCCATTAGCTTCCCGGAATGCTTCTACTACTTTCAGACGTTTCAGAGCTTCCGCCTTCCGCTGTTGCGACGTATCGGTAGCGGCTGAGTGACGAAGCGAGTAAGACAATTCATCTAAAGCCAGACGCGACAATAACATCTCTAACGCTTCAGCCCCCATCTTAGCGATGAATTTGTTTGGGTCTTTATCGTCGAGGTGCTGGTTGCTGCTTGGCAGTTTGTCGATGATGTCTAAGTACTCGTCTTCCGTTAGGAAATCGAGTTGATTGATACCGTCTTCGGCCTTTACACCAGGCTGAACAACTACGTAGCGTTCGTAGTAAATCACCTGATCCAATTTCTTGGTCGAAAGGCCAAGAAGGTATCCGATTTTGTTTGGCAAACTGCGGAAATACCAGATATGCGCAACAGGCACCACCAGTTCGATGTGGCCCATACGCTCCCGGCGAACCTTTTTCTCAGTCACTTCCACACCGCAACGGTCGCAGATAATGCCTTTGTAACGAATCCGCTTATATTTACCGCAATGACACTCCCAGTCCTTCACAGGTCCGAAAATGCGCTCGCAGAACAAGCCGCCCATTTCGGGTTTGTAGGTCCGGTAATTGATCGTTTCCGGCTGTGTCACTTCGCCGTAGGAACTCTCCAAAATAGACTCCGGCGATGCCAGGCTGATCGTCACACTGGCAAAGTCGCTGTTGAGTTTTTTGTTCTTTTTGAACGACATTGGTTGGAGATTATAGGTTAAAATCTGTCGTCAGTCATCAGTCAATTGTAGCTTTCGCTGCCACTATCGACTGACGACTATTGACTAGTTACTCTAATGTAATTTCAAGGGCAAGACCACGCAATTCGTGGACAAGTACGTTGAACGACTCTGGAATATTCGGCTTCGGCAGGTTTTCACCTTTCACAATAGCCTCGTATGCCTTCGCACGGCCAACGACGTCATCCGATTTAACGGTCAGGATTTCCTGCAGGATGTTCGACGCTCCGAAAGCTTCCAACGCCCACACTTCCATCTCACCGAATCGCTGACCACCGAACTGGGCTTTACCACCCAGCGGCTGCTGCGTAATGAGCGAGTAGGGTCCAATCGAACGGGCGTGCATTTTATCGTCTACTAAGTGCCCCAGTTTGAGCATGTAAATGATACCGACCGTAACAGGTTGATCGAAACGCTCACCAGTCAGACCATTGTAGAGATACGTCCGACCGAATGAAGGCAGACCTGCTGCATTCAATTCGTCAGCTACCTGCTGTTCGGTTGCTCCGTCGAAAATTGGCGTTGCGTATTTGCGATCCAACTTCTGACCAGCCCAGGCCAATACGGTTTCGTAAATCTGACCAAGGTTCATCCGGGAAGGTACGCCCAGCGGGTTCAGAACGATATCTACTTTCGTTCCGTCCTCAAGGAATGGCATGTCTTCATCACGAACAATCCGGGCAACAACCCCTTTGTTACCGTGACGACCAGCCATTTTATCACCCACTTTCAGCTTACGCTTCTTCGCGATATATACTTTCGCCAATTTCACGATACCTGCAGGCAATTCGTCACCAACTTCGAGCGTAAACCGTTCGCGCTTGAACCGACCTGTGATCTCACTCCGACGATTGTTGTAGTTTTTCACTAGTGCAACAACCATCTCGTTTAGTTTCGGATCGTCTGTCCAATCGTTTAAGTTCATGTCGGCCAGAAGGTTAGCTTCTTCCGGTACGGCATAACCGCTTTCATCACGATACGCGTTCTTATCGGGGAACAGGTTATCGGTGATGTTTTTCCGGTTGAACTTCACGCCTTTGCTAACAATCTCGTCACCGAATTTGTGTTTAGCACCAGCGCTGGTTTTGCCTTCCAGTAACGTCACTGTTTTTTCAATCATACGAGCGCGGAAGTCAGTTAACTCGCGGCTGTATTTTTTCATCAGTGCTTTTACTTCATCCTTATGCTTACCACGCTCTTCTTTCGCTGGGCGAGCAAACAGTTTGGTGTCGATAACCACACCTTTCAGGGATGGTGGTGCTTTCTTCGACGCATCTTTCACGTCACCGGCTTTATCACCGAAGATAGCGCGGAGAAGTTTTTCTTCCGGAGTCGGATCGCTTTCGCCTTTTGGCGTAATCTTACCAATCAGAATATCACCTTCTTTAACTTCCGTACCGACGCGAACAATACCATTTTCATCCAGATTACGAACGGTTTCTTCTGATACGTTCGGGATTTCAGACGTTAATTCTTCTTCCCCACGTTTCGTATCACGAACTTCCAATTCGAACTCTTCGATGTGAATCGAGGTGAAAATATCTTCCCGAACCACCCGCTCTGAAATTACGATAGCATCCTCGAAGTTGTAACCCTGCCATGGCATGAACGCCACTTTCATGTTACGTCCGAGCGCCAGCTCTCCTGCCTGTGTTGCATAACCTTCGCAAAGCACATCACCCTTTTTCACCTTCTGACCTTTCAGTACAGTAGGCTTCAAGTTGATACAGGTATCCTGGTTCGTACGACGGAACTTGATCAGGTTATACGTCTTCCGATCATCGTCGAACGAAACGGCCAATTCTTCATCGGCCAGATCGTATTTAACAACGATTTTGGTCGAATCAACGAATTCGATAACACCGTCTGCTTCAGCAATAACCAGCGTACGAGAGTCAACAGCAACTCGTCCTTCCAGACCTGTGCCTACAATTGGGGCTTCAGGACGAAGAAGTGGTACTGCCTGACGTTGCATGTTCGAACCCATCAGGGCACGGTTAGCATCGTCATGTTCCAAGAACGGAATCATGGAAGCGGCCACCGATACAATCTGGTTCGGAGCAATATCCATGAACGTTACGTTGCTTGGCTCAGCCATTGGGAAGTCACCTTCGAAACGAGCTTTCAGTCGATCAACGTGGAAATTTCCTTTGGCATCAACACCCGCATTTGCCTGAGCAATGTAATGGGTATCTTCTTCTTCAGCTGTCAGATACTGAACAGGCTTATCCATCGCCACCTTACCGTTTTCAATAATCCGGTATGGCGTTTCAATGAAGCCCATGCTATTGATTTTAGCATAGACACAAAGCGACGAAATAAGACCAATGTTCGGACCTTCAGGCGTTTCGATGGTACACAAACGACCGTAGTGCGTATAGTGTACGTCACGAACCTCAAAACCTGCCCGCTCCCGCGACAGACCACCAGGTCCCAGTGCCGACATCCGACGCTTATGCGTCACCTCGGCCAGCGGGTTGGTTTGGTCCATGAACTGCGATAGCTGGTTCGTACCGAAGAACGAGTTGATCACCGACGATAGCGTACGAGCGTTGATCAGGTCAACGGGTTTGAAATCCTCGTTGTCCCGTACGTTCATCCGTTCTTTAATCGTCCGCGCCATCCGCGCCAAACCAACACCAAACTGAGCGTACAATTGCTCACCAACTGTCCGAACACGTCGGTTGCTCAGGTGGTCAATATCATCGACAACAGCTTTCGAGTTGATCAGCCCGATCAGATACTTCACGATCGATACAATATCTTCCGTGGTCAGTACCCGCATTTCGGACGAAATGTCGAGTTGCAGTTTTTTGTTGATCCGGTAACGTCCTACATCACCTAAGTCATACCGTTTGTCTGAGAAGAACAGGCTCTGAATAATTTCGCGAGCGGTTTGTTCATCAGGCGCATCGGCATTCCGAAGCTGGCGGTAGATTTGCTCAACAGCCTCTTTTTCAGAGTTCGAGCTATCTTTTTGCAGCGTATTATAAATAATGTTGTAATCGGCCATGTTCATGTCCTCCTTATGCAGGATAACCGAGGTCTGACCCGATTCCGTAATTACATCAATATCGTCCGCCGTGATGGCCGAATCTCGCTCAAGGAGAACCTCGTTCCGGCTGATCGATACAACTTCACCTGTATCTTCATCCACGAAATCTTCCGTCCAGGTGCGAAGTACCCGAGCCGCTAACCGACGGCCGATAGCCTTTTTCAGATTGGCAGGAGTTGCCGGCATTTCTTCCGACAGACCGAATAAATCCAGAATGTCTTTATCCGAACCAAATCCAATGGCACGTAGCAGCGTCGTTACCGGGAATTTCTTTTTCCGGTCGATGTATGCATACATGACATTGTTAACGTCCGTCGAGAACTCAATCCATGAGCCTTTGAACGGGATAATTCGAGCCGAATAAAGCTTGGTTCCGTTCGTGTGCTTGCTCATTGAGAAGAACACGCCCGGTGAGCGGTGTAACTGAGAAACAATTACCCGTTCAGCTCCGTTAATGACGAACGAGCCTTTTTCGGTCATGTATGGAATATTTCCTAGAAATACCTCCTGCTCAATCGTTTCAAAATCCTCGTTGTCAGGATCGTTGTTTGATAAGCGCAGTTTGGCCTTCAAGGGTACCGAATACGTTAGTCCCCGATCGATCGACTCATCAACTGAGTATTTCGGTGGATCAACTGAGTAATCGATAAACTCCAGCTTGAAATTCTCGCGGGAGTCAGAAATCGGGAAATTTTCCTGGAATACCTTGAACAACCCTTCTTCCGACCGTTGGTTAGAAGGAGTGTCAAGCTGGAAAAAATCTTTGAAGGATTTTACTTGGATGTCCAGAAAATCTGGATATCCGATCACTGGCTGAATCGTCGCAAAATTTTTGCGTGTACTGATTTTCGCGTTTGTCGCCAAGATTGTGATTCGTTTAGTGCGTAACCGATTCTTACTAAGTGCGTTGCGGAGATTTGCTACGGCACGTAAATTGATTTACGATTTTTGATTTGCGAATTACGATTTGTTGCTAATACCTTATTATTAATCATAATTCGTAAATCATACCTCGTAAGTCAGTACTCCCCGGGTGTCACCCAACCCTTGGGGCGTTAATTGGTAACATAAAGGGCTAAAAATAAGTTTGTCTTTTGCAATAGCTTTAGACAAAAATAGCTCCAAACAGGAAAAGACCAGATGTTGACCTGGCCTCCCCTGTCTGGAGTTCTATGCGAATGAGCAGTTGCTTACTTAACTTCTACTTCAGCACCAGCTTCTTCAAGTTGTTTCCGCAGTGCTTCAGCTTCGTCTTTTGCAACGCCTTCTTTCACTGGTTTCGGAGCCGTGTCAACTAGTTCTTTAGCTTCTTTCAGGCCAAGACCGGTCAGGTCTTTAACCAGTTTCACTACAGCTAGTTTAGCAGCACCAGCCGACTTCAGGATAACATCAAACGATGTTTTCTCTGCAACCGCTGGAGCAGCATCGCCACCACCTGCAGCACCACCAGCTACCATTACGGGAGCAGCAGCAGCTGGCTCAATTCCGTATTCATCCTTCAGGATAGCAGCCAGTTCGTTAACTTCTTTAACCGTTAGGCCTACAAGCTGCTCAGCGAACGCTTTCAAATCTGCCATTGTAGTATTTTCTTAATTTGATTGTGATACAATATTGAAAAATAGATGCCGGAAAAATTAAGCTGCTTCCTCGCGCTCCGACAGCGTTTTGAGGATACCGGCCAGTTTGTTGCCACCACTTTGCAACGCCGAGATGACGTTTTTCGCAGGTGATTGCAGCAGGCCAATAATTTCGCCGATTAACTCTTCCTTGCTCTTCAGTGCGATGAGCGTTTCAAGTTGATCTGCACCAATAAACAGGCTGTAATCGATTGAAGCAGCCTTCAATTCCAGCTTCTTGTTCGTTTTACGGAACTCTTTGATAAGCTGTGCAGGTGCTTTGCCATTTTCGGGGTGAAACATCACCGCCGATTGACCATGTAGCACCGTTTCGTTGAACGGTGTATAATCCGTTTCAAGGGGTTCGAGTGCTTTTTTGATGAAGCTGTTCTTCACCACTTTGTACTCAATGCCCCGTTCAAAACACATCCGACGTAATGTATTGACTTCAGCAACCGTCATGCCATTAGCTTCCGTGATGTAGAAGAAGGGAATGGTCTGAAACTTTTCAGCCAATTCCTCAATAATTGCTCCTTTTTCTTCGCGTTTCATGGCTTAAACTCCAGCTACTGTGCCTTTATCAATCGTTACTCCAGGACTCATCGTGCTCGAAATATTGATCGCCTTTACGTAGGTTCCTTTAGCCGACGAAGGCTTCAGTTTCAATAAGGTGCTAATGATTTCCTGTGCGTTTTCGGCCAGTTTTTCTGGCGTAAACGATACTTTACCAATGCTCGTGTGAATCGCTCCCTGCTTATCAACTTTAAAGTCGATTTTACCAGCTTTCACCTCACGAACAGCTTTGCCAACTTCCGGCGTTACCGTACCCGATTTTGGGTTCGGCATCAAACCGCGTGGTCCCAGCACTTTACCCAAACGACCAACTTTAGCCATAACGTTCGGCATCGTGATAATCACGTCAACGTCCGTCCAGCCTTGTTCGATCTTCTGGATATAATCGTCCAGACCCACGAAATCAGCACCAGCTTCTTTCGCTTCGTTCTCCTTGTCCGGGGTGCAAAGCACCAGAACGCGAACCGTCTTACCTGTACCATGAGGAAGCGTAGCAACACCACGAACCATCTGGTCGGCTTTACGCGGATCAACGCCTAACCGAACGTCAATATCCACAGAAGCGTCAAATTTCGTATACGAAATCTCCTTCAGAATCTCAGCTGCCTGTTGGAGCGAGTATTCTTTAGAAGCATCGTATTTCGATTGAGCTTCTTTTTGTTTTTTCGTTAACTTAGCCATGTCTTTTTTTGCTTCGGCAAGTCTAATTAATTCTCAAAAGGCGATGCGCCTGTCACCGTGATACCCATGCTGCGGGCCGTACCGGCCACCTGCTTCATTGCCGACTCAACCGTAAAGGCGTTCAAATCGGGCATCTTTGTTTCCGCGATGGTCCGAACTTGATCCCAGGTTACCGAGCCGACTTTTTTGCGGTTTGGTTGAGCAGATCCGCCTTTCAGCTTAGCCGCTTCCATCAGCAGAATCGGTGCGGGTGGCGTTTTGATCACAAAATCAAAGGACTTATCCTTGTAATACGTAATCAAAACTGGCAATACCATACCCATTTTATCCTGCGTCCGTCCATTGAACTGCTTGCAGAATTCCATGATATTCAAACCCTTGGAACCCAGCGCTGGACCGATCGGAGGTGAGGGGTTGGCCTGCCCGCCTTTGACTTGCAGCTTAACGTAGCCACCTACTTCTTTTGCCATTGTGGTAATTGAGTTACGACCGCTCGTGCGGCCTCGCTACTACTTAGGTTCTTAATCGGTTAGTCACATAACCAATCCGCACACCGTTCGCAGCAAATCAACTGGTTTTGATAGGTCATCCTCTGAGGGAAGCATAGAATGCCGTATCACGGAAGACTAATTTTACTAACTAGCTTTCCTTTTCTACTTGTGCGTAACTGAGTTCTACCGGAGTATTCCGGCCAAATATTTTAACAACGACGTTCAATTTCTTCCGGTCGTCGAATACTTCTTCTACTGTGCCGATAAATCCACCAAATGGGCCATCGACTACTTTTACATTTTCACCTTTAAGGTAGGATGCAGTTGGAGCAGAAACTTCCTGCGTTTCTTCCTCGCTTACTTTGCCCAAGATGCGGTTAACCTCGGCTTGGCGTAGGGGTACAGGAACCTTCGATGTTGTACCAACCTGCGAATTGCCTAAAAATCCTAATACACCCGGCATGTTCAGGATCATATCAAGCGCGCGGTTATTACCCAAATCGGCCGAAATAAGGATGTAGCCTGGAAAAAAAGACTTTTCCCGAACGCGTTTCTTACCGTTACGCATTTCATACACCTTTTCCGCTGGAATAAGTACCTGCGGAATTATTTCATCCAGTTTTTGCCGGATAATTTCATTGTCAAGGTAGGATTTGATTTTCTTCTCCTGACCCGACACCGCCCGAATGACGTACCATTGTATGCCGCTCATGTATTGTAAGTCAGTTTAAAACGACTGATAAAATGCATTCAGTCCGTTCTCAAATACTAAATCAATTAACCCTACCAGTAGCGCAAAAATCAGCGACGCTACGAGTACCAGTGTTGAACTAGCTTGCAGATCACTGAATTTAGGCCAGGTTACGTTGTGCTGAACTTCCTCCCAAGAGGCTTTCAGAAACGAAATAAACTTATCCATGCTTTGTAAGGATTGGCACGGGTGGAGAGATTCGAACTCCCATCAACGGTTTTGGAGACCGCTATTCTACCCTTGAACTACACCCGTGTATGTTAGTCAAAAATCACTATTGGCTAATGACTTACGACTGTTGATTTGTTTTTCGGACTGCAAAAGTACGAAAAAATCTTAAAAAACAAGTGCATTCCCGTTAAGAAATGCACTTGTTTATAATTGCTTACTCTTAGTCGAGGATTTCCGTTACCTGACCAGCTCCTACGGTACGGCCACCTTCGCGGATAGCGAAACGAAGACCTTTTTCCATAGCGATCTTGTTGATCAGCGTTACATCAATCGTGATGTTATCGCCTGGCATTACCATCTCAACATTAGCAGGCAGCATGATTTCGCCCGTTACGTCGGTGGTGCGGAAATAGAACTGAGGACGGTACTTATTGAAGAATGGGGTATGACGACCACCTTCTTCTTTCGACAGTACATAAACCTCAGCTTTGAATTTCGAGTGAGGCTTAACCGAACCTGGTTTGCAAATAACCATACCACGACGGATATCGGTTTTTTCAATACCGCGGAGCAGCAGACCTACGTTGTCACCGGCTTCACCACGGTCCAGAATTTTCCGGAACATTTCAACACCCGTTACAACTGATTTCAGGTTTTCAGCACCCATACCCAGGATTTCAACTGGATCACCCGAGTTGATAACACCCCGTTCGATACGACCAGTAGCAACCGTACCACGACCTGTGATCGAGAATACGTCCTCTACTGGCATCAGGAACGGAAGATCCGTTTGACGTGGAGGCAGTGGGATGAAATCATCTACATTCTGCATCAAATCTTCGATGGTAGCTACCCATTTAGCATCGCCGTTCAGACCACCAAGAGCCGAACCTTGAATAACTGGGATATTATCACCGTCGAAATTGTAGAAGCTCAACAGTTCGCGGATTTCCATCTCAACGAGTTCGAGCAGCTCAGGATCGTCAACCATGTCCACTTTGTTCATGAACACAACAAGCTGAGGTACACCTACCTGACGAGCAAGCAGGATGTGCTCACGAGTCTGTGGCATTGGTCCGTCAGTTGCTGCTACCACAAGGATAGCGCCGTCCATCTGCGCAGCACCTGTTACCATGTTTTTCACATAGTCGGCGTGACCTGGGCAGTCAACGTGTGCATAGTGACGATTCGCCGTTGCATATTCAACGTGCGATGTATTGATTGTGATACCGCGCTCTTTTTCTTCTGGAGCGTTGTCGATCGATGAGAAATCCCGTACTGCGGCCAGACCCTTTTCGGCCAGCACTTTCGTAATGGCAGCCGTCAGCGTCGTTTTACCGTGGTCAACGTGACCAATCGTACCGATGTTTACGTGCGGTTTCGAGCGGTCAAAATTCTCTTTTGCCATGTTTTTAAAACGCTATTGTGAACTGTTGTTTGTTATTGAATGAACTCGCTGAACTAACCTTAAACCCAGCGAAATCATTCCGTTTGAGGTCTGACGCCATTTGGGCTTAAACTCAAAAACTCAAAAAGACTTCACGATGGAAGCCTTGAGCCGTTACGGGGACTTGAACCCCGGACCTCTTCCTTACCAAGGAAGTGCTCTACCGCTGAGCTATAACGGCAAAAAAGTTTTCAGTTTACTGTTTGTAGTTGCCCGAAAGCATTTGACCAAAATAGTAAACTGCAAACTTCATTGAGCGGAAGACGGGTCTCGAACCCGCAACCTATAGCTTGGAAGGCTATCGCTCTACCAATTGAGCTACTTCCGCAAAAAAGAAGTCAATAGTCGTTAGTCTTAAGACGATAGTAAGCTGTTGAGCAAAATACTATTGACTACTGACTGTCAACTTGCGACTTTTTTTGTGGGGAGTGGAGGATTCGAACCTCCGAAGGCGTACGCCAGCAGATTTACAGTCTGATCCATTTGGCCACTCTGGAAACTCCCCAAAAAATCTCTGTTAAAGAACATTTTCCGCCCCGTTTCCGGTTTGGAGTTGCAAAATTACACGTTTTTGCCGTGTTGTCAACAAATGCTCTAAAAATAATTTATACGATCAGGAGAGATCATTTTAACAATTCGGTCAGTCGCTTCTTATCTGGATAAATTATATCCGTGATTCGCCAGCGATTTCCTGTTATCTGATCCAGTTCAACCCGAACATCTTCGGGTTTGTTGTTATTCAAAAACGTAACATAAACGACTGATTTCGACCCGCCAATAGCTGCGGCTTCCACCCAGGTTTTTTTGATCGCAGCATCTGCCGAATTATAGAGCAGATTCACTTTAGACCGATTGACTTTAGGAGAGGATTTCTGCGCATCTGACCAGATAATATCGGCAGTTGGCTTCGCAAAAAATTGATCGACGAGTGTTCGATCCTTCGTTTCGCGTAGCGGATTTTCGGTTTTGTTGTGTTCAAAATAGAGTGCGCGAACTAACCGATCAGCCGCTGAACGAGGGGCATCGGGGCCAGGACGAGTTGCCAGAGCCAGGAGACTATCTTCATGAACTTGTGTACCTGAAGTCGTAGGTGTTTCAGCTTCCTGCTTCGGTTTTGTCTGGCAGGCTACCGCTAGAAGCACTAGGCAACTAATGCACCAGTGTAAACGAGTCATAGTAGAAAGGTTAAGGGTTCAGCGAGTAAAGTTTTAGCCTTCAAGTTCCTACCTGTTCTGGAAGTATGAAGTATATTGACAAATAGGAACTTGAAGGCCAATCAACTTACCAAACCTTAATGCGGTCTTCAGGCTTTTTGTACATTTTATCGCCGGGTTGAACGTTAAATGCCTGATACCATGCATTAATATTCGAGAGCGGACCATTACATCGATAAAGGCCGGGTGCGTGTGGATCAGTCATAATCAGCTGAGCCTGCGTTTCCGGGAGGACATTAATCCGCCAAACTTGTGCCCACGACAGGAAAAACCGTTGGTCAGGCGTAAAGCCGTCAATCAAACTTTTCTTACCTTTCGATTGGCCCTGCGTTGTCTTTTTGAACGCATCGTAAGCGATCGCTAGACCACCTAAATCAGCCAGGTTTTCGCCCAGGGTTAATTGTCCGTTTACTTTAATCGAGTCGAGAACTTTGAAGCCGAAAAACTGCTCTTTTACTTGATCAGCACGCTTTTTGAAATTTTCGGCATCCGTTTTTGTCCACCAATCCCGAAGCGTTCCGTCTGAATCATATTGGCGTCCTGAATCATCGAATCCGTGCGTCATTTCGTGACCAATTACGGCGCCAATGCCCCCGTAATTAACCGCATCATCAGCCTCAAAATCGAAAAATGGGAATTGTAGGATAGCGGCTGGGAAAGCAATTTCGTTATTGACCGGGCTGTAGTATGCATTTACAGTCGGTGGCGTCATTCCCCACTCGGTTTTGTCAACTGGTTTCCCTAAGCGGTTAATCATGTAGTTGTATTGCCACTTCTCCACCGATTTTACGTTACTATAGAAATCGTTTTGAGCAACCACAACGCCATCATAGCTCTTCCATTTATCAGGATACGCGATTTTACGTTTGAAGGCCAATAGCTTTACCAATGCTTTCTTTTTGGTCTCCTCACTCATCCAGTCAAGATTTTTGATGTGCTCTTTATAGGAAGCCTCCAGGTTATCTATCAACGTAAGCATGCGTTGTTTAGCTTCCGCCTTGAAGTACTTCTGAACGTAGAGCTGTCCAAGCAAATCACCGAGCGAACCATCAATTAGTCTACCGACACGTTGCCAACGAGGAGTTTGTTCTTTTTGTCCCGTCAGGACTTTTGAGAAGGCAAAATTCTGCTTGACAAATGCATCGCTTAAATAAGGAGCTGAACCTTTCAAAATGTTCCAGCGGATATAAGTGCGCCATTCTTCAATAGGTGTGGCTGCTACCAAACTATCGAGCGACCGGAAAAAAGCGGGACTTTGGACTAATACCGTATCCTGTGCTTTGACGCCATATTTCGTCAGTTGATCCGCCCAATTAATACCCGGTGTTAATTGACTGAATTTGGCAACGGTCAGTTTATTATACGTTTTGTAAGGGTCACGCATTTCAACACGAGCCATTTGCGCTTTTGCCAACGCTGTTTCGACACGTATAATAATGTCGGCGTCCTGCGAAGCCTGGGTTGGTTCTTCACCAATCAAGGCCATCATTTTGGTCAGATGATCGCGATAGGCATCCCGAATTTTAACGCTTCGGGCATCAGTTTTTAGGTAGTAATCTCGGTCGGGAAGCGTTGTACCACCCTGGCTGAATTGCGGCAAATAATTCGTAACATTTTTACGATCTTGGGTAATGCCAAAACCGAAGAGCATCCCGTTGCCCTGCGTTCGTTGATAAGCCAGTTCATCCAGAAAGGCCATCTTCGTATTTACCTTGTCGATTCGTGCCAGATCGGGTTTGATCGGATCAAAGCCACGTTTTTCAATCGTCAGGCTATCCATGCCACTAGTATAAAAATCACCAACCATTTGGTATAAACGCCCTTTGGTTGTGGTTTTTGCCGCATCTTCGAGCAGCAACTTTATGGCATCAATGGATTTTTGCTGTAACTCGTTAAAGCTACCCCACGAGGTTTTTGACGCTGGGATTGTATTCTGACGAAGCCAGTTGCCATTAGCATATTGATAAAAATTGTCGCCCGGCTTTACGGACATATCCATATTTTGCGGGTCGATGAATTTCCGCGGAGCGATGGCTGCCGCCAGACTAATGATAAGTACTGCGATGAAGCTATAAGCTAAGTGCTTATTCATGGTAAGAAAAACTGAGTTAAGGTTGCAAAAATACAAACGCGGGTAGAAACCTACGTCAGTCAGTAGCTATATTATTAGAACTACTGAGCGTAGATTTCTACCCGCGTTATGGTTAGAATTAATGCTTACTTCCCGGCCAGCGAGGCTTGATAATCCCGGGTATATGTGCCAGCTTTATATTTATCGAAAGGCTCTTTCTGATGGTAATCATTTCCGAAATACGTAATAATCTGGTGGAATGTCCGTGGCTCCAGATAACCCGCAATCGGTTGGATCAGATTGAATTTCTCATCCAGAAACACCGTCGTTGGATAGCTCATTTGATTTTTGAGCAAGGCAGCTGCCAATTCATGTACTCCTCGGCTACCTCCGCTGATGTATTTAAACGTCTGCTTTCCCAGCGTTACATCGGCTGTTTGTTCGGCATTGAATCGAACGGCATAGTAATTCTCATTGACATAATCGACAATGGCGGGCTTTGAAAATGTCTCCCGATCCATTACTTTACACCAGCCACACCAGTCAGTATAGACGTCGACAACAAATTTCTTAGGCTTCTTTTGGGTAAGAACATAGGCTTCCTGAATGGTCAGCCATTTAATATGTTTTCCCTCGGCAGGTTTAGTGCGTTCCGGTGTACCGGTTGCGACGGCTGATGGCCCTACTGGGAGCGTCGTTCGGAACGCGCTGATTGTCAGCAAAACAAAAGCAGCGAAAAACAGAATCAGACGGTTCATACAAGTTGTTGTTTTAGATAGTAACGTACGGCAGACAATAAAATTAGCGATAAAATCGCATTTGTTGATTAAATGGCAGGTTTTAGGGCTCGTAGAATATCGCGCTTGTGCGGAGGGCCGGGATGTTTTTCAACAATCAGGCCAGCCGAGCGCAGATTTTTTTGCACATAACTCTTTGAACAATACGTAGTCAATATGCCATTTGGGAGCAATAAACGCGCTATTTTCTCGAAGATTTCAGCCGTCCAGAGTTCCGGTTGCGCGGTGGGCGCAAAAGCATCATAATAGATCAGGTGAAATGGCTCGGTAGGCGTATAATCCTGCAAATGACCGTTTAGCTTAGTAATCGTAAAATATGGGTTAATAACGACAGGCTGATTCCAGGGCGATTCATGTAAGCTTTTCAGATAATTAGTCCCGAGTTGTTCATCATAATTGAGTTGGTGCGCATCGTCAAGATACATCGGATAGGCTTCAATTGCTGTGTAGAACACCCGACGCTGGTGTTTAATAGCTTCATGAGCAGTCAATAATGCGTTTAACCCCGTGCCGAAGCCCATCTCAAAAACGTGTAGTTCAGCATCCTTGAATTTCTCGAAAGCGGCCAGTAGGCCCAATTCGATATATACTCGTTGGGATTCCTGATACGCGCCATGTATTGAGTGGTAGGTTTTATCCAGAATTTGGTTGATAGCGGTATGCGAACCGTCGGCTGTAACTATGAGACGAACATCTGCATTCATAAACTATGAGTTTTTGGGCTATTTTTGCCCTGAGTTTACTGGATGAGGGAACAGGCGAATAAAATATATACGACTTCCTAATCTGGTAGCAGTTTTCATTATCCATTAAAAACAATGATTCAACGCGTTCAGACAATATTTTTGTTTCTTATTGCCGTAGCTATGGGTGTCGCCTTATCAACGCCTATTTGGGAAAAAGCCGGACCAAAATCGCCAGAAATGGCACATTTAACAGCCCTGCAATATAGTCAGCAGGAGGGAGTTACGACCTATGCAAACACAATCTGGTACTTAGCTTTATTAATTAGTTTGGTAGCCTTGACGTCGCTGTATGCCATCTTTCAATACCGTAATCGATTGACTCAGACCGCTTTGTGTGCAGCTAATGCATTAATGCTAACAGCGATTATGGGGATTATACTGTATCGGACGCTTTACGTTGGTAAAGCTTATGGCGATCCTAGTTCTCAGGGTGAGTTTTTAATCGGTTTTTACGCAATTATTGCTTCGCTTGTTTTCAATGCATTGGCTAATCGATTTATTCGTCGGGATGAAAAACTGGTACGCGATTCAAATCGCTTGCGTTAACGGTGGCATAGGTTAACCTTCAGAACCTAATGTAAAAAGCCTGTTATTCAGATGTGGGACTGTAAGCCTACTTCTAAATAACAGGCTTTTTGTTTTATTCTCATTTCTGAGGTAAAACAAAATTATGTTTCCTTCTGCACAGAAAAACTTAAATCTTATTTTTGTTTTTCTATTTTGGTTACCTACCCTGCTTTTTTCAACAAACTTTCCTGTTTATCGCCGTATGTATACGACCAGACGCGTAAAGCTTTTTGCTCGACTATTGATTGTCGGGCTTACTATCAGCCGGATTAGTTCGGCCCAATCGAACTCACCGACACCCAAATTCGCCTTTGCCGAGCCTGCACTATCACCGGATGGACGAGAAATTGCTTTTATATCGGGAGGAGACATATGGACAGTACCCGCTACTGGTGGGGAAGCACGTTTGCTTGTTGCACACGCGGACAACGAAACCCGTCCACTCTATTCGCCCGATGGTAAATATCTGGCCTTTGGCTCAACACGATCCGGAAATGGCGATATCTATTTGCTGACGCTGGAAACCGGTTCTCTTCGGCGATTGACCTACGACGATGGTGCGGAAAGTCTTACAGCCTGGTCGAATGATAGCAAGATGGTGTATTTCCAATCGACCAGTCGGGACATTGCGGGGATGAACGATATCTACCGGGTGGCTATTACAGGAGGAACGCCTATGCCTGTTACGGCAGATCGGTACGCCAGTGAATTTTTCGGTACGCCTTCGCCTGATGGAACGACGCTGGCTTTCTCCGCCCGGGGGATTGCTGCGGCTCAATGGTGGCGTAAAGGCAGCAGCCATCTCGATCAATCCGAGATATGGACCTGTAAAATTGGGACGAAAAAAGGTGATAAACCTGCGTATGAGCGTCTGACAGAAGGTGGAGCGAAAGAATTATGGCCGCTTTGGAGTCCAGATGGACAAGCGATTTATTTCATGTCGGATAAGAGCGGCAGCCAGAATCTTTGGTCAAAGCCAGTAAAAGGCCAAGCCTCAATGCTGACTTCGTTTAAAGACGGGCGGGTGCTTTGGCCGTCAATTTCTCATGATGGTAAAGCGATTGTTTTTGAGCGTGATTTCCAACTCTGGAAGTACGATATAGCCAGCAAACAGGCGGCTCCGGTTGCTATTAAATTGCGGGGCGCAGCGGCTGGTTCATCTGTCGATCATGTAAAACTAACGAGTCAATTTCGGGATTTGGTCGTTTCGCCCGATGGGAAAAAAGTAGCGTTTACAGCGCATGGAGAAGTATTTGCTGCTTCGTCAAAAGATGGGGGTGATGCGGTTCGGGTAAGCAACAGTCCGGCGTTAGAATCGCAGCTAGCCTGGACGCCCAACAGTCGTACCTTATTATATATCAGCACGCGTAACGGAACGGCTAATCTGTATCAGTATGATTTTTCAAGCCAGACCGAAACACAGTTAACAAATGGGCAGCAGGATGATGCATCTCCAGTAGTTTCGCCGGATGGTCAGTCAGTAGCTTTTCTGCGGAATGGGCTGGAGTTAAAAATACTGGAGTTGAGTACGAAAAAAGATCGGACGGTATATAAAGGCTATTTGGGTCGACCACCGTTTACAGGTTCAGGCACTGTAACCTGGTCACCGGATGGGAAATGGTTGGCGTTTGCCGCTTATGGTACCAAAACATTCCGCAATGTATGGGTAGTACCATCAGCCGGAGGAGAAAGCCAGCCCATTAGTTTTCTGGCTAATACCTTTGGCGGCAACGTAAACTGGAGTCCAGACGGGAAATACATTCTTTTTGGAACGAATCAGCGTACTGAAACTGCGCAGATCGCCCGTGTAGATCTGGTTCCGCGATTACCTAAGTTCAAGGAAGATCAATTCCGGGATTTGTTCAACGAAGAGGTGCCCCGCACAATGCGTCCGGCAACGCCTTCAACTCCTCCTGCTACAACCGAAAAAGCAACTCCGCGTGATACAGGCGCATCGGCAAAACCAAAAGCCGCCGGGAAAGAAGCCACGAGTATTGTTTTTGAGGGAATCCGTCAGCGACTAAGCTTATTGCCAATTGGAATCGAAGTAGATGCGCAGTCGATTAGCAAGGATGGGAAAACGCTTCTGATAGTGGCCAGTGTAGCCGGGCGGCAGAATTTATATACCTACTCGCTTGATGAGGGAAGTGCCGAGCGAAGTGTTGCTCGTCAACTCACCACCACGCCCGGCCAGAAAAGCAATGCCCAGTTTACGGCGGATGGGAAAGAGGTGTATTATCTGGAACAGGGACGTATTCAGTCGATTTCGCTGGAACGGCGCGAACCTCGTCCGTTGAGCGTAACGGCAGAAATGGACGTTGATTTTTCGACGGAAAAAATTCAGGTATTCCGTCAAGCCTGGGATGTGCAAAACAAAGGGTTCTACGATTCGGAGTTTCACGGTGCTGACTGGTCGGGTGTTCGGAATGCTTACGAACCATTCGCGGCTGGAGCCCGTACGCCGGATGAGCTACGTCGGTTGCTGAGCCTGATGGTTGGTGAATTAAACGCGTCGCACTCGGGCGTTTCGGGGCCACAGGGGTCAATTGATATTACAACCGGTCGACTTGGTTTGCGATTTGACCGCATTACCTATGAAACGACTGGCAAATTGCTCATCACTGAAGTCGTGGAACTGGGGCCAACGGCGCTTGCTGGATCAATTAAACCAGGCGATTATCTAGTAGCAGTCGATGGAAAAACGATTGATGCCAATACCAATCTGGATGACTTACTGAGTAATAAAATCAATCACCGGGTTTCGCTATCAATAGCTTCCGCACCTACTGCAACTCCCAAAGAGGTAAACGTATTGCCTGTCAATTTAGCAACCGAAAAAGGGCTTCTTTACAAACAGTGGGTTCAGCAACAGCGCGATTATGTAGCGAAAGCTAGCGGTGGTCGATTGGGTTACGTGCATATGTTCGATATGTCGGCTGAATCGCTGAATCAATTATATATTGATCTGGATGCTGACAATCATGCCAAAGATGGCGTTGTCGTCGATGTTCGTAATAATAATGGCGGATTTGTAAATGCTTACGCCATTGATGTATTTGCCCGCAAAGGGTACATGACCATGACTCCTCGCGGCTTACCAGCATCACCTGCCCGTACACAGCTTGGGCAACGGGCGCTGGAAAAACCCACAATTCTAGTTACCAATCAGCACTCGCTTTCTGATGCCGAAGATTTCACAGAAGGCTATCGGTCGCTAAAACTAGGTAAAGTAGTAGGTGAGCCGACTGGCGGGTGGATTATCTATACCTCAGCCGCTCAACTGATCGATGGTTCCTCAATACGTCTGCCATTCATTCGAATTACTGATAATGCCGGTAAAAATATGGAGTTGGCTCCACGTCCTGTTGATATAGCTGTATCGCGGCCAATCGGAGAAAGCTACACAGATCAGAATACACAACTGGACGTAGCTGTAAAAGAACTGATCAAGCAACTGGATGAGGGAAAATCGAGTAAAGTCAGTAGCGGTAAATAAAGAATAATCGATTATCCATAACATTACCATTTTGTCATCCTGACGAAGGAAGGATCTTAACCTATCCTTGCTTGTGTGTTAGGAATCAATGAAATCCTTCCTTTGTCAGGATGACAAAAAGCTACCTCATAAAGAACAAACCTGAATTATATGAAAAAAGCCGTATTTACACTTCTCTCACTTGTACTTATCCCAATTTATCAACTTGCTGCGCAGGCACCTACGGGTGGCGGGGGCGGGACTGCAACCATTGCTACGTTTACGAATGGCATGGAGCGGAATCCTGGTTACATGACGTATTACTGGGATGCGAAAAAAGGCAAAATTTGGCTCGAAATCGACAAATTCGATACGGAGATTCTCTATTATCCATCGCTGGCGCAAGGTGTTGGCTCTAACGATATTGGATTGGACAGAGGTCGATTGGGGCAGGAGCATATTGTTAAATTCCAGCGAAGCGGCCCAAAAGTGCTGATGATCGAACCCAATTATTCGTACCGTGCCCTTAGTAATGACCCACTGGAGCGACGGGCTGTTGAAGAGTCGTTTGCCAAGTCAGTACATGTCGGATTCGATGTTGCCGCCGAAGAAGGAGGGAAGGTTTTAGTTGATTTAACGCCCTTCCTAATGCAGGATGCCGTTGGTGCCGTTCAAGCAATCACCCGGACTCGCCAAGGAGCTTTCCGAATCGATCCGTCGCGCTGCGCCATGTATTTACCCCGCACAAAAGCATTTCCCCAAAATACGGAGTTCGAAACCATTCTTACGCTGACGGGTGAAAATCCGGGGGCTTATTTGCGAGATGTTGTGCCGACTCCTACAGCAGTGACTATTCATCAGCATGTTTCGTTCGTCCAATTACCTGATAATAATTACAAACCCCGTGTTTTTGATCCACGGATCGGCTATGGCGGTATCGAATATTTCGATTACGCAACGCCAGTAAGTCAGCCGATTATGAAGCGGTATATTTCCCGACATCGTCTAGAGAAAAAAGATCCCTCGGCAGCTGTCAGTGAAGCGGTTAAACCTATCGTTTATTACATTGATCCTGGTACGCCCGAGCCAATCCGGTCGGCGCTGATGGAAGGGACGGCCTGGTGGAATCAGGCATTTGAAGCGGCTGGCTACAAGGATGCGTTTCAAGTGAAGCTGCTTCCTGCCGATGCCGATCCGATGGATATCCGCTATAATCTGGTGCAATGGGTGCACCGTTCGACACGGGGCTGGAGCTATGGCACGAGCGTCAGCGATCCACGTACAGGTGAAATCATTAAAGGAAAAGTGACTCTGGGATCACTACGGGTTCGGCAGGATTATCTGATTGCTCAGGGATTGATTGGCGATTATGCGGGTGCTACGGCCCCAGCTACTGATTTGATGATGCAGATGTCTATTGAGCGGCTTCGGCAACTGGCTGCGCATGAGGTTGGCCATACGCTTGGATTGCCACATAATTACATCGCCAGCGCACAGGGTGGAGGAACGTTTGGCCGGGCGTCAGTTATGGACTATCCAACGATGGTTGCGAAAGTAAAAGGGGCCAGCATTGATATCTCAGACGCTTATGCGAAAGGAATTGGTGCCTACGACAAATGGAGCATCCGGTATGGCTACGAACAATTCCCCACTGGAGCTGACGAAAAACAGGCGCTGGATAAAATCGTCAATGATATGCATAATTCCGGCCTAACTTTCTTGACCGATAAAGATGCCCGCCCTGAAGGCTCAGTACATCCGGCCACGCACTTGTGGGATAATGGTATGAATGCCGTTGACGAATTGAAGCGCGTAACCGATGTTCGGCGAGTGGCCTTGGCCAATTTCACCGAGAAAAAAATTCCGGTTGGAACGCCGATGGCGACGCTTGAAGAAGTTCTAGTACCGATGTATATGTTTCACCGATATCAGGTTGAAGCTGCGTCAAAAGTTGTTGGTGGACAAATCTATACAAATGCACTTCGTGGAGACGGACAACCTGTTGTGTCGACAGTTCCGGTTGCGGAGCAGAAACGGGCGCTGGATGCGTTGCTGATTACAATTGACCCTACATTTTTGGCCGTTCCGAAATCAATTCAAGCCTTGATTCCTCCCCATCCATTCCGGTACGATCCAAATCCTCGGGAAGTATTCAAACGTCGAACGGGACTCTCGTTCGACCCGATGGCTGCGCCAGAAGCGGCTGCTGGTATGACACTTCAAATGCTAATGAATTCGGAACGTGTAAGTCGGCTGGTTGCTCAATCTGCTCTGGATCCAGCGCAACTTAGCTTAGAAGGTATGCTCGATCAATTATTGGCCGCTACCTGGTATAAAGCTGATCCCGCTGACGGCTATCAGGCTGAAGTGAAACGCCTGACAGATAAATTGCTTTTGCAGAAGCTAATCGATCTGGCAAATAATCAGGAAGGAACCGCACAAGTACGGGCGATTGCTTTATTGAAAATCAGTCAGATAAAATCGAAATTGAGTGCGCCAGCTACAAATCCTAAAGTAGCTGCTCATCATTTGTTTGCACTTGATCAGATTCGGCGGGCCGAAGGAAATGTAGCGGATTTGAAACCAACCAATTCGCAAACACCGCCCGATGGAATGCCTATCGACTCAGGTCAGGAGTGGCTTTCGCCCGATTGCGATTGGAAGTAAGAGGATTTTGATAGTATCAAAAACGGTAGCGAGGCCTCGCTACCGTTTTTGCATTTTTACTCAAATCGGTTTTTGACGTCAGATGGCGGATTGATCTGGTAATAAATAGCTACTCAGGGGATGAGTTTGAAACAGTTTATGCCTTTTAGATGAAATCACAGCCCTATTTCTGTAATGCGATACCTACTTCTAATTCTCCTCCCGTTCTGCTTATTCGCGCAGGACAATCGCTTTGAAGGCGAAATTCAGGCATTTGAAAAAGCTGATAAAGTCTCAAAACCACCACAACGTCCGATTGTCTTTACCGGAAGTTCATCTATTCGGTTGTGGGAGAATCTGGCTAATTATTTCCCGAATAAAACGACCCTTCAACGTGGTTTTGGCGGTTCCCAGTTACCCGACGTATTGCAGTATGCAGATCGAATTATCACACCTTACAATCCCAAACAGATTGTTTTATACGCTGGCGAGAACGATGTAGCTGCTGGAGTATCGGGACAAAAGACCTTTGAGCGGTTTGTCGCTTTGTTTGAGCATGTTCGTAAGAAATCGCCTGATGCGATATTCACCTTTATTTCCTTGAAACCCAGTCCATCTCGCCGGAAATATTTTCCTGAAATGGACATTGCCAATCGGCTGATTAAAGATTTTCTAGCCAAACAACGCAAAACGCAATTTGTGGATATAGGTCCGGTCATGGTACAGAAAAACGGTCAGTCTATTCCAGAATTGTACAAATCAGATAGCCTGCATATGCTTCCTGCAGGGTACGAACGCTGGGCCAAAGTCTTAGCCCCTTATCTGCGATAATGTTTCTAATAAAAAATGCTGAAAATGCGCAAACGTTTTCGCAATTGCTCTCCTAAGCTATTGTTTAGGGCAATTCTGCTAGTGGAGCCTTGTTTTGCCCTAATTCTAGCCATCTTTCCAGAATCAACTGACGTAACACAGACAGGCTTTTGCGGCTGTAGGCTTGGGTTTCCTTTACGCCCGATTCAAACAGCACGTAGTTTTGTGGAACAAACGCCATAACTCTTTTCCATGAAAAAACTACTTGTTTGCTTATTACTTCTAAGGCTTGCGACGGAGGCTCTCCACGCCCAAACAGCCACCTATGCTATACTGCCGAAACCCACTCATTTAGAGACACGTAGCGGAGCTTATACCTTACCGGCCAAACCGATTATCAACGTAGCGGTCAATGATCCGGAAGTGCGCCGGATTGCTCAGCTATTGGCCGATCAACTGACAAAATCAACGGGCTCGGCACCGATGGTTAAAAATGGTACATCCGGAAAAGGCATTTCATTTGTGCCAGCCAGTGGCGGGAAATTAGGTGAAGAAGGTTATACGCTAACGGTATCGCCTAAGCAAATCGTGATTTCGGCAGAGAAACCACAGGGTTACTTCTACGGAGTTCAATCGTTGCTGCAATTGATGCCGGTTGCGGTTTTCAGCCCCACAAAAGTAGATGGCGTTACGTGGACGATACCAGCCTGTGCAATTGACGATAAACCTCGCTACGGCTATCGTGGTTCAATGCTTGATGCCGGACGTTATTTTTATCCTGTCGAGTTTGTAAAAAGATACATCGATCTGTTGGCGCTTCATAAAATGAATGTGTTTCACTGGCATTTGACCGAGGATCAGGGCTGGCGCATCGAAATCAAAAAGTATCCTGAACTGACCAAATACGCATCGATACGTCCGTCGACGATGGTAGGGCATTACCGCGATCGCAAATATGATGATAAACCATATGGAGGTTTTTATACGCAGGATGACGCCCGTGAGATTGTTAAATACGCGAAAGATCGGTTCATCACGGTGATTCCTGAAATTGAAATGCCGGGCCATTCTGTTGCTGTGTTATCGGTATATCCTGAATTGGGCGCCAACCCCGATCAGGTTGCCCCAGTTTCGAATACGTGGGGTGTGCATGACCATGTACTATTTCCGCGCGAAGAAACCTTTACGTTTCTTGAGAACGTATTATCGGAAGTGATGGACATTTTTCCGAGCAAATACATTCACATCGGTGGTGACGAATGCCCTAAGAAAGAATGGAAACAAAGCAAGTTTTGTCAGGAACTGATGAAACAAAAAGGTCTGAAAGATGAGCACGAGCTCCAGAGTTATTTCATTCAGCGCATCGACAAATTTGTGACGGCAAAAGGTCGTCGGATTATTGGCTGGGATGAAATTCTGGAAGGTGGCCTATCGCCAAATGCAACGGTCATGAGTTGGCGGGGTGTAAACGGTGGCATTGCTGCTGCCCGACAGAATCACGATGTGGTGATGAGCCCAACCACCTATTGCTATCTCGATTATTATCAGGCTGACCCCAAAACGCAACCCGTAGCTATCGGCGGTTTGTTGCCACTCGAAAAAGTGTACAGTTTCAATCCCTCGGTAACCGATAGCTTAACCGCTGATCAGGCGAAACATGTACTTGGTGTGCAAGCAAACATCTGGTCGGAATACTTACCCACAACGCACTACGTTGAATATATGACATATCCCCGTTTAATCGCGGTCGCTGAAACGGCCTGGACACCTTTGGAGGGGAAAAATCTGGATGATTTCAACAAACGGTTGGCTATCCATAACAAGCGACTAGATTACCTGAATGTCAACTACTTTGGCGCGCCGATCAACAATAAATTTGACTACGTCTGGCCTAAAGAGATGGCTAAAAAGCAGTAAGGAAACCTAAAAGGTCTCCAAGGCCTTTTAGGGTTGTGATGTCGTTTGTAGCTAACGGTTTTCTACTAATATGCATAAACTCATTTCGGCTTTTCTGATTCTACTTGTTTATCAAACCGGATTGGCTCAACCCATCCGGTTTGCTTTTGTGACCGATACCCACATCGGCGCGCCTGAAACAGCAATCGAGGATTTGCAACGAACGGTAAGTGACATTAACGCACTTCCCAATGTCGACTTCGTTGTATTCACGGGCGATGTCACAGATTATGGATCTGATAGGGAATTTGCCGAAGCCAAACGCGTTCTCGATGGCTTAACGAAGAAGTGGTATATTTTTCCCGGTAACCACGATACCAAATGGTCGGAGAATGGATGCAATAGTTTTAGAAAAGTATTTGGTGCTGAACACTTTTCATTTGATTTTGGAAAGTATCGGTTCATCGGTTGCGGTAGTGGGCCAAATATGCGGATGTCGCCCGGTTTGGTAAGTCGTGAAGATGTGTTGTGGCTACGTTCGGAAGTTGATAAGCTTAAGAATACAGACCGGCCCGTCATTTTTATGAATCATTATCCGCTCGATAATTCACTGTCGAACTGGTATCTGATTATTGACGAAATCAAAAAAACAAACGTACAGGCCGCTCTCTGCGGACACGGACACGCCAATCAAAAGCTGGATTTTGAAGGTATCCCCGGAACAATGGGCCGCTCGAATCTTCGGGCAAAAGACGCAGTTGGCGGCTATAATCTCGTGACGATTCAAAACGATACGATGTCGTTTGCCACACGCACACCAACTGTTGGCGATCAATCTGGCCAGACGGCTGCCCCCTGGCGAACCATTGCCTTGACCAATCACCATTTTAATCAGGATAAAAAGCAATATCCTCGCCCATCGTATCAAGTGAACGATCAGTATAAAACCGTGAGTCGGGTCTGGGAAAAGCAGGATAACAGTGATATTGGGGGAGGAATTATTGCTGATAAAAAACTTTGTCTATACCCAAATACAGAAGGGCAACTCGTCGCGCTATCGCTGGCTGATGGGTCGGAAAAATGGCGTTTTAAAACAAATGGAAAGGTTTATGCAACACCTGCTTTACACAAAAAGAAAGTCGTTATTGCATCGAGCGACGGAACCATTTATTGCGTCGATAAACGCGATGGTTCATTAATCTGGAAACAGGAGACTAATCAGCCTATTGTCGCCTGTCCACTGATTGATGGTAACACCGTTTACATCGGTAGTTCGGAAGGGAAATTCCGCGCACTATCGCTTAAGGATGGCTCAACAAAATGGACATTCAATGATGTAAAAGGTTTTGTCGAATCGGTTCCGGTGGCTGATAAGCAGCGTGTTTATTTTGGTTCGTGGGGCTCTATGTTCTATGCGTTAAATAAAAAAACAGGCCAACCTGCCTGGACATGGACAAACAACAAATTGCGCAATTTTTCACCCGCAGCTTGTATTCCTTTGTTGACTGATGGACGCCTTTTTCTACAAACTCCCGACCGTACCGTTACAGCCTTAGATGCCGCTACGGGTCAGGAAATCTGGAAATCGAATCTGCATAAAGGTTTCGAAGCCAGTGGGCTATCAGAAGATGGCTCACTGATGTATGTCAAATGTATGGCCGATAGTGTTTGGGCGCTATCAACCCGCTCCAATACCACCCAACCTGAGTGGTTTGTGAACTTGCAGTACGGTTCAGAAATTAGTCCATCACCCATTGTCGAACGAAAAGGCACCATTTTTGTCCCTACTGACGATGGTATATTGTACGCAATCGATCGCCAGACGAAGCAACTAGTTTGGGCGCATAAACTTTCCAATGCGATGGTTAATCGGGTATTTCCGCTCAGTGATAAGGAAGTGCTAATGACTACAATGGACGGCAAATTAGCTCGTATACGTAGCAGCGAGCCGTAATGACCGCGCTTATGGTAACTGCATTTCCATCCGAATATCAGCCCGACTATACGGCGTTGGCACACTGGGGACTTCGCGGAAACCTACACTGGCATACATTGTTAGGGCAGGAGTAAGTATCCGATTCGACTCGAGCCATACCGTCTTTATGCCAAGTTGTTTTGCATAATCAATAGCCGCCAGACAAAGCTTCCTGCCAATACCTTTCCCTTGCGCACAAGGTGAAACCGCCATTTTGGCAAGTTCAAAACCGGATTCGCCCATATTAACCATTGCTACACAGCCAACTATTTCGTCGTTGATCTTGGCAAAAAAAATCTGGCCATCGTTTGGCAATACGTGCTCTTCTGGATGATCGAGCTGCTCAATATCATGCGGTTCTACTTTGAAATAGCGCGAAATCCATTCTAGATTTAGTCGTTTGAAATCAGGTTGATAAATTGGTGAGTAGGGAATGATGGTAATCGTATCCATTGTTTTAGAGGTTGAATTGATAGATTTGTTATAAACACAACAGCGTATGCGCCATTTTCTTCAGGTATTCATTCTATTTTTCTTGTTGATTTTAGCTTCTGATTTATCAGCTCAGCAACAGCAATATATTAATCCACTGGGCTTACCTACGTCTAAAAACTACACGCAAGTCGTCGTAACACAGGCGAACCGGATTGCTTATATTTCAGGTCAGGTTTCGGCGAATGAACAAGGTGAAATCCTGCATAAAAGCGATTTTAAGGCACAGACCCAGCTTGTGCATGAAAATCTTAAAACAGCACTAGCCGCTATTGGGGCTACGTTTGCGGATGTTATAAAATTAACTGCCTATGTTGTAAATACCGACCCTGAGCGAATTAGTATCGTTCGGGAAGTAAGGCGTCAATACATTGTAGGTCCGAATCCGCCAGCCAGTACGTATGTCGGGGTTCAGGGCTTATATGATAAAGATGTATTAATTGAAATAGAGGCCATCGTTGCCTTAAAATAAGATTGGCATAGTTATTATTAGTCTTTCTACCGAATGTCGTCTAATTTTGTATTTTACTAAGAAGTCAACCTGGTTGGTATTGACGATCTGGAAAGGTTGTCTATGGCTATAAACCGAAAATTGTACATCTATGCAAACCTCAACTTACGTCCCCTATAAGGTAAAGGACATCGCATTGGCCGAGTGGGGCCGCAAGGAAATCCGGCTAGCTGAAGCCGAAATGCCAGGACTAATGGCCCTGCGTGCTGAATACGGCCCATCCAAGCCTCTTGCTGGTGCTCGTGTGGCCGGCTGCCTGCACATGACGATCCAGACCGCTGTATTGATTGAAACGTTGGTAGAATTAGGTGCTGAAGTAACCTGGTCTTCCTGCAATATTTTCTCGACTCAGGATCACGCTGCGGCTGCTATCGCTGCTGCGGGTATTCCAGTTTATGCCTGGAAAGGGATGAACGAAGAAGAGTTCAACTGGTGTATCGAACAAACGCTGTTCTTTGGCGAAGATCGGAAGCCACTTAACATGATTCTGGACGACGGTGGTGACCTGACAAATATGGTTTTCGACGTATATCCAGAGTTAATCCAAGGCATCAAAGGTTTGTCGGAAGAAACCACAACGGGTGTTCACCGGCTGTATGAGCGGATGAAAAACGGTACGCTCCACCTGCCATCCATCAATGTAAATGACTCGGTAACTAAGTCGAAATTCGATAATAAATACGGCTGTCGTGAGTCGCTTGTCGACGCGATTCGTCGGGCAACTGACCTGATGCTGGCTGGTAAAGTAGCCGTTGTAGCAGGTTATGGTGATGTAGGTAAAGGTTCGGCTGAGTCTCTACGGGGTGCAGGTTGCCGCGTACTGGTTACCGAAATCGACCCAATCTGCGCGCTTCAGGCAGCTATGGATGGCTACGAAGTTGTTCCGATGGATGAAGCGGCTACCCGCGCTCAGATTTTCGTAACGGCTACGGGTAACGTCAACATTATCAAAGGGCGTCATTTCAAAGTGATGAAAGACAAAGCCGTTGTGTGTAACATCGGTCACTTTGATAATGAAATTGATATGGCCTGGTTGAACGAAAACTACGGTCATGCCAAGAGCCAGATCAAACCACAAGTGGATATGTACGAAGTCGATGGCAAAGAAATCATCGTGCTGGCCGAAGGTCGTCTCGTGAATCTTGGTTGCGCCATGGGGCACCCCAGCTTTGTAATGTCATGTTCTTTCTCGAACCAAACGCTGGCTCAGCTTGAACTGTGGGCAAATTCAGAAAAGTACGAAAACAAAGTGTACGTACTCCCCAAAATTCTGGACGAAAAAGTAGCGGCTCTGCACCTGGCACACGTTGGTGCTAAACTGGAGCCGCTAGAGAAAGAGCAAGCCGATTACATTGGCGTATCGGTTGAAGGTCCGTTCAAATCGGAAATGTATCGATACTAGTCTGAACCAGGATTTAACAGATTTATGGATTAATCAGATTTTTGTTTTTCGCTTCGAAGAGGTATTTATCTATAAAATCATAGTCGGTCAGTTAAATCCAATAAATCCCTGTTCTGATGGGCGCGGTTCTGGTAACGGAGCCGCGCTTTTTTGCATACTTTTTGTTAGTATTGGCGTAAGGTGATGATGTGTATTCATTTATGGTCACGGAATCAAACATTAAGTTTATCGATTACTGGCTAATGATGAGTTTTATGAACTCTTTTTGAATTTGAATTAAAACTAAGTGCTTTATTATAAGTTACTTATTTCTAATTTTACACGTTACTTCTTTTGGCTGCTATGATACGTTTACTCCTGTTGCTGCTGTTGTCTCCGTTGCTCGTGATGGGCCAGGTGACGATTGATACGCTGCACTGGAGCGCGACTAGACGATTACAACTCTCTGATTTTCATTCCCCTACTCAGCCCGGATTGGGTGGTTCTGAATTTTATTATCAGATCGGTTACGAGGCCCGCCCAACATCGCTTTGGGGGCAGCCGGCTATTGAGGCTTTTTGTCTTATGTTCCGCAATCTGTCGTGGGTGTCGGAAACGGCTCGAAATGAGCGGACACTGGCCTATAATCAGGTATTATTCGATCTGGTAGAAGTACACACCCGGCAGATGAAAGCCAAATTGATCGCCATTGGTGCGGATCGACATTTCAAACAACAAGCCCGGCAAATTGAATACCTGACCAACTCCGAACTGGGTGCTGAGGTAAATTTATTTCGATCTGAAACGGGTGGGGGAGATGATCTGGAGGCACTTCAGCGATGGGAAAATCAGGTTTTGCAGCGTCTACACGATACGCCTGATTTGATACCAGTTTATCGTTCATCGAAAATCGGCTATGGTGTTTTTTTTGGTGGAGGTGGCGTTGTAGCAACAGGAACATTGGCGCAAACACTCAATACCGTCGCTGGGGCTGTCTTCGGGATCGATATTGCTTATCGGCGAACGATGCTTTTGCTACATCCGACACTGTATAATGGTACGCTTCGAAATGGATTTTCGCATCAGAATCAGACTTGGGAGAAAGATATGCCCATTAGTCCGATGTTGTTTGAAGCAGGGCTAGGGCATATTATACATGATAGCCCGCGCACTCGACTAATTCCTTACTTAGGCTACCTGTTGTTCGATTTATCGCCCCGCGACCGGAAAGATGAACGATATAAAGGTCTATCACTAATTTCTCATGCGCCTACCGCAGGGTTGATGTTCGATATTAAGCTGGGCAACAATACACCTAAACCAGATCGCTCAGAAGCGAGTTTTTGGTTCATTCGGACAAAAATTTCATATAGCCATATCCTGGACGATACTCCTTTTTCTGGCGGTATGATTAATCTTCAAATCGGCCTGGGCGGCTTTGGCCGGACGCGCAGAGTGAGCTACCATCCCGAACATACAACAATTGCTATTCCGGGTAAGATTATCTAAATGTCCATCGCGTCTTGCCGGATTTTTCTAACTATTTATTAACGCGGAATTAGGAAGAGTTTCCGAACTTGCCAATACGTATGAAAAAATACCTTTTAGTACTAGCAATAGCTGGTCTATCAGCCTGCAAGTCGGGTTATCATCTCACGAATCGAACGGCCAATCGGATTGGGGTCGATTCGCTGGCAGCCACCTCCGATAGCAGTGTAGCAAACTTCCTGACCCCCTATCGGCAAGGTGTTGATCGCACGATGAATGAGGTGCTGGCGCAATCAACAGGAGCTATCGAAAAAGGATTGCCCGATGCGCCACTCAACGATCTACTTTCGGATGCACTGCTTCAGCAGGCATCGAAACGATATGGTAAACCGATCGATTGTTCCCACCTGAATTATGGCGGTATACGGGATAATTTGCCGAAAGGTGCAATCACTATGGGGGGTGTTTTCGGAGTGATGCCTTTTGATAATCAGCTGGTTATTCTAACGGTTACGGGTAGTATGCTTCAACAGTTCCTGAACCATTTTGCAAGTGGTCATGGTTTAGTAGTTGGCGGAATACGTGTCAAAATCCATGACAAACAGGTGCAATCGGTCACGTTTGCCAATGGCCGAATGCTCCAGCCTAACGAGAATTATACCATTGCCTTGAGTGATTATGTTGCTAATGGGGGCGATAATGCTACATTTCTGGCCAAGGCAGTCAAGCGGGAAAACACAACTTATCTCATCCGGGATGCCCTGATTGATTTTTTCCGGGAACAGGGTAAAACAGGTCAACCTATAACACCAACTTCTGATGGACGTGTCAGCATCGAATAGACGCCAGTTTCTAAAACTACTCGGCTCGGCAGCTGTACTCGGCTCGGTTGCGCCCAACGTACTGGCCAATTCAGTACAGACGAGCTTTAATCATCGAAAAAATACATCGATTACTATTCTGCATACCAACGATGTACACAGTCGGCTAGATCCATTTCCGATGGATGGGAGCCGAAATGCGGGTAAAGGTGGAGTGGCCCGGCGTGCTACATTGATTCATAAAATCCGGCAAGAGCAGTCGAATGTTTTGCTGTTTGACGCCGGTGATATTTTTCAGGGAACGCCATACTTTAATCTTTACAAAGGCGAACCCGAAATTCTGGCGATGAATAAGTTGGGTTACGACGCTGGAACGATTGGTAATCACGATTTTGATGGGGGAATCGATAATATGGTTACGCAGTTTGGCAAGGCTAGTTTCCCCATTCTGATCGCGAATTATGATTTCAAAAACACAGTGATGGATGGTAAATCCATGCCGTACAAAATTTTCGAGAAAGACGGTATTAAAATCGGCGTATTTGGATTAGGCATTCAACCGGCTGGATTGATCCCGAAAGAAGCCTACAAGGAAACCAAATACCTTGATCCAGTTGAAATTGGCAATGATATAGCCAAACAGCTTCGTAATGATAAAAACTGTGATTATGTTGTCTGTTTATCACACCTCGGCTTTAAATACAATGAGCCGACTGTGTCCGACAATGTGCTGGCTGCCAAAAGCCGACATATTGATTTGATAATTGGCGGTCATACGCACACGTTTCTGGATGCGCCGGTAGCCGTCAATAACTTAGACAGCCAGCCCGTATGGATCAATCAGGTTGGGTTCGCTGGTATTAATCTGGGCCGGATTGATCTGTCATTCGAGCGCGGGAAAGCCGTTTCCAATACCGGAACATCCGTCGAAGTAAAGTAAAGTTGTTAACTTTGCATAGCCTAAAGAGCGAAAGAGTGAATGAGCGAAAGAGCGAAAAGCTGACGCGAGTTTTCTTTCGCTCATTCACTCTTTCGCTCTCTCACTCATTATGAAATTTGGTGTTGTTGTTTTTCCCGGCTCTAACTGCGATCAGGATGCGGTGGATGTGTTGGAATTGATGGACCAGCAGGTTGTCAAACTCTGGCATAAAGATCACGACCTCCAGGGCTGCGATTTTATTATCCTTCCCGGTGGGTTTTCATACGGTGATTACCTGCGTACAGGCGCTGTAGCGCGTTTTTCACCCATTATGAATGAAGTGATTGCCCATGCGAATCGGGGTGGTTATCTGATGGGAATTTGTAACGGTTTCCAGATTCTGGCCGAAGCGCGATTGGTGCCAGGAGTTTTGCTTCAGAATAGCAGTCAGAAATATGTTTGCAAAAACATCTATCTAAAGCCTGAATCGAAGGATGCTCTGCTGACCGCTGGTCTGGATCTGGCAGCGTATAAAATACCCATTGCACACGGCGACGGTCGTTACTTTGCTGATGCCGATACATTGAAAGAACTGAATGACAACGACCAGATCCTATTCCGCTACTGCGACGAAACCGGCGCTGTGACTGAAGCCGCTAACCCCAATGGCAGTCTGGAAAATATTGCTGGTGTGAGTAATAAGTCGAAAAATGTATTCGGCATGATGCCGCATCCCGAACGAGCAGCCGATGCGGCTCTTGGCAATACGGATGGTCGATTGATCCTGGAGCAGCTTTTAAAAACTGTACTGGTTTAGTCTCGTCAGATATAATCAAAACATCACTTTAGTTTTTGTCATCCTGACAACAGGAAGAATCTCATTGCTCCCTAACTCTCAGGTAAAGTCAAATTGATATCCTTCCTGTTGTCAGGATGACAAAAAAGGTAACTCGAATCTATATTCACGCTATTTAAAAGCGGCCGGATTTACTTAGCAGGTTCGTTCGTCCGTTGCGGCTGATTAGAAATTACTTTCCGCTTCTGTAAATCAAACTTTTGTCCTTTGCTGAGGTAGTAGAATGGTCCGCCCGAACTGTTCTGACCCGATGGAAATTTAGCGCTGCTGGTAATCTGACCAGCTTCATAAATCCCTACGTAAGAGGCTCCCATCACTTCAAACGTATTCTTCTGCACGATAATCGCCGTGCCTTCGTCGATTCCAATACCCAGTAATTCTGGTCTGGCTTTGATCACATCAATCAGATCGAACTGACGATTTCGGCGCATAACGTGCTGATCGATCGTAACGTTATGGATGAAATCCAGCCCCTGCGTGTGATCGCCAATCATGATTGAGTTTCCTTTGGTATCACCCCGAACCATAAACGATCCCTGAATTGTTGCTCCGGCCGAAGTACCGCCAATAATTCCACCTCGACTAAGCAGTGCGTTAAATTCTTTATGGGCCAGCGTATTCAGATAGGAATCCGCCAGCCGCCAGTGACGGCCGCCAACGAACCAAATGCCCGTTGCTTTCCGGATGGGTGTAACAAACGATTCCTGGTTCGCTACTTTCGGATCGCGCGTGTGAAGAATAGTTACGTTTTTAACGCCTAGACTGAGTAGCTTTTCTTTTTCGCGTGGGGCGCTGTTAGCTGAAGAATCTTCTCCTGCTGTCGGGATAATAATAATATCAGCGTTGGCTGGCCCACCCGCTCCTTCTACAAAGCGAGTCCAGAGATCGGCTCCCATAGCACCACCTCCAACGATCATCAGTGTTCCCTGTTCAGGACCAATCGTGGGTGAAGTTGCCTGTGCATAGCATAGGTGAATCGTACTACTTAATAAGAGGGCTAACAAGATGAAGCGATTTTTCATGTCAGATTGCCGTTTGGATTCTAAAGAGGTACATGACCAAAGTTAGACGAATCTGTTCTCGAATAAAAGCTGGCTACTCAACGGCTATTTGTTTAGGCTGATAATTTGCTCTGATTAGTAAGTCTTATATTGTTAAAGCAAAAAAATCAACAAGAACTATCCTTAACGAATACAGAAATGTCAACGGTAACCATACATATGGTGTCAAGTCTTGACGGCTTTATTGCCAGCAAAGACAATAGCGTCTCGTGGTTTGAGACCCCTGATTGTTATGAGAAAGGAATTGACATGAATGCCGTCGATACGGAGGCCTTTCTTAAAACAATCGATTGCTATGTAATGGGATCACGGACTTACGAGCATGCTTTAGAACTTTCAAAATCGTATGGATGGGTTTATGGAGACGTGCCGACTGTAGTAGTCACTCATCGAAACCTGCCAGTTGATAGACCGAACGTTGAACTTTATTCGGGCGATCTGAACAAGCTTGTTCATGAACACCTAAAACCAACGTATAAGAATAGTTGGCTTGTAGGTGGTGCTATACTTGCCAAAGAGTTCATTCAATTAAAATTAGCGGACGAACTTAGAGTATCCATTTTACCTATTCTTTTGGGGGGCGGAACACCTTTTTTTGACAATTTAGCTCAACAACAAGCCTTGCATTTAAAAGAAGTAACAGCTTATAAATCCGGAACTGTAGAGCTGTGGTACGACATAAGAAAAGAATAGTACCGTTTGATTTTTATAACTTTGTGTAATGAATAAGACGGAAACGATTGAAGATTTCTATAAGCTTAAGCTGAACTGGATGCCCGAAAATCTGAGCAAAGAGATGGGGCATTTTAATGTGTTCAGGCTGGAAGATTTTGTTGCCAAGTACGCAAACTGTACGCCTTACAACCGCAAGGACTTTTTTAAAATCAGCCTGATTATCGGTAAAAATCAGGTTCATTACGCGGATAAAACGATTGAGATCGACAAGCAGGCCTTATTTTTTGCCAATCCGCAAATCCCATACAACTGGGAGTATTTAGAAGAAGAGCAGTCGGGTTTCTTCTGCATTTTCACCGAAACCTTTTTTAATCAATTCGGAAATATTAAAGAATATCCGGTGTTCAAGCCGGGCGGTAATCCTGTTTTCTTTCTGAATGACACGGAATTACAGCAGATTAAAGCTATTTATCTCAAAATATTTGCCGAGATCGATTCGAATTACGCCTATAAATACGACTCGATCAGGGCGCTCGTTTTTGAGTTGATCCATTTAGCGCAAAAGATGCAGCCTGCTACTGTGCTGTATTCAGCGCAGAATGCGTCTATTCGCATTTCGTCGTCATTTATGGAGCTCCTCGAGCGACAGTTTCCGATTGAGTCTCCCATTCAGCAGATGAAGCTTCGTTCACCTATTGACTTTGCCGACCAGTTAGCTATTCACGTCAACTCGCTAAATCGGGCTTTAAAAGAAACGATGGGCAAAACGACTTCGCAGGTGATTGGCGAGCGAATTACGCAGGAAGCAAAAGCGCTGTTGAAACATAGTGACTGGAACGTTTCTGAAATCGGCTTTAGTCTGGGATTTGAAGAGCCTCCTCATTTTATTAATTTTTTCAAGAAGCACGCGCAGATCACCCCAAAATCCTTTCGCGTAGTGCAGTAGTTGTTTGATTTTTGCAGCTATCGGTTTGCTTCGTGTAACTGCTGAGCTAGCGCCCCTATCTAATTTTGCCCTATCAAAAACGATTAAAAACGAAATGAACATGGGCACGCAAAAAGTTTGGCTGGTAACCGGCGCTTCGAAAGGATTAGGGCTAACTCTCGTCAGAAAATTAGTACAGGAAGGATATAAAGTAGCCGCTACGTCTAGAACTATCAGTGAGTTAAGTCAGGAAGTAGGTGAAAAAACAGCAGGTTTCTTACCGCTGCAAATGGATCTGGTGAATGAGCAAAGCGTTGCGGAGGCCATTGCCAAAACAATCCAGACATTCGGGACAATAGACGTAGTCGTTAATAATGCGGGCTACGGACAATTGGGTACACTTGAGGAATTGAGCGATGAAGAATCTCGTCGAAATTTTGACGTTAATGTATTTGGCTCACTGAACGTTATCCGTCAGGTGATGCCCCATTTACGGGAAAAGAAATCAGGCGCTATTTTTAATATCTCATCGATCGGCGGTTTTATTGGCAACTTTCCGGGCTGGGGAATCTACTGCGCGACCAAGTTTGCCGTAGCTGGTTTTACGGAGGCACTGGCAGCAGAAGCGAAATCCTTTGGCATTACGGCAACGGTTGTTTATCCAGGTTATTTCCGTACGAATTTCCTATCCCAAGGCTCACTCAATCTGCCGCAACACCCAATTGCCGATTATACGGAAGCACGCGCTGTGGAAGAAATGCACGTCAACCAGATTAGAGACAATCAGCCAGGTGATCCCGAAAAAGCGGCAGCTGTACTCATTGCTGTAGCCGAACAATCTACTCCGCCCGTCCATTTGTTTTTAGGCCAGGATGCGTACGATATGGCAAACGTAAAATTGGATATTATCCAAAAAGACTTGATTGCCAACCAGGAATTAGCAACGTCGACGGCGTTTTAAATCAAATGAGTTACCGGTGTCTGTGAGGACACAGACACCGGCTTTTATCCTAAACAAACCGTTATGTAGCTGTGAATTATTCGCAAATTCCAGCTACGTAGCGGTTTGTTTAGGATAAAAGCTAGTAATTACGCTAACGATTTTCTGGCTTCCCGGTCTGGATCATTTACCAATGTACAGGTATCATCCAGAATCATGGTTTCGCCATTCTGAACGCTGTAGGGTTTCCAGTTGGGTAAGCCTCCTCCGTTTGGATTGCCGGTTTTGACAAAGTTGACAAACGAACCCGCCATCTTTTCCGATAATGCTTTGGGGCGCTTACCTCCGCCCGTATGCGTCAACATCAAATCGGTATTGTAAAACCAGAAACAAATATCGTCGCAGTGGAAAGCTCGCATCCGACCGTCAAAAAGGGGAGGTTGCCAGCCAAACCAGGCTACATAAACTGGCCCTTTTTGTCCGGTTGTCTTTGCATCGGCGGTTGCCACCGCATTTTTTCGGTTGGAAACGATCAGCGCCCAAAGCTCAATTGGGCGAGCCTTTGGGAAATTCTTCGCGTAGGCGTCCACAATCTGACCGGATTTATCGCCAAAACGCGGTTTGATTTTTTCTTTCACTCCGTCTAGCGTAATGCTTTCCAGAGACGAATCCGTCCGATCAGGGTTTTGCTCATGGAAGGTTGTGCAAAGTATCAGAGGAATAGTAGCCGAGAAGTGGTTTGGATCTGTGAAGAAAGCTCCTTCGTTCATGTACGTTCCATCACCGACGGGAGAGTAGCCCCCTCGCTGTATACCCATTTGCTTCGCTTCGTCAGCCATTTTTTCGACGGCTTTATTGGCTATATCGATGTATTGCCGCCATGGAATTTGCTGGAGTTTGTCAATTTCACCAGACTTCAAACCAGCTTCTTCCATAATTTTTAACCCTAACTTTTCGGCATACTCTTTATTCACTCCTGACAGAGAACTACCGCTCAACGCAACTGCCTTATGAAATAGTCCTTTTGCAGAAGGCATATTCATTAGAGTAGTTACTTTGGCTCCTCCACCCGATTGTCCGATGATGGTCACGTTGTTAGGATCGCCACCAAAATTGGCAATGTTATTTTTTACCCATTCGAGAGCGGCTACCATATCCAGATTCCCCACGTTACCCGACGCGGCATGTCCACCGGCAGCTTTTAGATTACTGTAGCCTAAAGCACCAAGTCGATGATTAAGTGAACAGAAAACCAGATTACCAAATCGGGAAAGATTTTCGCCATGGTAGCCGTCCTGCTCGATTCCATTGCCATTGACGAATCCGCCCCCGTGTAACCACACAACGACAGGACGTTTCTGGCTGTCCAGGGCGGGCGTCCACACATTTATTTTCAGACAGTCTTCGGAGACATCGTCGTAATTCCAATGGTCGACAAAGGAAGCATAGATATTGGCATACCGCTTTTCCATGATTTGGGGAGCGGAATTTCCCCACCACAGAGCTGGACGAATATCAGTCCAGGGCGTTGGTTTCTGTGGGGGCATGAATCGATTTTTTCCAGACGTATCGGCTCCATAGGGTATACCCAAAAACTGATGAATGCCGCGAAGAATAAACCCCCTGACTTTTCCGTACTGAGTACTCGCAATGGCGATATTATCGCCCACAAATAGAACCTGTTCATCACTGGTAGGCTTCGTGGTCTTTGGTGGACGTGAACCGGCAACGGCGGTTTGTTCTGCTACTCCCAAACTAGCCACGCCAACACCTAGCGATTGGAGAAAATTACGTCTTGACGGTTTCATGTAACGTTTTTGTTAAGGTTAATGAAAAGTAAATGCACCACACGACTGTGTAGGAGCATTTTTATATGTATCAATTGGCAAAAGGAACCCGTAACTCAAAATTGAGCTTGTTTAAAAGCGACAGGACAGGGCGTTTTTACTATTCGAGACTAGTAGATTTGTTATTGATAATCAGTTAACTATTGACTGATAAAATCTGGGGGGTAGATGATCTCAGGAAGAATATAATTTACTCAATCGCTCTTTATCAGCGTCGATTAGTTGAATAAGACCATCTGGATTATAGGTTAGTTCGGTTAGTTTCCCGTTTCGAAGATGAGTTTTCCCCGAGAGTTGTACATCGTGGCAAAATAAAGACCATTTTGAGCCTACCTGTACGATGAAATGATGATTGGCGCCCCAGAAATAGGTTTTATACATTCCTCCCGCAAAATAGCAGGAGGCTGTATGCTATAAACCTATGATACAAATATTAACTTGTTATTGATGGATATGGCTTGTTATAGCCAAGAGACATCTTATGTTATTATTGTACAAATATTTACGGGAAAATACAGAATTGCAACCGATTGCAGAAAAATATTATAATTTGATTAAATTTTACTTCAAAAAGTATTTTCTGTTTTGCCCAAAATGGGTGTAAGTAGCTCAGTCTATGGAGAAAGAGGTTACTATCTATGACATTGCCAAACGATTAAAGTGCTCACCAGCAACGGTCAGCCGTGCCTTAAACGACCATCCAGCCATTCGAAATGATACCAAAGAACTGATCAATGCCACTGCCCGACAATTGGGGTATCGGTCGAATACGTTTGCCAGTAACCTGCGCCGTCAGAAAACATCTATTCTGGGGGTTATTGTGCCCCGGCTCAATAGCAACTTTATGTCGAAGGTGTTGTCGGGCATGGAGAAGGTGGCCAATGACTCTTCATATACACTGATTATTACTCAATCCCTTGAGTCTGAGCAAAAAGAGATTGCGAATGCAAAAACCCTTTTTAACAGTCGGGTAGATGGTTTATTGGTGTCGGTAGCCTATGATACGCAGTCGATTGACCATTTTGAGGCATTTGTTCGTAAGGGGATTCCAGTATTATTTTTTGATCGGGTTATTCAGCATCCACACTGCGTAAGCATCGTGATCGATAACGCGTGGGCAGGTTATGAGGCCACTAAACACCTGATTGAACAAGGATGCAGACGAATTGCGCACATTACCGGAATTATGCGTCGGAATGTTTACGCAGACAGGCTAGCGGGTTATCGTCGGGCTTTGCTGGAAAATGGGATTCTTCCTGATGATAATCTGATTGTTGAGTCGGATTTAAGTTTTGAAGCGGGGTATCAAACGGCGCAAGCAATCCTGGCAATGCCCGACCGGCCAGATGGTATTTTTGTTGCTAACGACTTTTGTGCCGTTGGCTGCATGACGGCTCTCAAACAGGCAGGAATTTCGATTCCGGACGACATTGCCGTGGTAGGCTTTAACGACGACCCTGTGGCTCAGGTTATTGAGCCAACGCTCACATCGATACATTATGCGGGCGAAAAAATGGGTGAGATTGCTACACAGAGTTTAATCAATCATTTGAATGGACGGCAGGATATGCAGGCTACTAACCAGATCATACTTCGTTCGGAACTTGTTATCCGTTCGTCGTCTGTCAGATGACGGGCATGGGCAATTTAACGCTCTTGATCCAGCCATAAATGACTCAGTTTTTAGACAGACTCGATCATCCATTTGGAAACGAAATAGTGAATTTCGCAATTGACCATTTCGCGACCTATATGATTTAAATAAGAAACCTACCGTTGATCAACGGTAGGTTTCTTACGGATCGATTCTGTTAATGTTGGACGTTTATTTAGGCGCTTTTTCGTAGTTCAGTTCTTTGTTTGCCCAAGGTATAAAATACTGAAAATTAGGAGCGTCCGTATGACCGCCGTTGTGTTGCCGCCAGGCAAGATCGCCATCCATCAAACCCGTTAGTACAGGCGGCATTACTTCTTTCACATAATCGTTGCTGATCCCTAAATCTCGTGCTCCCAATAACCGATAAACAGCACCAGCCGCTACGGTAGCTTTGTAACTGCCGGTTTGATCTAGCCATTTGGCATCCCCTTTTTCCGGAATCCCATAGCTGATAAAAACGGGCCTCGGTGCACAAAGGGCTACCAATTCGTGTGAATCAATTGGAAGATCACAACCCGTTTTATTGCCCATAGTCGACTCGGCAGCTGCATATTTTAAGTAATTCCCTGCCAGCCAGTGATACTCTCCGCTGCTGGCCAGACTTTCGACAGCTTCTCCGAAAACCCGGCGGTGGAGTGTAACACCTCCTTTGCCCGATGAGCCAATGAGCCCCACCGCAAATCGTTGATCGAAGGCCATTGCTACCAGTGCTGCTTTGCCGTAGCGGGAAACACCTTCAATCCCAACCTGTTTGGCGTTAACCAGCGGATCAGTTTCTAAATAATCCAGCACTCGTGAAGCCCCCCAACCCCAGGCACGTAACGCTCCCCAATCGTCGGGTTTGCGCGGCTGACCTTTGTTCACTAAACCAATAATTCCTCGGGTTAAACCCGCACCATTATCGGCCTGTATACTGCTGGTTTCCAGTGAACAGTATCCCCAGCCAGCCGCCAACAATTGTTCCGTTGGTGGGGAATCACCGTTGGGCGCTGGCGCAAAGAAATTCGGTCCGGGTAATCGAGTGATGGGTGAGTAGGCCGGATACTTGTCGAAAATTGCTTTCAGCTCTGGGTTATTCTTGATCATCATTTCCTTGAAAGCCGTATTGATTTTTTCCATATCGGCCAGCGATGGCTGAGCAGGAGCAGGCAGCGCAGGTGGCAGGAAACCGAACATAATCATGACTGGAACCGGCCCTTTTACGTTCTGTGGCAATACCAATACCATATTGATATTCACACTAATCAGCGGATAGTCGCTATTGTCAACCCGGCCAATCATGTGCCGGGCCAGTACCGGAATACGGCCCACCACTTCGTTATCCGTGACTTTCGTTGTCCAGGTAACTTTAGGAACATTGGCCGGTATCCGACCGTACATCTCTCGTTCGAAATCGTCAATAAGTTCGGGCCGTCGCACTTTCCACCATTGATCGGCAGTCGTTACTTTTTTCCCGTTTTTAGATGTGAGTGCATCTGGCAATTGTGGGCAGGGATCAGCCGTCGCTTCATCATAATTGGCATGATTTGGATCAGCTTCGTTCCCACTTGGGCCGGGCCGTAATCTCTTAATCCCTACCTGTTGCATCATATTGGCCTGATCCTGAATGGCCGTTATTGTTTTGAGCGGAGGGTATTTGCTGCTGTCTATGACGGCCTGTTGAGCGCTCGACCAGTAAGAGAGACCAAGCAACAGTCCCACAATTATACCTGTTTGCATAGAAGTAAAGGTTTATAACGATTCGTTATCGGTTCGAAACGGAGATGCGGGTAATCCTTCTTTATTATACAGATTAGGATTGACGGGATTATCAGCCCAGGCATAGCGTACGTATTTGGGTGACGGTACTTCATCACTCCACACTACGACTTTATTACCCTCTATTTTCACCTTGGCCCATACGAATTTTTTATCATTACCCGCAATGGCAAACTCACTCACCTCTTCTCCATCGTTTGTAATCAATCCACTACCGACATTTGAAAAACTGATCACAATCTTGTTTCCATCAATGGCCGACGATTGATACAAAGGGCCAGAATGATCCAGATTTTCATGGTAAGCTAATTTGAGAGCTGCGAGAGCCAATCGTTCGCCAACGTCTTTTTTATTATCGGGGTGAATATCGTTCCATTCACCCAGGTCAATGGCTACGGCCATGGCTGTGTTCGGCACCGATAAAGCGTTGAGTTGCGCTTCCCGCATGAGTGCCCAATTGCTTTCCGAAGGCAAGTAGTTATAATCCATAAAGCCCGGAAGCTGTACATACAGAAAGGGAAGCTGCTCTTGTTGCCAACGGCGTCGCCAATCTTCGATCAAAGCCCGTTGTAACTTGGTGTATTCCTGTGGGCGACCAGCGTTAGCCTCTCCCTGATACCAACAAAATCCTTTGATAGCACACTGGATGGCGGGAGCAACCATCGCATTGTACAACGCCGTAGGCTGATACTGAATATTGATTCCACTGCTTCCTGTTCCGGCTGGCACTGGCTTGTATACTGTGCCTACCTTATACTGCCAGGTCCCTTTTAGGTCAACGGTATCGGCACCAGCAAAAAGGCAATAGGGCTTGTCGGGTACGAAACCACCTTTACCCGAATTGTTCGTGACCCGTACGACAAAGATATTCTTTCCTGCTTTCAGCACGTCCGCCGACACGTTATACCGACGTTGCGGATACATATAGGTTGTTCTTCCAACCGATTTGCCGTTGATATACAATTCATCTGCATCCACAATTCTACCCAGAAAAACACGAGCCGGTTTGCCTGACATAGAAGCCGGTACGTTAATTTCTTTTCGGTACCATACTACACCATTGAGATCTTTTATTCCCTGATCTTCCCAATAGCCAGGAATGTTGATCGGTCGCCAGCCTTTGGGCGTATACGAAACATCATACCACTTTGTCGATCCTGTCATGCCTAAATCGGCAGGTGGTGCTGAAGCAGGTGGTCGTCGGGTGAGGCTATTGATGTAGGTCGTGTCTTTGTTCTTTTCGATAGTCACTTTTAGATCTGAAAAATCGGCCAGACCGTCTTCACTTGTCCAGGCTTCAATTGGTGTACCCCCTACGCTGGCGTTGATGATACCAACGGGTATTTTATATTTCTCATGAATTTTCCTGGCAAAGAAATAGGCTACTGCCGAAAATGGCCGGACATCGGCACCAACAGCGGCTTTCCATTGGCCATTGGGGATGTCAGGCTGGGGTTTTTGAAGATTTGTAAGAGTGGGAATCCAGAACTGCCGTATTTGCGGATAATTAGCCTTTTCAATTTCGTTGGCGTACGTCACATCGTGGATATTCAACTGATGGACCATATTACTCTGTCCGCTGCAAAACCAGACATCGCCCATCAGAATGTCCTTTACAGTCAATTGAGTATTGCCTGCAATCTCCATCGTATAAGGCCCTCCCGCAGGAGTTGGCGACAACTTCACTTTCCATTCGCCAGATGATCCGGTTACTGCTTTATAACTTTTCCGATTAAAGCGAACCGTAATTTTCTCGCCCGCTTTAGCCCAACCCCAGATCGTTAAGGGAGCATCGCGCTGCAAGACCATGCCATCGCTGATTAATTTGGGTAAACGGAGTTGTGCCTGAGCAAATACACTCAGCATACACAGCAGAAAAGTGAAAGCTATAATTCTCATTATTAATGCATTACAAAGGGGCTGTGATCTATGCAATCGGTTGCAAAAGGGCGCAAAAAAATAAACCCAAAGGGTTCATCTTTGAAAGTTGATCCAGGTCTGAAAAGTATAGAGAATATGTTTTTTACTGTCTGGGATTGACAGAGTTATCAGCCTACAGCTAAACCTACGGGTCGTTATGCCACTTCTGGTTTGTGTATACGCTCTTGGAATTCGGCTCGAAGCAACCTTGGCAGGTTCAGTGCCCGAGTTGGCGGTTATAATGATTGAATCCTTTTGAGGTTTTTACTCTGAAATCAACAGATTGTGGTTGATTTCAGAGTAAAACCATACCCCTGATCCAAATTGACTTGGGTTCGCCAGCACTACCACATACCAAGCTATTGCCACCGATTTTTGGTTGCTTTCCTCCGCTTGTCAATCAGCCAATTCCTTTGACATTGAATGGTCTATTTTTATCCTGACTTGCAGATGCCAGGACGAATAGACGTAATCTCGTATGAATCAGGACTTACTTTATAAATGTATTTTCTTCGGCGGTTCTTACGCTATAACATTTTTTCTGGTTTATCTGGCTGGTCGTCGGGCATCGCGTACGTTGGCGATCAGGCTTTCGCTAGGCAGTTGGATCGTCCTGATGACGATTATGGTTCTGTTTGGCGGGACAATTTCAGGCCTTGTATTTATCCCGACGGTGATCGCTTTATTAGTTGTCTTTCGTAAGAAAGTGGATAAATCACTCGATAAATTTTTTCCGGATAATCACATCTACAAAGCAATCTCGCCCCCTGATGAGGTGGCTAAGGTGCTTGGCAGCGCATTTTACAGCTGTGCAGAAACGAAGATCAAGACAGTGAAAGGCGACGAAGTTCCTATTCATTGGTGGCAGGGCATGACCTCATCGACAGTGTCCACTGGAAATACGCGCACAACGACCTTCAATCATTTTCTGGCCATTTCTTTTGCTCCCAACGTTGTAAGCGACGAATTCAGGCAGGTTGTTTATGCAAAAGCCGATCTATCGAAACTCACATTTAAGCAGAAATTCAGGCGTTTTTTTAGGCTCGATACCGAACGGCCCTGTCGAATCGAAGAAACACTAGATGGCAGTTTCATCGTCATGTGGCAGACGTATCAGACGGCAGAATGCTATACCTATTACCTGAATTTCCTGAAAGAAAACCTATCAATGAAGCCGAAAGCAAAGCCTGTTCAGTCTGATAAACTAGAAACTGCTACTAAGACTACAGCGCAAAGTCCTGGCTATACAGATCGTAAAATTCAGGATAAGCCTATGCTGGAACACGCAGCGCGTACGCAACCTCAACGCCATTATTAATTTACAATGAAACCTTTGCTCAAAAAACTATTCACATCCGTTGGGTTACTCGCCATCAGCCTGTTTCTGAAAGGCTGCGGAGAAAGTTCACGAAAAGGTTACCGAATCGAAAATGGCGAGGTGGTCATTTATCGAGGCTGGCCCGCCAATCGGTCGGTTGTAAAACCGGCAGACGCGGAGACGTTCACAGCGATTAATACGGAATATGGGAAAGATAAAAACCATGTTTATTATATCGGACAAATCATTCCAAACGCTGATCCGGCAACATTCACCTATCTGGATGGTGCGTATGCAAAGGATAAAAACAATGGATACTCGCAGGAGAATCTGATCAGCACCGATGGCCCTCATTTCGACATTGTTCCAGACCCGGAAGAAACACCTACTCACATAACGTCGTACGGAATTGTCTACGCACATGATAGCCACAAGGTATATAAGGGTACGTTCATCGTGGAGGAGGCTGATCCGGCTACGTTCGCCTTTGTTTCGATGTTTAATGGCTCCTATTTATCGCGTGATCATCGACACGTTTACTTTCACGATAGGCCGTTGGAAGGCGTCGATGGCGCTTCTTTTCAGAAAGTATCACAGTTTCACTTCAAGGATAAGCAGCGTGCCTGGGGGCTGGTACTGGGTAGGGATACGTATTGGAGTCCAATTGCAGAGGTTGATTTGGCTACGTTTGCTTCCATCGGAGAATACTATGCTAAAGACAGCCAGCGAGTGTATTTCAGTAATGAAGTTGTTAAAGACGCTGACCCCGCAACGTTTGAAGAAACCGATTATTTACAGGCTAAAGACAAAAACAGGACGTATTCCTCGGGACATAGTGTCACCGCTAAAAATTAATCCGCTATGATTCAGTCTATTACTCATAAAGTAATTCTGCTCTGTTTGCTTGTTTACGGATCGATTACAGTCTGTGTTGCTCAGTCATATACGATTGAAACGGTTCCTAATCCGAAGCAGAGTCGTAGTTCACATTATGTTAGCAATCCGGATAAAATTCTGTCGGATTTTGCCGTACAACGGATTGATCAGATACTGGGACAACTGGAAGATTCGACTACGGTACAAGTGGCAGTTGTTTGCGTTAATTCCATCGGTGAAGCTGTTCCCAAAGATTTCGCTACGGCTCTTTTTCGAAAATGGGAATTGGGCTACAAGAATAAAAACAACGGTTTACTAGTACTCCTGGTAAAAGACCAACGTCGACTTGAGATGGAAACGGGTTATGGTTTAGAAGGGATTCTGCCCGATGCCATTTGCCGCCGAATTCAGACGGAGAAAATGGTTCCGCGACTGAAAGAGGGCGATTTCGATGGCGCGCTGATTGATGGAGTTAAAGAAGTTGCTCAACTGATCAGCGAACCAGAAGCGGCAAAAGAAGTCTATGACGAGTCGAAGTACAGTGCCAGTACGTCTGATGAACCTCTGACTAACTCGGGGCTAATGGCCTTTTTTCTACTGCTGATTCCCACCTTGTTAGTCCTTCGAACGATCACGTTTTTTCTGCGAAGTTCAAATCCTATTTCGCTTCAGATTCAGACAAGCATTACTCAGACGAAAGGACGATGGGCATGGATCTTCTTACTATATGTGATTCTGCCGATTGCGCTGGGCTTTGCGGTGGTGGAGGTTCGTCAATCATTATCGTTGCAGGGCTGGCAAATTCTGCTGATTATGTACACCTACATCGGGGTGGTTTTGTGGGATGGCCGTCGGCGTCGAAAAAAGGCATTTACGAAACTGTACGGTTCCATGACTGAACCCGAACGATACGTTCGCCAAAAAGTGGCCGGACTGAATGGCTGGGGTAATATTCTCCTGTTTCCAATTCCGTTCGGATGGCTACGGAGTCAGGATGATCAGGCAATGAAAACCTTACGAAACCGCCCTCGTCAATCAGCAAACGGGTATGAATTGACGAAAGTAGAGGCAAGTCGAAAAGGTGAATTTCTGACGGATCATCAAAAAGTAGAAGAACGATTGAAAACAATGGAATACGACGTGTGGCGCAACGAAACGCACGACGTTACGCAGACCATTGGGTACGAAGATTTTGGGAATACGACGTACCAGCGCTGTAATAAATGTGGTTCGAGAGCCATGCATTTAGTCAGGAATCGAACTGTAAAAGAAGCGACTGAGGATCGTGAAGGTCGTGGCGTGAAAGAGTACGAGTGTGAAGCTTGCGGCCATCATCGGGATGCGTCGTATATGATTGCCGTTCGCAAACGCAGGACAGCCAGCGATTATTCGTCTACAACCTATTCGTCATCGGGCAGTAGTAGTTCCTGGAGTAGTTCATCGTCAAGTAGTTATTCGAGTAGTAGCAGCTGGGGTGGAGGTAGTTCAGGCGGTGGTGGTGCTGGTAGTAGTTGGTAATTTTAGCTTGTATAAATACCATGTGCTTCAAAAAATATAGGGAGAAACGGCAACTGGAACGCCAAATTCGTCGGCTCTCAGAAGCGGAACGGCAAATGATTCTACAATCGTCACCGTATGAAATCGGTTGGTTCCAGGGAGAAGGGTTTCATATTTTCCTGAAAGCCGAACCTGATTTTGAAAAAGCCTATGTTGACAGCCTGGGCGAAGTTTCTGCGGTAATGGCCGAAGACTGGGTTATCCGAAAATTCTTACTCGCTAATCGTGAAAACGCTGATTAAGGTGTGTGTTGGGACGTTGCTATTCTGTGTCGCACTGGGCGGTGTAATGAGCTTTTGGCGAGGTCGAGCCGCTGAAAAGACAACCCTTTTTGCCGAAAATATGCCAGTCAAAGCGATTGCTTTGTGGCTGAAATTCCCAACCGATTTGATCTACCAGTCATCGCCCGACTCGACCGTAGTAATTGGGACGAAGAAACAATCTTCGGATCTTTTTGCCATTAGTGCGTTTGAGCAAACAACGGCTCAGAAACTGTGGCAGTTACCTTTTGACGGCAAGATCATTGGACAGACGAGCAGGCATATGTTGGTATTCGAAGCAAAAACCGAAGCGGTCCATTTTATAGAACCTCGCAGCGGCAAAATCAGTCGCCGTATTTCACCAGTTCCGGCTCACCTAACCAGTCTGTCCAGTTTATACACGGGTATGGCATTTAGTGACGACGTCTATCTAACGACAAAACCACTCTACCAGCAGGTGGTCGTAAACGGAAAAGTGGATGATTCATGGAAAATTGGCATTACAGCAAAAACCTGGGACACCAATGAAACAAGCTGGTTTTTGCCTCCTGTCAAACAAATTGTGAATATCGAATATGCTCCTATAATTAAGGGCGATAACGTTTTGATTGTTAACCCTGAACAGAAAATAGGAGAGGGGCATTCCTATCAGATTGTCGCGCTAAAAACGGGTAAAGAGCACTATCGAGGGATTACCAAAGGAACTTACTATCCACTTTGTAATGACCGATTTTATGAACGTACCGAAACGGTTGTCCGACGACTTAACCCGTTTACACAACAGGAAATCTGGCGGCTCAATGGGGCATTCTCATTCGGCCAGCTTTCGGAAATCGGTAACCAGCTGACAATTTTATCCCGGCATCAGGATGGTACGCATAACATAATTCGTATTGTAGATAGCAATAGTGGTCGTCTGATTAAGCAGGTAGACATACCATTTATCAAGGAGTCAACGATTAAGGGTGCTTATTTTACGTCTGATAACCAGTTTCTTCTCCATTTTGAAGCACCGAATTTCAGTCAACCGGGTAACCTCCTTTATGATTATTGGGTTTGCTATGATCCGCAAACGCAGCAGCCCGTCTGGCGCACCGACTTTCACAGCGAATCAATCAGTAGTTTACTTCCCTTTGGTCAACTTCACTTCACTGAGCAATGAAATCCATTTTATTGGGGCTGAGCAGCATGCCCGGTCTTACAAAGTAGGAGCATTACTATGGCGACTGAGCGTATTATTTTCTCTCTGCGGGTTTTACAGGCTATCTGGCGGAACTTCGATTGGTACGGGCTGTTTATGAACAATCCTGATGCGCCGTCGGAAGACGTGTTTCTGGCTCATTTTGCAGGATCTACCCCAGCTCCTGTTTTTTCTTGGGTCGATAAAGCGAATGGTGTGACCTATCTATACGATCTCAGCATCAATCAAGTACAGGTTACACCGGAGAAGCAACCTCATACCCGACGGGTGGATGATCTGAACAAAGCCTTGTGGAAATTTTTACCGCCCGATTTGATGGAAACCGCAGATCATTGGAAAAGTGCCTGGTTGGTGGCAGCCAGGAAGCTTGATATAGCCACTATGCAGTTGATTATCGAACAAGGGTTCGATGTCAACGTAGCCGACGAAGATGGATTTACCGCTTTATACCATGCCGTTTTGCCTTATGGAGGTAGTTATAAGGCAGTGAAAATGCTGGTTGAATCAGGAGCTGATCTAACATTACCCATTCATAATGTGGAGTTTCTAATTGAAGAAGCCTGGAAAAGTGTTGGCCATAATGGAGATGCCAGCGAAGCACTGTCTATCGCGGCCTACTTGCGAAGCCTAGCCAGAAATTGACCAGTTGTAAGTTCGTTTCCGCCAACTATAAAGCTAAATCCGTACGGTATAGAGTTGTGTCTTTTTAAGGGTCTGGCGATGGTAGTTTTGATTCATCAATTCACAAACGAATCATTTCTAAATCGACCAGATCATCATGGAATCAACGCAAAATCCTGCCAACCCATACGCAGCTCACGACGAGCAGTACAACCGCGTAACCAATATGATTCAGTGCTATGTAGAATCGGTTGGGCTCTCTCGTGAACAAACTTATAATCCGACCAATAAAAACTGGCTCTGGAAAAAAGGTTCAGCATCGATTGAAGTGTTCATCGAAACTATTATGTTTCAGAGCGGTAGCCGACGCGATTACCTACGCATTTGCTCACCACTGATGGCTATTCCGGCCAATAATCTGCTTAACTTCTACCGCCATCTGCTTGAACTGAACGATCTGAAACTCGGTGTGAAACTAGGCATTATGCCAAACTCCAATAAAGTATTCGCTACCTACGAGCGCGATATTCGGGGTATGGATTATCAGGAGCTGACAACCTGCATCAGCGATCTGGAACTGTGGGCTGACGAACTGGATGATAAATTGAAAGCACAGTTTCCTGACTGGTCGAACTAGTGATTTTCCAAAGAGACTATCTGCAAAATTCCCTGTGTCTGTGTCCTCACAGACACCTATGCGTCAGCAAAAATTGACCAACTGGACAGGTGTCTGTGTCCTCATAGACACAGGGAAATAAACGTTTAACGCTATGAAAATCGTGTTCCTTTGTATCCGGGTTATTACCGCAATTTTCATCATTGGCTGGTGGTTAATAGCCTGTATGGCGGCTTACGGTGCATGGCTTTATTTCTCTGATAGCGGTCGTCCGTAAGGTAAGAGATGAAACTCGCCAGATTGGTATATATAGGCTTGGTATTGAGCTTGTTCAGTTGTTTTGGTTATCGGGATAAGTATCCGGAAGTACCTCTTTTGCCCCAACTAGATAATGCTCACATCCAGGTCGATTCATTAGCGAATACCAGAATTCATACCTTCGTTTTTTCGGCAGATAAAACCAAAATTTATGCGATTGTTCTAACTGCGTCTACGGGTGTGTTTGCCGAGCACACCCTGGTCGAATTTGATCAGATGGGTCATGAATTGCGTCGGCTCTCATTTGGAGAACGAACTATCCAGCAAACGGAACTGGCTTTGATCCAGCCCGATTTGCTAATGTGGCAGTTTTCTAACCTGTTTTTTCGAATTGATGTGAAAACATTTTCCATCATCGACGAAGTGCATACCTATTGGGAAGGAAATTATCCCAGCTCTCAGAAAGATAGCGATTGGACGAACGTTGCTCAGGAAAGTAAAGTTTGGGCTAGCCGCAAACAGCAGGAAATCGCTCAACAAGTTGATAGCCTAAAAAACGCCAAAACCTATCAGGAAGCTATGCTAAAAGCGAAAGAAGATCGAATAAACTTCGAATCAGAACGCTACAAAGCATACTACGAAGCGTATGCATTGGGGCAAATTCGGTCGGGTAAAGCGTCTTTTGCGTATCGAAGTCCCGACGGAAATGCCTTATATATTTTTACCAAATTAGGGGACGGAAAAACGGTCGCGTTTACGGTAGACGAAGCTCTTCGCCAAAAGACCAACGTCAACCTGCATACAGTTGATGTAAATGCCAACAGTACCGTTGGTCGGCCGAAGGACAGTTCGTCGTTATCGACGGGTCGTTTTGCGTTGTCGGAAGGAGAGTCTGTAACGGATAAAAAGGCTGCTATTCGGATGACCGATGGGATCATTGCCCAGCACAATGACTTTCTGCTGGGCGGAAGTTCAATGGATAAGTTTCTGTTTTATTACGAACTGAAACTCGGGGCCGAAACGGCTCATTTTAAGTGGATTTACCCGCTTAGCTTATCGAACGATTTTTACCTGCAATCAGCGAATGGATCAGTCTACGTGCTGAAAGAAGGTACTTTATTCTGGTTTCAGATCTAATTTGACTGTCATTCATCATGGCTATTCGCAGTTTATTACTTGCCCTGGCAACAACGGGTGTTTTAGGCTACTGCTTCACTGTAGGCCTAACCGATCCGGATTCATTGCTGAAAAAAATACCCGAGTGGGCTGGTATGGTTTTATTTTTCGGATGCGCTGTTTTGTACATTGTAGCTGCCTGGTGGGCGTTCAAAGGATTTAGCGACCACAAAATCACCGCCATTATTTCGCTGATGTTCTGTACGTTCGGGCTTGGTATTTATGCCACAGTTTTACTGATGGAATTTGGACCAAAAACAACACCAGGGCAGTACGACTACAGTTTTTCGAGACTTGATCCTACGGAAAAAGCGGTTCTTGCTCAACTGACGCACGATGCTGGTTTAACTATGACCGACGCTGTTTTTACGGAGCATTGGAATATGGCAAAGGCAAAAGATTCGCTTACAAACGGATTTCAGATTTGTGTGCAGAAGGGCCATATAACAGGGCTGATGCTGTCGAACCATCCCGTTCACCAGCTAGCCCTTTTTTCTCAACTCCCGCAGTTAGATCATTTGTATCTGAAGAACTGTGGGCTATCGGATATGAGCGAACTGAAGTCTACTGAGATTGAGCGGCTGGACGTGTCAGACAATCAAATTACCAACCTGAAAACCCTTCTGGGTTGCCCCAATTTGGGATGGTTATTTATAGCCAATAATCGACTTACATCACGAGATGGACTGGAACAGTTCAAAAAGGTTGTCAGCACCGATTTTAGCGGGAATCCAATGCCCCAATTATAGCTGATAATTCTTTATTTCGGGTTATGCCAAGCACATTTCTACCGTATCGCTATCTCAATTATCAAACCGATTTAACTCCTGACCAGATCGGGCAGCGATTAAGGGATAACGTCATTACCGGGTTTACGCTCTACAGCGAGAAACCCTATTATGGGACTTTTACACCCTATAGTTTTTCGGTTCGAAAAACGAGCAGCAGGATTAAGAAACAGAGCATGGCGCCCAGTATTGCGGGTAGTTATAATCACATTGATGGCAAGACAATCGTGACACTCGATGTGCGGCCCAGCCCACCTGTAATCATTGCGTTTTCAGTGTTTGGAATTCCATTAATGCTGTTTGTATTTGCCTGCATTTCGGAGTTTTTCAAGACCGAGGATATCGCTGTTCTTGTCAACGGATTGATTCCATTGGCTATTCTATACGGTATTCTGTGGATCATTTTTCAGGCACAGAGTAGTTCCGATATTCGCTTCTGGGAATACACATTGGCACTCCGGCAGCTCCATACATAAACTAAAACCTGCCGCTTATCGGCAGAATCTCTCCTGATATAGACTATTTCTTTTGCGCAGATAAGGTCCTGTTAGCTTTGTTTCGTTAACACGCCTTAATCTGCTTTTTTTATGGGTACGTCTGTATTGCTTGCTGTTGGGTGTTTTTATCTAGCCTACTATTATTTCGTCCTTCGTAAGTACAATGCGCTGGGCTTTCGCATATTCTCTCTCTGTTTCTTCACCGGACTCGCTGTTTGCTACTGGTGGTACACCGATTATCGGGACTTAAAAGCCGTAGAGAAAAATGGTATAACAACGCAGGCGACTGTTCTCAAAAAATCATCGAATAGTCTCGACGTACGTTTCGTTGACCAATCTGGTAAATCCGTAGAGCGTACACAAACGGGCGGCATATCGGTCGAGGAGTTTGCGGCTGTGCAGGAAGGAAAGGCCGCACCAATTCTCTACAATCCTCAATCAGATACGGTTTATCTGACCAGCAGCTACCAGCGACAACTCAGCGATAATGTCTACATCCTGTTTTTGCCAGGACTTTTATTCCTGATTGGTTTTGTGTGTCTGATTGCCCTTCGGAACTATAAAGTTCTTCCGCATGAGGGTACGATGTACGAATATGTAGTCAATGAAAACGGGAAAGTAGTCCTTGACGATCTGACAAACAGCACCACAAAGTCATTACGTACTTACAGTACGCTCTCTAAATTTTTCCAACTTTTTGATCGATAAGCCTGACTATGAAATCCTTATTTCCGTACGCTGTTATGTTTGTTTTGTTTCTGGCGGGTAACAAGCTGGTGGAGCGCCAACAGCAATACAATCAATTAAATCAGGTGGCGACACCCACCAAATCGGTTTCGTTGATCGGTCTGTTTTCAGCTCATTCGAACGATTCTGGTATGCAGATTTCCAGCAAACCGCTTCAAAGTGGTAATCATGCAAACAGGAAATGAGCCATACTCCCCTCTCCCGTTTTGGGAGAGGGGCCGGGGGTGAGGGCAAGTGCGGTTCTCCTCACCCCAACCCCTCTCCTAAAACAGGAGAGGGGCTAAACAGCTAATTAAACGTCAGTCACTCCAATCATGAAACTAGTCCTTTCTCTTGCTTTTTCACTTATGCTTAGTGCCCCAACTCTTTTCGCGCAGGATGGCGTTTGGCGCATTGAACACGCCGAATTACCTGATGGTAAATCCTACAATGGTTCGCTGACCATCAATCGTTTAGGGAAGTCATACGATGTGAACTGGAGAACCACTGCTGGTAATTACAACGGCTTAGGGCTGTTTGTCGATGGGAAATTGTTTGTGGGCTACGGAGTGAGTGGTGGCTACGGTATTGTCATCTATAAAACGAATACGGCTGGTCGACAAATCGAAGGAGTTTGGACGGCATCGGGTATGAACGGGGCAATGGGGACCGAAATCCTAACCGAGCGGGAGGGCCTGTATGAAGTTTCGGGTACCAATCCCGATGGCGGTGTTTATCGCGGCACGTTAACTCTTCAGAAAACGGGTGATACCTTTCAGGCTCAATGGCAGGTTGCCAATCAGACAATCAATGGCGTTGGGTTTATGAGTGGCGATTATATGGTGATTGGTTATGGTCCGGGTCAATCATTTGGCACAGTCGAATATGCTATGGCTGGCAATAAAGCGCGCGGTCGCTGGGCTATGGGTGGTGGTAGTCAGTTTGGTATTGAAAATATTATGCGTTAATCGCGTAAATTGCCCGGTATGAACTGATTACTCTTGCCGACGTCTAACCTAAGCCGGTTGAGCCTTTACCCATCGACGTATGCGTTATGCTGTAATTTCCTTTCTGGTGTTACTAACCTGCTGGGGAACTTACGCCCAAATGCCTACGCTCACCCTCGAACACCTGACCACCAAAGACGGGCTGCCGTCGAACGATATCTGGTCGATAACGAAAGATAAACAGGGGTTTCTATGGGTAGGAACGGGTCGAAGTTTCTGCCGATACGATGGGTATACATTTCAGACATTATCTGATGAAAAAATAGGCTATTGCTCGGGCCTTGCGACCGATTCCAAAGGAACTATTTATGCGTCGCTGGCCACCAAAGGACTTTGTTCGATTGATCCTAAAACCCTACTTGTTAGTGTACTTCTGGCCAATAAATACGGGGATAACGACCGGAGCAACGATACCCACGACCGCGTATTTGTTGACTCTGAAAACCAGGCCTGGGTCTGCGATTACACATCGGTAAAACGGTACGATCTGGCTCGGAAAAAGCTGCACTTATACGCACTCTCCAAATCCGAGAATACTCACCAGGATGCCACTTTTTTTGAAGACCGCCAACATCGTCTCTGGATCATTTCAGAGTTGGGCCTGTATCGTTACGATCGTTCGACGGATCGGGTGATTTGTTTACTGGGGCAGGAAGCGCAACAGGCCAAAAACAGAAAGCCCGTTCGGCTAGAGATGGCGTTTGAAGATAAAGCCGGAACGATCTGGATTGGTGCCTACGATCAGGGATTACTCCGCTTTTCACCTAGTGATTCGTCGGTCCAATTTATTCAGAAAGGCTTTGAAAATCAGAATGTTATTGGTGGGCAAGCGTCAGTCGATGAAAACGACAAAAAACTACTGTTTATCGGCACTGAAAAGGGCTTAAGTCTTTATTATCCAGATCGAGCCGAATTATATCAACTGCCTGAATTTTATTCTAAAGGCATTCACGTCAAAGTGATGTTTGACGATAAAGCGAACGGCATTCTCTGGATCGGTACCCGCGAGGGGCTTTATAAATACCGGTATCGAAACCCCGGCATCAACACAGTCGATATTCCGGTCAGTCTCGTTAAGGTATCGGCTAGTGTCACGAGTCCACTACAAACGCCCGACGGCAATTATCTATTAGGCTTGTCGCATTCCGGAGCGTTGGCCTGGCAGCCATCCACTAACCAGTTTCGACTGCAACCCTATCCGGTTAATGCATATACCAATCAGCTCCGATGGATTCAGAATCGACCATTTGCGTTTACGGATAAAGGTGTGTTTGTTGGTAGCTCGGCTGCGGGTAACTTTTCTGCTTTCCCGGTGGCTTCCCGGCTATTTACCAGTACTGAATTTAAAGATGGCTTACTGGATCGGAAAGGGCGATTCTGGCTCGTCAATTTAACCGAAGGACTGAAAGTAATTGACCTTGCCACTAGCCGTGAGCATCAATTATGGACCGAAACAGTAGGTCGTCAACTTACGCATAATAATTACATCAAAACCATTGAAGAAGGCGATGACGGTAAAATCTGGATCGCTACCTGCCCCAATGGACTGTATTATTTTGACGAGCGCAACGCCAACTTTGTCAATGTATTGACATTGCCGATCAATAGAGGGAAAACGCTGAGCGGTCTATGTGTCAATGATTTATGCCGGAGTGCCAATGGATCTATTTTGGTAGCCAGCTGGGGTGGTGTCAATAAAGTTTCGTCCTCTGGTGAGATTTTAACCTCTTTCGATTACCAGCGCGACAAACTGGCCGATACCTATTGCTCGAATATCTGCGAAGACAAGGCCGGTAATATCTGGTTCAGTACGAACGAAGGGCTTCATATCGCCAATCCGCAAACCCGGAAAATACAATATCTCTCCACCATCGAAGGATTGCACAGCAACTACCCGGTCGGCTTTCTGAAAAATGGCTCTGATGAGCTGATTTTAGGCTACGTCAACGCCATCAACATTGTGGATGTCAGCAGTTTGAGTAAAGCCAAAACGCAACTGCCAATTGCTATCAGTACTATTGATGTGAAGGGGAAAACGCTGCACCAGGATTTGAGTAAAGAAATCATTCTCCAACCCGATGAAAACCTGTTGACCCTCAGTTTTTCGGCTTTGAATTTTGAACCAGCGTCACAGAATATGTATAGCTATCAGTTGGACGGATTTGATGCTAACTGGGTCGATTTGGGCAATCAACATACGGTTTCGTTTACGAATCTGCCGCCAGGCTCATACACGCTACGGGTGAGAGGCAGCAATACGTTTGGCTCAAAAAGTAATAAGCCATTGGTCGTGCATTTGACGATAAAACCGTATTTCACCGATACCTGGTTTTTCAAACTCCTGATCGGGCTGGCGGTGGGCGGTCTGGTTGTGGGCATTATGCGCTGGCGGATGAGCACACTAGCCGAACGCAATCGACTGGATGTGGAAGTAACAGAATGGCGGCTTAAAGCTCTGCAATCGCAGATGAATCCACACTTTCTGTTTAACTCGCTTAATTCGGTTCAAAATTACCTGCTGACGAATCGCAGTATTGAAGGAGCCAAATATTTGTCGAAGTTTTCCAAGCTGGTTCGGCGGATCATGGAAAACTCCAACCACCAATACCTGTCGTTCGAGCAAATCATCGACACCTTGCGGATGTACGTCGAAATCGAATCGTTCCGATTTAACCAGGAATTCAGCTATTCGTTCGACATTGAGGATAACGAGAAACTATTGGATTCGATGCTGCCGCCAATGTTGCTGCAACCTTACGTCGAGAATGCGATCTGGCATGGATTGATGCCGAAAGAAGGCGATAAAAAACTGACGATTTCTGCCTATGTGGAAGACGATCATATCGTTTGTTTGATCGAAGATAATGGCGTCGGACGATCCTTTGCGCCCCGTACGGAAGGCCACATCTCGCGTGGTCAGGAAATGACGAAAGGTATTTTTGAGTCGTTACGCCGGAGAGATAGCTCGGCTAAAATCGAACTCATCGATCTATTCGACGCCGATCAGAAACCCGCCGGTACTCGCGTAAGAATGGTGATTCCATTAGGGAAATCGTCTTGATTTAATTTCATTAAAATCACCTGCTTTCAAAACAGTCATTGGCATATTATTTGCGCTTGAAAAGGCGCGGATAACTTACTAGGCGGTAGGTAATTGCCTAAGTATATGGATTAGTAACGGACGAGTACGTAGAAAAAATAGTAGGCAAATAGTTGAGTTAGCCAACGGATTGGCTCAGCACATGGCATAGCCTTTGTACCCTAAACAGGAGTGCAAAGGCTATGCCTACCTGTACCGCCGTAACTTTACTTATTCCGCCGTATGTCAACTTGTACTCCGTTAGATCTCGGTCGAAGGGGCAGCTATGCTCTGAAAAACCGAGGTCTAACGATTACCCTAAAACAAAGGATAGTTGCCTCCTTACAAGAGTGGTGCGCCCGTAATAAACTGATCTGGGCCTTTCTGCTTTTGTCTTCTTTTTGTCAGGCTCATTCCCTTCCAGAGAACCCCATACCATTAACTAAACCGAGCAAGCCGATTTCTTATGCCGACTTCACGGCGACTCCCACATCGCCAGTTTGCAGCGCCAACGGAACGGCGACAAAGGGCTACATTACCGTGTCGAATTATACCGCAGGAAGCGTCTACCAATACGTAGATGGTGCGGACTTTGCTACGGGTACAAAACTTCCGGCTACACCTGTATCGTTAACGGGTTCGTCGCAGATCGCTGTTACTAATCTGGACGATAGTGAACTACCCAGAACCTACACAATTCGGGTTTTTAACCCCGCCAATCCTAATGATTATACCGAAAAACACGTAACCGTTGATCGGTCGGGTTGTTGCATCAAACCCAGCGCGGGTATCGATCAGGCTATCTGCTCTCCTCGATCTATGGGGAATGTGTTACCAGCTGGCGGGGGAGAGAGTTGGTCGGCCCAGGCAGCTAATCCATCGAGCGTTACGATTACGCAGGAAGGTCATATAACAGGGATGACAGCAAATGGGACGTATCGATTTATTCTCTCCAACACAACGAGTTGCTCGGATACCGTCCAGATTGTTCGAACAGAGCCGATTCACGTAACCGTTACACCCGGTCAATGCCAGTCAGCGACTAATCAATATTCGATTACCGGAACAGTATTGCTCACCAATGCACAGCCGGGTAAGCTGACTATTTCGGATGGATTGGTAAGTACTACGGTAACCATCGTCAACAGTACAACGACTGTCAACTATACGTTATCGGGCTTGCCTTCCGGTTTTGGGCAGCGTATGGTGATGGCTTCATTAAGCAGCTGCGGTATGGCCAGCGTAACCTATACCGCTCCCGATTCCTGTTTACGACCAGTCGTTGTCCTGCAAAAATTAGTCGATAAATCACGCGCTTATTTCGGAGATACGATAACCTACACACTCGTTCTCAGAAATATAGGGACGGCCCCCGCTAGGAATACTATAGTCTGGGATTCTACGTCAAATGGCCTGGCATACGTGGCTAATTCAGCTACTATTCCAGTAGCAACTACATTTACGCAGGGAATGCCAATTAGCACATGGGTTGTCGATTCACTTGCCGTTGGCGAACAATTGTCTATGACTTATCGAGCCACTGCGGATAGCTTGGGAGTTCTATTCACCAAGGCCGCCATCCCCGGCGATACGGTAACGATTTGTACATCTATACCGGTTAAGGTTTGTGCCGGGGAAACATTTGCGTTCATGCTGACTGCACCGCCCGGAAGAAGTTTTTACACCTGGTTTAAAGACGGGGAAGAGATTGTTGGGCAAACGACGAATACATTAGAAGTATCAGCCATTGGTGCGTATAGTTTGGCGACGGATAACATACCCGGTATGTGCCCTGCTTTTAGTTGTTGCCCAATCATTGTTGAAGAGGATTCTTTACCTGAATTTCAGGCTGTTGCTATAGCTGCGACCTGTTTGGGTAATGTTGTTCAGCAGAATGGAATGATTAAACTAAGCGGCTTTAAATCAGACTATACGTATCAATATAGTGCGGGCAATAGCTTTGATGTAGCTCATTCGTTATCAGGTTCTCAGCAGAAAATCCCGGTAAATGGTATTCTGGTGTCTAATCTAACGAACCCCGCTGTACGTCAGTCTTATACAATACGGGTTTATAATAGTAGTGGATGTTATACAGATGTATCGGTAGCGTTAACGCCAACTGGCTGTGTATGCCCGGAAAATAACTGCGTACCATTTGTCATTCATCAGACAAAACGACCAGTGCGTATTGGGCGACAATGAGCTACTTTTTGCATCTTTATGGAAGAAATCAGTCAGTACTACTATCGAAAACGAATCAGCCCTATACGCCCATTTCGAGACGTTTATTAAGCTCAGTGACTCACTGAAACAGGAGCTTTATTCACGACTTAAGCCAGTACGTTTCAGGAAAGGCGAGCTGATTCATCATGCCGATGCAATTTGTACACGTAGTTATTTTATTCAGAAAGGGCTTGTCAGAACCTTTTTTGTTAAAGATGGTCGGGAAATCAGCGAATATTTTAGTGCGGAAGGTGAGTGGGTGAATTCGCCCCGCAGCCTGATGCAACGAAAACCGGATAATTACTTTATCGATGCTATTGAATCAACGGATACATTTTGCTTACACATCAATGATTTAGGCTACCTGTTTGATAATTTCCCCGAAATGGAACGCTACGCCCGGTTATCGATGGGTAGTCTATTTGGGCATTTTATGGAGCGTATCACATCCATGCGTTTCTCTACGGCCAGAGAGAAATACGATCATTTTTGTGAGGTTTACCACGGAGTATATCCCCGTATTCCCTTGGGAATGATTGCTTCTTATCTGGGGATTACCCAGGAGACTTTAAGCCGAATCAGGGCTGAACGCTGATTTTTTGATCTAGGTCAAATTAATTGGGTTACCAATTCGGGAGCTTTGCCGGAAACAAATCGAACGATGAACATCATTCTTTTCCGGCCAGTTGCCTTGGCTTTGCTAGTCTGTTTTATTTCGGTTAGCCTGCGGGCTCAACAAACGGTATCGACTCCCGGTGTGGAGGCTAAACTATATTTGGGTACTGGCCCAAACCAACCGCTGCTGGTTGGATTAGGCGGGTCCGAAGGGGGAAATGCCTGGGCCAGCGAGCATTGGCGCAAAACGCGGGAGCACTTTATTCGTAACGGATATGCGTTCCTGGCTATTGGCTATTTTGGTTCACCCGGAACGCCGGATACGCTGAATCAAATTGCCATTGATAAGGTATACGGAGCTATTGCTGAAGCCGCCAAAAATAGCCTCATTGATAAAAAGAAGATAGCGATTATTGGTGGATCAAGAGGAGGAGATTTAGCCTTGTTGCTGGGAAGTTATTATCCAGGCATACGCTGTATTGTGGCTATGGTTCCTAGCCATGTTGTCTTTCCGGGGCATACGGCCCATTTCTCGACTGCTGCCTGGAGCTACCAGGGCAAGCAGCTACCCTTTGTTCCTGTAAATGAAGAGGCTATTCCCTTTTTACTAAAACGGAATCTGCGCGGCACGTTTGAGGCTATGCTGAAAGATACCCTTGCCGAAAAAAAGGCGATGATACAAGTCGAGCGTATCAACGGACCAATTCTACTCTTGTCGGCAACGCAGGATGAAATTGTACCCACTACGCCTATGTGTGATAAAATAATGCAACGTTTGAAAGCCAAATCGTTTCCCTGGCATTATAAGCACCTGGCGATTGAAGGAGGCCATACTGAGTCACAAAAGCATGTTGAGGTTATCAGTCAGTTTCTGGATACCTACTTTAAATCGGTGAAGTAGCTGATACGTCGTTCAGGTTCGAAGGCAACACAGTTGAACCCCGAATAATCAATCGGGTAGGGAGTACAACGGATTCGGAAGGAGGGCGTTCGTTGTCGGCTGATAATTGGTTGATAAGCAGTTGAGCGGCCTGTTTCCCTAATTCATCAACGGGTTGCGCAATTGTCGTTAAACCCGGCTCGATAAAGGCAGAAATTGGGTCGTCGCTGAACCCAACAATCGCCAGATCTTCGGGAACGCGAAGGCCACGGCGTCTGGCTACATTGAGCGCTTCAAGAGCGGTTGGATCATTAATCGTAAATAAAGCATCCGGCGGATTGGGCAAATTCAACAGGTGATTGACGTAGATATTCGCTTTATCCAGATTTAGGTCATACGAGATAATCAGTTCTGGATCAATGGATAAGCCGTTCTTCTGCAAAGCGTCCCGGTATCCGTTGAGTCGGTTGCGGCTATTTGTCAGGGTATCGGGTCCCGCCAGGTGGGCAATTCGCCGACGGCCTGTTTGAATCAGGTGTTCAACGGCCTGAAAAGCACCGTTATAATCATCGACCGTTACTTTCGATACGTCCATATCCTCGCAGGCCCGATTGAAAAATACGACCGGAATGCCTTTGCGCTGGAAAATTCGGAAGTGATCAAAGTTGCGGGTTTCTTTCGTGTGCGATACAAGTAGACCATCTACGCGACTGGCTAACAGTGCTCTGGCATTGGTTACTTCCGTTTCATACGATTCGTTGGAATGGCAAATAACCACGTTATAACCCGATCGAGCCAATTCTTCCTGCGCACCAATAATCACCCTCGGGAAAAAATAACTAATAAACTCCGGCACGACAATGCCAACAGTACTGGTGCGATTCGTCAGCAGCGAAATGGCTAACTGATTCCGCTGGTAATCAACCTGAGCTGCCATGTCCAACACACGTTGGCGCGTTTTCGCGTTAACGTTAGGGTGGCCTGTTAAGGCCCGTGAAACCGTTGATTTGGAGATTCCTAACGTTTTGGCAATATCGATGATCGTTGTTTGATGCATGGTGGAAAAATATAACTTATCTAAGCTATTCGCTTTTTTGTCTATAAGCTATAAGGCAATAGAGCGTGGATTTTACTGCTATTATTGGGAACATTCCCAATTTTCTGGGAATGTTCCCAATAGAAAAAGTCAATAAATTCTTTGTATAGTCACCGTTTGGCCGTAATATCACTAACAAGATCAAAAAATGAGCTTTTTAGTCCTAAATGAGTGTAAAACTGGACGAGGCTAACGAGTTTGTGAAGCCATTAAAGCTCAAATTGCAATACCTCTGTTTTTTGTACTTTTTTTATCTTAAATCCTAATTGAGCAGACACTATGCTGCTTTTCCAATGAACTATAATCTACCACTACGAACCGTGATCGGACTCATTTGTCTGGTACTGATCACGCTGACTGGTCACGCACAATCGACCCGCGCCCTGACTGTTACCGGGCGAGTTATTGACGCCGTCACCAATGGGGGTTTGCCAGGCGTTAATGTCCTGGTAAAAGGAACCCAGCAGGGAACCACCACGAATGCTGATGGGCAGTATACATTATCTGTACCCTCTGGAACTGCTACGTTGACCTTTTCGTACATCGGGTTTGTCTCGCAGGAAGTTGCGGTTAACAATCGATCAACGGTCGATATTACCTTACAATCTGACGATCGTTCGCTGAATGAAGTGGTCGTTGTCGGGTACGGTTCGCAACGCAAAGTGGAAACGACCGGCGCGATTGCCTCGGTTAAATCGGCTGAACTCGTGCAGACACCCGTTGCCAACGTAGCGCAGGGGTTACAGGCACGGGTATCGGGCGTACAGGTGAGCCAGAATACGGGTGCGCCAGGTGGTAACATCAGCGTTCGGATTCGGGGTACAAACTCGATTAACGGTAACTCTGAGCCATTGTATGTTGTCGATGGGATTCAGATCTCGAATGGCTCGAACAACAGTAGCGAAATCAACAACGTTAGCCCACTTTCGACGATCAACCCAAATGATATTGAATCAGTTGAAATCCTGAAAGATGCTTCAGCTTCAGCGATTTATGGCTCTCGAGCGGCCAATGGCGTTGTGCTGATTACCACCAAACGTGGTAAAACGGGAGCAACCCGTGTGACCATCGACAGCTACTATGGCGTGCAGAACGTAAACAAAACGTTATCGCTGCTAAATGCCGCCGAATTTGCTCAGGTGGAAAACGAAACGTTTAAAAATAACTACTACCCAAATCCCGCATCGTTGGGCGAAGGGACGGATTGGCAGAATATCATTTTCCGACAAGCGCCTATCCAAAGCCATCAATTGTCGATTAACGGCGGTTCTGAAAAAACGCAGTTGTCGATTTCGGGTAACTACTTCAATCAGGACGGGATTATCATTAACTCGAACTTCAAACGTTATTCGTTCCGTCTGAACGTCGATCACCGCATCAGCGACCGGGTTAAAGTAGGAACCAGTATTCTAGGTAGCTATGTGGTTAACTCTGGCGTTACAACGGGTAACCAATCCATTGGTGATGCGGGTGTAGTGACTGGCAGTGTTCTGGGAGCCGCTGTTGGTGCTCCACCTACGTTGCAACCTTACCGGACTGACGGCAGTATTTTCCCATTTGGCGAGCAGGCAAACGGCCAGTATCGGGAAGTTATCAATCCGCTGAACTACACCGCGATTCTGAACCAAACTGCTATCCGGCGTACGTTAGCTAATGTCTACGGCGAGGTGAATCTGTTCAAAGGGCTGACCTATCGCGCTTCGTTCAATGTGGATATGCAGGGGACACTTCGCGACACATATTCACCCCGTTCGATTGTCAACAAAACGGATTTGAACGATAATTCAGGTTCTGCGTCGAAAACGAATACTAACAACCTGGCGCTTCTACACGAAAGTATCCTGACGTATAGCACGACGTTTGCAAAAGATCATTCGTTGAAAGTGACGGGCGTATTTGCTTCTCAATCAGAGAATTACAATCAGAATATAATTAACGCCAACGGTTTTCCAAACGATGCTACGCAGAATGAAGCCCTGCAACTAGCGCTTAACCGGACCGTTAACAGCTTTCGCTCTACGCAACGATTGGATTCCTATCTCGGACGGATCAACTACGGTTTCAAGGACAAATATTTCCTGGACTTAACGGCTCGTGTCGATGGGTCAAGCCGTTTCGGAGCCAATCATAAATATGGTGTATTTCCGGCTGTTTCGGCAGGTTGGCGGATTATCGAGGAGCCATTTGTTAAATCGATTACCTGGCTTTCCGATTTGAAATTACGGGCTAGTTATGGGATTACGGGGAATGCCGCCGGTATTGATCCATACCAATCGCTGGCAACGGTTTCGGCATCTGGTAGCGATTACAACATCAACCACGCGTACGCAACAGGTATTAATCCCTCGGGCATTGCTAACCCTGATTTGCGCTGGGAACGTTCGGCTCAGACCGACATTGGTCTTGATATTGGTCTCTTGAACAACCGAATTAGTCTGATTGTGGATGTATATCAAAAAACCACCAAAGACTTGCTTTACGTGAAAACGTTACCGCTAAGTTCTGGCTACAGTACTATCACAGGTAACTTTGCTTCGCTCGAAAACAAAGGACTTGAACTGGCTGTCAATGCACGAATTCTGGATGGTCCGTTGAAATGGAATGTGTCGGCCAATACGACGTTCAACCGCAACAAATTGCTGGACCTCGACGGAGGAACCACGCAGGAGCGGTTTGTGACAACCTATTCGATTTTGCAGGTAGGTAGTCCTCTCGGTTTGTTTAAAACCTACGTGTTTGATGGTGTTAACCAAACCGGCGAAACCGTTTTGCCAGGTTATGGCGGTACAGTAGGCAGCCAAAAAGTAAAAGATCTTAACGGCGATGGTACTATTTCAGCCGCCGATCAGATCATTACTGGTAATCCAAATCCTAATTTTATCTACGGTTTCTCGACCAACCTGTCGTTTAAGAAATTCGATTTCAACGCGTTCCTGTCAGGATCGCAGGGTAACGATATCTATAATGCCAGCCGCCTTTCGTTTACGATGCCGCTTGGTCAACGTAATATGCTGAAAGGAGTTGTAAACCGCTGGACGCCAACCAATCCAAACAATGAATTCCCCGCTCCGGCACAGGGCGGACGTATGCCTATCAGCAATTATGTTGTGGAAGACGGGTCGTATCTCCGTTGTAAGAACATAACGTTGGGCTACACGCTTCCACGCATCAAAGGTATTCAGAACATTCGGGTGTATGTGAGTGCCAACAACCTGTTCACGATCACTAAATACAGTGGTTACGATCCGGAAGTAAATACCTACGCTGGTTCAAACACGGCCATCGGTATTGATAACCTTGTTTACCCACAAGCCAAGTCATTCTTAGGTGGTTTGCAAATCACTCTTTAATAATGATTGAATTGTTGACTGAATGAATCTACACGAACATTTCTAATTCAATCAGTCAACAATTCATCAATTCAATCATTGAACTAATGAAAAAGATAGTCATCCCCATACTCGCAGCACTCTGCCTGGCAAGCTGCAAACTGGACGAAACGATCTACTCGTCCATCTATACCGAAGCCTTTTATAAAACATCTTCCGACGCTGAAAAAGGCCTGATTGCTGCGTATGATCCCGTCGCGGATTTGTATAGTGGTCCGGCCATGACGCTGGTCCCTGATTTCAGCGACGATCAGACTTATCCGCGTGGTGTAGTTGGCCGTAACACGCTGACACTCTTTTCGTATGACGTGAACTATACCGTCCAGAAAAGTAATTCACGGACCAACGAATCGCCCCAGCAAATCTGGGCATCGGGTTATGATGGTATTGAAAAAACGAACTGGATTATTGCGAAAGTACCAGCGGCCGTCATGGACGAAACCCGCAAAAAGCAGATCATTGGCGAAGCTTATTTTCTGCGTGCTTTCTACATGTGGGCATTGACCAAAAACTTTGGGGATGTCGTTGTCAAAACAACGCCAAGCTATTCGGAAGCCGACGCAGTGGTAGCGAAAAGCACAAAAGCGGATGTATATAAGCAGATTTACAGCGATCTAGATCAGGCGTTTGCCGCAGGGTTGCCGTCATATCCTGCTGTTGATAAAGGGCGTCCATCGAAAGAAGTAGTGAATGCACTGTATGCCAAAGCGGCTTTGTACAACGAAGATTGGGCAAAAGCACTGGAAAAAGCGCAGGCTGTAATCACATCAGGCAAGTATTCGCTCATGCCGGATGTGCGTAACGTGTATAAATATGATCAGGAAGATGCCGCCCGAATTGAGAATATGTGGGCCTATGAAGTAGACCCGATTTCTCCAGGCCGTTCGCATCAGCTGGTCGGATTATGTGGTCCTGCGGGTAGCGCAGGTGTTGAATATGCTCGTACGAGCTTTGGGTCGATGTTTGCCTATCAGTCGTTTTTTAATTCGTTTAATCCAATTGATAAACGGCGTCAATTGCTCGATACAACCTACGTTGATCGAAGCGGCAAAACTGTCTCGCAACGAAACATTACGCCAATCACTACGGATGGTGTGTTGATCAAGAAATACCAGGACCCCAATTCAACGCAGGGTAACATTTCAAATATCCCTATTCTGCGTCTGCCCGATATGTACCTGATTGCTGCCGAAGCTGAAGCCCGACTGAATGGACCAACGGCAACGGCTTATGGATACATCAACACGGTACGCACACGGGCTGGACTACCCAATTTGCAGACTGGTCTGAGCAAAGATGCGTTCATTGATGCCGTTATTCAGGAACGTGCCTGGGAATTCTTCGCTGAAGGTGATCGCTGGTACGACTTGACCCGTACCGGTAAATATCTGACCGTAATTCCAAAAGCAGTCAACGCTGTCTATCCATCTCGTCCGGTTACGGCGAAAAACAAATATTTCCCGATTCCGCAGGATGAGCTGAATGCCAATCTAAAACTGACGCAGAATCCAGATTGGAAATAAGGGACGACAGAAGTCAACTGGTTTACCGCTGAGTTTGGTTAAACGTGTACTTGAAGATAACTTTTGTCATTCTGACCGCAGGGAAGAATCTCACTGTTTCCTAAGTCTTGAGTAAGGATAATGTAATATTCTTCCCTGCGGTCAGAATGACAAAAGCACTCCTATAGGGGGTTATTTCAAAAGTTCAAAGAGGCTCATTTATATAAAGGCCAAGCTTAAACGATTACATATAGGAATGGTGCGCTCAATGGCTTTTTTACTGATTCTTCTATCTCTTTTCGGCTTTTCGCAACGACCAGATAGACCTATCAGAAAGTTGGAGAAAATTCGGGAGTTTACCATTCGCGAAAACGACACCACCTCTTACACGCTAAAACTGGCATTAGATGAGTCCGAACGACCGCTGTATTTCTTTCGGAACATCTTTACGCCCGTTTGTCTGACAGGTGAGTGCAAACCAGTATACATCAATTTTTACTGGGATTTACTGGGTAACTACGTCCGCTATGATCTGCCTCCCCGTGAGGTACTGACCAAAATGGATCACGAGGAATTCAAGCAAGCTGATTACGAAAAATTGCGCGATATACTCGATAATCCGAACTCCTTGCTAAAGGACGTAGCGATGAATGATCTGATTGGAAAAGGCACCGAAAATCTGGCCGATTCTGTAGATGCCAAAGCCGGAGCTACGTTGAAAACTATTAAGAATGAGGTGATTGATGGAGCTGTATATACTTGCTATACACTCTGGCACTTGGCGCACGGAAACGTTGTCGCGGAAATTCGCCGAATAACGGAAACCTTTCAGGACGATCAATTACTGCACTATTTTCTGACTAGTAACAACCATCATTATCAGTATTGGGCGATGGAAAAAGTGATTGCACCGGAGGGTGGAGTTTTTGCTGAATTCACCTCCGATGTACTCCAAATCATGCGCGGTAAAAACCTGTTCACGGCCCGGTATGCATTACAACACATTTCGGATAAATTTTTTCTGAGTGATAGTCGGCAAAACTGGTTGTGGGAAACCTATAAAAATACGGGTTATGTGGTTCAGGTCGCAATCCTGAAAAAACTAGCAACGATTCCTTTTCAACCTTCATTAAGCGAAGCAATCGCTCAGGAGTTGCCCAAAGCCAATCAGGAACAGTTCTCGATGATGCTAAAATTGCTGGCAGCGCAACCTAAAATTACCGAAAAGTCGCAGAGACAATTGGCTAAACAGTTAGCCGACCCGACGTCGGAACAAGCTTCTGATATATACCAACTGCTGAAAAAGTCTCAGCCTAAAAATCAGGAAGTTAAAAAGTACATGAATGCCTTTGAAACAACCTCCCCGAAAACCAATAAATGATATGAAAACAGGTATAAACGTTCTGATTTTTCTGCTGTTGTCGATCGTATCGGTAGCACAGGATCACGTTTTTGTCGAAACGGAATCGTTCGAAAACAAGGGTGGCTGGGTTATCGATCAGCAATCGTTTGTGGTTCAGGGATCTTCCTATATCATGGCGCATGGCATGGGTCGGCCTGTGAAAGATGCTTCCACGACGGTTCGTTTTCCGAAAAAAGGCAAATACCAGATTTGGGTTCGGACAAAAGACTGGGCTCCTTTTCCAAAAGGCCCCGGTAAGTTTCAGATAAAGCTCGATAATCAGCCATTAGCGACCGTTTTTGGTGAAAGTGGTTCCGATGAATGGAAATGGTATAACGGGGGCGAAATCTACGTAACCAACGAGCAAGTTGCGCTGGCTCTGCATGACCTGACGGGTTTCAACGGCCGTTGCGACGCTATCCTGTTTACGAACGCTCCTAAGTTTACGCCACCTAACAAACTGGAAGAGCTGAACGCGTTTCGTAATAAACTACTCAATCTGACTGGGACAACGGCCAACGTGGGTCATTTCGATCTGGTCGTTGTGGGTGGTGGAATTGCCGGAACTTGTGCCGCGCTTTCTGCCGCTCGAATGGGATTGAAAGTTGCTCTAATTCAGGATCGTCCGCTGCTGGGGGGTAATAATAGTTCCGAAGTTCGTGTACACCTTCGGGGCGAAACCGATCAGAATCATTATCCAAAACTCGGACGCATCGTTCGGGAAATGGATAACGGCGATCCGGGCAATGGTCACCCAGACGGAAAGGAATATGGCGATGCCCGGAAAATTGCCATCGTAAAAGCCGAGCGCAATATCACCATGTTTTTGAACACCCACGTCTATAAGGCCGAAAAAGACAAAGAAAAAGTGGTTGCTGTAGTGGGTAGAGATATTGCCACCAACAAAGAAACCCGCTTCGAAGGAACCTACTTCGCTGATTGTACGGGCGATGGAACACTAGGCTATCTGGTTGGCGCTGACCTCCGATTTGGCCGGGAAAGTAAGGCCGAGACAGGTGAGTCGTTGGCGGCTGAAAAATCGGATAATTTTACATTGGGTACGTCAAATTTGTGGGCATCGCTGGAGCGTGATACGGTTTCGTCGTTCCCTGAAGTTCCCTGGGCCTTGCCTTTCTCCGATGAATACCACATCGACGAAGCCCGCTCTGACTGGCAGTGGGAAACCGGTTTTGGCAATTACAACACCATCACCGATGCCGAAAAAATCCGCGATCATAACCTGCGGGCTATCTACGGCAACTGGTCGTATCTGAAGACGAACAAAAAGGAAAAGTACGGCAAACGTGAACTAGCTTGGGTCGCCTACATCGGTGGGAAACGCGAATCCCGGCGCTTAATCGGCGATCACATTCTGAACCAGATGGATATTCAGGAAGGCAAACAATATTCCGATGGTACCGTTACAGCCACCTGGACAATTGATCTCCATTTTCCGGACCCAAAGAACAGCAAATACTTTGAAGGACAGGAGTTTTTTGCCGGAACGAAGCATATCAAAGTAGCTCCCTATACCATTCCATATCGCTGTTTGTATTCAAAAAATATTTCTAACCTGTTTATGGCTGGCCGTAACATCAGCACGACGCACGTAGCTTTCGGAAGTACGCGCGTCATGCGGACTTGCGGTATGATGGGCGAGGTTGTTGGCTTTGCTGCGTATGTGGCTAAGAAATACAATACTTCACCAAGAGGTGTCTATCAGGAACACCTGCCGGAATTTATGGGAATCATTAAAGATGAGCCTGCAACTGCGAGTAAGCCGTAGCTATAAGACCCCTAAATCCCCTAAAGGGGACTTTGCCCAACAGCGTTTAAAGTCCCCTTTAGGGGATTTAGGGGTAACGGTGGCGGTCTTATTACTGTTTCTCGTTGTATCAACCATTAGTGCTACTGCTCAGTTGCCAATGGTCAGTCTGGAAGGTGAAACGCAGGGGACAACGTATCACATTAAATACCAGGATGCTCAGCGTCGTAATCTTAAAAAAGGCGTTGATTCGGTATTGAGCGAGATCGACAAATGCCTATCGATTTACCAGCCAGATTCCGAACTGTCGCAGTTCAATCGGGGTATGAGCCATCAGTTTGTACGGCCATTTTTTTATCCTGTACTGAAGAAATCGGCAGAGATATTTCAAGCGACAAAAGGGGCTTTCGACCCCACTGTGTTACCGCTGGTGGAAGCTTATGGATTTGGACCTAAAAAGCCAGCGCAAACCGATGTGGTAAATGTAGATTCTCTCTTGAAGCTGGTTGGCTTTCAATATGTTGAATTTGACGCGGGTTCAGTGAAAAAAAGAAAGAAAAAAATACGACTGGATGTCAACGGAATTGCGCAGGGATACTCTGTTGATGTGATTTCGGGGTTTCTGGAAGGCAAAGGAATTAAAGAATATATGATAGAGATTGGCGGGGAGATTCGGACGAAAGGTCAGAAAGGAGATAGACAACCCTGGACGGTCGGAATCACAAATCCGCTGCATCCTGATCGACTACAAGCCAAACTGACATTAACGAATCGGGCCATGACTACGGCTGGTAATTACAGGAATCGGTATGAATCGAATGGACAGCTATTTACCCATATCATTAATCCCAAAACCGGGCTAATGGAGCAAAGCGAATTACTCAGCGTAACAGTGCTCGCTGACGATGCCATAACCGCCGATGGATACGACACCGCATTTATGGTGATGGGATTGGAAGCGACGAAGCGTTTTCTCGAAAACCATACAGAACTGGATGCTTATCTCATTTATACTGATAATCAGGGTCAAATGAAGACATTCATTACCGATGGTCTATCGAAACTATTGATTAATTAACACCACCGGATGCCGCATTGCGTGTTGGTGAAAAATCGAATCCTATGAAGTACCTACAAGGTCTTTTATTTTTTCTGTCAATAACTACTTTATCCTTACAGGCACAGTCGCCCAAAAATCTGTCGCTGGCTAATGATCGGGTAAAAATCGACTGGCAATCGTCGGCAAAAGGCTGGTCGATTAAGCAAGTATCTGTGCGGAAAGGGGCTAGCTGGGTCACGATGCCAGCGCCATCGGGTGAAAATACCCTGATCTATGCTGCCGAAAAGCCTTCTGATAAGCCAGATACAACCTTTAAAGACATTACTGGGGCCGAATTCCCCAGCGAAAAATACCATTACCAGCAGGTGCAATGGGCCGAAAGTACCAATCCCGTTTCGCTAAATAAGGCAGGAAAAGCGTTCTTCTTTTTTCCGAAAGAGGGGAAACAAGTTGGTAAAAATAGCCTGGTATTTCAACAGGAAACCGATGTGGCAACCATCCAGACGGAGTGGACATTCGATTCCAAAGCGGCTTCGGATATTCTGGTAAAACAAACTATTACACCCAAGAAAGACGGTTTCTTCTCACTCGCAACGCCTACAATTGCCAGTTTAACGGAGCAAAATCTGGCCTGGGCTACTGTACCCGGTTATTTTCAGGGAAATCGTATGCAGCCAAATTTTGCGCTCGCTTATGCGTACGGTCATGGTATTCCGACGATTCCCGCTATTTACCGCGAACGTTGCGCCAGTACGCTCTGCCCGATGGTGACAGCCAAAAATGGCATTACCCTCTCCGTTATTCCCGAACCCGGACTCGCTCGCGATCCCTGGGCAAAGGACAAAATCACACAGATTGACTGGAATATTGGTCTGTCACACATGAACCGCAAGGTGCAGTTATCACCCACCTTGTATTACCCGGTTTTAGGTGAGCCGAAATCTGCGCTGAAAACGGGTGAATCTATAAGCTACACATTCCGATATAGCCTGATCGATGGTGATTGGTTCAAGGCGTTGAATCATGCGGTTTATGATGTGTATCGATTTAAAGAGACGTTAGCACTGCGTCAAAGCAAACAATCGCTGACTAGTCGGATCGAGAAAATGCACCATTACCTGACCGAACCAAAAACATCGATGTGGAACATTGAAGAGTTTGACGGGAAAAAAATCGGTGCGCAGTCATATCTGGGTGGCGTAGTTGGCTCCGACAAAGACGCTATGAAAAACTCCGATTACGGCGCTATGTGGATGTTGGCTAATGCAACGAAAGACCCGCTGTTGACGCAAAATGTGTTGCCGTATGCACTGAATTTCAAGCTGGTTCAGCAGGAAACAAAGGACAATTTTTTCAAAGGTGCGGTAGAAGGACAGTATTATCTCGCCAAATCCAAAAAGTTCGTAGAAGAGTGGGGTGAAGTAGTTGAACCGATCGCGCTGACGTATTATACGATGCTCGACATTGGAAATATGCTGCTATTCGAGCCAACCAATGCTGAACTCAAAGAACGACTCCGTTTCGGTGCCGACCGACTGTTGACTTGGCAGAAACCCAATGGGCAATGGGCTGTAGCGTATGACAAGCATACAGATCAGGAGGTATTCAACGATATTCAGGATGTTCGGCCAACATTCTACGGACTGATTGTGGCCTATCGGCTGTTGAAAGATCCAAAATATCTCGCGGCAGCCCGCAAAGGAGCGGATTGGTTTCTGAAGAATGCCATTGAAACAGGAAGTTTTCTGGGCGTTTGTGGGGATGCACGCTATGCACCTGATTTTGCAACGGGCCAATCAGCACAGGCCCTGCTGGATTTATACGATCTGACAAAAGACGCTCGGTATCAGGCTGGAGCCATTACAGCGGCCAAAATCTATACAACGTCGATTTACACGCACCCAATTGCTAACCATACTATAAAGACGGTAAATGGTACCCAGCGCGAAGATTGGGAAATTAGCCAAACGGGGTTGAGTTTCGAGCATGGCGGTATTTTCGGATCGGCTACTCGCCACGGGCCTATTCAATTATGCAGCCATGCCGGTATGTTTATCCGAATGTACGGGTTGACCAAAGAGCCGATTTTCGCTGATATGGCACGGGCTGGCGCAATCGGTCGCGATGCTTTTGTCGATCCTAAAACGAGTGTTGCTTCGTATTACTGGCAGGCTATGAACCGGGGTGCTGGCCCATACCCACACCATGCCTGGTGGCAAATTGGCTGGCTAACCGATTACCTACTGGCCGAAGCTGAATTACGGTCGGGTGGAAAGGTGACTTTCCCTCGTGGGTTTGTAACGCCCAAAGTTGGCCCGCACCAAACATACGGTTTTGCACCGGGAACGGTGAACGGCGAGAAAGCCAATCTGGTCATCGATGAAACGCTGGTTCAACTTGATAATCCATCCGTCGATCACCTGTTGGCTAAGTCTGTGAAGGACGGAAAGCTATTCGTAGTCTTGCTGAATAACAGGGGCCAAACAAGCGATTTTACGGTGACGATGAAGAACGGCAAAACGATGAAAAAGCAGTTACCCGCGTTTGGAATAGAAGTGATTACGGTTGATGAAAAGGGCTTATAATCTGAGACAGATTGAATGAATACAACCATAGATACTGCCGTCATTGTCATTTTCTCAGCGTTTGTACTGGGGATTGGCTTGCTTTTCGCCCGGACAGGACGGAATCTGAAATCGTTCTTTGCGGGTGGTGAAGCCGTGCCCTGGTTTATTGGTGGGCTGTCATTGTTTATGAGTTTTTTCTCCGCTGGAACCTTTGTTGCCTGGGGATCAATCGCGTATAAACACGGTTGGGTAGCTATTACAATTCAGTGGACGATGTGCATTGGCGCGTTGGTTACGGGCTTGTATCTGGCTCCACGCTGGAAAGCCACTGGCGCACTCACGGCTGCAGAGTTCATTCGTGAACGATTGGGGGCTACCGTTCAGAAAGCGTATATCTTCATTTTTACCCTGGTTTCGCTCTTTATCAAAGGATCGGTGCTGTATCCGGTTGCTAAGCTGGTTAGTTCATCCCTCAACTTGCCGTTGGTGCCCTGCACTATCGGATTAGGGCTATTTATGATTGCCTATACAGCTATGGGTGGTCTTTGGGCCGTGATGGTTACAGATATATTGCAGTTTGTCGTGCTGTCAGCGGCCGTATTTATTCTGCTTCCGCTCTCTCTGGATAAAGTCGGTGGTTTCTCTAGCTTCACGCAGAAGGTGCCGGACGATTTTTTCAATCTGCTTAATGGCGAATACACGTTCGGTTTTGTTGCAGCCTTTGTCATTTATCACATCTGTTACATTGGCGGCAACTGGACCTTCGTACAACGGTATACCAGCGTTGACAGTCCAAAATCGGCCCGTAAAGTAGCATTTCTGTTTGCTGGATTATACCTCGTTAGTCCGGTTATCTGGATGATGCCGCCCATGATTTATAAGGCCATCAACCCCGCCTTGACTGGCTTGGATACTGAAAACGCCTACTTAATGATTTGTAAACTCGTGCTGCCGCCGGGGTTGCTGGGGTTGATGCTTACGGGTATGTATTTCTCAACCTCAGCAAGTGCGAATACGGCTTTGAATGTCGTCTCAGCCGTATTTACCAATGATGTCTACAAAGGAGTTATCAATCCAACCGCTTCTGATCAGCAATTGATTCGTGTAGCTCGTGGCTCATCCTGGGTCTTTGGATTAGGGATGATTGGTATCGCTTTACTGGTGCCAGCAGCGGGCGGCATTGTCGAAGTTGTACTGAGTATTTCATCGATTTCCGGAGGACCATTGTTAGCGCCACCACTTTGGGCACTCTTTTCCAAACGACTAACCAGTCGGGTCACGCTCTGGGTAACGGGTATTAGCCTGACTATGAATCTGTTTTTCAAGGTTTTATCACCCTTATTATTCGATTTTAAGCTGACCCGTGGAGCCGAAACCATTATTGGTGTGGGCCTTCCGTTGTTGCTTCTATTGGGTTATGAATTATGGGCTCGTTCGAAAGATCGGGTTGCAGAGGAGTACTATCGCTACCTGATGGCTCGTCAGCAGAAACGGGATGAAGCACTTTCGGAATCAGCCGAAGAGCTACTGGAGGTACGAAAACAAAATCGATTCGGGTTACAGGTTATTGCGGGATCGTTGGCCTTTACGGCGCTGATGCTGTTTGGACTAAGCGCATTAGCCGACATGGGTGGGAGCATTACCGCAGGAATTGGGGCAGCCGTTCTACTGGCCGCTCTGATCCCCTGGCGAGCTGCCCAGCGGGCTCAGCTAGTTGCGAACGACCCAATCGAGAAACTCGTCAATTCGAATAACCGATAACTGAGGAAAGTCAATGTTACGCAGGATGGAAAAATGGCGGTCTTCCGATACTAAATGGTCTGCATTAGCGACTAATGCACAGTCGACATATTTATTGTCGTCCGCATCGTTGTGCATCAGACCCCATTCAAAGTATATAGGCTGCAAAGAACAATTATCAAGTGAGAGCAAAAGTTTGACGACATTATCGGCAACGGAAGGGGAAGTCTTTTCAGCTAGCTTTTCATGGTATTCGAATAGGATATCATTACTGAGAATCAACTCAAATTTACCTGCTCGTAAGGCATTAAAAATTGGACGATATGTTGACGAAACAGGAAGTGAAATCAACAGAACATTAATATCCAATACGACTCTCATTGGTTGGGATGGCTACGCAAATGCTCATTTTTCCAACCCTCGATGGTTTGTTCGTTCCAACCGTTCTCCTGCCATAACTGATTCATTTCGCTATCAACTTTCCGAGCAAAATGATCCGCTAATACCTGGCGAATCTCTTTCAGTTCCTCTTCTGAAACCATATAGGGGTACAGCTTCAGAAGTTCCATCTGAAGGTTGCTCAGTTTCGTGGGGATTGTTTCTGAAGCGGCCATTGTATTCTTCTTTTTCGCAAATATAAAACAAAGCGCACCGGATTTACGACTCTCTTTTAACTGCATGGTTTATATACGTAACGTTCTGAGTATCTTTTTAGTTAGCTGTCTTGCCACTGTAGCCAGCGCCCAATATGCTATTCGTGATCCGAAAGCCATTCCACTACATGGTGAATGGCTGTTTATGATGGACCCTGCGAATGCAGGCGAAACTAACAAGTGGTACAGAGAGGATTTGCCGTTGGGACGTCTGGATAAAGTGACCGTTCCACACTGCTTTTCGGTAGATCCTCGCTACCAGTTTTATACCGGAATCGCCTGGTATCGACGGGCTTTTCCCTGGCAACCGGCGACGGGTAAACGGGTATTGCTTCATTTTGATGCATCCTATTACAAAACATCGGTCTGGTTGAACAATCAGAAAGTTGGAACACACGAAGGAGGCTATACGCCTTTTCAGTTTGATATTACGCCGTATTTGAAAAGCGGTAGCAATACCATCGCGGTTTCGGTCAATAACAATACCTGGGAAGTTGGAACCATACCGGGCGCGAAAGATAATGGTCAACCCAACGATCCATTTCCTGGCTGGATAAACTATGGTGGTCTAATTCGTCCGGTTTATCTGACAGTAGAGCCAGAGGTTTATGTCGAAAATGTCAAAACGGAAGCCATTCCTGACTTGGCAAAAGGTACGGCTACACTAAAAATTAAAGCTCGGATTCGCAACGCCAGTAATCAAGCTGCTACGCCCAAGCTGGCGTTTCGGGTTAGGCAAAATGGTAAGACTATTCCTCTTGTCTGGAAGCAACTCACAGGAAATCTTGCGGCTAATCAAACGGGAGTTATGGAAGCGGAAACGGTGCTGAAGGCGGCCGATGTAAAACTCTGGAGCATCGATCAGCCAACGTTATATGATGCGCAGGTAATTGCCGGTACGGATACCGTTCAGACCAATTTCGGGATTCGGAAGGTGGAAGTTCGCAATATGCAACTGCTGCTAAATGGTCAGCCAATTAAGGTTGCTGGTGGAAATCGTGTTGTCGACCATCCGGGATTGGGTTCGCTGGAGCCCGATTGGCTGGTGGAAAAAGATATGCGATTGATGAAAGAAGCCGGTATGGAATTTCATCGACTGACGCATTATACACCTTCTGAAGCTATTTATGACTGGGCCGACAAAAACGGAATGTTGATTATTTCGGAAGCAGGCAACTGGCAATTGACGCCGAGAGAAATGGATAACGACACCATCCGAACGAAGTTCAAGCAACAGTTTCGGGAGATGGTCGAGCGCGATTGGAATCATCCCTGTGTGATTGCCTATAGTGTTGGAAATGAATACCTATCCGAGCAACCCGCCGGTCAGCGCTGGACCAAAGATATGATCGCCTACGCCCGTGAACTCGATCCGACACGGCTGTACACCTTTGCATCGATGCGGCTGAATACGTTGCCCAAAAAGCCGGAAGATGAAGCCAGTCAATACTGCGATTTTATTTCGACCAACACCTACGGAAATCACGCTAATATCCTGAAACACATTCACTCGCTTTATCCAGATAAACCAATTTTTATCAGTGAATACGGGACAAGAGCGGACGGAAAAGATGGCGAAGTCGGTCAGGTGAGCCACATTGAGAAATTCCTCACGGATGTTCGCCAATTGCCTTACGTAGTCGGTGCTTCATGGTGGTCGTACAATGATTATCTGAGCCGACACGATGGGACCAATCCAGATGGTACTCGCCCGTGGGGACTGGTGCGCTCAGATCGTTCGAAACGCCCTTTGTATAAAGCGCATCAAACCGGCATGGCGCCCGTTATTGTCGAAAAAATTAGCTGGGAGCCAGGGCCGGAAGGCACGCATACCCTAAAACTTCGGGTAATGGCTCGGGCCGATTTTCCGGCTTACGCGCTCCGAAATTACCTCGTAAAAACATCTGGTTCGACTATGCCTATTCCCGAATTACAGCCAGGTCAACAGGCTGATGTAATCATTCCCGTACGCGGTTTCGATAAAACGTTAACGGTGGACATTGTAAAGCCCACCGGATTCTCAATTCTCACACAAACCTTTGATTTAACAAATGATACGCGAACAGGCAACTGATAAACGCACCCTAAAAACCATACACCATAGTGCCGATCTGATTGTTACGGGCGGTGGATTATCGGGTGTATGCTGCGCCATCACAGCGGCCCGTGCAGGTATCCGCGTCGTACTGGTTCAGGATCGCCCGGTATTGGGCGGAAATTCCTCCTCTGAAGTTCGCCTTTGGGTGCTGGGGGCTACGTCACACATGGGCAACAACAATCGCTGGGCTCGCGAAGGGGGCGTTATTGACGAGATTTTGATTGAAAATTTATACCGTAATCCCGAAGGCAATCCACTAATACTCGATACAATTCTGCTGGAAAAGGTCGTATTGGAGCCAAACATTACACTTCTCCTGAATACTGCCGTTTACGAAGTAGAAAAGTCGGCACCCGATCGGATTAGTGGTTTGAAAGCGTTTTGCAGCCAGAATAGTACAGCGTATGAGTTGGTTGCTCCGCTATTCTGTGATGCGTCGGGCGATGGAATCGTTGGCTTTCAGTCGGGGGCGGCTTTCCGGATGGGGGCCGAAAGTCAGGAAGAGTTTGGTGAAAAATTCGCACCCTCAGCCGAATACGGTGAGTTGCTCGGGCATTCGCTGTATTTCTACTCGAAAGACGTTGGTAAACCCGTCCGATTTGTTCCGCCCGCTTATGCGTTGACAGACATTACGAAAATTCCCCGTTATCGAAAATTCAACGCGCAGGAACAAGGTTGTCAGCTTTGGTGGCTGGAGTATGGTGGTCGATTAGATACGGTACACGACACGGAAACCATTAAATGGGAACTCTGGAAAGTTGTTTACGGCGTTTGGAATTACATCAAAAATTCAGGGCAGTTTCCCGAAGCCGAAGCCATGACGCTCGAATGGGTGGGACAAATTCCGGGTAAACGCGAAAGCCGTCGCTTTGAAGGTGATTACATGCTGAAACAGCAGGATATTGTGGAGCAGCGAACGCACCCCGACGCCGTTGCTTTTGGTGGCTGGAGCATCGATTTGCATCCGGCAGATGGCGTTTTCTCGGAAAAACCAGGCTGTAATCAATGGCATAGCAAAGGCATTTATCAGATTCCATACCGGTGTTTGTATAGCCACAATGTATCTAATCTGTTTTTGGCTGGGCGCATTATCAGTGCGTCACACGTTGCGTTTGGGTCTTCGCGGGTAATGGCTACAAGCGCTCACGTGGCACAGGCTGTGGGAATGGCTGCGGTATTGTGTACGCAGGAAGGATTGCTTCCCCGAGATCTTACGGAACCAGATCGTATGCAGAAGCTTCAGCAGGAACTCCTGAAAACGGGTCAGCATATTCCTGGACTGCATCTTCTGGATTCGGACGATCTGGTACAACAGGCCACTATAACCGCATCCAGCGAATTTGTGCTCAATCAATTGCCTCCTGATGGCCCTTTGCAACCGTTGACCTCGTCGGTAGCACAGATGGTCCCTGTGACTGCCGGAGCTATGCCAGAGGTAACCCTCTTTATCACCGCTGATCAGGATACATCCCTTACGGTGGAGTTACGGCGAAGCAGCCGGGTTGATAACCACACACCGGATATAACGCTGGAAACGCTAACAGTACCATTGCGGAAAGGCAAGCAGGAAGTATCACTTCCCTTTACTGCGCCTATTGATGAACCCTGTTATGTGTTTGTTACCCTATTGAAAAACGAGCACGTTCGGTTACAATTCAGTAAGCAGCGTGTAACAGGCGTTTTGTCGGTATTTAATAAAATCAATCCGGCAGTATCAAACTACGGGAAACAGGAACCTACGGAAGACATCGGTGTAGATACATTCGAGTTTTGGTGCCCTGAACGGCGTCCGAAAGGACATAATATGGCGATGATAATCGAACCAGGAATTAGATTGTTTGGTGCTGATAATCTGCGAAATGGGATTCAACGGCCAACCTCGCAACCGAATGCATACGTAGCTGAATTGTCCGACCCGAACCCAACGATTACAGTAAATTGGACAGCTAAAAAACGCATTCAGCAGATCGAACTATTCTTCGATACAGATTTCGATCACCCGCTGGAATCTGTTTTGATGACCCATCCCGAAACGGCTTCGCCCTTCTGCGTTAACGAGTATATTCTCTGTAATGATCGACAGGAGCGAATTTTCAGTGCTACGGATAATCACCAGACTCGTAAAACAATTCGTTTCAATCAGCCCATTGAAACGTCTAGCTTAACACTGCATTTGAAGGCCGTAAACGGCAATAACGAATCTCAGTCGGTACCGGCTTCGTTGATGGAAATCCGCTGTTATTAATTCTTATACAGCCTGAAAAATATCGTTTATTGTATGAAATAACGCTATATCCGGATACGATTTGAATGCATCGATCCGGGTATAGCCCCAGGTTACTGCGCCGAAAGCCATACCTTCCTGTTTGGCTGCTTCCATGTCCCGAATCTCATCGCCGATGCACAAAATGTCGCTGGGCGAAAAGCCGCTTTTAGCGACCAACTTCCTGAACTTACGCGACTTGCCTAACACCGATGTTCCACAACCATAATGGCTAATCAATGCTGCATTTTGAGTGCCAAGTACATGACGGATATTCTCTTCCGAGTTGGAACTGACAATGGCTAACTGAACACCCATATCGGAGAGTTGTTTCAGCAGATTTGAAACCCCATCGAACAGTTGAATCTGATGGATACTAGTAGCCATCAATCGAATAAACTTATTGGCGACGAATGGCATTTTCCAGGCGGGCATACCGACATGTTTCATCATTTGCCGAACGTCGAGGCCGCGTAGACTATCAATTTCTTCGGGTTCTATGCGCTTAAATCCATACAGGTCGGCTAATGTATTGAGTGTACGTTGGAAAAAAGGAAAGGAATCGGCCAACGTACCGTCGAAATCGAAAATAATCAGTTTGTAGTTCATGGTACTATTGAAATCGAAAGCAAGCTACGCTTTCATCGGGCAATACCTAAATGGACTTTAGGCGAAGCCGCTTGTTCGTGTCTTGAACCGTAAAAAAGAGTGATAAACTGGATCGTCGAAGAGTAGTGATTATTAGTACAGTTGTTTACAAGCGTATGCCTTCTTTCTATATTCGGTTGTTGAGTTGCTTACTTTTGGGTTCCTATACCTATCATGGCTATAGCCAACAACATCCGTATGAACTGAAGATAACCTCTGAAAACGATAATTATTGTCTTCGATTTCACGATGGCTATTATACAAATGGCTTGTTTCTGACGGTCAACTATTTGCCGGATCGATTCAATAAATCGCTTCTAGAGACGGATAAGCTCACGAAAGTTACGTCGTTCTATCGCCTTGGGCAGATGATCTTTACCCCTGGATCGATTTCGCCAACGGTTACCCGCGATTTGATGGATCGGCCTTACACCGGATATCTTTTTCTGGAAAAGGGACTAACGTTTTTTTACCGAAAAGGCCATGTGCTGAAAACGACACTGGCAGCTGGTACCATCGGAAAGAATTCACTGGCTGAGCAATCGCAGCGCCTGATCCACAAAACGTTCGACCTGATACCGCCTACAGGTTGGAATTATCAGATACACAATGAAATTGGTATTAATGCACAAGGGCAATACTGGCACGAACTTATTCCGAACACCTGGCGTAAATCGTGGCTTGATGTGCATAGTACCACGCAGATAGCGGTTGGTAATACATTCACCAATGCATCAGCAGGACTTCTGTTTCAGGTCGGTCTTTTTGCTAAACCCGATCAGTCTTCTTTATACGATGCCCGAATCAGTCGAGGGAATTTGCAAGCGCAAAAAGCTACAGAGTTTTATATCTTCTGGCAACCGAGCTATCAGTATCAACTTTATAATGCAACCGTGCAGGGTGGGCTTTTCAGTAATAATACAGGTGCTATTTTATCGCCAATCAGGCACTGGGGCTATCGGCACGACATCGGTTTCGTTTTCTCGCAGCCTCGTTTGACCTTACAAATTGTCTATTCATTCAAACAGCGGGAAGCGGCAACGATGCGGCAGGATGAGCAATATGTTGGGCTAACAGCAGCGTACCGATTTGGAAAATGAGTGAGATTACTCCTGGTACATCTAAAAGGTCTCCGAGACCTTTTAGATGTAGTTCGTTCACTATTATTTGGTGGATTTCGCTAGCTGATAAGCCCGAACAGATTGTTGATTAATGCCAAAAACAAGGGTATTGCCAATGGGCAATACGGATCGTACATCGCCTACCAACTGGAAGCCAGATTTTGACTGAGGGAGTGCTGTGAAATTTCCTTTACCGTCTCCCTGTAGTAAAAGTCCGTAATTGGCGTCAGCTCGTCCGAAACGCAACCGAACCTGCGAGGTATTACCGCATAACAGCAAATCTTTATGACCATCCTGATTGTAATCGAGCGAAGTGATTGTAAAAACGGGCGAAATCTGGGCAGCTAATGGTAAGGCTTTTTCAACCAGTTTCCCGCCAGTTGAACTGGCGAAATAGGTTGTTTTTAACTCGTTAGCGGTCAGTTTTGGAACGTCCTTTAATTCTTCAGCTGTGAATACATCGGTTAATGTAGCGTTGGAGTACTTGTCGTAATTCGTGAAGCGATGGCGCAGCATACCGAGCTGATCCAGCAGTTCGTCGCGGGTGGCGTGGGGATAGCTTTTCCCCTGCACATACAGGCACAAAATGGGATCAATTTTGCCGTTTTTATCGAAGTCCTTATAGAGCAACTCTGCGGGTTCGGTATCGCTGGCTCGACATTGGGTATTTAAGCCCTGATTACCAACAACCAGATCAGGCCGACCATCACCATTGAGATCATCGACCATTAATTTATTCCACCAACCCTGGTACGATTTCTCGAAATACATTTTCGTCTGATCAGCTAATTGATTTCCCGACCAACTCAACACCGTAATAGGCATCCACTCTCCGACGAGTACCAATTCAGCTTTTTTATCAGCATTCAAATCGACCCAGGCGGCATCCGTGACCATGCCAATAGTTGAAAGCGTTGGGGCAAGTTTGGCCGTTTGATTGGTGAAATGTCCTTTCCCGTCATTGATGAGCAAATAGCTTTGGGGGGCTTCGGGATATCGACCCGGAACTACTCGTCCACCAACGAATAGATCGAGCTTGCCATCGCCGTTGATGTCAGATGCTCGAACGCAACTTTTGCTGCTCAGCATAACGGGCAGTGCATTTGGCGTTTTCGTGAAATTACCCTTTCCATCGTTCAGGTACAATCGATCCTGTAAGCGCGGATCATCGGGCTGTCTATCGCCGTAGCCACCACTGCACACGTATAAATCTGGCGAACCGTCGGCATTGGCGTCGAAGAAAATCGCATCTGTATCAATGCTTTCTTTATCCGCGATAAACGCTGGTTGCGATTGCGGTTTGAATTGATTACCAGCTTGCTGGATAAACAAACTACCTGCCTGGCCACTGCTGCCGCCAACAAATACATCCTCGCGACCATCGCCATTGACGTCGGCTTTTGCCATGCATGGCCCATTGAACGACTGCGCGTTGACTAACAGAATCTGACGTTTAAAATCATTGACTCGGTTAATCGGATCGGTATAACGAATTGGCGAAGCAACTTCCTGAAAGAGTGGGGCAGGGGAGATTGCTAGTCGGTTCGTAGCCTTTGCCTCTTTTTCCTGAATGGTCAGAAGTTGATCCGCTTTTATGCCTGTCAGACGCTGTTGTTTGCCGGTTGGCCAGGTGATAAGCAGCGAGTCAATACTCGAAGTAGTTCCTAAACCAAAATGCAACCGGGGCGACATACTCGACTGATAACCCCGTGTGGGCATCTGTTCGATATACTGCTGTCTGCCAGCCTGGTATAATGTAATTTTTGTGCCAACTCCCTGCGTATTGGCACCTGCACCTACAAGTTTTATGGATAAGTAATGATGCTGACGTTCTTTGTTCGCTTCATTCTGAAAAATGAAGGCAGGTATATTGGTGTTATTGACAATTAAATCCAGATCACCATCATTGTCGAGGTCGGCATAGGCGGCTCCTGTGCTGTTAGACGTTTGTGATAGACCCCAGGCGGCTCCGACATTGGCAAACGTAACTTCGCCCGATGCATCACCACCCCGGTTCCGAAACATATAATTCATCACGTTCGATGACGGGATTTTATGCACCAGTTCCAGCACATCTTCGCGACTGAAATTTGCCGGGCGATTTTGCATATAATCCGTCATGAACTTCAGGAAGTCCTGATTGGTATAGTCCCGGACGTAGCCGTTTGTCACATATAGATCTTTCCATCCATCGTTATCATAATCCGCCAGCAACGGCGACCAACTCCAATCCGTATTTGAAACACCCGCTAACTGACCGACTTCGGAGAAGAAAGGGGCAGAGGTTTGTGAACTCTTTTGTCCTTTGCCCTCTGCCCAGCGTCCATTGCCTTCGTTCAACTGTAGCATATTCCGCATGTGTTGGTAATAGAAGCCCGATTCGACAGCGAGGTTAAACTTTTCGTAGTTGTCGGGAGCCATGAGCAGCTTCTGCCGCCGATTGTCTTCCGGTAACATATCCAGTGTCAGAATATCGGGAAGAGCATCGTTGTTTACATCGGCAACATCGTTGCCCATCGAGAAATGGGAGGTATGCCGGACTCCGGCTTTTAATTGATTCGTGAAGGTGCCGTTCTGGTTGTTGATGTAGAGATAATCTGGAATTGTGTAATCGTTGGAAATGTAAAAGTCAGGCCATCCGTCATTATTTAAGTCAGAAATGCCGAGACCTAGTCCATAGCTAAGCACCGAACTGCTTAAGCCTGCTTTTGCGGTAACGTCTTCAAAATGAGAACCAGTATTGTTCAAGAGCCGGACGCCGATTTCTGGATTGCTTTGTTTTAGTAAAGCCGCCGTTGGGCCGGGATCAAGAACGGGTAAGAGTCGGGGATTATGGTTCAGTAGGAATAAATCGAGATCGCCATCGCGGTCGTAGTCGAAAAACGTGCCTTGAGTTGTTTGACCAGGTCGATCTAATCCCCATTGTGCGGTTTGTTCAGAAAAATGAGGAATTCCCTGAGCATCTGGCCCATCGTTGATAAATAATTGTGGTATTCGTTTGTATAGAGGTAAACTGCCCGAATAACAAAGAAATATATCCAGCCGACCATCTCCATTGACGTCTGCCATCGATACGCCTGTTTTCCAGGGACCTTCGCGACCGGCAACGCCCGCCGTAGCCGTTACGTCCGTAAATTTCATCTGTCCTTTATTCAGGTACAGTTGATTCGGAACCATGTTGCCGCTGAAGTAAACGTCGTCCAGCCCATCGCCATTCAAATCACCTACTGCCACACCTCCGCCATTGTAGAAGTATTCGTACATCAATACATTGGTATTCAGCCCTTCCGTCAGATTATTGGAGAAGGTAATGCCGGTTTGTTCAGGAGTCAGCGACGTAAAGAGGGGAGGGCCATCAGCCGCTTTTTCGCTGGAATCCGAACCTGTGCAACCAACGATAAAAACAGCAATGAAAATGAAAAAGAAACAAAGAATCGTTTTCACGTACGGTGGGTTTTAGGAGAATGATCGTATAAAATTAAACCAAAAATGCCAGCACCCGTAAGCGCTGGCATTTTCAGGCATAATTGGAGCGTAACTTAATATCCTGGGTTTTGTATCAACTTATTGTTCCGGTTGATTTCGTCCCGGCTGATTGGCAGGAAGTAGATTTTGTCGTTCCACTTCCGGTTTTCCTTACCCGTTCCCAAGTCCTGTACACTATACGTATAAGTGTAGTTATCCTTGCTGTACTTATAAGTGGTGACGGACTTGCCCGGTTTGAGTTTTCCAGTGATAACAACAATCTGGGCTTGTTTGCCTAAAGCAACCGGGGCAGTCATCCATCGTCGAACATCGTAGAAACGTTGATCCTCAAACAGCATTTCGACATTCCGTTCGTTCTGATAGCGCGTCATCAGTGCCGTTCCTGTTTCGGTCATGGCTGGCATACCCGCCCGGAATCGTACTCGGTTGATCCAGGTTTTTGCTTCCGCTTCCTGACCCAGCGCCATGCAGGCTTCTGCATAGTTCAATACAACTTCCGTGAAGCGAATCTGAATAGAAGGAACTTCCTGACGAATATTCATGTCAACCAGCGTTGGGTCTGGGTCCATAAATTTCCGAATCGCGTAACCCGTCCAGGTGCCATTCCAGTTCTCGATGGTGCTATTGCGCGTATCCAGACCAGCGAAGGGCGTAACTGTTCCCCCGCCCGTTCCGGTTTCGTAGAAGCCGGTTTGAATCTGACCAGCTGGATCGATACCTGCGCCATCGGGCGTACGAGGTTTCCATTGTGCACCATCGTACAGAATAGACATGTAGAAGCGAGGGTCACGATTTTCGTACGGTGCTGCCGCATGCGTTGGGTTCTTCCAGTCGAACTTTGTACCATCCATCATCTCGTAGCTATCTACTAACTGCTGCGTTGGTTCGCTGGAGGTCCAGCCATGGTAGCCGTTCGGCATGTTGTTGCGTGGATACCACGAACCCCAGTCATCGAACGAAGCGCGGATGTAATATTTGAGGAAAATACCATCAGCTTCTCCTCCATTCCGGGACAGCGACAGATTGAGATAATTCTGTTGACCTTCGGCGGCTGTAACGGGGGCAGTCAGGTTCAGTTTGTAGCCATACTGATTCAGATCCATCACCGCTTTCGCTGCGTCTTTTGCTTTTTGCCAACGGGCTGTTCGATCACCACTGACATATCCCAACAGTTCGGGATTCGAGAAGCTAGCGATTACTGTCGATTTAGTCTTTGCCGTTGGGATATCATGCAAATCACTAGCAGCATATAACAATACCCGAGCTTTTAGCGCCAGCGCGGCTCCCTGTGTAGCCCGACCAGCTGCCAGCGTTTTTCCTTTTAGCAATATCGCAGCCGAATCCAGGTCACTCACAATGGCGTTTACGCATTCCTCATACGTGTTACGAGCAACTGTGAATTCAGCTTCGTTTAGCGTATATGGATTCTTGATGATAGGAATTCCACCATAGTAACGCAACAACTGATTATAGAAATAACCCCGCATGAAATACATTTCCCCTTTCATCCGATCGGCCATTGTTGCATTGTCGAACTTGGGCTTTTGCAGGTTTGCCAGCGCAATGTTAGCCGCCCGAATCCGAGCATACATTTGACCCCACTCCATGGTGTTTTTAATCGTTCCTAAATTGGATGGGCTTACGTTTGCTTCGTTAACATCCTGCTTACCAAAGCTGTACAGCGCATTGTCGGTCTGGCAGTCAAAACTCATCTGATCCAGAACACCATCCCGAAGGCCATTGTAAACATCTGTTACGAACGCTTCTGACAGCGCAACATCAGACCAGACAGCCTCACCAGACACCTTGTCCAGCGGTTTTGTGTTCAGAAAATCTGTATTACAACCTACCATCGCTACCCCTAAAAACAGGCCGAACGACAGGCATTTTAGCATATAATTCATAGTATACTGATTGTTCGTTATTAGAAACTAAGTGACAAACCTGTGTTAATAATCCGCGCTTGAGGGTAATACTGGCCATTCGTCGAGTTCGACGATGCACTAGCACCGCTTGTCGATTCAGGATCGAGTATGCCTTTCATAGCGGGCGAGAAGGTCGCTAGGTTCAATCCGTTTACATATACCCGTAAGTTGCTGAGACCGATCTTGTTGGCAATGGTTGCTGGCAGGGTATAACCTAACTCAACGTTTTTCAGACGAACATAATCGGTGCTTTTGAGCCAGTAGGTCGTTCCGTTCGAGAAGTACTGGTTCGAGCGGTCAACAATCCGAGGATCTACTGTGCTTGGATTATCAACTGTCCAACGGTGATCATAATTGTATTTCAGGAAGTTACCAATCGTTCCCGATTCCGTTTGCAGGAAGATCTGTCCACCGGTCGAAGCCTGAATCAGCACCGTGAAGTCGAAGCCTTTCCAGCGCAGATTTCCATTGATACCACCCTGGAAACGAGGCTGGTTATTCCGATCGGCCCGTACCCGGTCTTGTGCATCGATTTTACCATTTCCGTCGATATCCTTCAGGCGCATATCGCCAGGACGTAGCAAGCTGGCACCTACTCCGCTATAATCGACTTTATTGGCATCGATTTCAGCTTGTGTAGAGAAAATTCCGTCGTATTGGTACATCAGCGTACCGTTGGCCTGGTTCGGGTCGTTTACGTTACTCGGAATTGGTTTGCCCGTTGACCGTTGCCATTCAGGAGCACCTGGTGTTTCATCCCAGAAGGTAATTTCGTTTTTCGCATAACCACCGTTTACACTTACGGTATACTTGAAATCACCAGACTGGCCGTTGTAGCCAACATTAAATTCAAAGCCACGGTTGGTTACTTTACCAATGTTGGTTGCTGGCAATGTAGCACCAGTGGTTTGCGGAATGGATGCGCTCTTACGCCATAAGATGTTCGACCGTTTGTTCTGGAACACATCGAATTCGAAGAACACCTTGCCATTCAGCAGCGAACCTTCCAGACCCAAGTCAGCGTTGTTGGCTACTTCCCATGTCAGGGTAGTGTTTGGAACACCGTTTTCATAAAGTGTCTGAGCCACCTGATTACCAACTACATAACCCCAGTTAGAGTTGACTACGTCGCCATATGCATAGGTTGGCAGGTAATCGTACTCGCGAAGTGCGTCGTTGAAATAGACCTGGTCGTTACCCAGCTGTCCCCACGAAGCCCGCAGTTTGAGCGAACTAACAACAGGTAGTGCTTTCTTGAAGAAACCTTCTTCAGAAATACGCCAGCCTGCAGAAATACCTGGGAAGAAGCCCCATCGGCTATTGGCTGGGAACATGTAGGAACCATCGTACCGCCATAAGAATTCAGCCAGGTATTTTTCTTTGAAGTTATAACCTGCCCGGCCAAAGTAGCTCATCCGAGCCCGTTCCCAGGCCGAAGTTGTGTTACTGTTCTTTTCGGCACTACCACCAGCAAATAACTGGTCGATGGCTGTCGACGCGAAATATTTCCGATAACCAGAGAAACCGGCTGAGTTCGACTGCTCTTTCGTAATACCAGCCAGCAGTGTTACAGCATGAGCTCCGCCAAATGTGTGATCGTATGATAGAATACCTGACAACAGTGAGTTGAACTGATCGTTCGTGTACTGATTAAGCGTTGCCTGAGCCGGACCTTTAGCTACTTTTTGCAGAATAGGCTGCTTGTTAGCATCGTAGGATGTGTAATCCCAGCTATAGACATACCAGGGGGTTTGCCAGGTTTTGCCCTGCTGAATGTATTTATCGAGCGCAACGCTACCGCTAAATTTCAGACCTGGTACCCAAGGGTTCGTGATGTTAATACTGGCATTGCTTTGTACATAGTACCGTGTGTCACGGTCGTATCCCGTTGCGTTAGTCGTTACAAGAACGGGCTGCTGACCATTTTCGATGTCAGGAGCGGGTAAGCCATTGGGCCAGAAAGCAGGCTTGTTAGGGTAACCGCGCATCAGCATCCGGAAAATGGCACCTGCACCAACCGTTGGGAAGAAGCGGTTTTCCTGACGACCAACTACACCGATAACCGTATTGATATACTTACTAACCTTCGCATCCAGATTTAGGCGGAAATCATACTGCTTATAGCCCGTTGCTGAATTTTTGTAATACGCATCCTGACTCTGATAGTTAACAGAGGTTAAATATTTGATATTCTCACCACCACCCACTAACTGAAGCGTGTGCCGTGACTGTGGAGACCAAGGCTTCAACGCGTCTGCGAACCAATCCGTACTTGGATATTTCCAGGGATCAGAACCGTCCTGATACTTTTTGATTTCGTCAGGTGTGAAAGCTGCTTTGGCAACAGCCCCGTTGTCTGGGCGAGTGTAGCTTCCCGTTGTATTGAACGCTGCGTTGGCATCTTTCCAGTATTGTGCAGGCAGGTTATACACGTTGATTTCGTTGTTCAACTGAGCATATTCAGCCGCCGATGCCATTTTAGGAATGACCGTTGGTTGAGCAAAACCCTGGTTGAAATTGTACGAAATTTCAGGTTTGCCAGTCTTTCCTCGTTTGGTCGTTACCAGAATAACGCCATTAGCAGCCCGAGAACCATAGATCGCAGCCGATGCGTCTTTCAGGACAGAGATACTTTCGATATCCGCCGGATTCAGTCGGTCGATACCCCCGGCACGAGCAGGAACACCGTCGATAACGATCAGCGCATCGTTATTACCCAGTGTGTTCGAACCCCGAATACGAATGGCCGAGCCATCATAGCCTGGTTCGCCACTACGGTTGGTTGCAATAACGCCCGGCATCCGGCCAGCAATCGAGTTGGTCAGGTTTACGGCTGGTGATTTCACCAGATCCTGTCCTTTAACTGTGGCTACAGACCCTGTTACCGTTTCTTTCTTTTGTTCGCCATATCCAACGACCACCACTTCGTTCAGCATTTTGTCATCAGAAGCCAGCGTCAGGTTAATCTCAGTACGATTGTTCAGGGGTATTTCCTGAGTCGTAAAACCAATGTAAGAAAATACAAGGGTAGCGGTTTTGCTGGGCACGTTCAAGTTGTAACCGCCATCAGCCGAGGAAACAGTACCGGTCGTTGTTCCTTTGACCACAATACTTACACCTGGCAATCCGATACCCTGCGCATCAATTACTTTTCCAGAGACTCTCGTTTGTTGCGCAAAGGCAGCCGTCGAAGCAAATAGACTGATTAAAAACAGGTAGCATAACGTCGACCTCAGCCATAGCGACGTATTCGTTTCATAGGTACTTCTCCCATGCCAGAAGACCGTTCGGCGTGTACAGGGTTTTTGCATAAATTTTAGCTTAAAGAATTAGATTGGTAAAACGATTAATACGATGGATAGGAAACTGCCTTTATTCTCAAATCAAACTTATGTTACTATTATCATAACAGATTTGATTTTTCGGTAACTATAATTCTTGCTAGAATGACCTGTTATTCTTACTTACGCGAGCCTTGATATCTATGTGTTCGAATGGAGATGAGCGTATATTAATCACGTCTGATTTTATCCAACTAAGTTTATTTTGCCCGATAAAGTATCGTATTGCAAAAATATGTTGGTAAAACACAATTAGTAAGGGGCAAATTGTTCAAAATAGGGGGGTAAATTGACCACTTCTTTTGCTTATTGACGAGAAATGGAGGTTTCGGGCAGCTGATTGGATTCCCTTATTCTAATTAATTTAATCTCCAAAAATTAGTATTTTTCACTTTATAGTTTAAAACTTGTAGGTAAGGTTATCCCAACGGCAAGCCCAACTGATCAGGTTCGAGTACAGTTTGTATCTTCCCACATATAGGCCATTCCCATAGATGATGAAAGCACGTATTTTTACTCTGCTTACCTCGGCCACTTTTTTCTGCTTTAGTCTGGCAGGATACGCTCAAAAAGACCTGAGTTCTTTTCGGTTCGAGCATTTAACTGTCAACGACGGATTGTCACATAGTGACGCAATGGCCGTTGCTCAGGACCAGGAGGGATTTATCTGGATCGCGACCAATAAAGGGGTCAATCGCTACGATGGGTATGAAATAAAACATTACATATTACCCATCGACAATGAAAATGGATTGTCGAACAATCGAGTACGATCGCTGCATGTAACCGTTCAAGGGATTATCTGGGCAGGGACAGAAGGGGGAGGGCTTAATGTGTACAACCCCAATCGGGATCAGTTTGTGCGCGTAAACGGTAGCCAGTTAAATGCCAATGGCCGATCCCTGTTGCATGCCCTGGCCCGGACAGAAATAACAGCAATCGTCAGTAGTCGGCAGGGACTGATTTGGGTATCTACAAGACAGCAAGGCTTGTTTGTCCTTCAATCTAGTCGGGAGGGCGTGATCCAATCCATAAAACAGGTAAAACTGGCAATTCCGTCGGGTACTACGCCCGATATCCGGGATCTGATAATTGATCCCTTCGAAAATGTGTGGATAGCTACCTATAGTGAAGGTCTATTTGTGATACCTGCCAGTCAGCCGGAAGCGGTCGCAAAACTGGCTAATACCTTCGATAAAGCGCCTATTCTAGCTTTAGCTATTGATCAGGAGGCAGGTTTGTGGGTAGGGACCAATCGCCAAGTTGCCTGGATTTCAGATAGTAAATTGCGGGCAAGGCAGGCGCATGATCCATATATACTACCTCAAACATTCCGTAGTATTGGTTGTCTGCATCGGGATTCGTTTGGGCATTTATGGATAGGGACTGACTTTGGCCTGTCGATGGTTCCAGTGCAACTGTCGGCTGGTGGGTCCCCTGCCATTTCAGGAGAGATGACGACTTATTGGCCATTGGATGCCGATCCGTTTAGCATTAACTCAGGGCGCGTTCACTGCATTTTAGAAGATCGTTTTCAGGTGTTGTGGCTGGCTGCATCAGCGGGTGGACTTAACAAAATTGATCTCCGCCAGAAACCATTTGGTCATCTTTGTCGACAATTGAGCCAGCAGCCTACACTTTCCAATAATTACATCAACTCAGTTTACAAGGAAGAAGCGAAAGGGATACTCTGGATCGCGACACGAAACGGTATTTCCAGTTATGATCTGGCCCGGAAAAAATACCAGAATTACTTTAGTCGGGAGTTGCCCGGTAATGTAACGGGAATGGATGTAGCTTCCATCTTTCAAGATAGTGATGGGACAATCTGGTTTGGTAGTCGCTATGATGGCCTGATTTCGCTTCGTCGACAAAATGGGCAAAATGTCTTCAAAACCTATCCTGAACACGATGGCTTATTCAGAAATCTGGAATGTATTCTTGAAGATAAATTCGGAACGCTTTGGCTCAGTTCGTTTAGTAATGGGTTGACACGCATGAGCCGGGATGGCCGCGTATTGGCTACGTACACAACTGATAATAGCCGATTACCAACTGATCAGTTTACGTTTTTGCTTTATGATAAAGACTCGGATGTGCTTTGGGCCAGCACCCGAGATGCAGGCGTACTCAAACTTCGGATCTCGGCTGATCGATTGGAAATACTGAATCAGTTCAAACACGATCCCCACAATACAGCCAGTTTACGAGTCAATTATGCCTGGCCTTTGACAAAAGATCGCTGGGGAACGTTGTGGGTAGGAACTATTGGGGGCGGGTTGCATCAGATCAAGCGAACCAAAGATGGCCGCGAAATCATTCAACGGTGTAGCTGGCTGCCCGACAGCGATGTCGAGAGTATTCTGCAGGATGATAAGGGGAATTTGTGGCTAGGTAGCGAAGGACTTGTTCGGGTTCAGCCGAAGACGCATCATGTATTACGGTATAATATCGTCGACGGATTACAAAGCAATTCGTTCAAGATTGGAGCCGCTTGCCGATCCAGCGATGGAACGCTCTATTTCGGTGGTATTAACGGGATTACCTACTTACAGCCTCGTTTGATTCAGGCGAATCCGTACCCGCCTTTTGTTCGCATTACAGGGTTGTCGATTTCGAACCAGCCAATCGGTGTTGGTCAGTTGGTCAATGGGCGTGTGCTTATTCAGGAGCCACTGAATAAGCCTCAATCGCTTCGAATTAAAGCCACTGAAAACGATTTCTCCATTTCATTTGTCGGTTTGAATTTTGCCAACCCGAAGAAACACCGATATATGTATCAACTGGTTGGATATAATGATAACTGGGTTCAGCTGGCACCCGGTCAGCGAATGGCCAATTTTGCAAACCTGCCCGCTGGAAATTATACGTTTCAGGTGAAAGCCGAAAATGGAGAAGGCCAATGGACACATCATCCAGCTACACTTCGACTTAGCATTCTGCCCCCCTGGTGGAAAACCTGGTGGGCCTATGCCTTATATACAGTACTTTTTGGCGGGGCCCTGCTGTTGGCACGACGTATTCTGTTGCAACAACAGGCCCTGAAAAACAAGATTGCGTTTGAGCATTTTCAATATGAGAAAGAAAAAGAACTTAGTGAGCTAAAACTGGAGTTTTTTACCAACGTATCGCATGAATTGCGCACACCATTGACGCTGATTCTGGGCCCGATGGAAGAGTTGGCAGCCTCGGCCTGGAAGTTTTCCAGTATGAAAGACAAAGTTCTGCTGGTACATCAACAAACTCGTCGATTGTTATCGCTGATCAATCAGTTGCTGGATTTTCGAAAAATGGAATCGCAGCATATTCCACTTCATGCCGTAAAAAGCGACGCTGGTTCATTCCTGACGGAGTTGTTTCTAATGTTCAAGCTAAAAGCTGAAGAACAACATATTCACTATACGATCCATACGCTTCCCGAACCCATAATGCTCTACTTCGACCGAAGTAAACTAGAAGTCGCTATCATTAATGTGTTGTCGAACGCGCTTAAATATACGCCTGCTGATCGCGGTGTTCAGTTGCGCGTTTCTGTAGTGGGCGATCCAGGGCAGCCAGCCTGTTTTCAACAGCATAAGCTTGTGAATAACTTTCTGGAAATCACTGTACGAGATGAAGGGGTTGGAATAAGACCAGACGATTTGAGTCGTGTATTTGATGTCTATTATCAAGCCACCCGTACCGAAACCATGCGGGTTGTTGGTACGGGAATTGGATTATCGCTGGTGAAACAATTCATTGAACGGCATGGAGGAGAGGTGGCTATTGCAAGCCAGGTTGATCAGGGAACGACATTTACGATTCGGATGCCGTTCGGAAAGGAACATTTGCCTGCTTCTGATCTGGCTGAAGAAGCATCGATTGCTACGCTGCTGAAAGAGTCAGAAGTGTATATTGACACACTTGCGGAGCTATCGCCCGTAACGGCGCTTGTTCCAACGACCCTGCGCTTACTAGTTGTTGAAGATAATAGCGAAGTGAGGCACTACATCAACCATTTGTTTGCCGCTAAATTCGAGGTCTATACCGCTGTAGATGGGATTGATGGCTGGGAGAAAGCTATGGAAATCCTACCAGACGTGATCATCAGCGATATTATGATGCCTCGCAGTGATGGACTCGAGCTTTGTAAGAAGATTAAACAGCATCCGAAAACGCTGCATATTCCCGTCGTTCTACTAACGGCTCGGGTAGCGGTCGTGCATGAAATTGAAGGATTGGAAACAGGAGCCGACGAGTATATTAGCAAACCGTTCAACCCGGATTTGCTCATTGCCAAGGTGAACACGCTGGTGTATAATCGACTAAAACTTCGCCAGTACTACCAGCAGAAAATCTTGCTCGAACCTACGCAGGTATTGATTCCTGATGCGGATAAAGCCTTTCTGGAAACAGCCATGACCATCGTAGAAACAAACATGACTGAGCCTGAATTTTCCGTTCAGGAGTTGGTGAAAGAAATGGCCATGAGTCGATCGGTATTCTATCGACGGATTAAAAGCATTACGGGACATTCGGCTGTCGAATTTATTAATGATGTGCGGATGAAACGAGCCGCCCAATTGCTCACCACCAGTCAATTGCGTGTATCGGAAGTATGCGCGCTGGTGGGGCTTGAAGATGTGAAGTATTTCCGAAAAGCTTTCCAGCAGGTGCATGGCCTATCGCCTTCTGATTACGCCCGGAAGCATCGACTTGAACGGGAGATGCAGGAAGTGGAGGTTGGCTGACAAAAGACTACTTGAAAAATCACACTGTAAAATAAAAGCCCCGCTAGTGATAGACGGGGCTTTTTAATCTATAATACGGTGGTCTATGGGTCGGCATTGTAAACGCAGAAGTAAAAATAGCGAAAAGTCGCTTCCACAATTTGCATTGACATCTTCTCTTATTTAGTGGTACAAGTCAACAGTCTACTAAGATTGGTCGCTAGGCAGTAATATAAACGATTGCTTACAGTTTAGTAAATGAACAATGTAGTCTGTATCGTTTTGCCTGATTGGCGCTAATAAAAGAGAAAAGCCCTGCTTATGAAGAAGCTAGGGCTGGGAATTAATGGCAGGATGAGCAGAAAACCTGCTTCGAAGATAAGTGGTTTTGTTTAAGAATACTTGTCCTACATGTTAATGATTTTAGTAAAATTATCTTGTGGATATAACAAGCCAACGTCCCATTTACTGCTTTTTCATCTCATCTAACTCATTTCCTAATTCTTACTCCGAAGTAGCTGGGGCCATATAAATCATAGCCATGGGTATAAGTTTTCCGTTTTTACTGCGAAACTGAGCTAGGATAGGGGTCTTTGCTACTCGATAGTTGATTGCCTGAATAGGAGGATTCAGCAAGGTAAGCATATGCTCTGTACCCGATTGATATTGCGGACCAAAGGCAGTATCAAAATCAATCCAGGTATCAGGAGCAAGCAAAGATTGTGGATACGCTGGTTCAAAATTGTCGTCCAGCATGACTCGAAGTAGTACTTCGGGTTTTAATAAGGTTGGATGGTGTTTTTGAGTATTCATATAGCTGATGTTGAGTTAATTGTAATAACATATTGTCCGTCAAAATGTTATACCGACAAATAGATGCTCGGGAGCTTCGTCAGGGATGGAGCGATTTTGCTGGTAAAACGAAGCTTAATGGCTGTAATATCTCCATCAGACAGGCTAATTGGCGGAAACAGTCATAAAACCCCTCCCCAATTCATTCGTCAGCAATAAACCCCTATCCATCCGTCCGAATCTGTACTTCATCCATTTTCGTTTTCAGACTTTCTGAATAGGTATGACCTTTGTAAAGTCAGAATAAATATATGAAAACGAACATCTCCCTACTTACACTTCTTCTTATTGGCAGTTTGCTAACAACCGCTCAGGCTCAGTTCCCAATGGGTGGTGGTTCAGCCCAGCCCAAAGCGTTGCCAGGTACCGCTGGTGATCAAAGCCCAAAAGGCAGCGCGAAAATCACGGGCTCCGTTGTCGATTCAACCCAGGCGAAAGCGGTTGAATTTGCTAGTATCGCACTCTACAATAAAGCAACCGGAAAAGCCGTGGATGGTACGGTGGCCGATGAAAAAGGAAAATTTACCTTATCCAAACTGGTTGCAGGTAATTACGACGTGCTGGTTAGTTTCGTTGGGTTTCGGAACAAGACCATCAGTAACATAACGCTGGCTAATGGACAATCGCTGGATTTGGGCACAATCAAACTACCCGCCAATGTGAAAACGCTGGAGGAGGTAACGGTTGTTGGTCAGGCCGCACTGATCGAAGAAAAGGTTGACCGGCTGGTTTATAATGCTGAAAAAGACATTACAGCGAAAGGTGGTGATGCAACCGATATTCTGCGCAAAGTGCCGATGCTTACCGTTGACCTGGATGGTAATGTATCGTTACGTGGTAGCCAGAATATCCGGGTACTGATCAATAACAAACCATCTACGATTGTAGCCAGCAGTGTTGCCGATGCGTTGAAGCAAATTCCTGCTGATCAGATCAAAACCGTTGAAGTAATTACCAGTCCTTCCGCAAAATATGATGCTGAAGGCTCGGGCGGGATTATCAACATCATTACGAAAAAGAACAGCCTGCAAGGACTAAACCTGAATATTGATTCGGGCGTCGGTAACCGGGGGTCGATGCTGTCATTAAATGGAAATTACCGAAAAGGTAAGGCTGGCTTTACGCTGGGTGGCTTTGGTCGGGCAATGTACAACACCATTACGAAAACCAATCTGGATCAAACCAGTCAGGTAGGTAATGTAACGACGCTAACTCGCCAGAGTGGTGATGGGCATAGCTCAGGATTGTTCGGTCAATATAATTTAGGTTTCGATTACGATCTGGCTAAGAACCAGAGCCTAACGGCGGGTGTACGTTATGGTGTACGTAACTTTTTGAGCCAACAAGATCTGGTTACGCAACTGTTTAACAACGGTACGCTTAATTCAACGACCAATCGGAATGTGGATGCCAAAAACCTGTCAGGTACGATCGATGCCAACATTGATTACCTGCATACGTTTAAGCCTCAGCAGGAATGGAGCATTTCGACCCTGTACAGCCGGAATGACCTGACCAACAACTTTGATGCTGATATACTAAATGGTACAGGTGCGTTGACTTCCCGTCAACGAAACCTGAATAAAAACGTCAACCAGGAGTTCACGCTGCAAACGGATTATCAGACGCCGATCAAGAAAAATCAGTTATTGGAGTTTGGTGGTAAAGCCATCTTCCGCGAAGTGAACAGTGATTATAGTTATCTGGTAGCTGGTCCATCGGGGCAGTTTACGACCGAAAGAAACAATACACTGGGTGAACTCACGTATCATCAGAATATTGCTGCCGCTTATTCGTCGTATACCTATACCACTAAAAATCGGTATACGCTTAAAGGTGGTTTGCGCTACGAACATACCTTTATCGATGCAAGCACTCGTGAAGGTGGTAGCCTGGGGGTTGGTGATTATGGTGTATTGGTTCCGAGTATCAATGCCTCGAAAACCGTTAAAGGAACGACCTTTAAATTAGGCTTTAACCGTCGGATTCAGCGGCCTGGTTTACAGCAGTTGAACCCGAACTTCAATGCCGCTAACCCACAGAACATTACCAAAGGAAACCCGACCCTGAGCCCTGAATTGACGAATAACGCTGAACTGGGTATTAGTAAAACCATCGGCAAAACATTCATCAATGCGACATTCTTTGGTCGGATCACTAATAACGCGATTACGCAGATTAGCCAGCCATCCGATTCGATTCCGGGTGCTATCGTCACTACGTATCAGAACATTGGTCGCCAACATGCGTATGGTACCAACTTATTCGCCAACGTGGCTGCTACCTCAAAGATTAACATCGGTATCTTTTTGAATGCCTTCTATACGGATTTGACTGGCCAGGCGATGGGCGTCAACGGAGTTTCGGTTGAGACGAGCAATAGTGGTATGAATATCAGCGGTGGAACGTTCATGAACGCTACCTTTAAGAATGGCTGGGGCGCTCAGGCATTCGGATTTATGCAGGGGTCGCAGGTTCAGTTGCAAGGTCGGCAAGGTGGATTTGGTTTCTATACGATAGGTGTTAAGAAGGAATTCGCCAATAAAAAAGCTAGTCTGGGTTTAGCTGCTGAAAACTTCCTGAGCAATCGGTTTAACATTCACACGGTGCTGAACTCGCCACTATTCAGTCAGGTGAACGATGTCTACCTCTATAACCGTGGTGTGCGTCTGACGTTTACGCTCAAAATTGGTAAGATGACGATGGATGCTCCTCGTAAGAAAGCGAAATCGGTCAACAACGATGACGTGAAATCGGATGGTAACGGACAAGGCAATGGTGGCGGTGGAGCCCCAAGCGGTGGAGGAACACCTCGTCAGTAATTCATTTTAATCGTCAATAATGTCTTAACTTAGTCGTGAACTGTTGGAGATCGGTAGGAGCTAAACCGCCGACAGTTCACTAAATTTTCAATACCTAAAACCAATTTCCAGATGAAAACCAACAAGTTTCTGGCCCTCGCCTTTGCCATTTCTCTTTCCGTTGGCGCACAGGCTCAAACCGTAGATGAAATCGTCGACAAACACGTAGCTGCACTGGGCGGGATGGATAAATTAAATGGTGTCAAAACCTTATATGTCGAACGGTCACTTTCTGTTAATGGTATGGCAATTCCGAGCAAATCGACGGTTCTCGTTGGGAAGGCCATGCGCACAGAATCGTCAGTTATGGGCAATTCCATGGTTCAGGTAGTTAACGGGACAACTGGCTGGATGATCCGTCCGGCGATGATGGGTGGAACGGGCGATCCTGAAGATATGCCTGCCGATCAGGTTAAACAGCAATTGGGTCAACTTGATCCTTTTGGAGCACTGGTGAATTACAAAGACAAAGGCAATAAAGTCGAACTGGTCGGTAAAGAGAAATCGGATGGTAAAGATGTGTACCACCTGAAAGTGACCACCAAAGAAGGCCAGACTATTGATGAATATCTGGATGCAACTACGTATCTGGTTAGTAAAGTTGGTTTGGCTATGAACGGGCAGACAGGCGAAATCTCTTTTTCAGATTATAAAGATAAGGATGGTATAAAGTTCGCTAATACGATGGAAATGAATTCGCCACAGGGCGCTCTGACGTTTTCCACAGAAAAGATTACCGTAAACGGCCCGGTCGATGAATCGATCTTCAAAAAACCAGCGAAATAATCAACGCGGTTAGTATTCTGACAGATCATAAATAAACAAAGCCCGGCAATTTGTCGGGCTTTGTCATGATTACTCCTAACCTATCTCGAATTCTATTTTTCTACTGCATGGCAATTGTGCGGCTGGTTTTTTCAACCGGCTTGGTTGCCAGGTTCAATTGCTTCACAATGCTGCCTTCGCTAGAGCGAACTTCCAATTCATACATACCATCTGCCAGTTCATCTACATTCAGTTTCACGGCATATTTCGTTTCTTTTTTGCCCAGGCTTTGCTGATAAAGCACTTCATTGGATTTGTTGCGCAGGATAACCTGTACAGGCATTTCAGCCGACTTTTGGACGGCTAACCGGATTTCGTGGTTGATCGTCACATAGGCGCTGGCATCGAAAGAAAGCGTTTTAGGAGTGGTAGGATTGAAGAGAGTAGAAGCGCTCAAAAGGACAGAGGCTGCAAGAGTGTTCATTAGTGCTAACATGATCGTAGTGTTGTTTAGTCTTTTTAAAGTTGTGTTGTTTACTGGTTGTTAATACTGATCCAAAGCCTGTGCCAACTTAGTTAAAATTCTGAAAATCAGGCAATTGTTAGTTGTGCCAATTTTCATCGTTGTCCGCAAGTGGACAGGTCTTGTTCAGATGCGGACAAAAGTAGGGCGAGTTTGGAATTGGTTGAAACTATAAATTGGCCAAGTGTAGAAATCACTGTATTAAGTGTGTAAAATCCTGCATAACTCGCAAGTGAGCTATGGCAAAACAAAACGGCTAATCTCCGGAGAACTGTTAATTCCCTGGAGATTAGCCATAAATAAGTAGAAGAGAAGCTTAAACAGCGTCTAACGTGAAGGGCATCTTTCGAAAACGCTTTCCTGTAGCGGCAAAAATGGCGTTGGCCAGGGCAGGAGCGAGAGCTGGTAAACCCGGCTCGCCAACCCCTTTTACTTTACCTCCTTCGGCCAGAATATGCACTTCGATCTCAGGTACTTCGTTGATGCGAACCAGCGGGTTATCATAAAAATTGCGTTGCATCACTTTCCCATTTTCCAGGGTAATACCGGGCTTGGTGGCTGCACCAATTCCCATGATAATAGCGCCATCGACCTGATTTCGTACATTATCAGGATTAACAACTTCACCTAGATCAATAACGGCAATTACTTTGTCGATTTTAACGGATTTATCTGGGCGATAGCTCACCTCCACAACCTGCGCACACAAACCAGCGAAAAATTCCCATTGGGCAACTCCCCTGGCTTTACCTTTCGGTAGTGGTTTGTCCCAGTCCGACACTTCCCTGAGTTTTCGCAATACACGTTGTACGTCGGAGGGTTTCGTGAGTATATCCAGCCGGAACGTCAAGGGATCTTTCTTGGCTTTGTAGGCTAGTTCGTCAATGAAACATTCATGAGCAAACGCTAACGTAGAACTGGTTACTGAACGCCAGGCACCCAGCGGAACGTGATAATCCGCTCGCACATACGAGGTTTTTAGGTTCGGAATTTCGTAAGCCTGTTCTCCAATGCCTTCCGCCATGATTGGGTCAACCTTAGTTTTGTCGAACGTAGTGTTGACCGATTCGAGGTACGAAGGACTGATGACCTTATGTTCAAAAGCGATCAGCTTACCGTCGTCGGATAAGCCGCCCTTCAGTTGCGAGAATGTCATCGGTCTGAACGGCCCTTGTAATGTGGTGTCTTCCCGAGTCCAGATCAGTTTGACAGGCTTATCAATTTGTTTGGCCAGATTTACCGCTTCGATAATATGGTCGATGTAGAGTCGTCGGCCGAAACCTCCACCAATAAATGTTGAGTGAAGCTTTATGTTTTCGGGAGCAAAACCGGTATGCTTATGTAGATCGTTAGGCCCGCTGCCGGTTACCGTACTGGCTACTTGGGTCGAAGTCCAGATTTCCACTTTATCACCCCGTACGTGAGCCACGCAGTTGATCGGTTCCAATGGATGATGCGCAACCATCGGCGTTTCATAAAAGGCTTCGATAGTATTTTGCGGAGACAAATTCAGCGTATCGACCGACCCAATGGTTTTATCAGGCAAACCCTCCGTTTTGGCCAGCGTACGCAACTGCGCTTCGTAATCAGTCGAATTGAACGTTTCAAACCCTTTTGTATCCCATTCGATAGTCAGTTTCTTACGTGCCTGCGTAACCGTCCAATAGGAATTGGCAATGACTGCTACGCCCTTGAAATGAAATCGGCCTACCACTCGTTCAACCTCAACTACCTTTTCTACACCAGGAATTTTAAGCGCCTGACTTGCGTCAAAACTTTTTACTGTTCCGCCGATTACCGGGCATCGTTCCACCATAGCGTATAGCATACCGGGAACCTCCACATCAATCCCGAACTCGGCTTTGCCACAGGTTTTCAGCGGCACGTCAGGACGCTTGCCCGACTTGCCTATAATCTTGAAATCGTTCCGATCTTTTAGTTTCGGTTCTTTGGGAATTTCTAGTGTTGACGCTTCCTGAGCCAACTCACCGTACGTAAACGCCCGCTTGGTTGGGCTATGAATCACCTTTCCCTTTTCAGCATAGCAACTAGCAACGTCAACACTCCAGCGATTGCTGGCCGTTTTGACCAGCATCTCCCGAGCCGCAGCGCCAACCTTACGTAATTCGGTGAAACTGGTTCGAATCGATGCACTGCCCCCAGCCCGTTGCATCGTACCCAATTCCTTTTCCCCGTTCGACTGTTTGATCGTTACCTGATCCAGCGTCACTTCCAGTTCTTCACAGATTAGCGCCGGGATTGACTGAAAAACTCCCTGTCCCATCTCCGGTTTGGTATTGAAGATGGGGATGGCCCCTGTTGAATCAATCCGAATGTAGGGCGTAAACTGCACAGGTTCAGCCAGCACATTCGCTGTTACCTGGAGCTTATCCGAAATTGCTTTCAATGAGGAGATTCCCAGCAGAAAGGCAGAGCCGGTCAAGCCAGCGTACTGAAGGAAATCCCGGCGGGAAAAAGGTTTGGATGTCATGGCATTTAGGAGAGCATTGGATAGCGAACGAGCGCCAAATCGATGCCGCTTTACCGTTTATAATCCAGTCGATTTCTCCATTTGTTCGGTATACCGATTACCTATCACGTCAATCTGGGCTGTGGCTTCTTTGATCTCCCGAAGTTCGTCGGCCGTTAGCTGAATCGCAGCGGCTCCGTTATTTTCCGTCAGACGGTGTAGCTTCGTCGTACCCGGAATGGGAACAATCCAGGGTTTCTGCGCCAATACCCAGGCTAACGCAATTTGAGCGGAGGTAGCATTCCGTCGTTCGGCAAATTGGCCCAGCAAATCCAGCAAAGCTTTATTGGCTGTGCGGGCTTCTTCGGTATATCTGGGCAAAATGTTACGAATATCACCTTCCGCAAATTTGGTCGTTTCATCAATTTTACCGGCCAGAAAACCCTTTCCCAGTGGACTAAACGCTACCAAACCAATACCTAATTCTTCGATGGTCGGAATAATTTCGGTTTCGTGCTGACGGGTCCAGAGGGAGTATTCGCTTTGTAGAGCAGAAACGGGTTGTACAGCGTGCGCCTTGCGTATCGTTTGGGCGCCCGCTTCCGACAGTCCGAAATATTTTACCTTTCCTTCCTGAATTAGGTCTTTTACTGTTCCAGCTACGTCCTCAATCGGCACATTGGGGTCAACACGGTGTTGATAAAATAAGTCGATCACATCGACCTTTAATCGTTTCATGGAGGCTTCAGCTACCGCTCGAATGTTTTCTGGACGGCTGTTGACTCCATTCATTTTTCCATCCTGAATATTGAAGCCGAATTTGGTCGCAATGACTACGTTGCTTTTAAATGGCTCCAGAGCCTCACCGACAAGTTCTTCATTACTATAAGGTCCGTACACTTCAGCCGTATCGAAGAACGTAACGCCCTGGTCGACAGCCGCATGAATCAGCGGAATCATCTCTTTTTTGTCCTTAGCCGGACCATAACCAAAACTCATACCCATACAGCCTAATCCGATGGCTGATACCTCAAGACCACTGTTTCCCAGTTTCCGTTTTTGCATTGTTGTACTCATAACGATGTTGATTATTTATTGTACAAACCTATAAGGACGAACGATGGTTAAACAACGAAAAACAAATAGGAACTTACGAAAATCAAACAGGGCTACACGGCTAAAATCCGAATTAGCTATTTCGGAATTTCAACGGACTGAGCTCTGTATGCTTTTTGAAGAAGTTATTGAAATGAGTCACTTCTGTGAACCCTAGCGCATACGCAATTTCCGATACACCCCAGGTACTGTGCTTCAGCAGAATTTTTGCTTCCTGCAAAAAACGCTCAGCAATTAATTGGGAGGTGGTTTTTAAGGTTGTTTCTTTAACAGCCCGGTTTAAGTGATTGACGTGAATATTCAACTGATTGGCAAAATCAGACGCTGAGCGGAAGGCTACTTGTCGATGAGTATCATCAATCGGGAATTGCCGTTCTAAGAGCTCTAGAAACAGGGTGGAAATTCGTTGCGATGCATTAATTGGCTGCTTATCAAAGGAAGAAGACGGCTGCATTTTCGTAGCAAAATGCAATAGCTCAAACACGAGATTTCGCAGAGCATCGTACTTGTGGATATAATCGGAGTTGATCTCCTCAAACATGCGTTCGAACACACCACTAATCCGACTCACCTGCTCATCGGTCAGCTCAAAAATATGCGTTCCGTTTGGCTGAAAAACCTCGTACTGATTCAGGTTGCCGAAGTGATTGAAAAAGTGCTGATTGAAGATGCAAAAAAAGCCCTGACGAATTTGATCCGTATGTTCCCATTTATACGGGATATGTGGGTTAGAAAAAGATAAAGCCTGCTTTTTTACTTCAATCACTTTATCGGCATAATGGACATTGCTGCCGCCAACGACCAGCATGATTTTGTAATAATCCCGCCGTTTATAGGGAACGGGTTGGGCTTTATCACCCAGGAAAGGCTTTAACCGAAATACGTTGAAATGCCCGATTTCGTTACGGATTGAATCGGGCATCCAATCGAATTTGCGCTTATAGAGTTCTTCTAATGTTTCAATTTTATCCATTCTGTTTCAACTAAACTGTCGCCATATTGAACGGCAATTTACGAATGCGCTTGCCGGTCAAGTCAAAAATGGCGTTTGTAAGGGCAGGAGCGAAGGCGGGCAAACCGGGTTCGCCGACCCCACCGGCTGGCTCATCATTGTCCATAATATATACGTCAATGGGCGGTATGTCCGTGATACGAGGAAGCTGATACGAATAGAAGTTTTTATCGACGGGAATGCCATCTTTGAACGTTACCTGATGTTGGGTCGCTGCTCCCAGCGCCATCACAATTGACCCTTCTACCTGTGCTTTGATCGTATCGGGATTGACATACCAACCGCAATCCATTACGGCCCAAACGTGATCGATTTTGACTTTACCATCCGAGTTTTTCGACACTTTCACGACATGGCCTACCGTACTGGCGAAACATTCGGTCATGGCTACTCCGTAGCCCTCGCCTTTCTTTCGAGTTTTCCAACCCGAGACTTCTTCCAACTTAGCAATCTGGCGATGCAATCGTTCATCTTTTAGATACTCCCGTCGAAGCACCAATGGATCTTTGTCTGCTTCATTGGCCAATTCATCCAGAAAACTTTCATAGGCAAAGCCGTTGGTGGAGGCATATACTGACCGCCACCACATGGTTGGAATGGGTGTTTCAAACGGTACATCCTGAATACTTAGATTTTTGATGCTATCGAAGTAAGGTTTTAAAAAACCTTCGGAAGCACTTCCGTTAGGCTTATCTTTCGGACCTCCGCGCCAGTGATTGTTGTTCTGACCAGCCATTTTAACCTTAAAGGCACTGATTTCGCCATTAGCCACCACGCCCTCGCATCGATAGGAAATACCGGGTCGATAAGGACCTTGCGTGGCATCATCCTCGCGCGTCCAGACGACCTGTACAGGGGCTTTTATTTCCTTGGAAATCATCGACGCTTCGTGCGGGTAATCCATAAACGCTTTTCGGCCAAAACCTCCACCCAGAAACGTCAGATTTACAATCACGTTTTCGCGGGGTAAGCCCATTTCTTTACTGATGGCATCTTGCACCCATTCCGGTGCCTGGATTGGTCCCCAGATTTCAAGTTTATCGTCCTGATAATGAGCCGTACAGTTTAGGGGTTCCATACAACTATGGTATTGATAAGGCGTCTCGTAAACAATGTCGAGCTTTTTCGGTGCTTTAGCAATAATGCCTGATGCATCTCCCTGCGTTTTAAACGAAAGCCCTTCCTGAGTTTGGAGCGCTTCCTGCTGACGCTTGTAAATCTCATCGGTACTCAAGTGCTCAAAACCGCTATCGTCCCATTCTACTTTCAGCGCTTTTTTGCCCTGTATGGCCGCCCAGGTCGAGTCGGCTACTACCGCGACGCCTTCGCGGTATGTATTGAAGACCATCATTTTAGTCTTCAATACGTGTTTGACGCCAGGGATTTTACGGGCTGCACTATCATCAAAACTCTTTACTTTCCCACGAAGACGAGGATTACGCTCCACCGCTGCATACAGTAGGCCCGGAAGCTGCTTATCCAGTCCAAATGTAGCAGTGCCATTGGTTTTCAATTTAGTGTCTTGCCGGAGCAGTGGTTTACCAATGAGCTTATAGTCTGATCGCTTCTTCAAGACTACGTTTTTAGGCGTCTCAAGCTTCGACGCGGCAACAACCAGTTCGCCATAATGGACTTTGTTTCCAGAAGGCTTGTGTATGACATGCCCAGCTTCAGCGTAACACTCCGATTTAGGGACGTTCCAATTGGTAGCTGCCGCCTGAATTAGTAGTTCGCGAGCGGTTGCTCCCAAGTTCAATAGGTTTTTATACGACCCCCGTACCGTCGAACTTCCGCCGGTTATTTGATTCCCATATTTTTTCTGGTCGCCTTTGGCAAATACGATATTCACATCATCTAGATTCACTTCCAGTTCTTCGGCAACCATCTGCGGAATGGCCTGATACACACCTTGCCCCATTTCGGCCCGGTGACTAAAAATGGTGACCTTCCCGGACGTATCGATATGTATCCAGGCATTGAGTTCAACGCCGAAATTCTCGGCCTCGGTAGCCTTTATAATCTCAGCTTCCTCAGCATTTGTAGGAATGTAGAAGCCCAGCGACAGAACCGCTCCGGTCAGGCCCGATACTTTTAGGAAATTTCGTCTGGATAATGTCATGATTGTGTTAAGGTTTAGGCGCATACGCACCGGTTTTAATCCAGGTATCCCAGGCTTTCTTAAATTCGGCATGGCTCATTGGTGGCAACGTGCGTCCTTCGCCGGGATTCCAGCCTGCCAATACTAAGCCATCGTTTGCGTGTTCCAGTAACTGATCCATATTCTTGCCCCCGTTTTGTTTCGGGTCCACGAGTTGTTTGGCTAGCTGATTGGGTGTTCGACCCTGGAAAACCATTCGCATGGATGCGGGTGGTAAATGCCAGTCTGGATTTCCCGGTGGTGTGTGCAGACCTGGGGTATTAGTAGGTTGGTGGCAGTTCGCACATTTCATGGAATAAAGACCTTTGCCATCCATACCCCGACGAGGAGTCATTGTATGCAGGTGATTATCATCGCCCTGTAACGGCACATCGCCCGATGGGTGGCAGTTCATGCAACGAGGACTCATCAGCACTTTATAGACGTTCGCAAAAGCTTTAACAGATGCTGCACTATCCTTTTTTATCGGAACAACTACCGTCGCTGGGTCTACACTAACTGAAGCTGTTTCGTGGTTGAACGTAGAAGCCATAATTCCCGTCACCGACAGGAGGATGGTCAAGATATAAATTGCTTTAAAATGCATATACTGACGTTCTTTCGTTTCAAAATGCGTTCAAAGACAGCGAATAACTTATCCGTTTACTCGCTTTTGCCGAGTTTGCGTTCGGTGCCGGCGGCTAAATGAATGGCTTTCCGAATACGGGGATAGGTACCGCATTGACAGATATTACCGGCCATGGCTGCGTCAATATCTTCGTCCGTAGGATTGGGTTTCTCGCGCAGTAATACAACGGCCGACATAATCTGACCAGAATGGCAATAGCCGCACTGGGGTACATCGATTTCCTGCCAGGCCAACTGAACAGGATGGTCGTTGTTTTCTGACAGCCCTTCAATCGTAACGACCTTTTGCCCAGCAATCCGGCTAACTCTGGTCACGCAGGAGCGGACCGCTTCGCCATTCAGATGCACAGTGCAGGCTCCGCACTGAGCCACACCGCAACCGTATTTTGTACCCTTCAGACCAACCACGTCTCGGATGGCCCAAAGCAGCGGCATTTGCGGGTCGACGTCGAGCGAGTGAGCTTTCCCATTGATGTTACATTTGATGATTGCCATAGCTTTAATCGTTGATTTTGATCCCAGTTGCTCGTTGTTACCTTCCGTCTTACCCTGAAAAATTGGTATGTTTAAATGGTAGTGTTTTTCGACGTTTTAAGCCTACCAATCTTCTCATTTACAACCGACTACCTGACTATTTGTTATTGGGAGCTGCCTGAAGCTTATCTATTCAGGTTAACACCGCTAAACTACTAGTATACAGATTATCGGCCTTATGTTATTCAAATAAAGAATTACGAAATTCAAACCATGTAAAAGCTAAAACGGCTCATCGTTGTATTTAAAAGTCGTTATCCAGTTAATTGTCGTTGAGGGTTAATTGCAGCTCGGATTGGCGTCGGAAGAAAATATCGAACCCTTCGCGAATGGCCAATTCAGAAAGAGCATAATAAACTTCCCGCCCTTTTCGTCGCTGTCTCACAATGTGCTTTTTGTGCATAAACCGCAAATTGCTGTATAGTGTAAAATGGTCTATATCAGGTAAGTATTGTTGCAACGTAGAAATGCTGACCATCCGCTCCTGAGCAATAATGCTAACAAGCTGAATACGCAACGGATGCCCCACCGCCTTAAGCATATTGGCTAATTGTTTCACTATTAGTTGATTATCAATCATAAAGACTGCCCCGTTTCAATGTTGAGGATGATGGGAGGTAGATCGCGCATTTACAAATTGAGAGTAGCAGAAGGTTTAGTCTCCTCGCGATTTGGCTCCGGGATAATCTGCTGGTTCGTAACTGACGAGGGTTGAAGGCTATAAGCGACTTTCGTATCCTGCATTTTGACTTTATAGGTATACGGTTTATTGTCAATTCGAACAACAACCTGATACGAATGCTGAGTTAGGCTCGATACATCCAGTTTACGTCGGTATCGCTCCAGATTGGTGAATTCCTCATACAGTGACTGGTTGTGTTGATCGACCACTTTAATTGCATACCGTAACCGGTCGGGATTATTCACAATCACGTACAGTTTGCCATTCGGATTGATGTACGCATGGACACGATAACTACTTATCGCAGATGCGGAATTTTCAGCCGTATTCAGTCGAGGGGATGTGGCTAACACTGGTTCCGCTGACGTTGGAGGAAGAGGTTCTGTTTCGATTCGGGCCGTCAGGAGTTGATTGGCTACCAGATGGTCTAGCAATTGATCGAATTGCCTTTGATTTTTCCGTGTGAGTTTAACCCATTTTTCAGGTAAGATTTCTTCATAAAGAAGCTGTCGATTCGTACCGAAAAACTGAACGATGGTACTGCGGGTAGTGGCCTGCGTATTGAGTCGCCAGTAACCTCTTGCCGAGTCGATTTCAGCCGCGTTTGGGATCGTCGTCTGATTGATCAATTGCGCCAGACCTGCATTTGCTTTCAATAGTAGGCCGAAGAAAATAAGCCGGAAGCCCATAGCTACCTGGGAGCCGAACGGAGACGAGAAAATTCGAACGTGATTCATAGCCAATGATTTGTTTAAACTGATTCAGGTTGTATTCTGGTGGCAAATCAAAGGAGCGCATCAATACATAAATTTTATTTTAGACGAACGACAGTGCAGTTACTACACATCGCGAAAAGTAGATGCACAGTGCCGTTTGTCGAGAAAATCGGTTGTTTGTCGAAAGATTCCCGTGTTGAGGAGCTTACGTGAACCGTTGGGCAAATTAGTTGAGTTTCAACGGTAAGTACGCGTAATTTTGATAGTTCATTGCGGGAGAAATCACTAACAAATGACTCGTTACAGTACGCTCGACCAGACCACCGATCCTCGAACGACAAATGGGCCGAGTACCAGTCGCCGAGGCATTAACCAACTTCGGCGGGAAGTTTTGGCTCATGGACTTTTCTGGGTAGGCTATTTTTTGTTTGAATGGCTCAACACGGGAGCCTACATGGAAAATTATGAGCAGAGTTTTCGTCAGATCAGCCTGAATTTACCGTTGCTCATTGTAGCCGGTTACTGGCATTTGCTCGTTACCGTCCGACGCTTTTTGTTGTCGGGGCGTATGGTTAGTTTTTGGATCAGTTTAGCAGGAGGGATCCTAGTCTTTGGAATTGCTCGTCGGTTTATCAATTACACTTTCCTCTACCCGATCTATTATCCAGATGGGTTGGCAAAACCGCTACTGTACTGGCCTAAAATTCTGGCCGAAAGTATGCATTTACATTTGGTCGTTGCCTTGTTTGTAGCTGCTGATCTGGTGCGCCATGCGTTGATTCAACAACGACTAAATGAAACGTATCGACGAGAAAAACTGGCGGCTGAGTACCGACTACTTCAATCGCAGGTGCAACCCCATTTTCTGTTCAATACGTTGAATAATCTGGTTTCGGTATCCATGCACCAGCCTGCTCAAATGCCCAATTTATTGCAGCGACTGGCGGGTCTGCTCAGTTACCAACTGCACGAAAGTCACCGATCAACAATACCGATCTCGAAAGAGATTGCTTATTTACGGGATTATATTTCGTTGGAACAAATTCGGTATGGCGACCGGCTGGATGTACAGACTAATTTCGGTGAATTGGGTGAGCTGACCAACCTGAAGATTCCACCCATGCTGCTGCTTCCCTTTGTGGAGAATGCGTTCAAGCACGGAGCCGCTCAATCTGAAAATGCCTGTTGGATTCAGTTGCATTTATCTCAAAGTGGTAATCGCCTGATCTATTCGGTCGAAAATTCGGTGCCAGATGGCGTTTCGTACCCGTCGACAACGGGATTGGGCTTAACCAATCTGAAACAGCGGTTGGATATTCTGTTTCCCGGCAATTATGAATTAGTCACGCTACCAGAAGATAGTCAGTTTCTGGCGGTCTTAAAATTCACCCTAAACTAATGGCTATCCGTTGCTTTGTGCTGGACGATGAACCCCTGGCTACTGATTTGCTAAAGGATTATATCAATCGATTACCGGATCTGGAGTTGATCGGACTGTCGAACAGTCCAACGCAGGCATTCAGACAATTGCAGCAGACGCCCGTCGATGTAATTTTTCTGGATATTCAGATGCCCCGACTAACGGGGTTTGATTTGCTTCGTCCGTTAAGCTATCGACCGAAAGTCATTTTTACGACGGCTTTTCGGGAATATGCGCTCGATAGCTACGAATTTGATGTTGTGGATTTCCTGGTCAAACCTATCTCGTTCGAACGCTTCCTGCAATCTGTGGGCAAGATTTATCGATTCTCACCGAGTACACCCACGTTTTCGGAAGTTCCCGAACCAATAAAAACCGGGCGAGACTATCAATATTTTAAAGTGGATAAAGAAATGGTCAAACTGTTTCTGGAAGACATTTTATGGATTGAAAGTTTAAAGGATTACGTACGAATACATACGGTTTCGGGCACGCTGGTTTCTTACCTGCGGATTAGTTATCTGGAAGAAAAACTACCCCCGGATCGCTTCGTCCGTATTCACAAATCGTTTATTGTTTCGTTGGATCATATTCAGGCCGTCAGCGCAACGTATATTCGCGTTCACAATGAAGAAATTCCGATTGGGCGCATTTATAAAGCCAAGCTTGAGGAAGTACTTCAGCGGACTTAAAAGCTTTTTTATTGCCAATTCCTAACAAGTCAAAACTAAAATGAGAAACAGCATCCTCCTATTTCTGGCAGGCACCTCGTTATCCCTGGCATCTTTCGGCCAGAGTGCCTCTGTGGAAACTAAAAATCCTAATTCAGACTACAAATCGGCTTTTTCGGGCCAAACCAGAATAGCTGGTGTAAAATCATCGACCAATTATGAAGGAAAAGTATTGACGGAAACCCTTCAGAAACCATGGGGTATTTACAGTTTGCCCGATGGTCGATTGCTCGTTACCGAGAAAGAAGGAACGATGCGGATCGTCACCACTGCTGGTAAAGTAAGCGAGCCAATTACAGGTCTTCCGAAAGTAAATTCGTCGGGCCAGGGTGGTCTACTGGGCGTTCGCCCTGATCCTGATTTCGCGAAAAACCGGATGATTTACTGGGTATTTTCAGATCCTACAGCGGATGGAAACTTAACCGCAGTTGGCAAAGGTAAATTATCAGCCGATGAAAAAAAGATTGAAGGCGCAACGACCATTTATCAGGCAACACCGGCTTATAAAGGTAATCTACACTACGGCGGACGAATTCTGTTCGACAAAAGCGGTAATCTGTTTATTAGTACCGGAGAGCGTTCGGATAAAGTAACCCGACCACAGGCGCAGTCGCTCAATTCAGGACTGGGGAAAGTGATTCATATTACCAAAGATGGTAAGCCCGTTTCTGGTAACCCATTCGCCAATCAGGCCGACGCTCGACCTGAATTGTATTCCTACGGCCATCGCAACGTACAGAGTCTGGCAATAAACCCCGCAACGGGCGATTTGTGGGAAGGCGAATTTGGGCCACGGGGAGGTGATGAGATCAACTTGATTAAGCCTGGTAAGAATTATGGCTGGCCAACGATCACCTACGGAATCGAATACAGCGGAGAGAAAGTAGGGGAAGGCATCCAGCAAAAAGACGGTCTGGAGCAACCCGTTTATTACTGGGACCCATCCGTTTCGCCTAGTGGTATGACCTTCTACAGCGGTGATGTCATTCCTGAATGGAAAAACAATCTTTTCGTTGGTACGCTAAGCGGCATGCACATCGCCCGACTGGTGATTAAGGATAATAAAGTAGTTGGCGAAGAGCGGTTGCTCGTCGATGAGCATCAACGTTTCCGCGATATTACCCAAGGCAAAGACGGCGCTTTGTATGCCATTACAGATGGAGGCAGACTGTACCGCATCTTCAAAAAATAAGGTTTACGACTCTCGCTTAGTTGTTGACTAGTGGAGGGAATTAAAAGCTGTTTATATCCATTTCGGCAGTGTCGAAGGGTATGGACAGCTTTTTAATTGCATAGCCTATGGACTATGATACAGTATTTGCATCTAGAACTTGCTTTACTAGTTCTGATAATTATTGCTCTCCTATTCCGGGTAACCTGAATCTTTCATTAATCCACTTAGACCAGAATCCAACACGATGCGAAAACTTTATTTACTGCCGCTTTTATTTAGTTCGTCCGTAATGGCGCAGAATAACTTTATAGCTACCTCACCGGCGGCCGACTCACCTGGTATCTTTAATGTGATGGTAGGTATAGGCGCTGGCAATTCTGATCTAACAGGTTCTGGTAACACAATTACGGGTGGTTATGCGGGGCATTATCTAACCAGCGGTACTGAAAATGCATTGTATGGTTCGAACGCAGGACGACTTACTACGTCAGGTAATGCCAATACATTTCTGGGAACAGCTGCGGGTTATACCAATACAACTGGATCAAATAATACGTTTGTTGGGGCAGATGCTGGATTCTATAATACCAGTGGCTATAATAACGTCTTTTTAGGTCGGACGGCAGGACAAGGTAATACTATCGGTAGTGAGAACTCATTTATAGGAGTTAATGCAGGCTATTACAATACTGAAGGTGTTGAGAATACATTTGTTGGAAGCTCTGCTGGCTTTTCGAACACATCTGGTTACCGAAATGTATTTGTCGGGCGACAGACTGGTAATCAAAATACGACGGGTTATAGTAATGTGTTTTTGGGGTATACTGCGGGCTACGCCAATACATCCGGGTATAGTAATGTGTTTATGGGAACTTCAGCGGGTAATAAAAATACCACTGGTGTCCGTAACACCTTTTTGGGTACATCTTCGGGCGCTAATAACACAACGGGTAATTCTAATGCTTTTACCGGGAGTTTTGCCGGGATTAGCAACATAACAGGATCGGCAAATACATTTAATGGCTATGAAGCAGGTAACCAGAATACAACGGGCTCCTACAACTCTTTTATAGGGAATGACGCAGGGTACTCCAATACAACTGGCGCATCAAACACGTTTATTGGCACCAATGCTGGTTATTATAATACTACAGGAAACAACAATATCATTATTGGTCCCAAATCGGGTACAACTATTACTACTAGCGATGATAATATATTAATGGGCTACAATGTCCAGTCTGGTAATGGGCAGGGAGGGCATAATGTAATTATTGGTGGTGAAGCCGGTAGTGGCCTTTGGGCAGGTTCTGGTAATACAATAATTGGTCATAAGGCTAGCGCAGAAGCAATAACATTGCAAAATGCAACCGCCATCGGAGCTGATGCGCGTGTTGAAATTAGTAATGCGGTTGTGCTGGGTCACAAGGCTAACGTTGGGATTGGTACTTCATCCCCTTCTACTCGGCTGGAAGTCGTTAGCCCCAATGCCGATAATAGCGGTTTGCGATTAAGTCAACTGACCACTAAGAGTCCCACTACTCAAAGTACAGATCAATTTTTGACAGTCAACGAAAAGGGTGATGTCATTAAAGCCCGTTATCAGCTACGAATTAGCAATACTAGTGAATGGAGTGATAAAGTCTTTTCACCTACTTATAAACTCCGCCCATTGGACTCCGTAGCCAACTATGTATGTGAGCAGGGGCATTTACCCGGTGTACCGTCGGCTAACGAAGTCGTTAAAGAAGGGGTTGACCTAGCCAAAATGAATGCTACATTGCTGGAAAAAATTGAGGAGTTGACGTTATATCTGATTCAGCAACAGAAACGAATTGAACAGCTAGAAAGCAAACTTGAGCATCAAACCAAATAGAGTGGCGCTTGAATATTGATGTTCACTTTTCGTTCAGTTCGCTGAAAAAATCACTGCGGTAGCTATTTCGAGCGTACCTTTACACTATGAATCGCAATCTGACGGATGGTCTCAATTTTGCTTCCAAGCTCACGCCTAAACGGGTCGCTAATGCCCTGAAGGTATTGTCGAGCTATTATGTAGCAAAACAAACAGGTCGTCCGATACAGCGGGGATTGCCAATGTCTGTATCGTTCGAGCCGACGACATCCTGCAATTTGCGCTGCCCTGAATGCCCCAGTGGTCTTCGGTCATTTACTCGCCCAACCGGAATGCTTGGCGAAGACCTGTATAAGCGCACTATTGACGAACTTCATGATACGCTTCTCTATCTGATTTTCTATTTTCAGGGCGAACCGTATTTACATCCGCAATTTCTGGATCTGGTTCGTTATGCGACGGACCGTAATATCTACACCGCTACCAGCACCAATGCCCACTACCTGACCGATGCCAATGCCCGCAAAACGGTCGAATCGGGACTGGATCGATTAATTATTTCGATTGACGGCACGACGCAGGAAGTGTATCAGCAATATCGGGTAGGGGGGAAACTGGAGAAAGTGCTGGAAGGAACAAAGAACATTCTGCGCTGGAAAAAAGAACTCAAATCACGGACGCCACACGTTGTTTTTCAATTTCTGGTTGTCAGGCCCAACGAGCATCAGATTGCGGAAGTCAAAAAGCTAGCTCGTGAATTAGGCGTTGATGAAGTTGGTCTGAAAACCGCGCAAATCTATGATTACCAGCAAGGTTCAGATTTAATCCCAACGTTGGATCAATACAGCCGTTATGCTGCGCAGGCCGATGGGACATACCGCATCAAAAATGGCTTTGGCGATCATTGCTGGAAAATGTGGCATTCCTGCGTAATTACCTGGGATGGTCTTGTTGTTCCCTGCTGCTTCGACAAAGATGCCCATCACCGGCTGGGCGATTTACAAACGCAATCCTTTGCTGATATCTGGCAAGGCCCAGCTTATCAGGATTTTCGCCAGACATTACTCCGCTCTCGTTCCGAAATCGAAATGTGCCGGAATTGCACAGAAGGCACAAAAGTGTGGGCGTAATTTAATGAGTGAAAGAGCGAATAAAACGTGCGTCAGCTATTCGCTCTTTTACTCTTTCGCCAAATCCTTGTAGCTAATCAATTGAATTCCTTTTGTTTTGATGAGAGCTTTTACGCGCGGGTCGGTCCAGGTGTCGGTTACACCTTGTCGGTCGATGGCGACTTGTTCGTAGCCGATGTGATGAATAGCCTGCACTTCGGGTGTATTCAAACCTGGATGATCAACGAAAAGGTAGGTTTTACCCGCTTCCAGACTTTCGAGCATTTTCATGAAACTGTCAATTTTCTCCTGCGAGGTAGCATGAGCACCTATGTAGCTTATACTGTTGACGCCCCGGTCTCTTGGAACAATGTCAATCTTATATTCTTTCGACAGTTTCTTAACCAACTCTTTCACATCATTACCCATATCCGTACAGCCCATATGACCGGAAAAATGACTGATACGAGGTATTTTCTTTAACGCCAGCTCAAGCTGTGCCCGGAATTCTTTTTCAACATCGGCCAACTGCCAGTCATTCTCAACTACGGATCGTTTCGGATAATTTTTATTGGGATAAATCATCGGATAAAAATACCCGTCAGCGTCGCGTAGGCTGGGGCAGTCCGATACGGGGCGCCATTTAATATTATCCCATTCGCTACTGAGCGACAGGTGAATACCAACATCGACGGTTGGATTTTCTGCCAGTAGTTTAACGGCTTCCGGAAACCAGGGCGAAGGAACAAGCACTTCGATAGACGTTTCAATACCGTCTTTAAAGCATTTTATAAGGGCTTCGTTTCCTGCGTGCGAATACCCCATGTCGTCTCCACGAATAATGAGCCGGGGAGGAGTTTGGGCGAAGGAACTGCCAGCGAGTAAGCAGAAAAAGAGACAGACGAACGATTTCATAATAAGATGACACATATCAATTATTCATAATTCACGTTGGTTTAAATCTTCTCGGCAATACGCAGTTTGGCACTTCGGGCGCGTGGATTACGGGCAATTTCGTCCGGTGTCGCTTCGATGGGTTTGCGAGTGATAGCTCGCAACGGTTTGATCTCATTACCAAACAAATCCTTTTCTACTTCGCCCTGGAATTTTCCTTTATTAATGAAGTTTTTAACTAGTCGATCTTCGAGCGAATGATACGACATGACCACTAAACGCCCGCCTGGTTTCAGAATGTCGGGAACCTGTTCCAGAAATTCCTCTAATGCTTGTAATTCTTCGTTTACCTCAATCCGTAATGCCTGGAAAACCTGGGCAAAATATTTATTCTCTTTGCCGCGCGGAGCCAGACGTTGCAAAGCTGCTTTTAGGTCGTTGACCGATTTGAGGGGTCGGTTTGAGCGAGCCGATACAAGCGCGGCAGCGGCTGTTCGGGCATTGGTGATCTCGCCATACATCCCCAGAATTCGGTGGAGATCAGCTTCTGAATAGTCATTAACCACCTCGCGAGCACTTTTGTCGGCATTCTGATTCATCCGCATATCCAGATCAGCATCGAAGCGGGTTGAGAAACCCCGTTCGGGCGTATCGATCTGGTGCGACGAAATGCCTAAATCGGCCAAAATTCCATCGACTTGCTCTGCTTTATAGAGCCGGAGGTATCGTTTGATATTCCGAAAATTCGAGGCAATAAATGTCAGACGGGAATCGCCAATCGCCTGGGCATTTGCGCGTGCGTCGGCATCCTGATCGAAAGCAAATAATCGGCCTTCGGTCAGTTGATTCAATATTTCGCGACTATGGCCTCCACCGCCAAACGTAATGTCAACGTAGGTGCCGCCGGTTTGCAAATTCAGCCCGTCGATACAGGCTTGTAATAAAACAGGATCGTGGTAATTGGTCATTCAGAAACTAACCGTCTTGAGTCATCGTTAATTGGGTCATTGATTGTCAACAACCTGCATTGAGCCTTCTTTCTAAAAAGCATGAAGCACATCCTTCCTCTACTCACTTTATTAGCCGTCCCCGATCTTTCTTTTGGCCATTCTTTGTCATCCGATCCACCTGCTGCTACAGTCAAACCTGGTCAATATCGGGCCGTTCTGAAAACTCGCGGGGGCGATTTGCCTTTTGGCTTGTCGATTCAGTCGAGCCAAAAAGATCCGCAGGCTTACACCGTTTTTGCCCTAAATGGCAACGAACGATTGCCACTGGATGCAGCGACGGTTCAAGGAGATTCGCTACGAATGCCTATTGCTCTGTTTGAGTCGGAACTAGTTGCAAAGATAGAAGGGAATACGCTTCGGGGTGTCTATCGACGAAAACGTGTAGGATCACCTGCGCAAACTCTACCATTTGAAGCCCAGTACGGTCAGAATTATCGGTTTGTACCCGATCAGGAGTCACGTTCGGCAACTACGAATGTAACGGGTAAATGGGCTACGACTTTTGGAAGTAAAACCGGCAAAGTCGATACCGTCAATGCTGTTGGTATTTTCGACCAAAAAGGTAGTCGACTAACGGGTACTTTCCTCACACCAACGGGCGATTACCGATATTTAGAAGGAAATGTAGTGGGTGATAGTTTATTTCTATCCTGCTTTGATGGTTCGCATGTGTATTTGTTCAAGGCGAAACACGATCCAGCAACAAAAACGCTTCAAGGCGGCCTATGGGCGGGCATCAGTGGCTACGAATCCTGGGTCGCTAAGTTTGATCCCAAAGCCGATCTGCCTGATCCTGCTAAACTGACGTATCTAAAACCGGGCTCAACGCAATTTAACGCATCATTCCCTCAAACAGATGGGAAAATAGTGTCGCTGGCCGATGATCGTTTCAAAAATAAAGTAACGATTGTGCAGATTATGGGCAGCTGGTGCCCAAACTGTATGGATGAAACGAACTTCCTGAGCCCTTGGTACAAAAAGAATAAAAATCGAGGTATTGAAATACTCGGCCTGTCGTTTGAGCGGTCGCCAGAAATGGCTATATCAGGACCAAAAATTGATCGGATGAAGCAACGTTTTCAGATCGATTATCCAGTTGTGTTGGCTGGTACAAACGATAAAGCGCAAGCCTCCAAAGCATTGCCCGACTTGAATGCTGTCGTCGCATTTCCTACCACTATTTTCATCGACAAAAAAGGTGCGGTGCGGCACATTCACACAGGCTTCTCTGGCCCCGGCACTGGCAAATATTACGACCAATACGTCGAAGAATTCAATCGCCTGATTGATAAACTAGTGTCTGAACAATGATTCTGAACCACTCCGGCGGCCCGGCGGGATTTATTTGATTGAACTGATTAAGCTGATTTTGTTTTTTAGCTTCTTTGAAGCGCTCTATTCGTTTTCCAAACCAGCTTAATCAGTTCAATCAAATAAATCCGGCATAGAATATTATGCATGCATACTATTTGTGGGAAAATTGGTAGATTTACGTCCAGGAGAAAGGACGACACCTGCCATGAAGAAGGAAAAAACCGTTGATTTTCATATAAAATGGGGTTGGCATGCCATATCACGCATGTACAATGCCTACGCAGCTCGCTTCGACATTACGATGGCGATTGGCTATGTGCTGCTGAATATCGATCTGGAAGAAGGAACCCCAGCCACCAAAATTGGCCCAATGCTGGGCATGGAGCCCCGTTCGCTGGTCAGAATGCTGAAAAACCTGGAAGAACGTGGACTGATTCGTCGGGAAGTTGACGAGGCCGACAAACGATTTGTCCGGATTTACCTCACCGATGAAGGAAAAGCCAAGCGTGAGATGGCCCGCGATGGCGTTATTCTGTTCAATAACATGATCCGTGAGAAAATCCCGCTCGATAAGCTAGTTACCTTTTTCGACGTGATGAAAGATATTATTCAGATGGTTGAAGAGGAAAACGCCCGAATCAAAACAACTGAACCCGAAGAATTATCACTAGACTAATCCCTTATTAAGACAATAAAACGGATGAGTGTCTCATCATTCTATTGACTGGACAGAACCATGGAAGCAACCTTAGAAAAACCCAAAAGCCAAACTAAAAATCGTACGATCCGGCGTGTGGCCGTGCTGGGTTCCGGTATTATGGGCTCACGTATTGCCGCTCATTTTGCCAATATCGGTGTCGATGTATTATTGCTGGATATTGTTCCCAAAGAACCTAATGAAGCTGAACAGGCTAAAGGCTTAACAGTAACTAGTCCGGTGGTGCGCAACCGCATTGTGAACGATGCGTTTCAGACCATGCTGAAAGCTAGTCCGGCGTCGCTTTACAGCCCGAAGTTTGCTGATCGAATCAAGCTGGGAAACTTCGACGATAATCTGAAAGACATTGCGACGTATGATTGGGTCATCGAAGTAGTTGTAGAGCGACTGGATATAAAACGGTCTGTCTATGAGCGTGTTGAGCAATTTCGTAAACCGGGAACGTTGATTACATCCAATACATCGGGCATTCCGATGCATCTGTTGGTAGAAGGTCGTAGCGAAGATTTTCGTCGGCATTTCTGCGGAACCCACTTCTTCAATCCACCCCGTTATTTACGGTTACTCGAAATAATTCCTGGTCCTGATACCGATCATGCTGTTGTTGATTTCCTGATGAACTATGGCGATCTGTATCTTGGAAAAACGACTGTGTTATGTAAAGACACGCCCGGTTTTATTGCCAACCGACTGGGCATACAATCGCTGATTCAGACTATTCGCGTAGCCGAGGAATTGGGGTTGACGGTTGAAGAAGTCGATAAACTCACGGGGCCGGTGGTAGGTCGCCCAAAATCGGGGACGTTCCGATTATCGGATGTGGTCGGGCTGGATACGACGGTTAACGTTGCCGGAAATCTGGTAAAAATGGAACACGATGAGTCGCGTACGTCGTTTGAGTTACCAGACTCCGTAAAGAAATTGATGGAGAATAAGTGGCTTGGCGATAAAACAGGTCAGGGCTATTATAAAAAGATAAAAGACGACAAGGGACAGACGCAGATTCTGGCACTCGACCTGAAAACGTACGAATACAAGCCGTCGGAAAAGGTAAAATTCGCGACACTGGAAAGTACCAAAGCGATTGAAAATCTAAAAAATCGTTTTCCGGTATTGATCGCTGGAAAAGATAAAGCGGGTGAGTTTTACCGGAAGACGTTTGCCGATGGATTCCGATACGCAACCTATCGAATCCCTGAAATTTCGGATGAACTCTACCGGATCGATGCCGCCATTACGGCTGGATTCGGTTGGCAAATGGGACTTTTCGAAACCTGGGATGCTATTGGTGTAAAGAAAGGCGTTGAACTCATCGAGTCGCTTGGTCAGAAACCTGCTCAATGGGTTTACGACATGCTTGATGCAGGATTCGAATCGTTCTATAAAGTTGAAAATGGCAAACGGAAGTACTACGACATTTCAACGAAAAGCTACAAGGTTATTCCGGGTTCGGAAGCATTTACCATTCTGGAAAACCTCAGCAATAATATCGTCTGGAAAAATGCGGGCGCTACTATTGTTGACTTGGGCGACGGTATTCTGAACGTAGAATTTCGTAGTAAAATGAATACGTTTGGGCAGGAAGTTTCGGAAGCGTTGAACAAAGGTATTGCACTGGCAGAGAAAGACTTCCGAGGACTGGTTGTTGGAAACGATTCGACGGAAGCGTTTTCGGCTGGCGCGAATCTGGCCACGCTGTTTATGTTTGCCGTTGAGCAGGAATTCGACGAAGTAAACCTGATGATTGCGCAATTCCAGAAATTGATCACTCGTCTTCGCTACTCGGCGATTCCAGTTATTGTTGCTCCACATACCCTTACACTTGGTGGTGGTTGTGAAGCTGTACTCCATGCTGATCGCGTTGTTGCTCATGCAGAAAGCTACATTGGATTGGTTGAAGTGGGTGTTGGTCTGATTCCGGCGGGTGGTGGTACGAAAGAAATGGCCGCTCGTGCATCCGATCTTTATCAAACCGGCGATCCTGAATTGAACATACTGCAAAATGTGTTCATGAATATTGCTACGGCTAAGGTTTCAACATCAGCGCAGGAAGCTCGCGAAATGAATTACTTGCGCTCGACTGATCAGATTGTATTGAACCGTAGTCGGTTATTGGCCGAAGCCAAACAGGCGGCTATCGAACTGGCTGAAAATGGCTACACACAACCTAAGCCCAGAAGGGATATTAAGGTACAGGGTAAAACAGGTATTGCCTTGTTTAAAGCCGGAATTACGGCCATGCATATGGGCCGCTATATTTCCGATCACGACCGGAAAATTGCGGATAAACTGGCCTACGTAATTTGCGGAGGAGATTTAAGTACACCGCAAAACGTTTCAGAACAATATTTACTTGATCTGGAGCGCGAAGCATTTCTCTCACTGACTGGCGAAAAGAAAACTCTTGAGCGAATTCAGAGCTTATTGACGGGCGGAAAACCACTTCGGAATTAGGCAAACCAGCACTCGATACAAATGTACACCAGCTACTTTCGGATTGGCTGGTGTATTTTTTTATATAAGATATAGGCAAAACGAAATACCCCGTATACTAAATTTGGTTGATTCTAACACAGAAAGTACTACAGTTTTTTGAGATAGTATATACATCAATTTGTATCTAAATAGTTTATTTGGGTTAGTAGTAGTATTCGATTTTTGGATTATAGTGAGGTGATTTTACATATAATCAATCTGACCCACCATTTAATATATTTTGCCTATACTGACGAGGTTTTGCATTAACTTTTCAGTGGCTTTATGCCCTAACCCATATAATAAATTTCTTAATGCAAATGACTGACCTTATCAGCGATGAGGACATGATTCGTCAGTACCTGACGAATCAGCCCGAGCACTGTTTTGGGACTCTCTACAATCGATACGTCCACAAAGTATACAGGCGGTGCTTGTCTATGACGAAAGACCCCTTAAAAGCAGAGGACTACACCCACGACATCTTCCTGAAAGTATTTAACCGACTGGATGCCTTTCAGGAGCGGTCAAGTTTTTCAACCTGGCTCTACGCAATTTCCTACAATTATTGCTCTGATCAACTTCGACTAGCCAAGCGGATGAATTTTATTACGGCTGAAGAGGAGCCTAATCCAAACATTCCCGAACCGCAGGAAAGTCAGCTAAACGAAGAAGCCTTACAGCTAATCAATCGGGCTTTAAGCACCCTTTCAGTAAAAGAACGAGCCTTGCTTCAGCTCAAATACGAAGAGAATCTAAGCATTCATTCAATTGCCGAACTCTATAGACTGAATCCTAGTACCGTTAAAATGCGTCTGAAGCGTAGCCGTGACAAAGTGGAGCGTCTCTACTCAAAACTGTGTAATCAATAAGAAACCGTTTTTTAGTGGGAAAACTCTGTGAATTGCTCTAGCGAAGCCGGATTTCGGAGTGTATCCCGGCTGGTAGCCAGAGATGCGTTCATGCCCGATAAAATTTTCTTGATGGGCGTTTCCAGCTTTTTGCCACTGATCGTATAGGGAACTTCCTGGATTGGATAGATCGCATCGGGTACATGACGGGGGCTAAACTGAGTTCGGAGTGTTTGTTTGATTCGTTTTACCAGTTCGTCGGTCAGAGAGAAGCCTTCATTCAGCACCACAAACAAAGGCATGAAATAGCGTCCGCCCGGTTGTTCTAGGCCAACAATCAGGCTATCGGCAATTTCGGGTAAACTCTCTACCGCACTGTAAATTTCACTCGTGCCGATTCGAATGCCATCACGATTTAGGGTTGCATCAGATCGACCATAAATGATAACGCCATTTCGCGGGGTAATTTCAATGTAATCGCCGTGTCGCCAAATGCCGGGGTATTCGTTAAAATAGCTGTTTCGATAGCGGGTATTGTTAAGATCGTTCCAGAAATAGATGGGCATCGAAGGCATAGGTTCCAAAATCACCATTTCGCCGAGTCCATCCCGCACAGGTCTGGCTTGTTCGTCAACGGCTTCAACACTTGCCCCTAGCATTCGGCATTGAATTTCACCTTCGTAAACGGGAAGTAACGGATTGCCACCAACAAATGCACTGCATACATCGGTACCGCCACTTAGTGAAATCAGCCAGACATTGGATTTTACTGAGGTATAAATCCAGCGGAAACCCTCAGGCGGTAAAGGCGAGCCCGTTGAGCCAATAGACCGTAAATGAGAAAGCTTATTTGTATGAATGGGAGAAAGATCTGCTCGTAAACAGGCTAAATAGTAGGCAGCTCCTCCACCAAAATGAGCTATTTGTGCCATTTCTGCCAGATCCCATAACCGGTTCAGTGTTGGGTAACTGGCTGCGCCATCGTAAAGAACCAGTGTGGCTCCAACTAACAGAGAACCAATCGCATAATTCCACATCATCCAGCCCGTTGTCGAGTACCAGAAATAGCGTTCCCCAACCCGTACATCCTGATGCAATGCGAGAGCTTTCATGTGTTCGAGCAGGCAGCCGCCTACACTGTGCGTAATGGCTTTGGGTTTGCCGGTTGTGCCCGACGAGTACAATATCCAGATTGGATGGTTAAACGGAACTGGTTCAAAGTACAACCCCTCGGGTGATGGCGTCTCTAACACATATTGCCAGCTTGTAAATGTGGCAGTCAATCCGAACGATTGATCGGTTAATAGATCGAATGAACCAGCGTTTTCCGGTTGTAAACAAGGTATCCAGATAACTTCCCGGAGCGAAGGTAATTGTGAGACTAAATCAATAATCGCATCTTGTTTATCAATAAGCTTGCCATTGTATTGATAACCATCGGTAGCAATTAACACCTTGGGTTCAATTTGCTGAAACCGATCCAGTATACTGCCCGTACCAAAATCCGGTGAGCAACTTGACCAGACTGCTCCAAGCGAATTTACCGCCAGAAACGCCACAACTGATTCAGGCGTATTGGGCAAAACCGCCACAACACGATCGCCAGTTTCGACACCTTGTTGACGTAGATGAGCTGCAACAGATGCTACTTGACGCTCCAGAGAATCCCACGATAAAGCGGTTAACGACTGACGTTCTGAGGCAAAGAGAAGTGCCGGTCTATCTGCAGATCGCTGCGTCGGTTTATGACGAAAAATATGTTCGGCATAATTCAGTGTTGCTCCCGAAAACCACTCAATCCCAACCATATCCGTTTGACTTGGCCGGAAAATGATTTGCCGGTAAGGGGTATGACTTTGTACCTCAAAAAACTGCCAGATACTTTCCCAAAATGCTTCCAGATCGGTTACCGACCAATCCCACAGGTCGTTATAATCCCGGAAATACAGACCCTTTTTAATGAAAAGCCAATCCATGTATCGTTTCATCAGCGATTGCTCCATGCTTCGCCGGTCGGGCGTGTAGAGGGGTGTCAGAGGTGGGTTGGGCATTGTAGTTGTTAGTCGATAGCCAATAGTCACGATCCGCCATTGCGTCGGGCGCCGGAGCGATCAGTCAATAAACAAATGATCTATCGATTGACTGACTATCGACTAACGACTATTGGCTGCGCTGGATTGTTTTTGGAATAAAAAGCGTTGCAGAAAAAAGAGCATGAAGGGGTTATCTTGAAAAGTATTAAATTTGTAACCCCTTTTTAACCAATCTCAAACAGCGCACTGATTGTCAGTGCAGATTATAATTTCTAAAAAGGCGATTTACTGTATTTTTCCATGAATCAGGATTCAGAACAGAACGACCGCGATTTCGGATCAAACCGAAACGGAAATCGTTCAGTTGGCCGTCGGGATGACGCCCCACGTTTTAATCGGAGCCAGGATGGCGACCGACCACGCTTTAACCGGGATGACAAACCCCGCTCCAATCGGGATCACAGCGAAAAACCTGTCCCACGCGATAATAACCGAGGAAATCGAGACGAAAATCGCTTCAGTGATCGACGTAGTGACAGCAAACCACGTTTTAATCGGGAAGATAAACCGCGTTTTGAGCGGGGAAACCGAGATGAATTTAGTGACCGCCGTCCGCGTTTTGATCGCGATTCGAATGAGCGACCTGCCTTTAAATCGCGCGATGATAAACCAAGTTTTGGCAATAATCGCCCTGATCGTCGGGAAGGCGAATTAGGGAATCGCCGGTTCAATGATCGCTCAGGCGATTCAGGTGAGCGAAAACCTAATGTTAATCGAGACGAGAATCGCAACCGTCCATCTCACGTTGAGCGAAATACAGATCGTTTTGGCAGTGAACGACGGTTTCGGGATGAATCAGATAATAAGCCGCGTTTCCGTCGAGATGACAGTAACGAAGAGCGTCCGCGTTTTAATCGAGAAGATAAACCGCGTTTCGGCGGACCACGCGATGGCGAACGTCGCGAGAGTCGGCCAGCCTGGCGAAATGAAAAAGATCGTTCTGGTGATGGAGATCGCCCAAAAAACGGTCGTTTTTCAGATCGGAGCAATAACGACCGACCAGGTTTCAGGCGCGATCGGGGAGATCGGCCTTTCCGCGACGAGAAACCTCAATTTAAACGTGCTGGCGATTTTAATCGCGATGAACAGGATCGTCCGAAAAATCGGCTTCGTGACGATGAATCGCGCGATAAAAAACCACGTGCTAGTAATAAAGAAGCATGGAATCGGGACGATGAAACTTCGCGTTTTTCGGGGCAGCAACGTAAAGAATCGGGTGAACGCCGTACGGGTAAATACACCAAAGCCCCAAACTATGATCTGGAGCAGGCTCGCCAGAATACGTCATTCCGTCGAGAGCGTCCCGCAAAAACCCGTGGTGAGCATTCGGATGAGAAACCCAAACGGAAAGCCGCTGAGCCTACCGATGGGCCCGGACTGACTCGGCTGAATCGGTACATCGCCAATTCGGGCGTTTGCTCGCGTCGGGAAGCTGATGAACTCATTGCCCGAGGTGATATTTCGGTAAATGGCAAAGTTGTTACCGAAATGGGCTATAAAGTAAAAGATGGCGATACCGTTAAATACGGTACCAAAGTACTGAATCCAGAGCGCTTTGTGTACGTTTTGCTGAACAAACCCAAGGATTACATTACCACAACTGACGACCCGGAAGAGCGCAGAACGGTAATGGAACTGGTGGCTGACGCTGGTAATTTCCGTATGTATCCCGTAGGTCGTTTAGACCGGAATACAACGGGTTTACTTCTGCTGACCAACGACGGTGAACTGGCTGACAAACTGACGCATCCGTCGAATAATATCCGTAAAATCTATCAGGTTGAGATCGACAAACCGATTACGGATGAACATTTCGAAGCAATCAAAAAAGGACTTGATCTGGAAGACGGGCCGATCAAACCGGATGCGCTAAGTATTGTTACGCCTGATGCACAGGTAGTTGGTATTGAGATTCACTCAGGCCGTAACCGGATTGTTCGTCGGCTATTCGAACATTTCGGCTACGAAGTGACCAAGCTGGACCGCACAACCTACGCTGGTCTTACCAAAAAAGAGCTGCCCCGTGGCAAGTGGCGCTTCCTCGATCCGAAAGAGGTCGTGAAGTTGAAATACTTTAATTAATTGTGAATGAGTGAATGATAGACTGAGTGAATAAAATTTGCAACAGCTTCTATCGCTCAGTCTATCATTCACTCATTCACAATTAAAGCTTATGAACCACCTCTTCCCTTATATCGAACGGACGTTGCTGCACCCTGGCGTGACAATCAATGAGCAGTATGAGGTGCTTGATGAGGTGAGCCAGTTAGGTATGGCGGGCATAACGGTCGCGCCGTTTTGGATGAAGAAGTTCCGTCGGGAATTAGGGGATAATCACCCAGCTATTCTTTCTACAGTTGTTGGCTATCCATATGGGTATCAGCGCACTGAAGCTAAACAGGCAGAAGTAGAATGGGCGTTGAAAGATGGAGCGAGTGAAATTGAAGTGGTTCTGAACACGTCGGCCTTGTTTTCGCCTACGTCCGTCTGGCTCAAAATTGAACTGGCGAAACTGGTTGCCATGGTTCATGCGCAGGAGAAGTTTCTCACGGTCATTCTGGAGTCAAGTTTATTGAATCAAGAGCAGCTTCTGAAAATGATCAAGCTGGCTGCCGATGCGGGTGCTGATTTAATAAAAAATGTCAGCGGAGCTTTCCCAACAGAATTTTCGTTACAGGCGGCTATCGAATTTCGACAACAGGTTCCTAAGTCGCTAGGGGTGAAGATTGTAGCCGACGGAGCCAGCGAGGAACAACTCGAAGCCCTAATCAAAGCTGGTGTCGAGCGTATATCATTGCGACAATTGCCCCATACAATTTAACATAAGGAATGTTGACAGGAGCAACGCTTTGCGTTAGTTTAGCATCTGCTACATCCAATCCGTCAACCTTATGAATCGCTTATTTCTATTCATCTCCCTTTTTTGCGGCCTTTCAGCCATTGCGCAGGAAACCCCTTACCAAGTTTTTGAAGTCGATAGTGCTGCCGAACCGCGTGGCGGCCAAGCCTATTTGAGTACGTTTATGGCGGCAAATCTCCGGAAGCCCATGCCGATTGAGGCAACGGGAACAGGTGGGCGTGTGATGCTGACGGGCGTTGTAGAAACAGACGGACGACTATCGAACCCTAAGGTCATACAAGGTTTTCAACCCGACTGTGACAAAGAAGCGTTGCGAGTATTCCGACTCTATAATGCCTGGAAGCCGGCTCAGAAAAATGGTAAAGCTGTTCGACAGCAAATCACGGTTCCCATTACGTTTGCCCGTAATGAGCCTTTCCTGTATATAAACGGGGCCAAAGTAACTTACTACGATTCCGAACAAAAGCCAGTAAAGGATAGTACGCAGGCGTTGTACAAACAGATTAATCCCTTGGATTCACTTGGTTTACCCGCCGGTGATGTCGTCGTTTATCGGCTTAAAGGCTCTTCCTGGAAAGAATATTCCCGCTTGGCGTTACGGCATAAAGAGCATGCTTACAAAAGTTCAGATGGGAAAGATGTTCAACTGATTGGTTATCAGAACGCGATTTTGCAATGGGAAGGTCAACTAATTGCCGTGGATGAGGCTGGAGATCTTAGGGAACAGATGTACTACGAGAATGGAAAGCGGATTGGTACAGCACTGACTTACTATCCAAACGGTATTGTTGACGAAAAAAGTGAAGAATTTGAGGATCGCTTTGTCAATACATCCTGGCACCCAAACGGCCAGATTCATTACGTTCGAACCAGTTATAAGCCGGTATCACCTAATCCGCCCAGACCCGACCAAATTGCCGGAATGTGGGATAAAGATGGCAATCAATTAGTCAAAAACGGGTCAGGGAAGGCTGTTCATCAGACAAACGTAAAATCGCGTGTCAGCTTAAATGAGACACTATTTACGGAACAGGGTGCTTATGAAAATGGACTAAAACAAGGCACCTGGATTGGTAACTATGCCGATAAATCCTTTTTCTACGAAGAGTATTACGAGAAAGGTATCTGCCAGGGTGGTAAATCTTGCATAGGTAATGCAGATACAGTTCGGTATACCACTCCGGAAAAAATGCCTGAATTTAAAGGTGGTATGACTGGTTTAGGCCAGTTTCTGTCCGAGAATCTTCAGTATCCTGTTAGTGCTCAACGAGCTGGAGTTCAGGGGAAAGTTTTTGTGAGTTTTGTTGTCTGCGAAGATGGGACACTATGCGACTACGAAATACTAAAAGGCATACGTCCTGACGTAAACGAAGAGGCTATGCGCGTCGTCAAAAAGATGAGCGGTAAATGGCAACCGGGTACGCAACGTGGGCAGAATGTTCGGGTGAAATATAATCTGCCGATTAATTTTTCGCTGTACTGATCGTTGTATAATCCAGAATTTAATAACAGAATCTAAATATTCGGCTACCAAAACCGCTCTGACGTATCTTACTGATGTATAGATTTTTGTTTAGCTGCTACCAGGGCAATTCCATCGAATTGTAGAAAGAAGGGTTGAAACCCGTGAACTGTTTGTAAATTTGCCGGATAACCTCCGCGCAAATGTCGCTCAAGCAAGTTCCTCTCCATCACATTCATCAGCAATTAGGCGCGAAACTCGTGCCGTTTGCGGGCTACGAGATGCCCGTTCGTTATACCTCAGATCTCGACGAACACAATACGGTTCGCAATGGTGTCGGGATTTTCGACGTCTCACACATGGGCGAATTCGTCCTCAAAGGTGAAGGAGCGCTGGCCCTGATTCAGCGTGTCTCGGCCAATGATGCGAGCGTTTTATTCGATGGTAAAGTGCAATATAGCTACCTGCCCAACGGTCGTGGAGGCATTGTCGACGACTTGGTTATTTACCGGATCAGCGATCTGGAATATATGCTCGTAGTCAATGCGTCGAACATTGAAAAAGACTGGAACTGGATCAGTCAGTACGCGTCAGACTACGACGTTACCTTGACGAATATTTCGGATGGGACGTGCCTGTTTGCCGTGCAGGGACCATTGGCTGCCAAAGCGTTACAGCCGCTCACCAATGCCGATCTTGAGTCGATGGGTTATTACACCTTTGAGAAAACGGATTTTGCGGGTTGTGCTAATGTCATCATATCCGCAACAGGCTACACAGGTGCGGGCGGTTTTGAAATTTATGTATCTAACCACCAGGCTGAAGCTGTCTGGAACGCCATTATGAAAGCGGGTGAGCCATTTGGAATTAAACCTATTGGCCTTGGCGCCCGCGATACCTTGCGTCTGGAAATGGGCTATAATCTTTACGGCAACGACATCACCGACGAGACATCGCCCATTGAAGCCGGTCTTGGCTGGGTGACAAAATTCACTCACGACTTCATCGATGCCGATGTATTAAAAGCTCAGAAAGAAAAAGGCGTTCCCCGCAAATTAGTTGGCTTCGAGTTGATTGATCGAGGTGTTCCTCGTGGCCATTATGAATTAGCCGATGCCGACAACAATCTTATCGGCGAAGTAACGTCGGGTACGCAATCGCCTGTATTGAGTAAGGGTATTGGCCTGGGTTATGTGCAAACCGCATTCAGCAAACCCGGCACCGAAATCTTCGTCAAAGTCCGCGACCGGTTCTTAAAAGCTCAGGTCGTTAAACTTCCTTTCGTGAAAAAATAACCGGGATTTAACGGATTGACGGATTAACCCGATTTTGTAGATAAGCGTTTCTGCGATGCAAAAACAAAATCTGGTTAATCCATCAATCTGGTAAATCCCGGTTCAGCTAATATGAAACAAATTGATGTTTGCTTAACGCCCGATTTATTGCAACTGCATACCATCGAAAATACGATTGTGGTGGTAGCGGATGTTTTTCGGGCTACTTCGTGCATGGTAACGGCTTTTGCGTATGGTGTCAACAGCATTATTCCGGTAGCTACGGTAGAAGAATGTCGGGAATTACAGGATAGAGGCTATCTGGCTGCTGCCGAACGAAATGCCCGAAAAGTCGAGGGGTTTGAACTGGATAACTCACCGTTTACCTACATGGACGAACGCATCCGGGGCGCCAATATCGCCATGACTACCACGAATGGAACGTTTGCCATCACAAAATCCCGGTCGGCGGTGAAAGTGCTGGTTGGGTCATTTTTGAATCTAGACGCTATTGTCCGGTATCTGAAAACAGAAGGCTACGATGTGATGGTACTCTGTGCAGGCTGGAAAGGCCGGGTTAATTTGGAAGATACGCTCTTTGCTGGGGCTTTGGTCGATCGTTTGAAAGACAGCTACGCCATGGCTGAAGACAGTGCGATTATGGCCTGGCGACTATATGTGCAGGGAAAAGATAACCTGGTAGCCTACATGTCCAATGCATCCCACATCCGACGACTTCAGCGATTAGGTATTCAGAAAGATATTCCCTATTGCCTTCAGCACGACTTATACGATGTAGTTCCCGTATTACGGGGAAATGCGCTTGTGAGTATGGAAGTGTAATTTTCAGGATATTCTCAGAACAAATAAAAATGACTATGGACTCCAGGTTCATAGTCATTTTTATTTGTAAAAATTACTTTTTAGCAACCGCAATCAAGACGGCCCCAACGCCCATCAATACCGCTCCGAGGATAATCTGCCAGTTAATTTTTTCCTTTAAAAAAACGGTAGCTAAAATAACTGCGAACACTAATGACGTGTTCGTCAAGGGAGATACTTGCCCTGCATTCCCAATCTTTAAGGCATAAAACGATAGCAGCGACGAAACGCAGGTAAGTACACCCGCGCCCACCAGAAAAGCCCAGGATCGCCGGTCGATTGTAGCTATGTCAGAGAGATTCCCCTGAAAGATGACAACACTCCACGATACCAAAAAAATCATAATCGACTGAATAGCAAAGGCCAGGCTTGAATCAACATGTTTGATGCCCAGTTTTGATAGCGTAACAACAGTAGCTGCCGTTAAAGCGGCTGACAGCGCAAAAACAATCCACATAAGGCAGACGACTAGATATAATCTATTAAGTGAAATGGGAACCGAAATGATTTGAAATAATGAAAGGTTTTTCTAAAACTCTCGATTTCACGGCCACAACATATACCAGATAATAAAAATATAGTATCAGACTATAAAAAAAATGCCTGTTTTACTTTCCAACTAGTTAGTATCGAAATTTTAGAAAGCCTACGTCAAAATCTGAGCATTTTCTGCTGAATATTAATCAGTTACACTTTTCTGGTACAGTGCCAGATTTATAATTCCATTGTTGTAAAACGGCTTTATCAATCAATTTATACACTATTATGCAATCCACTACTGATCTGTTCTTAGACTGGGAACAATCGCTTGAGCCTGCCGAAATTGTGTATCTCAAGTTTCATCGGAAGCGATTCTCTTACCTGACTGAAGAGGTAATACGTCTGGCAACTAATCATGGTTATCCTGACAAATCCGTTTCGATAATGGATATTGGGCCCCATTTCCAAACAACACTATTTCGGCAAGCTCTGGGCCCTTCAGTGGTGATAAACACATTGGGCTGGAAAAATGTGGAAAGGATTGTGCCAGCAGGCAGTGCGAACGAACATTTTACCTTTGACCTAAACGATAGTCCTTATCAGGAGAAATGGCCCGATTGTCCTCAACATGATATTGTAGTTATGGCGGAGGTGTTTGAGCACCTATACACGGCTCCTGAATACTTTTTGGGTTTTATTCGGAAAATAATGAAGCCTGGAGGACATCTGCTTATCGGAACGCCAAATGGAGTTTGCTTAAATCAACGAATCGGTATGTTGATGGGCCGAAATCCTTTTGAAAAGATCCGTATTACTCTCAATAATCCTGGCCATTTTCGGGAATACACAACCGCTGAACTTTCCGAATATGCCGCAAAGACGGGTTTCGAGGTAACAAATATCACCCTATCTGATTTCTACGAAACCTCTCCTTTGCGAAATTTCCTGAAGCAATTCAGATCTTCATTACGCGACTGCATACACATTGTTTTCAAAAAAACTGACCAGCCTGATCAGCCAGTTAATGTAATTATTTGGTAAAATAGCTTAGATCTGGCTCGTTGAAGACTGGTTATCTCAGGCAATTAGCCTAAAATCAATAGGAGCTTAAAAATCCCCAATAGATGCCTAACCGACATCCATTGGGGATTTTTAATACGGTGAAAGAGAAGGTACAGCCTGGTATGTCGATAATATAGAGAAGTATAGGCTGAAGTTATGCAATTGCTTGTTCGGCTTCCAGATAACTCAGTACACCCTTCATGGTAACCAGCTTTGGATGGTCCTCATCGGGGATGCGGATACCAAATTCCTGTTCCAATTGCATAATCAGATCAACACTATCGAGGCTATCTAAACCTAGATCACGGGAGAAATGGGTTTGTTCCGTAATGGCGGATTCGTTCACGCCGAATTGTTTCAGAATGTCAATAACTCGTTCTTTCATAACATGCTCCTTTGTTAAGTTCCAACCTACTATACGCTTATAAAAGAGATTTTTAAGGCAGTTTAGTATGTGGATTTTTAAAAATTTAACACACTTTAATTTTATAGCAGGGTTTCGCCCAGCAAACGCTTCAGTTCTAACTGATTGAGTAACAATTGGTATTGGAAGTTTAAGCGACCTAGTTCAGCTTCTTCTACACCTGTTTCTGCACTTTGCAGTTCAACATTCGTTATGACCCCATTTCGTAAACGAGCGTTGGCAATCTGGAGCGCTTTTTTCGACTGTAAGACCTGTGTTTCGAGGTTTTCCAGGCGAGTCAGATTACTACGAATATCTGCATTCAACAGTGCAATATTTTGCCGAACCTGTGCATTGGCGTTATCAAGCGCATAGCGGCTAGCATTCAGATTCAATTGGGCCACCTGATTTTGCAGTTTATTCCGATTGCCCGAATAGATCGGTACAGCTAACGTAACACCAGCAGCAATATTGAATTTTGGGGTATTGATTTCTGGTAGATAACCATTTCGATAACCGGCTGATCCAGAGAAACTAAGATTGGGACGACCTGCCAGATTACTGACTAGAATATCCGTTTCGGCTTGCCGAATCCGATCCTGGGCCAACTGCACATCCTTATTACTTGCCAATCCAGACTGCGTATCGTTAGCCAGGGTATAAGGCTGCGTAGTTACATTATTCCCAGCGGTTTCAAGATCAAACTGCTTCACGGCCTGATTAGCATCTGGATTCGGATTTCCTGTCAAATACGTAAGCAGAGCCAACTGTCGCTCCAGTTGGTTTTGAATCTCAATTTTGCGGTTCTGGGCTGTTTTTACCCGTACTTGTTGCGTCAGCACGTCATATTGCAAGGCATCGCCATTTTGCAATCGGGTAACCAGCAATTGAACGTTGGCACCTGCTGTCCGAATGACCGAATCCTGAACCGCTAAGCTCCGTTGCAGAAACCCAACCCCATAATAGGCTGCCGCTACCTGATAAGCCAGCGTTTGCTGCGTGGTTTCCATCGACCGGCGTAACACCTGCGAATTGTCGGCTGCTTGCTGGACAGCCGCTTTCGTACGGCCCCAGTCGTAAATGGTTTGCCCAATTCCAACGTAGGCATTGACATTATGATTGGGTTGAAATTGCAGTGTCCGGTTAACGCCATCCACTGGCAATGTTGCCTGGGCTACCGGAGTCAGATACTGATACGTAGCATTTCCTGACACAGTTGGTTTCAGTGACGACCGGGCAATATCGGTTCGCAGATCACTCGCCTGGATTTGCTGTTGTTGCTGTTTCAGAACGGGATAATTATTATTTGCCTGCTGAATCAGCGTCCGCAGATCGTCGGGAAGCTGTCCTGACTGGCTTTGCGCCTGGGCAACACCAATTGATAGGCAGAAAGAAAGTATAAGAAGTTTGTTATTCATGTTTTTTAAGTTTCTGGTTTCGTGTTCAAGGCTCCAGTTTTAGTCAATACCGGATTGAAATGCTGAACATGAAACGGTCTAACCATACACTTAATCAGTGTGCTGAATCAGCGACTGCTTTGGCTGCTGCCGCGTCCATTTTTTTGTTTTTCAGTAGAAACAACAGAGGAAAGGAGACCAGAAAAAACAAGCCTGCCAGCCTAAATGTATCTAAGTACGAGATCATTAAGGCCTGTCTTGAAATGATTTGATCCAGATTCTTGTAGGCTCCTGTCATGGCATCGAGCGCGTTGACTCCTCTGGCGACTAAGGCTTGAGTCATCGTATTGAGACGCTCGGTAGTAAGCATTTCACCCGGTTGCAGATTTGAAACTAAATCGCCCCGGTGAACTGCTGTTCGTTGTGTCACGTACGTATTGGTGATTGCAACGCCGAAAGCGCCCCCAATTTGCCGCATCATGTTGACAATTGCGATGCCGGTTGGCATTTGGCGAGGCTCCAACGTAGAAACTGACTGATTAATGAGCGGTACGTTCAAAAAGGCCAGACCGATCCCCCGAATGATGAGCGCTGTAATAAAATCACCGTTCGACGCATTCATGTTATAGGTCGACATGATAAAACAGAACGCAGCGAAAGCAACATATCCTAAACTAGCAATGATTCTGGGCGAGACACCTTTGGCCAATAGTCGACCTGTAATCGCGAACATTGGCAGCGTGACTAACCCACCAGGAATCAGTAATTTACCCGTTTGCGTAGCTGTTAAGCCAACCACACGTTGGGCAAAGAGCGGATAAAGCAAAACAGACGTAAATAGCCCGTAACCTACCACGACAACCAGAATTGATCCAATTGCGAGGTTTGTATTTTTCATCACTCGCAAATCCACAACTGGCGCTTTAGTACCGCGTAATTCCCACCAGATAAAGGCCGGAATGGCTAAGGCTGCGGCTACAGTTAACCACAGAATTACTTTATCATCGAACCAGTCGTCGGCTTCACCGCGCTCCAGTACGTATTGCAAAGCGCCAATACCAACCGCCAGTAATAGAATCCCAATCTGATCGATATGAATACTTTTTCGATCAATATTGACCTCGTCTTCTTTCTTTTCAATGAAGGCTATGCTAAGCATAACCGCAATAATGCCAATTGGAACGTTGATATAGAACATCCAGCTCCAGTGATAATTATCGATGATATAACCACCCAGCGTTGGCCCTAATGTTGGGCCCAATACGATTCCCATGCCAAATAGAGCCGATGCCACAGCCCGTTGCGAAGGCGGGAAAGCGTCATACATCAACCCTTGCGAGGTCGATAGCAGAGCGCCACCACCTACACCTTGCAGGAAACGGAAGAAAACAAGCGTCCATAAATCACTCGCAAATCCACAGCCGTAGGACGCCAGCGTGAATAAAATAATAGAAGCGATGTAGTAGTTTTTTCGACCGAAATACCGTTGCAAAAAACTCGTCATAGGAATAACAATGACGTTTGCAACGGCATACGAGGTCACTACCCAGGCTACATCTTCAATCGTGGCGCCGAGATTTCCGGCTATATCGTTCAGGCCAACATTGACAATCGATGTGTCAATCAGCTCCATGATTGCGGCCGATACCGCAGTAACAACCACGATCCAGCGACCAAATCCACTTTGTTGTGCCATGTGCCTATTAATTTGCGACCCGAACTTCAGCGTCTACGCTTAAGCCTGCACGCAATTGATTTTTGTATTTTTCCGGATTGAGGATTTCAATTTTAACCGGTACACGTTGGGTGATTTTTACGAAGTTACCCGATGCATTATCAGCAGGAAGGAGAGCAAAACGGGCACCTGTAGCTTCCGAGAGCGATGTTACGCGGCCTTTGATGTCGAGGTCAGGGTAGGCATCTAGTTTAATATCAACCTCTTGGCCAAGCTGCATTTTTTCGAGCTGAGTTTCCTTAAAGTTGGCCACTACCCAGAAGGTAGAATCAGCTACAATTGTAAACAGATTCTGTCCTGGCTGTACGTACTGACCAACCACTACATTTTTCCGGCCGATCTTGCCAGCAATTGGTGCTGCGATGTGTGCGTAACCGACTTTCAATTTAGCATTGTCGATAACGGCCTGTTTCACTTTCAGCATCGCCTGAATCTTCTGAATGTTCGCCTGTGCTTTTGCAATACCTGCCTGTGCCACGGCCTGTGAGGTTTTCGCCAGATTGATTTGCTCTACATTCGCTTCGTACTGACGCCCTTGTACTTCCGCATTGTTTTGCGAGTCTTCCAGTTGCTTTTTGGTCAGCGACTGTTCTTTGTAAAGGTTCTGATCGCGTTGTAGATCCTGCTGCGCTTTATCGCGACGAGCAGCCTGAACTTGAGCAGTTGATTGAGCTACGCGAGCATTCTGCGCTACATTACGAGCGTTAGCCTGGGCATTCTGTAAATCTGCCTGTGCATTGGCGAGATCCGCCAGCGATTGCTGATAATCAGCGTCGGCCTGAGACAAGGCCACATCATATTCCTGAGGATCGATAGTGACCAGCTGCTGGCCTTGTTTAACCACAGCATAGTCATCTACGTTAACAGCGGTAACATAACCAGCTACCCGAGCCAGTACTGGAGCTGAGTTGCCTTCGATTTGAGCGTTGTCGGTTGATTCATATTGTTGTCCGTGACGATAAGCCTGGTAGCCAAAATAACCACCGACTAAAAGCACGATAGCAATAATAATGCGGGGTAAGTAAGCACGAATTCCGCTTTTTTCTTCTGTTGCTGCCATTTGCTGAGTGAGAGTTGCCATAGATTCATTAATGTTTTAGGCAATTGGGATAAGCGTGTGAGAACTAATAAATTAGTCAACATGTTTGACTATTGTTGGCAAAAGTAAACTGAGTTGACTATAAAGTCAAGCAGGTTGACTAAATTTGTACAATATTTTGATCAGAATCGTTTCAGATTTTTCTATTTTGCTTTCATCATGATGAAAATAGATAAGAATTCCTTTGATTTTAACCAATTTAAGCTGATCCGGGAGCGATCAGTCGGGCGTTTATTCTGGCGGCTCAAACGATTTACAGCTAGCTATATTGAGCCTCGTTTGCACGCGCTTGGCTATACCGATTTTAAAATGAGCTACCTGATGTTCTTATCAAACATTGAAGAACACGGGACTACGAATAATGAATTAGCTAAAAAAGCCTGCGTTACGAAGCAGATGATGAGTAAAATTGTCGGGCTGTTGGAAGAAAAAGGCTACATCTATACACGGAAAAATCCGAATGATTCTCGTTCCAGCATCATTTTCCTCAATGAGCGGGGTAAAGAGTTATTTGTTGCGCTTGAGGGCTGTATGCAGGAAGCGCGCGGTAAGTTCGATAAAATTGTAGGCCATGAACGTATGGAGCAGGTGATTGAGACAATGTCTAAGCTCGTTACAGAACTGGAAAAAGAAGACTTATGATTTTACGGGAAAGTACGATTTCCGTCCGTTTAAACGATACAAACCGACTATAAGTGGTCGGCTTTGTTGTTTCCATATAGCCAGAATATCTAAAACATACTGCCTTAGGAGCGGATTTGTGGAAAGTTATTCGCTTTGTTTTCCCTGTTCTTTCTGCGTCAGAGCTGTTTTGGTATTTACTTTCCGAGCGTTTAAATAACCTTTAACAACGGTAAATGTGGTAATAGCCAGGAAGAAAATAATAATATACTGTACGTAATCCACAATCCAGGGGAACCGCTCACCGAAGTAGAAACCACCCCCTACTAGCGTAATCACCCAGATTGCACCTCCCACAATATTATAGAGCATAAAGTATTGGAAAGGCATGTGAATGAGCCCCGCCAGTAAAGGTGCAAACGTGCGAACAACTGGTAGAAATCGGGACACAATTAAGGCACTATTACCATAACGCATGAATGCATCGCGTGTATTATCAATGTATTTCTGTTTAAAAAAGAGCGAATCGGGCCTATTCTTAATCCTGGCGCCGAAATAATAACCTGTTAGATAGCCTGTTAGAGAACCCAGAACGGCTGCACCAAAAATACAGATCAGTAACAAGCTAATCGGTACATTCAGAAGTTTTGTTCCGGCAAATACGCCCGATAGAAACAGCAGGTAATCGCCGGGGAGGAAAAAACCGAAAAAAATACCGTTCTCAACGAAAATAATGAGAGTGACCAAAACAAGTCCACCTGTTCGGATTACTTCCTCGGAATTAAGTAAATACCTGAAAAACTCAATAATCTGATCCATGGTGAGTAATGAGTGATAAGCGATAAGTGATGAGTGATGAATAATATGCGTCAGCTTACTTATCACTCATCACTTATCGTTCATCACTCATTTGCAATTAAATGTATTCCGCCAGCTCCAGCCAGCGGTCTGATTTTTCGGCGATCTGTTGGTCGATCTGCTCAATTTCGCGGGCCCAGGCTGTTAGTTGCTCATGATGTCCGCCCATATTAAGAAGACCCACCACTTCGGTCTTTCGTTGCTCCAATGATTCGATTTCTTTTTCCAGCGTTTCGTATTCGCGAATTTCCTTGAAAGACAGTTTCTTCCTGGTATTACTTGTTGAGTTTGTTGCGGAAGAAACTACAGTTGTCGGAGTTTGGTTCTTCGACGCACTCTGCGCCGGTTTATCATTTTGTGAAATCGATTTCTTGGGTTGCGCATCCCGCCATTCGCGATAGTCGGTGTAGTTGCCCGGAAAGTCGCGAACTTTACCTTCACCTTCCAGCACAAAAACGTGATCCACAAGTCGATCCATAAAATAGCGGTCGTGGGTCACAATGAGGACGCATCCCGAAAAATTGAGCAAAAACTCTTCCAATACGTTAAGGGTCGTAATGTCAAGGTCATTTGTGGGCTCGTCCAGAATCAGGAAATTTGGATTTTGGACCAAAACTAGAAGCAACTGTAACCGCCGTTTTTCGCCCCCACTTAATTTCGATACATAGTCGTATTGTTTCGCCCGATCAAATAAGAAACGACTCAGTAATTGGGTCGCAGTAACCGTATCGCCATTGGCCACTTTCATAACTTCGGCTACATCCTGTACGACATCAATGACCCGTTGATTTTCGGGTAGATCGAGCTCGCTTTGTGTGTAATACCCGAATTTGACCGTTCCACCCGTTACGATTTTACCCGAATCAGGACGAAGTTGGCCCGTCAACATGTTCATCAGCGTGGTTTTGCCCATCCCATTCTTGCCGATTAATCCCACCCGGTCGAACCGCTTAAAGGTATAATTGAAATGGTCGAGCAATACGTTATCGCCAAATCGTTTGCTTAGGTTTTCAACTTCGAGAATCTTGCTGCCTAGCCGAGTCATTCGCAGATTCAGGTCGAGTTCACCATCATTGCGCTTGCCACTCGTTTTTTCTTTTAAGTCTTCAAACGCATCAATGCGATACTGTGCTTTGGTGCCTCTCGCTTTAGGCTGTCGGCGCATCCATTCGAGTTCGCGTCGGAACGTATTTCGATCTTTGGCTAATTCTGAAGCTGCCGCCGTTTCCCGCTCGTCTTTTTTCTCCAGGAAATAAGCGTAATTGCCTTTGTACGTATAAAGCTGACCACCATCAAGTTCAGCAATCTGATTACACACTCGATCCAGAAAATAGCGGTCGTGCGAAACCATTAATAATGTCCCATTATTCGTATTCAGGAAGTTTTCGAGGTATTCGATAGCTTCGAGATCGAGGTGGTTTGTGGGCTCGTCCAGAATTAACAAGTCTGGATTCTGGATGAGAACTCGCGCCAATGCCACCCGTTTTCGTTGCCCCCCTGAGAGTGACCCTACCAATTGCTCAACATTATGAATCCCCAATTCCCCCAGAATCTGACGGATTTGCGTTTCGTAATCCCAGGCTTCAAGTTTTTCCATATCGACCATCGCTCGTTCGAGAGCCGCATGGTCGTCGTGGGCCAGCGCCAGTTCATAAGCCCGAACTGCATCGAGCTGGGCGCTCTCGCCCGCCAGTACGACTTCCATAACCGTAAGTGCGTCGTTCAGATCAGGCTGCTGATCGAGGTAGCCAATTGTAATGTCTTTTCGATGGCTGACAATACCTGAATCAGGTGGAACAGCTCCGGCTAAAATAGATAGGAGAGTGGTTTTGCCCGAACCATTGGCACCAACAATTGCCACTTTGTCACCTCGGTTTACTCCAAAGGTTAAATTTTTGAACAGAAAGCGGTCACCGTAGGACTTCGTTAAATTTTCGGCTGATAGGTAATTCATATATTTGAAAAACCTGTAAAGTGTTTAAACCTTGCAGGTATGAAAGCACAAAGGTACAACAAAGAAAATCGTTCGTACTTTTACCATTCAATGCTGTTCCTTCATGTCGATATAACCAAAAATGTCTTCTAAACATCTCCTGACAACGTTCCTATTAACAATTGGGGCAATCACGCTAACCAAAGCCCAGACTTCTACCGAGTTTAAGTCCTATACTCAGGTCGTTCCAGGAAGCAATCAGACCTATGCAATGGTAGCTATTCCGGGCGGAAAATTTCTAATGGGCAGTCCGGCTACAGAGAAAGGCCGTAATCCAGACGAAGGACCTCAGCATAGTGTAACGATTGAGCCTTTTTACATGGGCAAATACGAAATCACGTGGGATCTTTACGATTTGTTTGCCTTCACGAATATGGAGAAGGAGATGGCGGCTAAGTACACACAGACGGACGCGAATCTGGCAAAAACAGATGCAACCACACGTCCGAGTCCGCCTTATGTAGACATGTCCTTTGGAATGGGTCGGGCGGGGTATCCGGCCATCAATATGACTCAGTATGCAGCCATTAAGTTTTGCGCCTGGCTTTATGCGAAGACAGGTATTTTTTATCGACTGCCAACCGAAGCCGAATGGGAATACGCTTGTCGTGCTAATACCAACACACCCTATTCATTTGGGGCTGATGTGAAAAAGCTGGGTGAATACGCAGTATTCAATGGCAATAGCGGAGGGGGCTACAAGCAAGTAGGTACCAAGAAACCAAATCCATTTGGGCTATACGATATGCACGGAAACGTAATGGAATGGACGAAAGATCAATACATTGAAGATTATTACAAACAGGTTGCCAGTGGAAAAGTAAAAGAGCCTTACGCACCCACGACAACACTTTATCCGAATTCAGTACGTGGAGGTTCTTGGGACGATGAACCGGGCGTACTTCGCTCCGCTGCTCGAACGCCTTCGGCCCCAGCCTGGAAGATACTCGATCCACAAAGTCCAAAATCGGATTGGTGGCTGACATCCGCTTCGTTCGTTGGTTTCCGCATTGTACGACCGGCTAAAACACCCAGCGAAGAAGAAATTAAAGCATACTACGATATTAAAGTGATAAAAGATTATTAAGAAGGTATGGTCGCTCATGCGTTGGGCGTACCCCTATTTCATCCATCATATATGCTAATTATCCTCCTCGGGGCTAACCTCGGAGACCGTTTGCAAACGTTGAATCGGGCAATTAGGCTGATTGATGAACGAGTTGGGTTGGTGGTTCAGCAATCCAACTTGTATGAAACGGCACCTTGGGGTGTTATCGATCAGCCATCTTTTTTGAATCAGGTTCTGGTCGTTGAAACAAATCTGGAACCGTTAGAAGTGCTTCGCCAAACGCAACAAACAGAAGAAGACTTAGGGCGGGTTCGATTGGAAAAATGGGGCGCTCGGTTAATTGATATTGATATTCTGTATTACGATCAACTCATTCTGCAAACGGATAAACTAACGATTCCTCATCCATTTCTGCATCTACGACGCTTTACTCTAGTGCCGTTAGCTGAAGTTGCACCAGACTTTGTCCACCCTACTCTGCAGAAAACATCACTTGAATTATTGGCAGACTGTGAGGATAAGAGTGAAGTAACGATTTTTAATTTCTAAATAATATCGCCCCTGCGCTGAAAACGTAGTACCTTTGCGGTCAGTTTGTTATCAGTTTATCAAAAAACACAAGAATTATGTCTGCCACGCTTGACACCGTGAGTTTATTAGCCGACCGCATCAACGCGCTGGAGGAATCGTCCACGCTGGCGATGACCAAGAAAGCCCGTGAATTGGCTGCTCAGGGCCACAAAGTAATTAGCCTGAGCGTTGGAGAGCCGGATTTCAAAACCCCACAGCACATTTGCGAAGCCGCCAAGAAAGCCATTGATGATGGATTCCACGGCTATTCGCCTGTTGCCGGTTATCCCGATCTTCGCAAAGCTATTGCTGATAAATTCAAGCGCGACAATAATATTGACTGGAAACCCGAAAATATCGTCGTTTCAACCGGGGCCAAGCACTCGCTGGCGAATGTCATTCAGGTACTGATTAACCCAGGTGATGAAGTCATTATTTTCTCGCCTTACTGGGTTAGTTACTCCGAAATGGTGAAACTCGCTGAAGGGAAAGCGGTTGTAGTGGATGGCTCGTTTGAAAATAACTTCAAAGTAACGCCGGAGCAATTCGAAGCAGCCATTACAGATCGGACGAAGATCGTGATGTATGCGTCGCCGAATAACCCGACTGGCTCGATCTATTCCGAAGCCGAGTTACGCGCTATTGCCGACGTAGTGGCTCGTCATGACAACATTTATGTGTTGGCTGATGAAATCTATGAATACATCAACTTTACACCCGAAGGTCATTTCAGTATCGGCTCGATTCCGGAAATTGCTGAGCGCGTGATTACGGTGAATGGCGTAGCGAAAGGATTTGCTATGACGGGCTGGCGTATTGGCTACATCGGCGCTGCTAAATGGATTGCTGACGGAGTCGAGAAACTACAGGGACAAGTTACGTCAGGTACAAACTCAATTGCCCAGAAAGCAACGGTTGCCGCCTTGACTGGTCCATTGGAGCCATCTATGGAGATGACCAAAGCCTATCACCGTCGTCGGGATTTAGTAGTGAAATTATTGAAAGAAGTACCGCACTTCCGAACGAATATACCTGAAGGTGCTTTCTATGCTTTCCCGGATATTAGCTACTATTATGGTAAATCTGACGGAACAACGACGATCGAAAATTCGGATGATTTTGCGCTTTGGCTCCTCAATAAGGCATTTGTAGCAACTGTTGCTGGTTCTGGATTCGGTGCGCCTGACTGCTTACGGATTTCAACGGCTGCATCTGACGAATCGCTTGTTGAAGCGGTACAACGCATCAAGGATGCCGTTGCCACATTAAACTAGAAATAAAGAAAACTAATATACAAACAGGCGGCTATACGGTCGCCTGTTTGTATATTAGCTTAATAGCTTAAATTGATTAAACTGGGTTTTGGCAGCTGAATATGCGGAAGTGGCTGATAATCAATGGCAACAAAAGCTATGTTATAAAATTGGATTTTAATGTAAGCTTTAGCTATAAAAATATTATATTTGAGTAACATTAAGGAGATTGGCATCAAAATTGAGTATAGGTAAATTACATTAGGAAAAATCCAATGATTTTTTGAGTAAAAGTTGATTTAGACGCTATTCAGCGGTAAACATTTTTAAAATACCCTTGTTTTTGTACTAAGGCAAGTTTAATTTTGAATATCGATGGAATAGTAACTTGGATTGACTTCATAAGTTGTTTGGGTGATCCTAACCGTAACCTTAATCTTGTAAATTTTTTATTAAGCCAATGAGAAATTTTCGATTATACATGATCTTTCAATGGGTCTTTTTCCTGCCCATAATTCTACCGTTATGTATCATCTTCGGGGCTTTGCGTGGAATCGTACAGATGATAGAGCGTGTGATGGAACAGATTATTTTGGATGTTGCGCCTTCAGAGCCAACGGCAACATCAACTACTATAACCGAACCTTAACTGCTTACTGATGTAAGTAGGATGGGATAATAAATAGAGACTAATGCAAAGGGCCGCATTTTCTGGGGATCAGAATCTGCGGCCCTTTACTTTTCTGGTTAATACGTCATCTTGTATTACTCGAAAATGAAGTCCATGTTTTTATCCTTGTAATTTTCGTCATCCAATTCCAGAAATTCCTCCCAAAATGGATCATTAGGTAGACCTGCCTTACAAATAAGAGGCCGATCTGGCGCTCCGGCTTGTTTTACCGGATGGATGAAATAAAGCCGACGTGCGTGTAGATAAATCTTTTTGTCAGCGACGGCCCGGTCATAGCCATATTTTACATCACCCCGAATCGGGCAACCCATGTGAGCCAGCTGCGACCGAATTTGATGCGGTCGTCCAGTAATAGGGTTTACCTCCAGCAGATAATGTTCATTAATTCTACCCAAAACTCGATACGATAGCTCTGCTTTCTGTGAGTTGGCAACTTCGTAATCGTAAGCGGTTACCTGATTCTTTTGCTCATCTTTCACCAACCAGTTAACCAGCTTATCCGCATTCTTTGGCGGTTTGTGGCGAACTACTGCCCAGTAAGTCTTTTGTACCTGACGTTTCCTGAAAATTTCATTCATGCGTTCGAGTGCTTTCGAGGTTCGGGCAAAAACGACAAGGCCACTTACCGGCCTATCAAGTCGGTGGACTAAACCCAGAAAAACTTCGCCAGGTTTGTTGTATTTTTCTTTGATATAATCCTTTAGAACGTCCAGGAGCGTGATATCGCCCGTGCGATCACCCTGAACGAGTATACCCGGATCTTTATTGACAATTAGCAGGTGATTATCTTCGTAAACAACCTGATATGGTTTCTTTTTCATTGATTTTCAGACTAAAAACCAAAGACATTGAGTAGACGGTTGATGTCTTCGTCTGCCTTTTCTTTATGTTCTAACTCAATATGCTTCTTTCTCGTTCGGAAAGTCGTTTGCTTTTACGTCATCGACATAGTGAGCAATGGCCTCAGTCATAACCTTATGCAAGTCAGCGTATCGACGTAAAAAGCGCGGTTTAAATTCGTTGTTGATCCCAAGTAAATCATGAATAACCAGTATCTGTCCATCGGCGTCGGGACCAGCGCCAATGCCGATGGTTGGAATATGAAGGCTTTTCGAGACGCTTTTCGTGAGTACTGCCGGAATTTTCTCCAGTACCAGGCCAAAGCAACCAATCTCTTCGAGCATACGGGCATCGGCCATTAGTTTTTCTGCTTCGGCTTGCTCTTTCGCCCGAACGGCGTACGTACCAAATTTATAAATGGATTGAGGAGTTAATCCGAGATGACCCATAACTGGAACGCCTGCGCTCAGAATACGGACAATCGATTCTTTCACTTCCAGACCACCTTCCATTTTTACGGCGTGCGCACCCGACTCTTTCATGATGCGAATGGCCGACTGGAGCGCTACTGACGAATTACCCTGATAAGAGCCAAACGGTAAGTCGACGATAACCAAAGCTCGTTTCACACCTCGCACAACGGAACTGGCGTGATAAATCATCTGATCGAGGGTAATCGGTAGCGTTGTCTCATGGCCTGCCATAACGTTCGAGGCCGAATCGCCGACGAGGATCATTTCGACGCCGGCCGCGTCAACTACCCGCGCCATTGAGTAATCGTAGGCAGTTAGTGCAGAGATTTTCTCTCCCTTATTTTTCAGTTCCTGAATGGTATGCGTCGTAACGCGCTTTATATCGGGATTATGAACAGACATTTTGAGTCGTAGGGTTATAATGTTGTAAAGTTATAGAGTTGTAAGCAGGAGAGGACAAACTATACAACTCAATAACTATACAACTTTATAACTTCATGACTTTCACCTTGGTGTTAACCAGGATTCGGGGTTGAGTTTGGTGAACTCCTTCCAGATCTGAAACTGGATTTCAGAGACGCCATTTTTGTCGGTAGCTACGGTTCCGATGGATTCACGAGCCTTTACACGCTGACCAATTCGGACCGATACACTTCGGAGTTTCGCGTAGATGGTAAAATAATCGCCGTGCTGAATGGCGACGACGTTGTTCATGCCGGGCATATTCGTTACATCCTGAACAATTCCGTCGTAAACAGATCGAACACCCTCACCGGCATTGGTTTGAATGTCAATGCCTTGATTTTCAACGAAAATACCCTTGAGGACAGGATGGGGTTTTCGGCCAAAGCGATCGGAGATAAATCCCTTGGTAACTGGCCAGGGCAGATGAGCCCGCGAAGATGTGAACGATGATGCCAATGCTGTTTCTTCATCGTTCAGATTGTTGTTTCGCCGTTCATCCGGTTTTTTAACAACCTCTGGTTCGACCGGTTTTTCTACTTTAGCCACATCTTCGGCAGCTGGTTTCTCGCCCGCTTTTTCAGCGGCTGCAATCGCTTCTTCCGCCTTTTTGCGCTCAGCTGCTTTTCGAGCTGCTTCCAGTTTGGCAAGTCGCTCACGTTCGGCTCGTTCACGCGCTTCGCGTTCAGCCCGTTCTCTCGCTTCGCGGGCAATCAGGCGCGTAATCATTGTTTCCAATCGGCCAATAGCCCGGCGACTTTCGGCCAATTCCTGCTGAAGTTCTGTTTCTTTCTGTCCTAATTCCTTAACAACAGTATTCTTCTCTTCTTTAAGCGATTGCAGTTTTTTGCCCTCCTGTAGCTTCGCGTTGATGGTACTTTTTTGGGCCAGCCGCTTATTTTGAGTTGCTTTTTGTTTGCCCTGCAACATTACCTGAATATTGTTCATTTTACGAACCTGGCTCTGGCGGGCATCAGAGTATTGGCGCAGGTAACGATACCGGGCAACGAGCTGATTGAAGTTATTGGCCGCGAACAAAAATCCTAATGAATTAACCTGCTGCCGACGCTTATCCGCTGCGTAGATCATGGAGCTATATTCCTCCTTTAGGTTATTTAAATCCTGCGTAAGTGCCTGACTGGCCTGGCGTAACTCAACAATCTCAGATTCAGTTAGCCTAAGGTCTTTATTTAGCAGATTAATTTGATTCGATTGCGTTTGGATCTGTTGCTCAATTGCCTTCAACTGCCCTAAGCCAGCCAGCTTTTCTGTAGACGTTTGCTTTAGAATCGTACGAATCTGAGCCAGTTTCTCCTGATTCTGCTTTTTCTCTTTTTCCAGAATTTGCCTATTCTGCTGGGTTTGCGTAGCCTGCGCCATTGCCGAAAACCCGATTAGATTAAGGGCAACTAGTTGGACTACTGACCAGCAAACAGATTGGAAAGAAAATGAAGATTTAGGAAACATGGCTCTGAAAACCAACGGATAGACGTTATGGGCGACGAGTATAATTTGCAGGAATAGTGAACGGGAATCCCGGACTTTTATCGACCAGTTCAACTTTGTTGTGTTTAATTTGGAGCAGAGTCTGGTAGAATTGACCATCTTTCTGCGATTTGTAATCGAGTGTCACTAAACTAGTATACGGAAATAGAAAGTTGTTTAGTGAAGCAAAATCCTCATAGTCCAGTCGTAAAGTGTTCTTGGTTGGCTGCTCTGTGACCATTAATTTCTTTAGTTTACGATCATTCTCGCCAATATAATTTTCCACTGATACCTTGCCTTCACTCTGACGCAACAGCAGGTAATCTCGCTCATTTTTGATCTTTTGCGCCGGGCGTTTTGGAAGTGGCAGGTTGCCAACAATCAAAGCCTGAAGCAATTCGAAATTCATACTGAAATTAAACTGACGACTCAGGCTGGGAAAATCATAGACCGAATACTCTTTATGGATCTTATCCATGATCGTAATGGAATCGCGCGTAATTAATCCTCGGGCAGCTTCGATTCCCAACTTTGAAATGGATACCCAAATTAGACTGTCTTTGCGAACCCGGATATTCACATTCGCATTGTCGATGTCCTGTTGCTGGCTTTTAAACGAAATTTTCGACTTGGCTGTCAGGTAGCGAAAATCAATTTCAGCAACATTGGCACGGGCTTCTTCAATGCCAGGTCGACCTACTTTGGTAGCCGTTGATGAATCGCTTGGAGGAACTGCGATTGGGCGAACGGCAATACTAGAATCAGGAGTAGGGGATGGAGAAGTAATTGAGCCACTGGAGTGCGACATTCGATTTCGTCGACAACCTTCCGAACTCAGTAAGACAATTAGTATGAAACTAAAAAACAGATATTTATTCATTTGGGCAATTTACAGTTCGCGGTTTACGGTATTCGGTTTACACCGGGCCGTCGCTACGGTAGCCAATGCGGAAAATTGTTAATCTGCTAATCACCGTAGCGACGGCCCGGTGTAAATCGTAAACCGTTGTTACAACTTTCCGGTAGCTAACTTTTTATCCAAATCGGGGCTGGCACCACCTTTTTCTTTGGCCTTTTTCCACTGCTCCATTGCCTTATCCTGCTGACCAAGTTGATAAAGGACATCGCCATAATGCTCTATAATTGTGCCGCTTACATTAGCCGGATCAGCCATGGCTTTTTCCAGATATTGCCGTGCTTTGGCGTAATCTTTCGAAACGTATAGTACCCAGGCATAGGTGTCTAAATACGTTGCATTGGTTGGATTCCGTTCAACCAGTTTCTGAGCTAGTTGCTGAGCCCGTGGAAGATTTTCTTTTCGGAGGGATAGAAAATAGCTATAATTATTCAGAACGTGGTCATTGATTGGGTCCACTTTCAGAACGGCTTCATAGGCTTCATTCGATTTCGCATAATCGCCTAGTCCGTTGTATGCATCGCCTAACTGAGCATCAATTCCCCGTTTTAATTCATTGTTGGAGTTGGAAACCAGCAGTTTCTTACTTTCTTCCAGTGCATCAACTGCCTGCTGATACTTCCGTTTGTACAGGTTCGCTGACCCATTCGAATACCAGAATAAACCTTGCGTTGGAAAGACTTCGAGAGCTTTTTCGGAATGGAGCAGTAAGCTATCTACCTGATTTAATTCGCCATCTAGTTGGAGTAATGCTCCCCAAACCTCATATACCGAACCATCGAGTTGGGCTGCTTTAGCATAAGCATCTCGCGCTTCTGCTTTCTTCCCTTGCTGCATCAGCAAATCTGCCAGCATCACCTGTGTTTTAGGATCGTTGGGGGAGGTTTTCGCCAGATTCTGTGCCATGTTAAGCGCATCTTTCTGAGCACCTGGACTTTCGCCCGTCATGCCTACATAGCTCGATAGAATTCTTGCTTTTAGGCCAGCTTCCAGATTTGGGTTAGCCAGCACCTGATTAAGTTCCTGGGTAACGCGGGCCATATCGCCTTTTTTACGGTAGATATCGGCTAGCAGGACGTGGGCCTGTGGAGAATCTGCGTTTAATTTTAGTGCCCGATCAATCCAGGTTATTGCCTGATCGGTTCGGTCATTGGCAATTAATAGCTCAGCCCCTTCGAGCAGATAATCCGGGTCGGATGGTTCGGAAGATACTAATTTCTCTGCCTCTTCAACAGCCTTGTCTATTTTGTTCTGTTTAAGATAAATACGCTGTTTCTGCCGGGTAATTTCTTCGTTCAGGCCTAATTCCCGTTCGACCAAATTATAGGCTTCGAGGGCTTTGTCGGGTTTTTCATTAAAGAGGTAAATAGCAGCCAGCTCAACCCCATACTCAGCATTTTCGGGCCCTTTTTTGAGTAGCTTCTCGTAAAGTTCTTCGGCTTCTGAATAGCGTTTTTGTTTAACATATAACTCAGCTAATAGAAGTGCGTAATATTTATTTTGACCATCTATTGAATGGGCTTTCGCAGCATGTGGAATGGCTTCGGCAATTTTGCCTGTTTTCTGCAAGGCAGTGGCAATCGAATACTGAGCAGCTGAGTTATTAGGTTCTTTTTGAAGCAGTTTGTTGAATTGAGCGATGGCTTTTGCCGGTTCATCCGTCATCAAATATCGAACGCCCTCCGTGAATTGAGTTTCGGCTTCAATCTTTGTCGTTGTAGTCGATCCAGCTTTGGCTAATGCCGTATCGGGCTCTGCTCGCTCTCGTCGGCGTTGTGCCGAAGCTGGTGTCAAACTGAACCAGAGAACCATTGTCAGGCTCCCAATCCACCCAAGCAGAAGTCGATTGCAGAAAAATTTATATAACGTATTCATGCCGGTCAGTGTATAGACAAATGTACTTACAAAAAAACGCGCTCTGTCTGGTTCTATTGCGGTTCACAAGTAAGTAAGTTCCTTAGACAAAGATAGTTTAAAATAGCAGAAAGCTGCATATGACGCAAAGACCATCGGGAGGCTGACCTGAATCGCTGGCTAAAACGGATTTTACAACTAGTTCCTCGCTTTTCGATTCCTATACAAATACTTTGCCTGTCTGGTCTGATTATCAATAAACTGGGAAAATCGCCTGAGAAATGAAATTTGCAATCAATAACTTTTCGTGGAGGCCTGGGTTTATTCCTCAATAGCCATCAGGCTACCTACTCAAAAACACAATACTCTTATTAATGGAAACTGTATACACTGCCACAGTCAGTAATGTTGGCGGACGCGAAGGTGATGTTAAATCGCTCGATGGGGTTTTAGAACTGGATGTCAAGCGACCGGTCGAGATGCATGGGGAAGGAGGGGCCGCTAACCCTGAAATGCTATTTGCCGCAGCTTATAGTTCGTGCTATAATAGTGCGCTGATGACAGTTGCTGACCGGCGGAAAATCATTTTGCCAGAACATGCCGTTGAAGTCAGTATTTCGCTGAATAAAGATGGAAACAATATGTTTCTATCGGGTAAAATTACCGTGAAAGCTCCCGGTATGGATCACGATCAACTTCAACAACTCGCCGAGGTTGCTCATTCCGTTTGCCCTTATTCTAAAGCGGTGAAAGGCAATATGGAAATGAAAATCGAAGTGTTGGTGTGAAGTAGCAGAGGGCGTTGGGCATAGGGTTAATTAAAGTAAAATCTACCCTATGCCCTCAACCTTATGCCCCATGCTAGCCAATCGCATCATACACCTGTACACGCTGCCATAAGTGTGCGCAGCTATCTACGAATGCCAGATGGACCGGATGTGTTTGGTACGTATCGTGTGCAGCTTTATCCGCGAAAACGAAGGTTAACGAAAAGTCATACGTATGATCGATAACTGGTCGACGGGTTTCGGCAGGAGTTCCGATGTAAGCGGCTGAGATTTCGGTAATACCTTTTAGGGATTCAAGGCCTGCCCGGAGCGCATCATGGTCGGCCTGGGTTTCGGGATGATGGAGCCAGAAAAAAACTGTGTGAACAAACATAATCTTGGTTGGGAGGAATTATAAAAATGGTCCCGTAAAAGTACGAATACTTTCCAGTAAGCGGGGGGCGAAAGTAAGGTAAAGGGGATTAATTAACATCCCCACGTCCCATCAATTTTTCCGCAAAATGCTCATCCGCCAGTAGCTTGCGAATGATATCCAGATCACTATCGTTGATCAGATCTCCCAAACTTAACTGATATAAATTAGCCAGCTCTTCTAGCTTATTGATGGAGGGTTGGGTCTGCCCACTTTCCCATTTGCAGTAAGCGGGCTGAGTCATACCAATATTGAAAGCAATGTACTCCTGCGAATATCCAAATAACTGACGTAACCGACGAAGCTTCTCCGATAGTACTGGCATAATTTACTAAGGTTTAATCCAACTTATTACTATACTAAAAGCGTAGATCGTCGTGGCATATGGATACGTATTCTTTATTGATTGGTAGGTAAACCTACGAAAGTCGGTTGGGGTTTAGATTTCTATTTTTGCCCGATTTGGTAAATAGTGAGGTTCTGGTCTTACCCTAAGTAGTTATAAAATTATAACTGAAAGCTATTTTTTTATAAGGTTTAGTTATCAGCATCAGCCACTTAATCCCCCAACTTTGTCCCAGGCAAACGGCAATAACAGCTAACAATTTTTCGTGAACAGCTTATTAATTGTCTATTGCCAAGCGGCTGCCGAAAAGCTTATAGAGTAGGTATAATTAATGAATAATGTTATGAAAATCGTAGATCTTGCTACCCTCGGCGTAGAGGAGCTGACCAATCAGGAAATGATTAACAACAATGGCGGTGGCGATAGCACCAGCATCGGAAATATCGGCGGAATTGCTATTGGCGATTTAGTCGATGTAAGCGGCAACAGTCTTTTTAACGGAAATTACGCGCTGTTCAGCGGTAATCAGACTGACATTAGCCCTGTGACGAATACACTCTTTAATTTTAGTACGAGTGAGTCATAATTGAAGAACCAGATTGGCTAAATGTCAGTCGAAATAGTGATTAATTGAGTGATTTCTTTTCACGTAAATTTTAGTTCATTATGAAAACGTTCGATTTTGCGACTCTCGGTGTAGAGGAGCTGACCCATAAGGAAATGATTGATAATAATGGCGGTGGCGATAGCACCAGCCTACTAAACATCGGTTCAATCTCTATTGGTGATTTAGTCGATTTGAGCGGCAATAGCCTGTTCAACGGCAACTATGCCTTATTCAGTGGAAATTCGACCAGTGTAAATCCAAGTACAGGTGTGGGCGTTAGCGTCACCACGAATGAATCATAAGCGACGACAAGTAGGTCGCAATGCAGTTAATTGAGTAAATATTTTTTCACTTAATTCTTTATCGTTATGAAAACGTTCGATTTTGCTACCCTCGGTATTGAGGAGCTAACTAACCAGGAAATGATCAATAACAATGGCGGTGGTGATTCCACTAGCATTGGTAATATAGGTTCGATACTCGTCGCCGATTTGGTTGATGTAAGTGGCAATAGCCTGTTCAATGGCGACAGCTATCTGTTCAGCGGCAATAGCACGAGTGTAAACCCAGTGACGAGCGCGCTCTTTAATTTTAGCTCGAGCGAATCGTAAATTATAGAAATGAGCCGGGTAAATTAGCCCGGTGAAGTAATAGAAGTAAAGCAGGGATTTGGCCCGGAGAGTAAGAAACGTATCAATTGTTTCTGGCTCATGGGTCAAATCCCTGCTTTTTAGTTATACGTATATAGAAGTCAATTACTCAACGAAAAATCATGAACGAGAACGACTTTTCCTATGGCTTAGTCACGTATTTACCTCGCGTAACTGTACGAAGTCAGCTGATTTACACAACCGTACTGGCTGTTGTATTCCTAACCTTACTGGCGCTGCCATTTATTTATGTTGATGTTTCGGTGCAGGCTAATGGACTGATTCGACCCGTTTCAGAACGGAGCGAAGTAAAAGCCACTGCCGGAGCTGTTGTGGAAAAAGTGATGGTGCGCGAATGGCAATCCGTTAAACGGGGAGACCCCTTATTTCAGCTCCGATCTGATGCGCTGGAAACCCGCAAACAATTAGTTGACAAGCAAATTGCTGAAAAACAAGGTTTTATTCAGGATTTAGATCAGCTAACAAGGAAGTCCTGGCAAGTAGTCAGCGGTCTGACGGCTCCACTCTATCGGCAGGAATACAATCAATTTCGGGCAATTGTTGAAGAGAGCTGGAATTTGCAGGAAAAGCGTAAACGCGAACTCAAAACGGCTGAATTATTATATTCTCAAAAAGTCATTGCACGGCTCGAATACGAAGACGCACTTTACGCACATAAAGCCGCGTTGGCCCGTTATAACACCTTAGTTCAACAGCAGCGTAGCGACTGGCAGACGGACCTGACGCAAAGTAAACGAGATTTAGCGAGCCTTGAAACGGAGGTAAAACAGCTCAGCGAAGAGCAGGAACTATACATATTAAAAGCACCTGTTGGCGGAACGGCTTCTCAATTGGCCGGACGTTATGCGGGCAGTTATGTACAACCAGGCGATGTGTTGGCCATTATTTCTCCTGACTCCACATTAATTGCCGAAGCCTACGTACCATCCAAAGATATTGGCTTGTTGAAGCCTGGACAACCGGTACGTCTGCAAGTCGATGCCTTTAATTACAACCAATGGGGGCTACTTACTGGGAAAGTCATTGACATTGCAAACGATTTCACAACCACAAATGGCGAACCCGTTTTTAAAGTCCGATGCCAGTTAGATCGACCCTACTTATCGTTACAAAATGGCTATCAGGGACGACTGAAAAAGGGAATGACTGTACAAACGCGCTTTCAAGTGGCCCGACGCTCAATCTTCCAGTTACTATATGACAAAGCGGATGATTGGCTAAATCCGGCTATAAACAATCCAAAACCAGCTACAGCAAGTGCGCAGAAGGAGGGCGGCAAAACCATATGAACGTCACGCAGTCAGGTAAAAATGGAAAAGCGTTCGAGTTATTGGAGCGTACGCGCGAATGGATTGCCGAAAAAGGCATTAGTAGCCGGGTGAGAATCAAACAACGGGATATCACCGACTGTGGAGCGGCCTGTCTGGTATCGGTTGCGGCCTATTATCGACTTCTATTGCCCGTTGCCCGAATTCGGCAGCTGGCTGCTACTGACCAAAAAGGTACTACCGTATTGGGCATAGTTGAAGCGGCTCAAAAGCTTGGTTTTCAGGCTAAAGGTGTTAAGGCTCCGTTCGAAAGCTTGTCGAAAATTCCCCAGCCAACAATTGCTCACGTCAATATCCCCAATAGCCAGCTACAGCATTACATAGTCATCTATCGGGTTACTCCTCAGCAGATTACAGTGATGGACCCGGCTACTGGACAGATGCGTCACTTATCGCCCGATGAATTCAAATCAGTCTGGACGGGATTGCTGGTCTTACTGGTTCCTGATGAAACGTTTGAAATAGGCAACCAGAAAGTATCTGTTCTTCAACGATTTTGGCAATTGCTGCAACCTCACCGAGCTGTTATGTTTCAGGCACTGTTTGGAGCGTTGATTTATACAGTTCTAGGATTATCGTCGGCCATTTACATTCAGAAAATCGTCGATAACGTCTTGGTCAATGGCAATCGTAATTTGCTGAACCTGCTTAGTGTTGTCATGATTGGCCTGCTGATCCTGCAAATTTTTATTGGTGCAACCAAAAGCTTTTTTAACCTAAAAACCGGCCAGCGGATTGATGCTGCTCTGATTCTGGGCTATTATAAACACCTGATGACTCTACCTCAGTCATTCTTTGACACAATGCGGGTAGGGGAGATCATTTCCAGAGTTAACGATGCGGTCAAAATTCGGACGTTTGTGAATGATGTGGCACTTGGCCTGCTCGTAAATGTACTGATCGTCTTTTTCTCGTTCGGATTGATGTTTACCTATTACTGGAAACTCGCCCTGATTCTGATATTGATCGTGCCTTTTTACGCGGGTGTCTACTGGGTGATGAACCGATTTAACCAGCAGTATCAGCGGAAACTGATGGAAAATTCGGCTGACCTGGAAGCACAATTGGTCGAATCGCTTAATGCGATGCCGACGATCAAGCGGTTTGGATTAGAGCAGTTTGCCAGCCAGAAAACCGAAAACCGATTCGTTGCTTTGTTACAAACGATTTTTCAGACGAGTAGTGCGGGAATTTATGCTGGTAATGCATCGGAATTGATCACCCGATTATTTACCATTATTCTGCTTTGGGTAGGGGCTGGATACGTCCTGGAAAACGACCTGACACCGGGCGAACTACTTTCCTTTTACGCGCTCATCGGCTATTTCACAGGCCCGGCGGGTAGCTTGATCGGGGCCAACCGTAGCATTCAGGAAGCGATTATTGCCGCTGACCGACTATTTGAAATTATGGACCTCGACCGCGAATCGAATGAGAATAAGGTTCAGCTACAGCCTGATATGGTTGGGCAGATTCGCTTCCAGAACGTAACCTTCCGATATGGTACCCGAGCTACCGTGTTTGACGATCTGACGCTGACAATGCCCAAAGGGAAAATCACAGCCGTTGTCGGCGAAAGTGGTTCGGGTAAATCGACGCTTATGTCGCTCGTACAAGGGCTCTATCCGTTGCAGAGCGGTAGTATTTTCATCGGCGATTACGACATCAAACACCTGCATCCAGATAGCCTGCGACAGGTTGTGAGTGTAGTGCCCCAAAAGACCGATCTTTTCGCCGGTAATGTGATTGATAACATTGCCATTGGGGAAGAAGAGCCAGACATGCAACGGTTGCTATCCATTTGCGATCAATTAGGCATTACCGATTTCATTGAACGAATGCCGAATGGCTATAAAACGTATCTGGGAGAAAATGGCGCGACGCTTTCCGGTGGTCAACGCCAGCGATTAGCCATCGCCCGTGCTTTATATCGACAACCCGAAATTCTGATTCTGGACGAAGCCACGTCGGCACTGGATTCGGTATCGGAACAGTTTGTGCAACGTACTGTGCAACAGCTCCGTAAAGAAGGGAAAACGATCATCATTATTGCCCACCGACTAAGTACGGTTCGGAAGGCCGATAAGATTGTCGTGTTGGAGCAGGGACGGATTATTGAGCAGGGAAAACACGTCGATTTGCTCAAAAATGGAAAGGCGTATTCGCAGTTCTGGCAGCAGCAAACAGAGGTGGTTTGAGAAATTATGATTTTTTAAGAACGTATTCAGTTTCTGGTAAACATTTCGCTATCTTCATAGCGTTTAGAAAGTAGAAAAGCCACCTGTTAAGCAACAAGCGAATGGAAGATAGATTGAATACAAACGATGACCCCGCCGGTCATAAACTCAACGGACAAGAACCTCGGATTCAGAACGATAAAGCAACCGTTCGGCTACCAATGATACTAGGTGTTACGTTAGCGGGAGGAATGCTTATTGGCGCTACATTTTTTGGCGGTACCAAAAGCCTGAACAACATTGGACGTGGCTATACCAAGTACCGGGAAATTCTGCAATTGATTGAAAATAATTACGTTGACTCAGTCAATACCGACGAATTGGTCGATTATTCGATTGAGAAAATGCTCCAGAAACTCGACCCGCATACGGCCTATATCAATCCACAGGATGCTGTTGCGGCCCGGTCGCAACTGGAAGGTGGTTTTGATGGAATTGGGGTTGAGTTCAATATTTACAAGGATACGGTTTACGTCGTTACTCCACTCGCAGGTGGTCCATCCGAAGCTGCCGGTATTTTGAGTGGCGATAAAATAATCAAGGTCGATGACAAACCGTTAGCAACGGGTGGCAAACTTGAAAATGGCTCTGTATTTAAGGCCCTACGAGGAAAGCGAGGTTCGGAGGTGAAATTGTCTATCATGAGAAAGGGCGATAAGCAACTGAAGGACTTTACCCTAACGCGCGATCGAATACCAACTTATTCCGTTGACGCATCGTATATGATTGATGGAAAAACGGGCTACATCAAAATCAACCGCTTTTCCGAAACTACTTACGACGAGTTCAAAACAGCATTGGCAGGGCTGAAAGCGAAAGGTATGACACAGCTTATGCTCGATCTGCGCAATAATCCTGGTGGTTACATGGATCGGGCTACCAACATTGCCGACGAATTTATTTCGGGTAATAAATTGCTGGTCTATACCGATGGTAAAGACAATCGTTACGACCGGAAAACGTACGCACATATTGCCGGGCAGTTTGAAGAAGGTCCGCTGGTTGTGTTGGTGGATGAAGGTAGTGCTTCGGCTTCCGAAATCGTATCTGGCGCTCTACAGGATCATGATCGGGCATTGATTGCAGGTCGACGTTCGTTTGGTAAGGGCCTGGTGCAGATGCCGGTAACACTTTCCGACGGGTCAGAATTGCGATTGACGATTTCTCGGTATTATACGCCTAGTGGCCGAAGTATTCAGAAACCATATGTGCCGGGTCAGGAAGGCGACTACGAAAAAGATCTCGAAACTCGCTCAAAACGTGGGGAGTATTACATTGCTGACTCGATCAAAAACGATCCGAAACTGAAATTCAAAACAGATGGTGGCCGCATCGTATATGGTGGTGGCGGCATCACCCCCGACTATTTCATCCCCCGCGATTCGACCTGGCAAACGGCCTATCTGGTGCAATTGTATGGCAAAAACATCATTCGGGAGTATGCTATGGAATACACGAGCGAAAACCAGAAAAAATTGGAGAAAATGCCGTTCGATGAATTTAATCGCACTGTCAACATTACGGATGAGCAGATGAATAATCTGGTGAAAATGGCGACGAACGAGGGTATCAAGTTCAATGAAAAGGAATTTAATCGCTCGAAGGCTTACATCCGTACGCAGATCAAAGCATTGGTAGCACGGTCGGTTTATCAGAAAAATAATCGTGGTGGGCAGAATAATGAATTCTTCCGGGTTATCAGCCAAAGCGACGATACGTATCAGAAAGCGCTGAAATTATTTGATCGGGCCGATAAGCTGGAACATAGTCCGATGACGTATAATCAGAAGTAGTTTACAAGTTTTTTGTCATGCTGACGAAGGAAGCATCTTAAACTATCCTTATTCTTGAGTCAGGAAATTGTAAGATGCTTCCTTCGTCAGCATGACAAAAAAACTTGAATTTGTTTAGGGTGGCTAACGCACAATTAATCTAGCGCTAGCCACCCTAAATTATTTTTTACTGAACTGATACACCAAGCCAAGAGATGATTGTAGGTTGCCCGTTTTGAAATCTTTACGTGAATAGGGCGCAATTTCGAAAGCAACACGCAGATTAGGTAGCATCGTAAGCGGTCGCACACGGACACCGACGTGCAGGGAATACCCTTCCAGAATATCCCGATCATCGATGCTATTCAGCACGTTGAAACGGATCCCTAGTCCGGTGTAATAATTAACCTGCGGCTTTCGGGCCACATTAATCATGGGGCAAATCGTGGTACTCAACGAGCCAAACAACGTATTGGTTTGCATACGAGCATCAAGCCAGAACGCCTTATCGGAGTTGGTACTGACCGAAACAACGCTGTTGAACGGGTAATAGGCTACCGAAGCCTGACCGAAAGCTGATACCGTAAAGGCTACAAATAGAGCAGTGAAGACATGTTTCATGAGCGCAAAACAACGATTTTATCGGGCATAAAAAAGGGTTCCTGGTATAAAACAATTAACTGGTTTCACTGAATTGAAGTCGTTTCTATCCTAGAAAGCGTGTAGATAATTGTGAAGCCCAAACAGAACTTATACCTGTTGGGACTGTTTTGTTTGTACCTTTACACCCCTGTCCAGAAAATCAACTACTAAAAAATGTCCTGGTTCGTCCGAAAAGATAAAGGTATACAGACCCCAACCGAAATGAAACGGGAAGCTCCCGATGGGTTGTGGTATCAGTGCCCGAACTGTAAAAAAGCAATGCACACACGGGAGCACAAACTCAATGCGTATACGTGTATTCATTGTAATTACCACGAAAAAATAGGTTCAGAAGCCTATTTTTCGATTCTATTCGATGATAACGAGTTCACGGAGATGGATGCTGATATGCAATCCGGCGATCCACTCAAATTTGTCGATACAAAGGCTTATCCAGCCCGGATCAAGTCAACGATTGAAAAAACAGGTTTGAAAGATGCCGTTCGGACGGCGTCTGGCCCAATGAATGGGTTGACAGTTACGATAGCCGTAATGGACTTTAATTTCATTGGCGGATCGATGGGGTCGGTCGTTGGTGAAAAAATTGCTCGGGCTATCGATCATGCGATCAAGAATAAAACGCCTTTCCTGATGATTTCACGGTCAGGTGGAGCCCGCATGATGGAAGCCGGTTTTTCGCTGATGCAAATGGCGAAAACCTCCGCGAAACTTGCCTTGCTCGATAAAGCAAAACTTCCCTACATATCACTCCTGACTGATCCCACGACGGGTGGCGTAACCGCTTCGTATGCCATGTTGGGTGATTTTAACATTGCTGAACCTGAGGCCCTGATTGGCTTTGCTGGACCACGTGTTATTCGGGAAACCATTGGTAAAGACCTCCCGAAAGGATTTCAGAGCGCTGAATTTGTCCTGGAACACGGCTTTTTAGATTTTATCGTTGATCGAAAAGATCTGAAAGACAAGGTCGTGAATCTGTTTAAGATGCTGTTGTAGCATAGGGCAATGGGCAGAGGGTAAAAAGTTTTACCGTTTCAACCCTCTACCCTTTGCCCTTACCTCTCTGCCCCGTCTATGCGCCTTGTCTCTCATCCGGTGCTTTGCAACTATTACGTTACGTACCGCTGTAATGCGAGTTGTAGTTTTTGCGACATCTGGGAGCGGCCATCGCCTTACGTTACGCTCGAAAATGTTCGCCAGAATTTGCGTGATCTTAAAAAGCTGGGTGTTCGAGTTGTCGATTTTACGGGGGGCGAACCATTATTACATCGCCAATTACCCGAACTACTTCAGGAAGCCAAACAGCTTAGCCTAATCACAACCGTTACGACCAATGCGTTGCTTTACCCAAAACAGGCTGAGCGACTGCGTGGATTGGTCGATATGCTGCATTTCTCTCTCGATTCACCAATTGCGGAAGAGCATGATCGTTCGCGCGGAGTGGCTTGTTTCGATAAAGTAATGGAATCGATTGCGTTAGCTCGCCAACTGGGCGAACGGCCGGATATTTTATTTACAGTCTTTGAACACAATGTCCACCAGATCAGGCAGATGTATGAGGAGATTTGCCTGCCAAATGATCTGGTTTTAATCCTGAATCCGGTATTTGACTATAATGCAGTTGAAACCGGAGAACGATTTTCGGAGGCTGCCTTACAGCAAATGTCGTGGTGGGGGAAGCAGAAAAATGTGTACCTCAATGACGCGTTCGTACAACTTCGTCGCGATGGGGGGAATCACATCGAATCGCCTGTGTGTCGGGCGGGTAGTACGACCATCGTTATTTCGCCCGAAAACAAAGTTGTGCTTCCCTGTTACCACCTTGGTCTGAAAGAATTCAGCATCGACAATAATTTGTTCGAGATCTATCGCTCTGCTGAAGTGCAGCAATTAGTGGCGCTGGAAGGTCGGTTGCCGGGTTGCGAAGGGTGTGCTATAAACTGTTATATGCAGCCGTCGTTTGCGGTGGAAGTCAACAAGTATTTTTGGCATGCTTTGCCCAGCACCCTGAAATATAACTGGATAAAAGGCACCTGGAAGCAATTGCTATAGCTATTTCTTGACCACTTTCCTGACCAAAGATCGCCCATTTACATCCGCCCGAAGCATGTAGATGCCTGGCGTTAGACTGTCCATCCCGATTAGTTGTTCATGATGGCGCGATGCTTTACTGAAGCCTAATTCATGTAGTTTTCGGCCATTTGCATCCATCAACTGTATCGTAGCTGTGGTTGGATTACTGGTTCGAATCACCACTTGCAACGGTCCTTCGACGGGATTGGGAAACGTAACAAATAGTATATCCGGGTCAGAGTAAACGACAGTCCCTGTAACGATACCATTGTTTCCTTCTATAGCTGGTTCATAAGCTGGGACTGAGCCAGGTGTTCCGGGTAAGTCTAACACAAGCAGTGTAATTTCCTGAGTTGTCTGACTAATCAGCAGGCCGCGACGATACTCGTAAATCGTTATGGCGACACTGTAATTTCCTTCTTTTGTTGGGCTATCCCAAACTAAATCCCCCGTTTGATTATTGAGTTTGAAAGTTCCCTGACGTGTCAGATCGTTGGGAAATTGATACGTCTTTACGGCTTGCTGACTACAGACGTCAGTACCCATATTAGTTAATGATTTTGCCAGGCCATATACCAAACTATCCCCGTCTGCGTCGGTGGCTTTTAAGGAAAGAGTTGCTTTCTGATAAAGCCCAAGTCGAAAACTAGTTATTGGATAGTCGGGCGTTGGCGTTTGATTTTGGAGAGTCGCTGAGATAGTCGTACCAAGTGTAAATAATTGGCTGTCAGCATTTGTTATATTTTGGGCAAGGGTTCGATTAGGGACGGATGCCGTTATACTATAAGTACTTGGCCCTGAATACGTGTGGATTAATGTATAACTACTAATACTCGCCGTTCGGTCGTTAATGAATAAGCGGTTCGAGCGAACCGCTGTTTTTGTTGTACCATCGCCAAAACAGATTGGGTACGAATCTGCCTGATCAGCTGCCTGTTTCCCCTGTACTTCGTTCATATATAGCACAAGCGTTACCTGGTACGTCAGCGATGTTGTCGAAATAGATTTTGCCTGAACATAGCCACCGATAAGATGTGTAGCTTTTGCCAACGGAATACTCAGCACCAGAAATGCCAGAAGTAGAAACGGTTTCATGAATACGTAAGGGAAGAAGTCGGATTTAGGCTAATAACTGAAAAGGAGTGTTTAACCATATACGAGTTGACAAAGATTTCTTTACTGGTATTTCCGTACCTTTCAGCTATGCTATACACTGCCGAACAAGCCGCTCAATTACCTGAAAATGGGTTCCATTACCTGCTTACTTCCTTCGACGATCATGTGCTGACGATCACGTTGAATCGGCCGGAGAAGAAGAACGCACTCAATGCCCCAATGCTCGCAGAACTGGCGTTTGTACTAGCGTATGCACACTATAAATCAGACGTTTGGTTAGTAGTTTTAGCCGCTGCGGGCGATACGTTTTGCGCAGGGATGGATCTGAAAAGTTTATCGACGGGCGATAATGAGAAGGCTACCATCCCCGAGCCATCGGGGCCAGTTCGATTGGGAGAACTAATGTCAGCTTTGCACAAACCTTGCATTGCCCGTATGCAGGGGCCAGTCTATGCAGGAGGTTTTTTATTAGTAGGAGGGAGCACGTATGTAGTAGCGGCCGAATCTGCCACGGCGACATTGCCAGAAGTAAAACGAGGCTTGTTTCCATTTCAGGTATTAGCGCTTCTACTCGACAGTATGCCCGCTCGTGCGGCCCTTGACCTTTGTCTACGCGCCCGAACGATTACGGCTATGGAAGCGCTCAAATTAGGTTTGGTAACAAGCGTTGTTCCTTTAAATGAGCTGGATACAGCCGTTCAGCAATTGATCGATGAACTGAAAAGCTATTCGCCTACAGCTATGCAGGCAGGTTTACGAGCTTACCAGCAATTAAAAAGCCTGTTGCCGGATCAGCAACAGGCTTTTTTATACGATCAGTTTCAGCAGCTTCAACAAACAGCCGATGCCAAGGAAGGTATGGCGGCATTTCTGGAAAAACGAAAGCCGGAATGGAGAGGATAGCCAATAGTTGATAGTTACATCCAAAGTCTGTGTCCTCACAGACCCATTTGCGTCAGCCAGCAATTATCATCCGAGTTTGCGGCCTGTGAGGACACAGACTTTGGAAATCGTTGTTAGTCACTATCGACTAATTTTTTGGCAAATCCGGGCAGTTTTCTTTTCGGCGGGTGTCGATGATGTTCTGAATTTTCCAATTACCATTCACCTTAACGAGTGTAAAGGCATTGACGCCACAATGGCTTTTCTGATCTTTCAGGTAAAAAACATAAGGTGTCCAGGCCGTGGCTAGCTCAGCGTCGATTTTTATTTCCATGCCAGATAGGCGCTCATCGAGTGTAAAGGCTGGATATTTTGTAACAGAGGCCGTGAACTTGCTTATGTCATCGTTCCGTACTGAAACTACACCTTCCTTATTTTTAGCAACTGACTGCAAAGTAGCACCCGGTAAAACGGTGTTTTTTACCTGCGTTGAATCGGCCTTACGCATCCCATCAAAAAACATATTAATGGTTGTTTTAACCGCTGTTTCGTCGTTTGCGTTGGATTGGGCGAACGTCGGAAGTGCAAAAAAAAGTGCAATGGCCAACGATAGGTGCTTCATGAGATGCGTTGATTACGACCGATAAAAAAGTAAAGTATAGCGCCGATCAGATTCAGAAAGAGAATAACAATGACCCAAATTAGCTTATCGTTCGATCCTCGAAATTCACTACGAATAACGTCGACAAGGGCGATAATGGGTAATAAAAATAATAGGCCACCAACCGCTAAGATAACTATCAGTTCGATAGCGCCTATACCTATGAATGCATGCATAGCCTACGTCAATTTCAATAGACCTAAAAGGTTTCTAAAACCTTTTAGGTCTGAATGCTGCTAAATATACTGATTTACAATCATTTCGTATAGTTCCTGTTTACCACTGATCTGCTTCGGCTCACCATTGGTCAACGCATATTCCCGGAGATCTTCGAGAGTGAGTTCGCCTTTCTCGAACCGTGCACCTTCGCCTGAATCGTAACTGGCGTACCGATCAGCGCGAAGTTTTTTGTACTGCGATTTAGCCAGAATAGCTTCGGCCGCAATCGCAGCGCGGGCAAACGTATCCATTCCGCCAATGTGGGCGATAAAGATGTCTTCCAGATCTGTTGAATTCCGGCGGGTTTTTGCGTCGAAATTGACACCGCCTGATTTCAATCCACCCGCTTCCAGAATGACCAGCATCGCTTCTGTTAGTTCGTATACATCAACAGGAAACTGGTCAGTATCCCAGCCGTTCTGGTAATCGCCCCGGTTCGCGTCGATGCTTCCGAGCATGTTGTGATCAGCGGCTACCTGCAATTCATGGGCGAATGTATGATTGGCCAGCGTGGCATGGTTAGTTTCGATGTTTAATTCAAAATCATCCTGTAAACCGTACTGGTTTAAGAAACCAACTACGGTTGCAGCATCGAAATCATATTGATGCTTACTAGGCTCCATTGGCTTCGGTTCGATGTAGAACGCACCTTTGAAACCTTGTTTACGAGCATAATCGCGGCTGATTTGTAGGAATTTACCCAAGTGTTCGGTTTCACGTTTCATGTTCGTGTTCAGCAGCGACATGTACCCTTCGCGACCTCCCCAGAATGTATAGCCCGAACCACCTAATTCAATCGTCGCATCTATCGCGTTTTTGACCTGCCAGCCGCCGTGAGCCAATACGTGGAAATCTGGATTCGTGCTGGCACCGTTCATGTATCGCTCGTGCGAAAACAGATTGGCCGTTCCCCACAACAGTTTGACACCACTGGCGGCTTGTTTTTGCTTCGCATAATCGACAATGGCCCGGAAATTTTTCTCAAACTCCGCATTTGAATTCCCTTCCGGCGCTACATCCACATCGTGGAAGCAGTAGAACTCCATACCTATTTTGGTGATGAACTCGAACGCAGCATCCATTTTATCGTGGGCCGCAGCGAGTCGGTCGGGGTTGGCATCCCAGGGGAAATGTTTTACGCCTGGACCAAATGGATCAGCGCCGGTGCCACAGAAGGTGTGCCAGTAGGCCGTTGCAAACCGGAACAGATCTTTCATGGGTTTGCCAAGAATGAGTCGGTTGGCATCGTAAAATTTAAACGCCAGCGGATTATCGGACTCACGGCCTTCATATTGAACAGGTTTTTCCAGAAAGGGGAAATACGTTTTTTGGCCGAGGGTAAGCTTCGTATCGGACATGAGAATAGTTGAAATAGTACCGTTTGAGAAAGTCAAAAGTAATTCCTGCTTACTTGCCAGCCAATGCCATTAACTAGCTTCTCGGCGAACCTTTGCTTTTCCCTGATCCGAAATCGCTCCACTTTCCTGGCGGGTCATCTTTTTTACGTATTCCACCCGTCGAAATCGCAATGCACTCCAATCGTTATCAATGGCTACCATTCTGACGGGTTCAAAACCTAGTTTACCCAAAGAAGCCCAGCCAGTATCCCGGTTAAAATCACATTTATATTTCTTCGACGAACCTTTTGGGTAGGTAAGCCACAATACACCGTCGCCCTGAACTTTCTCGGCCAGAATCTGACTAACACTATCAACTTCCTGCTGTGTTTTTACAAACGCTATGGCAAAACTGCCCACCTGAATCTGCTGTGGATCTGTGATAATTGTGGCAAGAGGACGCATCTCGTCCATAATTGGTAAGAACTCGTCGGGAGCGTTTAGCACAGCAATTTCCGGCTGTGCTTTGTAATTAAGTTTAGCGAAGACTGGGTTCATAAAAGAGGAATTATTGGATAAATATTATTGAGTTGGTAGTGGGATATAAAAGCCGTCAGCCTGCTTAAAAGGGACGGGGATAACATAGTTATAGTCTCCCGTACTTTTTTGCGTTAATATCTGATCGCGGGGAAGCACTTTTACATCAGAAGCCCAGAACTTTGTATCGATATTGAATTCTGTTTTGAAATCTTTGTCTGTCGATAGTGTCAGGTAATTACGGAAGGTCAACGGAGATTCGTTTGCTTGATACGTGTAGATATTGACATCCACTGGCTTCTTGCTATCGGTTGATTTTGATGGTTCCTGTTCCGTTTTAAATTGGCCTGTGAGCCTAACCGTTCCAGACGGGACTATCACAAATTGCTTCTTGTCGAGTTTTGTTTGTGGTGGAATAAAGCTAATCCGGTCTTCTTTGGCAATTTGACCATTGAATGACGTAGACGATCGATACCGATTATAACGAAGCGTTGTTCCTTCAAAATTGACATCGGCTACGTCGTACCAATAGTCTACTTTTTCCTGGCCAATGATAAACGAAGAGCGTTTCCAGTCGATATAGAGTGGTTTGTTGAGCTTGTTAACTAGCGTGAGGTGCATAAGGCCACGTTCGCTGGCGAAATTATAGCGTAGAGTCAGCGTGTCATTATCCATGACCAGACCTTCCTCGGCCGGATGGAGATTCGAACCGCGTAACGTAACAACCTGAACTTTAGGAGAGCAACTGGCTAATAAAACCGCCGAAACGAGAAGAAAAGTGACGTATTTCATCGTGTTATTCTTTTGAGTAGATACAGGGCAATAGACTATTTTGTAGACGAAATCTACTATAAATTATATTTCACACAATACCTCGATCAATATTTTTCCGGGCGCTTCTACATAAAAGGAAAACGTTCCCCGACCACCGTAGTGATGCGGCTCTTTACCCACTTCGACGCCATCTGCTTTCATGATTTCGTAAACAGCTCTGACTTGCTCGGGCGTTTCCTGCACAAAACCGACGTGAAAATCAGCTGGGTATTCAGGAATTACGTCTTTCTTGAAATTGCTGATCGAAAGAATAAAACCATCCTTATCTTCCAGAATAGCAATGACGTTATCGCCTTTGACTTCCTCACAAGTAAAGCCAAAATAGGTTTCGAAAAAGGCTTTGGTTCGTGCCACATCAGGCACGGCCAGATTTAAATGTTTGAGTGACATATTTCTATGATTTTACTGTTCAATGACCCACCAACCGTAGCTTTCTGGTTCCAGTTCTACAGTTAATTCAATTTCGTAATTTCGATTGAGACGGTACGCTTTTGCAGGGCTATCGCCCTGCCGAATTTGGGCTGTTTCGCGAAGTCCGGTATAATACAAAGGCAACTTTATAGTTCGGGTGATTTTTGTTTTTAGTGGGTTAAAAAGCATTACCAATCCTTTTTCTTTCAGGTGAGTAGCTATGTGCATGAAGCCATCCCAGTCGCGTCCATCGGCTCGTCGGAGATGAATCAAATCGGAGTTAAGGATAGTTCGGTACTTCTTATACCAGTCAATTACTCGCTTTACAGTTTGTTTGGTGGTTTCTGTGTCGTATAAACGTGGTCCTCGATAGCAAGCCTGTACACCCGCTCCGTAGTATTGCATCATGAGTTGCTCGTAATCACGTAGGTGCTCACTAAGTGGTTCTAATACAGCTTCTGGTCCACCGCCCTGATACTTGGTAAGCGGTACGAATCCCCAGCCCATAGCTGGCGTTTTCTCCCAGGTTCCGTCGAAAATATTCTGCCGATTCAGGATTTTCTGTTGCTCGCGAGAGAGTGAGAAATTGACTTCCCGATAGCCCAAAGCAATCTTGTTTGTGCCATCCATGAAATACCAGTCGGGAGCGTTGATATACACACCTTTTTCGGCCAGGAATCGGTAGAAGCCCTTCTGCATTTCCATCTGCACCCACTGCGAATCGTCCAATCCTTTATGTCCGGGATGTTTGGTCGATGCACAGACATCGCCGGGGTAAGGACCGTCGTGTTCGAGTAAATCGAAGCCGGTTTCGGTAATAAATTTCTTTAGGCTATTGAGGTAATTGACACCCCACCGACTGGCTAAGCAAGGTGCATGACCGAAAAAAGCACCTTTATCAGGTAGGCCGGTTTTAGGGTCAATCACATCATTTTCATCGTCAATCCGACGGCTGCTGAATAGAGAATATCCACCTAACAGAATCCCTTTGCTATGCGCATAATCGGCCAAGGCTTTGAATTTCTGGATATTTGCCTCACTGGTATCTTCCATATTCAGTTTACTGCCGAAACTCAGAATCACCATCTCATAACCTGTTTCTGCGCACTGGTCAATCACATTTTTTACCGTTGCTGGATCGGTACTTACCAAGTGCATAAATATGGGATTTTGCGTCGTCCAGGGCGTAACCGTACGGTAGAACTGCCGACGGGCTAGACCGTTCCGTTCGCGGTCGTAGGAATCTAGTAGCAGTTCAAAACTGCGAATAGATGTATAGGTTTTTGTCGGCTCCAGATCGATTCCAACGCCCAGTGTTGGGTATATTTCCAGCAAGCAAGGCGTTTCGTAATTGTAATTGACCTGCGACGTGTAGAGCGAATCGGTCTTCCAATGCGTTGCCTGATCGGATAAATCGTACCGCATGGCATTGTTGAACGCGAAGTTGTTTTCGATGTAAATCCGCTGTGGTTTCTTCATCTGATCGGGTTTCCCAACGACCGCCGATTCTTCTTCTGGTGTTGCGAGAATCTCGTTGATAACCTGATTGATATGAAAAGATTGCTTCGTATTATTCTGAATGGAAACCCATTTGCAAAGCGTAGGAATGCCATCATAAAGCGCATAATGCACAGTTACATCAATTCCCTGCAATTCGGGCAAACTAGAACTAAATAGCAGCGTAAGTTCCTGGCCTGTAGGTTGCTGTTTATTCATCGCCCAAGTGCGTGACTGCCAGTTTACGTGCGATTTCAGGGGCGAAATACTAAATGACTTAAATAGAAAATCAGCTGGATTGGCAGTAAATCGATCGAGCCATTCTTCCTGGAGATAGGCGTGTTCCCGCTGGCCATATAAGCCGCCGACGCAATACGTTTTGCCATTCAGAGCGACCATAGCTTCGGGACGTATTGAACGGATAAATTGTTCGCCCGTTGTCAGATTCTGGTAATCGACCGTTGCCAAATTGGGCGTAACCCGAAAGCGACGACTGACTAAACCGTTCGACAGCACAATATCTTTACCACCATTTGCCTGAAAAACGCCCGCTTTTTGTGCAATGGGCGTAATCAACCAATCCGCTTTGGCCGCAGTCAGTTTATAAACAGGGAGTGATTGAATCTGGCAAAAGCCGTTATAAGTCAGTAGGTAACAAAGAATGGCCCAGTAAAATCGATTCATGTTAGAGAAGCCGTGAGTTGGCAAAGAAATTCGCTTGCCAACTTACGGAATTCCTTCGTTTACAGCCAACCAAATCGCTGTACCAATTTTTCTTTCTGATTGCGAGCCACAGGAATGCTAACTTCATTCGTCATGACTACGTAGCTGCCTTTGCCTTTCATAAACAGCTTAATCTGGTCGGGGTTGATAACGTATTGACGGTGAATGCGTAGAAAATTCCGTTCTTCCAATACCTCCTGAACCTCACATAGCGTACGCGTAAGCAGATACTGACGATTTTGGGTAGTAATAACTTTGGTGTAGTTACTATCGGATTCGCAGTAGATAATTTCACCAACTGGCAGAAAAATCACTCCTTGTTGATAAGGAACCGCAATCTTTTCGGCTAAACGCTGGGAATCATACAGCGTATTGATGTTGTGCATACCCGGCTCATATCAGAGATGTAGCGTGTCCGTCGGATGGGTTTTACGAGCTGAAAGCGAAGCCAGACAATCCGTGTCGATTTGATGAGTTCACCGTGTGGAGTGACGGACAGGGGAATAAAATGTTGTCGGCGAACAGAAGCCAGCGTTTGAAGTGTATCGTTGGCTGGATCTTCGTAAAACCAAGTCTGCCGACTGATGTCGATTTCCTGCTTTGCTACGGGCTGACCATAGAGCATTATGGGTTGGCAAATAGATAGCCGACTGAGCAGTAAAACAGCAATTAACAGCGTAAACCTTTCATCGACAGGCCGGTAAATAGCCCTTCGAATATCGTCAATTACCTCCACGAAGCCTATTGATTTCCTGCGAATGGCAGTTTTGGCCGGATTAATAGCCGGATTTTTGAGCGAAGCAATTCCCGTAAAAATGCCGTCATCTACATAGTCTTTTCTGCACTTCATCCGGAGGTAGTGGTACGGGATTTAGTGTGCTAACACCTTCGTTTCGATTTCCGGATGACCTGGATGTTCAATCTCTTAACACAAAAAACACGTAAACCAATGAAAACGATTTTGCTTTCGATGCTCCTGATTGTTGCTTCACTGACAACATCAACAACCGTTACGTTCGCTCAGAGATCTGGTGAAGAAGCCGCAATTCAAAAGGTTCTGACTACGTCTTTTGACGCTTTCAGTAAACGCGATCTGAATGGTTTTGCTGCCTATTTTATTAAGTCGCCGGACCTGTTTTATCAGGTTCATACGGCTGAAGGTAATTATGGCACATGGCTGGGAGGCCATGACAATATGGTTGGGGCTCACATGAAAAACGACCCGAACGATTTTAAAGGCAAATACAGCCTTTCTGATTTTCGGATTCATGTGCAGGGGAATATGGCCTGGGTTAGCCAAACGAGTAATTGGGAATTACCGGCTGGTCTTTATAAAGGCAGCGATGTCGTTGTGTTACAAAAGCAATCGGGCCAATGGAAATTGCCGCACTGACTACGCAAACCTATGCCGATGGGAAGTTAATTGTCGTGAAGTAGCTTATTTTGTCATGGAGGCACGAAGCATCTTAAGTTAGCCTGGTTCTTAGGTTAGGAAACTTTAAGATGCTTCGTGCCTCAGCATGACAACTAAGCTAAAATAGCACGTATATTAATCGTCCAACGCCTGATAAACCATTACGTCAAATTTTCTATCAAGTTCGCCACCTAAGGAAGTTCCCCACATCTGTTTCATGAGTACGATGGCGATTTTTTCTTTGGGATCGGCGATGTAGTGCGTACTAAAAGCGCCACCCCATGCAAACGTACCGACGCTGTTCAGATCATTGGCATGACCTTTTTCGCCGATAACGCGAAAGCCTAAACTGAAATAGTTACCGGGTTCTGGAAACAGCGTGCCGGTTTGATCACTTTGGGTAAACAGCTCGATTGATTTACGGCTAAGAAAACGCTTGCCATTATAAACGCCATCGTTGAGCAGCATTTGTAGGAAAATGGCGTAGTCGTAGGCCGTACTAGACAGACCCCCACCGCCCGAATAGTACGTTTTAGCACCCACAATCGGGTAGTCAGGATCAACGGGTAGGGATGCCGTGCTGGCTTTTACCAGTTTTTTCTCTTTGTTTTCCGAATACAACCGAACGAGTCGATCTTTCTTGGCATCGGGAAGGTAGAAATAAGTGTCTTTCATGCCCAGCGGCTCAAAAATTCGCTTGTCAAAAAACTGCGCCAGCGTTTGTCCAGATACGACTTCGACCAGATAACCCAGTACATCGATGCTCAAGCCATACGTCCACTTTTCGCCAGGTTGGTGAGTTAGTGGCTGTTTGGCAAGCTTTTTTACCATCTCAGCAAGTGTGTAATTCTGCGTGACAAACGCATCTGGAATACCCCCCGCTTTCGTATAAATCGCTCGCATTCGTGGATCGCTGGCAATTACATTATAGTTGATGCCCGACATATGCGTAAGCAGGTGACGAACCGTAATTTCCCGTTTGGCGGGGATAGTCGTGTACGTACTGTCTTTCTCATTGAATTTGTCGAGAACAACAGGTTTGGCGAATTCAGGAATGTATTTGCTGATTGGGTCGTCGAGCATGATTTTCCCTTCTTCATGAAGCATCATTACGGCCAGCGACGTAATGGCCTTCGTCTGCGAGGCAATGCGATAAATAGCATCTTTTGCCAATGGTTTATCCGTGTCGAGGTCCGATTTTCCGAACGCTTTGTGATACACAATTTTGCCGTTGCGCACCACAATCGCTGATACGCCCGGAAACGCCCCTTTGTCGATGTACGATTGAATAAGTCCATCGAGTTTATTGAGCCGTTCGGAGTAGAAACCGGCGGACTCAGGCGATGCAGTAGTTAAAAGGGGAGGATTTTGCTTGGTTCCTGTTTGGGCATATATCGCCAGGGTCGTCGTCGCAGCCAGCAATAATGAGCGGAAGATTTGCTTGAAAAACATACGATTAAAGGTAGGAGAGATGCTAGTTAATGATTATCAATTATCGACATTTTTCACCGTTGGTCGGCCATCGTTTACGCGTTTTTCGTACGTCAGTTTAAACGTACTCAGATCAGGGACATTCGGCCGTTTGCGACCTAGTTCGTACTGATAAATGGTTTGTCCCAATTGGTACATAAAAGGATGACCGACGCTGTCGTACTCATATTTATCATCGTTTAAAATTCCGTCGCTATTGACGTAAATCGTTGCGGTGAGCATATACTCTACCTTGTTATTGAAATCAACAACATACGATGCATCCGTTAGAAAACCGTATGCCCAGCCTACCTTATTGAACACCCGTAAGTTGGCTGGCATCTGGTGATGCAGGCTATCCATGAAAAAGAATTTTACGTAACTATCGTAATACTGTTTCGCATCGTATTTGGGATAATTCGTTTCACTGGGATACTGCGAAAGGTATTGATAGACAAGCGTATAATCGTCGGCGGTCAGTGTAAATCGCTGTTTAGGCGAAACCGATTCCGGAAACAGAACGGATTGCAAAATCTGTTGAAAAGCTTCCAGCGGAAACTTGTTTCGTTCGGTAAAATTGAACGGTTCGTGAACCAGGCTATCGCGCACGTAATAGCCTTTCCCAAGCCTGGCTTCGCGCCGAAAATCGAACGGGTCCTGATTAAAGGCTGGGGGTTGCCTATAGATCAACTTACCATCTTCCTGAATAAATCGAATCGGATTCGTGTGCCGGTTTTCATCGGCAGTCATACGCACAAAGCGATGCGTAATGCGCGTATCTACATATCCTTTCGCGTGGAGAGATCGATTGATTTCGCTTTGTCCAACGAACTCATACATACGGCTATACGGATCATTTTCGCTTACCAGAAACGCCTTTTTAATAAAATGAGCAATCGACGGAAAGCCATTTTTAGCTGTACTATCTTTCCATTCCCTGGTTTGTTTGCTGTACGTACTGTCGAATTGCATGCGTGTATACTTAGTCACGCCCGGTTTATTCAACCGATTCAGTTTTTCCAGTGATAAGAGTGCTAAAGGCAGTTTTACAGTCGATGCTGGATTGAAATATTCCGTACTATCAACCCGGAAATAGTAATTCCTGAACGAAGGTTTGTTGGCCTTGTCCCGATTGATCTGTGTATAAATAATTTGTAGCCGATATTGATCGGGATGCTTAATAACCTCTTGAAAAATAGGGATTTTGTTACCAGCAAATAAATTAATTAAAAAGCTGTCTGTTCGGGGTTGGGCGTAAGTTGGCAGGGATGAACAGAGAGTGAAAAGTAAGATAAAGTGATTGGTTATTAGTTTCATATAGTCGACATACAGGACCTGTTTAAACCTAAAACTCAGTGCTTTTTTGTCATTCTGAACGTAGTGAAGAATCTCAGAGTCTCCTGTTAGGAAAGTTTGAGATTCTTCACTACGTTCAGAATGACAAAATACTTGTTAGCAGTATGTATTCACAAGCTATGGTGCCTTTGTGAAAATTATAAAACCAGTTGCGTAAAAAGCCGATCAAGCGTTTCGCCCGCTTCTATGCAAAGGCCGGGGTGAACAGGTGACGTTTGGACAACGGTACTTCGTGTAGACGTAAGCCAGCGGAAACGCTCTGCAATCGTCAACTTACCAATTGGGCCGCCCTGTGCTTTACCTGCGCAAATCCGCTCGAATGCCCTAAGGCGTTCGGTTAATTCCTGAATATCGACTTCTGTTGAAAAAGCGTGTAATCGGCTCTCGATCAATTGGAAACGGGTCTGTAAAAAGCCCTGTGATCGACAATATAGGATAACGCCAACGTTCAGAAATTCCTGTCGTTCAACGCAGGGGACAACCCGGATAATAGCGTACTCAAACAAGTGCTTTTCTGGCATGTTGCGCTTCGTGGACAAAAATTTCGGATGACCCTAGTCGATCGATTAAAAACCGGGCATATACCTGCCGCTGCTCGGACGCTGATTCTGATGAACCGTTATGCATTAGCCAATCATCGGGCACTAACGAGACAATAGCCTGAATTTGTTCCGCAGTAAGTCGTTGGCGAAAATCGGCATCAACGGCATCGAGTTCGGTAGCTTGAGGCAGGAGCACATGGTCTTTAATTTGGGTAAAAGGCCGACGACTTAGCTCAGGCCAGGTAGGCCCCGTATGATGTACGTAAAGCGAAGCGCCGTGATCGATCAGCCATAACTCCTTGTGCCACATCAACATATTCGTATTCCGGACCGTACGATCTACGTTCATCACAAACGCATCCAGCCAGACAATTTCCGACGCTAATCGGGCGCTGATCGTGTTTAGAATAGGATCGAAAGTAATGGCGCCGGACAGGTAATGCAGGCCAAGATTCAGGCCTTCACTAGCCCGAAGTAAGTCCTGGATTTCTTCATCGGGTTCGCTGCGACCAAAGGCAACATCGAGATTGACAAATACGAGTTCTGGTATACGCAGGCCCAGCTTTCGGGCGATTTCGCCAGCAATCAATTCGGCGATCAGGGCTTTTGTTCCCTGACCCGCTCCACGAAACTTCAGTACATATAAAAAATCATCATCGGCCTCCACCAGCGCGGGGAGCGAACCGCCTTCACGCAAAGGCGTGACGTAGCGAATTACGTTAACACTGCGGAGTTCGGGCGGATTAGTTAGCACAGAATATGGCGCAATAGAGATCAGGTAGTAGCCGGGAAATTTAGGAGTAATTTTTGAGAAAAAATGATTGATGTGCCCACAGAGCCTGAATCTTTCTTTCGCATTGAGCCAACAATTACCCTGTTTTCGTCAGCTATCAAGTCATGTACACCAGTTGTTCATTTCGTCAAGGTAGAGGATTTTGCCGACTCTACCTTTGTCATAGTCAATTTACTCGTAGCACTAAACCGAAAACACAACTACAATGAACTCAATCTATCTGTCTTCCGGAAAGTTAATCAAACCGTATACTAGTGAAGGGCTGAATACAATTTATGGACTGCTGTTTTGCGATAATATTGAACTATACAAGTCATCGAGCCAATCAACCGATTATCCCTGGAATGTGCTGCTTTCCGATACACCTGATCCGAGTGAATTGACCCGGATGGCAACGGATGAAACGCTAGAGACACGGCAGCGGATACTGGCTTATAACTGGCTGTTAGCAAAAGGCTTTCCGATACCAGCCAAAGTACTTTTAGGCGTCATTATCGAAGTGGCTTTAGAAGACGGACTTGATGTGTTGGCTGCTTACAGCGACGGTACTTGCCGATACATTAATCACGTAGAAAGTTTGCTAGTTTGGGAAACTCAAACGAATCAGTCAGATCAATTGATTGGGCAACTGCTTTCAGATAGTCTGAATGTGGTTAATCGAATTGGCCCCTGGGATCAGGAACGCACGACCTTTCCAGAGGAAGGAATGGTAAAATTGTCATTCCTGGTTTCGGACGGATTGTATTTCGGACAAGGGCCGTTTAGTGTTTTTCAGAATGACCCAATGGCAGGTCCCGTTATTGACTCAGCCACCCGATTAATGACGTACTTGATTGAGCAGAAAATAGCTGGTCGATAAAATACCCGCTCCTAAAGCAATGGTATAGATGCTGGCTTTCTCAGGAAATCTTCTTGGGGATAGTCAGCGTCGGTGTTTTTATACGTTGCATTCCTTAACGTTGGATTCACCTAAATAGGGCTCATTCTGAAAGGCTTTTTGATACTTTTACGACTTAAATCCTTCCAAACGATCCGTTTACACGATGAGAACATATGCCAGCTTCATTATAGTAGTTATTGCTCTCTTGACTTATCCTGCTCAGGGACAACATTGGTATAAAGGCAATTTGCATACTCACTCGCTTTGGAGCGATGGCGACGACTATCCGGAAATGATTATGGACTGGTACAAGGCCAATGGCTATAACTTCGTTGGTCTGTCGGATCATAATATTATACAGGATGTCGATAAATGGGTGAATGTACCCCGTCAGCAGGATCGACGCCGAACCTTTGATCGGTACCTACGCAAGTTCGGTCCCGATTGGGTAAAGTACCAGAAAGGCCCTAATGACTCGCTCAGAGTACAGCTTAAAAAACTGGAAGAATACCGGAGTTATTTTGAAGAAGCCGGTAAGTTTTTGATTATCAAAAGCGAAGAAGTGTCGACGGGCTATCAGGGTAAGCCGATTCACATGAACGTAACAAACGTCAAAAACCTGATTAAGCCGTTGCCCGGCAATAGCGTAGCCGATGTAATGCAGAATAATATTGATATGGTGGTGGCTCAACGGCGACAGACTGGGCAGCCTATGTTTCCGCATATTAACCATCCTAATTTTTACTGGGCCATCAAAGCTGAAGATCTGATGCAGCTACGCTACGAACGATTTTTCGAGGTCTTTAACGGCCATCCGCTCGTGCATAATTATGGCGATAGTACCCGCGAAGGAACCGAGTCGATGTGGGACAAAATCAACCTGCATTTTTTGCAACAGGGCCGACCACTCATGTATGGATTAGGGACGGATGATAGCCATCATTATTATTTCTTTGGCCCGACGTATAGCAACTCAGGTCGAGCTTGGGTGATGGTCGATGCACCTGAATTAACGCCTAAATCGATTATTGAATCGATGGAAGCCGGACGATTTTATGCTACTTCGGGAGTTACACTCAAGCAGTTGCCACAGGTCGATAATTCGTTGATCGTACGTATCAAAACCGAGCCGGGCATCACCTATAAGATTCAGTTTTTTGGTTTAAAAAAAGGAAAACAACAGGCCGAATTGCTTCGCGAAGTGACGGATTCGGTGGCTAATTACAGTCTCTCGAATGACGTTTTGCTACTTCGCGCCAAGATTATTTCCAGTAAGCCAAAATACAATCCGTTCATGCCAGGCGACGTGGAAACCGCCTGGACACAGCCCATCTCGCAGCCTCAGATACCTCAGCCTATTGCTAATGTAGTTCCCTTGCCGAACGCGCACGCACACAATGATTATGAGCAATCCAGGCCGCTTTGGGATGCGCTGGATAATGGGTTCACCAGTGTTGAAGCCGATGTTCATCTCATAGCCGATACGCTCTACGTATCACATAACCGACCGGCTATCAGAAATGCCGAAGCGACGCTGGAGAATTTGTATCTAAAACCACTAATCGCGCGAATTCATCAGCAGGGTGGTTTGGTGTTGGCTGGCCACAAAGGGCCATTTTATCTGATGATCGATGCGAAAACGCAGGCTGACAGTACCTATCAGGCTTTGAAGAAACTCCTGCAACGATACAGATCGACATTAACTGGCGTTACAATTGTATTGTCCGGCAATCGCCCAATTGCGACCGTGGCTAAAGCGAAAGATCGTTTACTAACACTCGACGGACGTCCTGGTGATTTAGGCAAAGGCTATTCAAAAGCTATTATGCCGATTATTAGCGATGCGTATCCAAATCAACTAAGCTGGCGCGGGCAAGGGGATATACCCGCTAGTGAATTTCAGAAACTACGTCAACTTGTTGATCGAGCGCATAAGGAAGGCAAAAAAGTACGACTCTGGGCTAGTCCCGAAGATCCAGTCGTTTGGGCAAAACTGCGAGAAGCAGGTGTCGATTTCCTTAGTACAGATCAACAGGAATTAGTGCGGGATTTTTTTGTGAAGGGAAAATAACCTCACGGCATCGGCCGTGAGGTCAATTGCGGATGTTGCCACAACTCCGTAAATTGGAATCCATAACTTATAACAGCCTGATTTGATGCACGTTTTCCTCCTACGTTTTGGTTTGCCCTGCTTATTATTCAGTATAGTACTAGTAGCTGCTTTTATCGCTCCTCAAACTAGTCTACCAACGCCCATCGAGAAAGAATTAGACGCCCTTTTTGCCAGTGAACCCGATTTTAGTGGCGTGATATTGGTTGCTGACAAGGGGAAACCGATTTACAAAAAGGCCTTCGGCTACAAAAATTTTGAGACGAAAGAGCCCATAACTACATCGACCATTTTTGAACTGGCGTCGGTTTCAAAACAGTTTACGGCCATGACCATTCTAATGTTGAAACAGGAAGGCAAACTGGCGTATGATGATCTGGTTGAGAAATACATTCCGGGGCTGCCTTATCCTACTATTACCATTCGTCACTTGCTGAACCATACGTCCGGATTGCCTGACTATCAGGATGTAATGGATCGGCATTGGGATAAGAGCAAAGTAGCCAGCAACGCTGATAACATTGCGTATTTAATTAAGTATCATCCGCCAAAGTTGTTCGATCCTGGCACAAAATATCTGTATAGCAACACGGGTTATATGCTTTTAGCCAGCATTGCTGAAAAAGCATCAGGACAGGATTTTATCGAGTTTTGTCGAAAGCGAATTTTCGGGCCAGTGGGCATGACTCATACCGATATCCGGACTCGAGAGGAGAAAAGCAGCTTATCGGATATGGCTTTGGGGTATATGTATGTTCCTGAGAAAAAACGGTACGTGCGAGCCGATTCATTTCCAGAATTTAACTATGCAATCTGGCTGGGAAATCGCAAAGGGCCGGGACGTATCAGCTCAACGGCCGACGATTTGTTAAAATGGGATCGGGCGTTGTATACCAATCGATTAGTGAGTCAACAGACGTTAAAGGAGGCTTTTACGCCAGCGAAACTAACTAATGATTCATTCACGACGTATGGATTTGGTTGGGTAATAGAACAGAATCCTAAATTGGGTAAAGTGGTATGGCATGATGGCGATAATCCAGGTTATAAAACGCAGATCGTACGCCTTATCGAGGTTGACAAAACTATCCTATTCCTCTCTAATAATGCCTACGAAAAAAGAGAAGAATTAATAAAATCGATAACGAATCTTCTTGAAAAATAAAGACAGACTATAATGAGCCGGATTTTTATAATTGCCTGCCTGCTTGCTCTCGTTTGTCAATCTGGCAAAGCGCAAAAAAAACGCGACAAACTAGATCAGTTGATGAAAGCCTATCATCAATTTAATATGTTTGATGGTAGCGTTTTAATTGCTGAAGAAGGGCAGGTTATTTATAAAAATGCCTTTGGTATGGCTAATCGCGAATGGGGTATTGCTAATACAACTGATACAAAATTTATGATTGGGTCAGTGTCAAAACCACTTACGGCGATATTGATGCTGATACAGGTTCAGAAAGGATTAGTCGATCTTGATAAAACAATTGATCATTATCTGCCAGGATTTTCAACCAAAAATGGTAGCCGTATCAAAATAAGACAACTTCTAAATCACACATCTGGTCTGCCAAATTATGATGTAATAGCCGATTTCTTTCCTAGAATAAGCCGACAAAACTTTAGCCGCGAAGAGTATATTAAATTATATAAAGATTCAACACTTGTCTTTGAACCTGGGACCAATTACAACTACAGCAGCTGGGGCTATTTTACGCTCGGCTATATTATGGAACAGGTTACGGGAAAATCGTATGCTCAATTGATGAAAGAAGACATATTCGATAAGCTTGGAATGAAGAGTTCAGGGTCTTACTACCATACGCAAATTGTGACTAAACGAGCGTCTGGTTATGATTATAGTTTGGGTGGTTATACAAGCGCTGATTTTCGGGATCAGTCGAATACGATGGGAACGGGCGATATTTACTCGACAGTAGAGGATTTATTTAAACTACATCTGGCTATCACCAACAACGCACTATTAAATAAATCATTAACCGACCAGATGTTTACGCCCGGTATAAGGCCATGGCGATATGGTTTTGGCTGGTTTAATCAGCAATTTAAATACACACCGACCGATAGCGTCTTTGTTAATTATCATTTGGGAATGACCGAGGGTTTTTTATCGTTCATCGTTCGTATTCCGTCAACGAATAGTTTGGTTGTTTTTCTCTGCAATAGTTCGCCAACTCATTTCTTTGGTATTGCTACTAATCTTATAAAAATTCTTTATGATAAACCCGTTGTGTTGAAGCAGCCAGTTCATAAAATTTTAGAAAAATCACTCGCTACGCAGGATGGTAGAAAAGCGGTTGAAGAGTACAAAAAAATGAAAAGTGATACCAGCCATTATTACATAGATTGGTTAGCAATGGATCAACTTGGAGGGCAATTATTTACACTAAAGCGTTATGAAGATGCAAGAATTCTCTACGAAAATAATGCTTCTGAATTTCCGAATAGAGATATCGCGTTAGTCAGTCTGGCTAAAACCTACGAAGCGTTAAATCGAAAGAAGGACGCGATTACCTATTATCAAAAAGCTGTAGCGATTAATCCTACTAATGAAGAAGCTAAAAATAGACTAAAAGCGCTAACGAGTACGAATTAGTGTTTGTGGTGCTAATGTGGCCTATGACTTTCTATAACGAAACGATTTTAAAACTCCAGCGCGAAGTTTATCCAAAAGATCAGTTAATCCAACAGGTAATCAAAGCCAAGCAATTTATTGATCTTCATTTTGCCGAAGCCATTGATCTTTCAGGTGTTGCCTCGGAAGCATTTTACTCGAAATTTCACTTTATCCGATGCTTTAAATCGCTGTATGGTAGAACTCCTCATCAATATTTGATCTCAGTGCGGATCGAACGAGCCAAAGAGTTTCTGCAAACGTCTGATAGTCTGACTGATGTGTGTGTAAAAGTAGGGTTCGATAGTACGACATCGTTTATTGCACTCTTTAAAAAAATGACGGGAACAACGCCCGCTGCGTATCGGAAAAAGCAATTTTCAAGAGCTGTGACAGAAAATCATTGCTGAGATTTGCGCAACGATAAAGAAAGCCGTCATGAAAATTCGCCTAACCAGTGTACTGGTCGACGACCAGCAAAAAGCCCTTATATTTTATACTGACAAGCTCGGTTTCGTAAAGAAAGTTGATGTGCCGATGGGAGAGCATCGTTGGCTAACGGTCGTATCGAAAGAAGAACAGGACGGAGTTGAATTGTTGTTAGAACCGATGGGATTTGCACCCGCCAGTACCTACCAAAAAGCTCTCTTTGCCGCGGGTATTCCTCTTGCATCATTTGATGTTGAGAACGTAGAGAAAGAATACGAGCGATTAATGCAGGCTGACGTTCAGTTCAGCGTGCCACCAACGCAAATGGGACCTGTTAAAATTGCCGTTCTGAATGATACCTGTGGGAATAACATTCAACTGGTACAGATGCTATAATTACGGTTTTGGTACAGTGATATTCGGTTTCCAGGTCCATTCGGGAGGGTTTACGCCCAGCAAATGCTTCACGAAGAAATCGCGTCGTTTGTGCTCGCCATAATCACCACCGAGCGAGTGCCCCATGCCGGGCACCATCAGAAAGTCGAAATTCTTATTGGCTTTAATTAACGCATTGATTAACTGAAAGGTAGAGGATGGATCAACGTTATCATCGAGCTCGCCCAGAATGAGCAGGAGTTTTCCTTGCAGATTTTTGGCATGGGTTACATTCGACGATTCTGCGTATTCAGGGCCAATTGGGTAACCCATCCATTGCTCGTTCCACCAGATTTTATCCATTCGATTGTCGTGGCAACCCGACGACGAAACGGCTACTTTGTAAAAATCCGGATGGAGCAATAAGGCACCCATTGAGCTTTGCCCACCCGCCGAATTCCCCCAGATACCGACTCGGCTCAAATCCATATAACTGTATTTTTGAGCGGCTGCTTTCATCCACGCAATTCGATCGGGGAAACCGGCATCTTTCAGGTTTTTCCAGCAAACGTCGTGAAAGGCTTTCGACCGATTGGAGGTTCCCATGCCATCGCACTGGACAACGATGAAGCCGAGTTCAGCCATCTCGTGCAGCGATCCGCGCGAATCGGTGACGAAACTTTTCGGCACAAACGAATCGTGCGGACCGGCATAAATGTATTCGATAACGGGATACGTCTTTGATGGATCAAAATTCGACGGCCGGACGATGATGCCCCAAATATCGGTTTTGCCATCCCGTCCTTTGGCCGTAAAGACTTCTGGCATTTTCCAGCCAGTAGCCATCAATGGCTGAATATCACCTTTCTCCAATTCCATCACTATTTTGCCGGTTGCAGTCTGTCGAAGAACGGTTACTGGGGGTTCGTCAACGCGGGAATAATTGTCGACAACATAGTGATAATCATCTGAAAAATAGGTTCGGTGATTGCCGTTTTCCGTTGTCAGAGCCGTTAGTCCACTTCCGTCGAAGTTAATTCGGTAATACTGACTCAGATACGGGTCCTGACCTGCTTCCCGTCCACTTCCTTCGAATAAAATCGTCCGTTTGGCTTCATCTATGTAAACCACTCGCCGAACTACCCAGTCGCCTTTGGTGATCTGGTTTTTGAGCTTACCGCTCCCATCATACAAATACAAGTGATTCCAGCCATCTCGCTCCGATGCCCAGATGATTTCTTTCCCATCAGCTACGTCGTAACGGTAATTTTTTCCACTGTAATGGATAAACGTTTTACTGGTTTCGTCAATCAACGGCTTTACAGCACCGTCGGTATTCATCTCAAAAATGGTATATCGCTGATGGCCGCGTTGATTGTATTCGAACGTAAACGCACGACTATCTTTTCGCCATTGTGGAGTCGTTACATTGTATTGCTCAGCAATAAGCGAAGCGGGAACAGGAATCTGCCGTTTACTATCAATTAGAAACAGGTTCGGGGTTCGCTGAGGAAGCGCATCACCGGGTTTCAGATACGGACGCGATTGGAGCTTTGGTTGCAACTGGTCGGTGGGCGACGATTCGATCAGGTAAATCAGATGAGGAGCATTCGCTCGTACTTTATTGACCGCCAGCTTTTTCGAATCAGGTGACCAGGAAATTCGGGCCGAATAATACTCACCTTCCGACCCATCGAAACTCAAAGCTACTTCCTCCGTTGGGCGACGGCTCGGTCGAATATATACGTTGTGATTTTTGATGAATGCTATATACGATCCATCGGGCGATAGAACGGGTCGGCCTTCACGCTCGTCGGCCTGACCACCCCAATAGCGATTAGGCGGGTTAGGATCAGCCACTTCCTTTATTCGGCATTGATAGGTATCAAATGGGCAGGTAAATGTCGAATCTTTAATTTTGAAGGATACCTCCGTTGCCTGAAGAGCCATATCCATAAACGGCAATTGATAAGGCAAAACGGTTTGTCCGGTAAGCTTGCTCAACGATGCCGCCAATCGAACCTGATCGAAAGCGGGTTCTTTTATAGCCCGATCAGCATCAACTTTGATAAATTCCTTTCCGTTGGCAGTCGTCTTTAGATACCAGAACAAATGCGTTTTGCCTTGCCATTGAATCCGTTCGGGTGCATTATAAACCTTGTTTTGAAATGCACCATTCATGGCTTCTGCCCGTTGATAATCGGCCAACGTTCCTTGCGTTTTGCCCAGAAAAGGAATAGTAATGAATAGTAAGACGTAAATAATAGTTCGCCAGGTTGGTGCGAGCGAAAAAGCAGTCATGAGCCGTTCGAGAGAGGAAGTTTGATGGTTAAATATACTCTCTACAGGCTAAAACACCATGTTTCTATAAAATTGACTACTTATTGCTGCTGGAATAAAATGAGCTTCATAAGGTGACAATGATTTCGGGGCGCTTGCTGTATTCTTTCAGCATCAGATTTGGGGTAACGTTGGCAAATTGCTTGAAATCTTTAGCTAGATGATTGTAATCCGTATAACCATATTGAACAGCTATGGTAAGCCAGTCGAGGTGAGGGGCTCTTTCTTTTTGAAGAAACACCTTGTGGAAACGGCTTATGCGGCTGTATAACTTAGGACCTACACCCATTCGCTCAACAAATTTCCGTTCAAATTGACGAGGACTCAGATTGGCCTGATCTGCCAGCCAATCCAAGGAAAAAGGGACTGGATTATAAAGTAATAACTGACCAATTCGGTCGATAGGATGCGCATTTATCTTGACCTTCCGAAGTTTTCGTAGTAAGTAAGCTTCCACTTGTTCAAGCATTTCCTGATAATTGCGCGCGTTGGCAATCTGATCATTTACCGATTGTAACTCTACGTTTATCATCAACTCCGCATTGCAGAATTCGTTGGTAAGCTCACTATTCGAAAACCCTAACAACCGATACATAGCCCCTGGCTGAAAAATTACCATCAGCATTAGAAAATCAGGCTCTGTGAACGTTTGAAAATTTACTCGTGAAACGTGCTGACCAAATAGAGCATTATTCGCTACTTTAACTATGACGCCCGAATGAGGATCGTGGGATTTGATATAACCTCTTGCAAAAAAGATCAGCGCTTGCTCGATTCGAGTTGGGTAAGGTTTCGTTTGAAATTCTTCTGGCAGAAAGTCAAAATGAACCAATAGGTAATTCTGAATAAAGGGCTGTAAAGGAAGGCTAGGGAGTATCTCCTGATAAATCATAGCTCCTGAAGGATAGCTGCCAGTTTCTCAGGTATAGAGAAAAATGGCGAGTGACTGCTAGCTAATGTATACTTTTTCTGGATAGGAACATTATCTGTTAATCTACTTTTATCCAAGTCTTTAGCCTGTGTACAGAGAATATATATTTTGGGAATAGAACCATACCTAGCGTCTGTGACGCTTACGGGTGTGCCCAGGCAAGCCATTGACTGCCAACCCAGATGAGCTTTAGTAAATGAAATATCGTCGGTAGAGCAGTCGTGATAAAAGAGTTGGGTAGCGTTTTCGGGCTTTATCATTGATGTTTTTTGATCAGCTGAAAGAATCAGGCTTTCCGTTAGGGATGGCCCCGATGGTACATTACCGGCCGCTTTATTCAACGCTTCTGCCTTTCCAGCTAAGGCAAAGACAGATTCTCCATTTTTAGGCATGAATGCATCCAGAAATACAAGTTTTGCCACTTTTTCACGCCCTAATACTTCGGCTGCCTGCGCAATCACTACACCCGCCATAGAGTGCCCTACCAGAATAACAGGCCCCCTTTGTGATTTGGCCACACTGACAACTTTCTGTACGTAATCCTCCAGTGTCACGGAGGCAATGGGTGTTTTATCTTCGCCATGACCAGGTAAGTCAATCGCTACGACTTGATTGCCTTTGACTTCCAGCAATGGAACTACTTTTTTCCAGCACCAGGCCCCGTGCCACGCTCCATGTACAAGAATATACGTTTTAGCTTGAGCCACTGAAAGAGTTTGGAACAGAATCGTAAGAGTGAGTAGTAAAGCGTTGATTTTCATGTTAGTTCTTGTTTAGTTTCTGGCAAACCTACCACTTGGTTTCAAGAGTCTACAAGTAGAAAATCGACATCTTTTTAGGGTTTATTATTGGGTTTACATACGGTAGAATATCTACAAAATAGATTGTATCGAAAGGCTAAGAATGTATGGTATTGGAAACATGAACTAAACTCGTTTGCAAAACAGACTGACTTAGAATAGTATTACGGTTGAAACCTGAACTAGAAAAAAACGACACTTCATGGCCTCTTTTAAACACCAAATCCTGCCAATCCTGTTTTGTCTACTCTGGCAACTTGGCAACCTTCACCTAACGATTGCTCAGCCCAATCCCCTTAGTGGTGTCAATTCGCAAACGAGCGATGTCCATTTTTTGCTGACGCAATATGAAGCGGATTATGGAAGCTTAAATCGATTTTATACCATAACCGGTTCGCCAGAGCGACGAGAGCGTTTTCAGTCATTTTACAATGAGTATCTGGGGAAATTGGAGAAGCTGGATTTCAATCGGATGAATACCGATAGTCGGGTTGATTACATCTTGTTTCGCCGGAATTTGCAGCAGGAATTGTACAAATTGAATCAGGAAGCGACTGAGCGAACGCAAATTAAAGCCTGGTTTCCCTTTGCTGACTCAATGTATGCGGTCGAAAAACTACGTCGGCGCGGGCACGTCCTGAATGCACAAAGTCTGGCCGCCAATTTGAACGCACTGGGACCGCAAATTACAGCTGCCCGAAAAGACATTGATAAACAGGACAAACTTGATCCCGCACTCATCCGCCGTGCCGAATCGACAGCACTAGGTTTGCAACTGGCTCTAAGAAGTGTGTACACATTCTACAATGGCTACGATCCGAATTTTTCGTGGTGGATGGCAAAATCCTACCCCAAAGCTGATAGTTTGTTAACGTCTTATGCTGAGTTTTTTCGGAAAAAGTCACGCGATGCCATGCCTGGAAAAGACGATGGTAGTGGTATTACCGGAGTCGCTGTAGGTCGAACCGAATTATTGCGTCAGTTACAGGTTGAAATGATTCCCTATTCGCCGGAAGAGTTGATCGAAATTGCCAATAAAGAATTTGCTTGGTGCGACCGTGAATTGCTGAAAGCTTCGAAGGAAATGGGATTTGGCGACAATTGGAAGGCGGCTCAGGAGAAAGTCAAAAACTCGTATGTACCCGTCGGAAAACAGCCAGAGATGATTCTAGGGCTTTATAACGAGTCTATTGCCTTTCTGAAGTCAAAAGACTTGATTACCATTCCGCCCCTGGCCGAAGAAACCTGGCGAATGAGTATGATGTCGCCCGCCCGGCAGTTAGTGAATCCGTTTTTCCTCGGTGGCGAAGTGCTCCAAATCTCCTATCCGACTGATGGCATGACGCACCCCGACAAGTTGATGAGTATGCGCGGAAATAACCCTCATTTTTCCCGCGCTACGGTGCATCACGAACTCATTGCCGGACATCATTTGCAGGGCTTTATGAATAACCGATATAAGGTGTACCGGAATTTCGATACTCCTTTCTGGACGGAGGGATGGGCGTTGTATTGGGAAATGATTCTTTGGGATCAGGGTTTTCCGAAATCGCCTGAAGATCGGATCGGGATGTTATTCTGGCGAATGCACCGTTGCGCTCGCATTATTTTCTCGCTCAATTATCACTTGGGTCAGTGGTCGCCCCAGCAGTGTATTGATTTTCTGGTGGATCGGGTAGGGCACGAGCGTGCTAATGCCGAAGGGGAAGTCCGACGATCATTTATTGGAGGGTATCCTCCGCTTTACCAATTGGCCTATATGACGGGTGGTTTCCAGTTCCTGGCGCTGAAAAAAGAGTTGGTCGACAGTGGAAAAATGACCTACAAACAATATCACGATGCCGTCTTGCAGCTCAATGCAATGCCAGTAGAAATGATTCGGGCTATTCTTACTAATCAGAAATTAGAGAAAGATTTTAACACGAATTGGCGGTTTTATGCTGTTAATTCGCAAACGAAATAATGCATACTGTTAGAATGGTTTTTGTCATGCTTTCTGCGTCAGCATGACAAAAAAGTCAAACGACCACAAAATACAACCTCATTTAATTAATTGCTGTTATGACCGATTCTCCAGCGACTAACCTGTCTTCTACCAATACCGATTCATTTCAAGGCATTAATCCGGCTACCGGCCAGCCTTTACCCGGACTATTTCAGGAAGCTACCACCAACGAGGTGGCTCAAGCCTGCGAACGGGCAGCTGAAGCCTTTGCTGAATACCGCAAGAAATCAGGTGCTGACAAAGCAACCTTTCTGGAGCAGATAGCCACTGAAATAGAGGCCCTTGGCGATGAATTACTTCAGCGTGCTCAGGCTGAATCCGGTTTGCCACTTGCCCGGCTCACAGGTGAACGTGGACGGACAACAGGCCAGTTGCGCCTGTTTGCTGAATACCTCCGAGAAGGTTCCTGGGTAGATGCCCGAATCGATACCGCCTTGCCTGATCGTCAGCCATTACCTCGCCCTGATCTCCGGCAAATGCTACGTCCGTTGGGTCCTGTTGGCGTATTCGGAGCTAGTAATTTTCCATTAGCGTTTTCGGTCGCGGGTGGCGATACGGCGTCGGCATTGGCGGCTGGCTGTCCAGTTGTTGTGAAGGGCCATCCGGCTCATCCCGGTACCTCACAGTTAGTGGGCGACGCTATTAGTCGGGCTGTTGGTGCTTGCGGTTTGCCAGCTGGGACATTCTCGCTGGTTCAAGGGCGAACCGTTGCGGTGGGTATGGCAATTGTCGAACATCCGGCTATTAAAGCGATTGGGTTTACAGGATCATGGCGAGGAGGAAAAGCTTTATTTGATGCCGCTGCCCGTCGTCCGGAACCGATTCCGGTGTATGCCGAAATGGGGAGTACGAATCCGGTTTTCTTTTTGCCAAAAATTCTTCAGGAGAAAGGCAATGCATTAGCCCAGAATTATGTCAATTCGGTAACCTTAGGTGTTGGTCAGTTCTGTACCAATCCGGGAATGGCAATTGTACAGCAAACGCCCGAAGCCGCTGCATTTATGCAGGATGCTAGCCAGTTGATCGCTAGTGCTCAGCCTGCTACCATGCTGACCCAAGGTATTCAACAGGCATTTACAACAGGTATTACCAAGTTAAGCACTACACAAGGTGTTAGTGTGCTGGGCCAGGCAACGACTGCTGAAAGTTTCGCCAATGGAACACCGACCTTGCTAACCACTACCGCTGAAACTTTACTAGCTAACTCGGCCATTGCCGAAGAAGTATTCGGGCCGAGCAGTGTAATTATCGAAGCCAATAGTCGTGAGGAAATACTAGCCGTTGCCAAAGAGTTGGAGGGACATTTAACCGCCACTGTTTATGGAACCGACGACGAACTGCTGGAATACGCGGATTTGCTGGAAATTCTAGAGCAGAAAGTCGGTCGATTGTTGATTAACGGATTCCCAACGGGTGTTGAAGTTAGCCACGCCATGCAACACGGCGGACCCTATCCAGCCACAACCGATTCCCGATCAACGTCTGTTGGGACAAATGCGATCCTGCGATTTGCCCGGCCTGTTTGTTATCAGAACTTCCCAGATGCATTGTTGCCTGACGAATTAAAAGCGTCCAATCCATTGCATATCTGGCGGTTAGTCAATGGAAAACATACCAATGAATGATCGGGAAATCTGTATCGCTATGAGTCGATGGCTAATTCTGCTGCTTGGTATCTTAGGCTCTTCAATTGAAGGTATTGGCCAAGTCAGTGGATTATCGGCTCAGGCAGATACGGCCTGGAAATTGGTGTGGGCCGATGAATTTATCGTCGCTGGACCGCCCAATCCCCAAAATTGGACGTTTGAAACCGGCTTTGTGCGGAATCGTGAAATTCAATGGTATCAACCCGATAATGCCCGTTGCGAGAACGGAATGTTGATTATTGAGGGGCGTCGCGAACAGAAGCCAAATCCGAACTATCAGGCAAATAGCACCAACTGGCAAACCAATCGACCGACAATTGACTATACGGCTTCCAGTATCCATACGCGTGGGCATCATAGCTGGCAATATGGTCGTTTTGAAATGCGTGGGCGTATTGATACCAGTCCAGGTTTATGGCCCGCTTTCTGGACGCTGGGCGTAAAAGGCGAGTGGCCTGCGAACGGTGAAATCGACATTATGGAGTACTATCGGAATATGCTTCTGGCTAATGTTGCCTGGGCAACGGGTAAACGATATACAGCCGAATGGCGAAGTACGAAAAAGCCGATGGATTCATTTCGAGATCCTGACTGGGCGAAGAAATTCCATATCTGGCGAATGGATTGGGACCAAACCGCCATTCGCTTATACGTTGACAATGAGCTGTTGAATCAAGTTCTATTGACGGAAACCATCAATAAGGATGGAACAGGTATTAATCCTTTTCATCAGCCGCAGTATATACTATTAAATCTGGCTATTGGCGGTGATAATGGGGGAGACCCAGTAACAACTTCGTTCCCAACCCGATTTGAAGTGGATTACGTTCGGGTTTACCAGAAAAAATAGCAATAAAGCATATTGACTGTCGATCGTGTTTGTCACGCTGATTAAACCAAACACTTTCCCCCATGTCGAACGTTTAAATAAAAAGACGTACAACCAATTATGAGAAAAATACTTGTTTTAGCCTTGCTGGCTCTACCACTTTTGTTTAGCCAGTGCAGTGTCAATAAGCAGATTTCGCAAGCAAAGGCACTGGGCGATTGTCGATATACGATTGCATCAGCCGACAGTGTTTATCTGGCTGGAACGGATATTCGTGAGTTTCGTAAGCTAGAAGATATGAATATTGCCCAGTTTCCCCGACTGGCTGCTGGCTTACTAACACGAAATGTGCCTTTGGATGCCCGCATCAACCTCGATATTACGAATCCAACGGGAAAGTTAGCCGGTATCAATCAATTGGAATACCGTGTTTTACTGGCTGGTCAGGAGCTGTTCAATGGCTTTCTGAATCAACGAATTGAGGTTCAGCCGGGAGGGAAAACCCGCGTCCCGATTCGGTTGAGTACGAATGCCTATCAGCTCGTAACCGACTCGAAAACCCGCGAAGCATTTACCCAGCTGGTTAAGAATCTTTCAGGTTCCTCCAATACGCAACCTTCGAAGCTAACGATCAGAATTAAGCCAACGCTGGCACTGGGTAACAAAGCGATTAACTACCCTGGTTATATAACGATCGATCAGGAAGTGACGAACAAAATCCTTCTGGGAAACTAAATCGCAAGTAGCAATCAAATTGGCCCGGCTTTTTAGTTGGGCCAATTTGTTTATTGCCCGTTTTGACGTAAACTTTGTTGTTCGGAAAACTAACAATCCAATGCGCTACTCCCTTATTACCTTTCTATTACTTTCCTCGATTTTATCAGGTTTTGCTCAGTCAAATACCATTCAGATTACCCACAACGAAGGGCAAAAACGCGTCGATATAACGGTTGATGGAAAGCCTTTCACCTCTTATATCTATCCAGGTCCAACCGTTCTGAAAAAGCCGGTTTTATACCCTATTCGATCAGCAGGGGGGAACTTCATCACACGGGGATGGCCGCTTGATCCGCGTCCTGGTGAGCGTATTGATCACCCTCACCATGTCGGTATGTGGTTCAATTATGGCGACGTAAATGGCCATGATTTCTGGAATAATTCGATTCAGGTAGGGCCAGAGCATAAAGGGCCATTCGGAACCATTGTTCATACGGGCGTTAAAGCCATGAAAAGTGGCAAAGGACAGGCCGAACTGGTCGTAACGGCTGACTGGCTTGATAAAGACGGCAAAGTAATGCTCCAGGAAACAACGACCTATGAGTTTCGGGCTGATGCCAATAGCCGTACTATTGATCGAATTGCTACGCTGAAAGCGGCTGATAAAGACGTACTTTTCAAGGATAACAAAGAAGGTATGATTGCTTTACGAGTAGCTCACCAACTCGAACAGCCATCGACTAAACCGGAAGTGTTTACGGATGCTCAAGGCGTAGCTACGAAAGTACCTGTAATGAATAATGAAGGCGTAACCGGGCTTTATCATAGTAGTGAAGGTGTTGAGGGTGATGCCGTGTGGGGAACTCGTGCGTCCTGGATGAAATTAACGGGTACAATCAATGGAGAAGCTCTTTCGGTCGCTCTAATCGATAACCCCAAAAATGTAGGTTATCCAACCTATTGGCATGCTCGCGGGTATGGACTATTTGCCGCCAACCCAGTGGGTGCATCAGTTATGAGTAGTGGTAAAGCCCCTGCAATGAATTATACGCTTCCAGCTGGAAAAACGACCACATTCCGTTACCGGCTGTTAATCCAATCTGGTCCACTTTCGGATAATGCGCTTGGGCAATTAGTCAAGTAAATAATAGACTACGAGAAGAGCTAAAATAGCATGCCAATTAATTGGCATGCTATTTGTGTTTTAGGGTTTTAGTACATCAAATCGTACTGGTTTTATGACCCATATTGCCTCTTTTAAAACTCTTCGTTCAAGTTGCCTTTATTTGGCTGGCTTTCTACTCATAGCTGGTTTATCCGTAGCACAACCCCCTCGTATAAAACCTACCGGGGCCAAATCTGGACCTGCTTCACCATCACTTCGTTTGCCAGCGGATGGTTTATTGACCATTGAAAACTCGCAGATTCGGGTAGGAATCAATACCAATGCGGGAGGTGCTATAACGTACCTTACTTTTTTAGATAGTCATGGCGGTAAGGTTACGGCTGGTAAAAATATGGTCAGTAATCCTGATCTGGGGCGGCAAATCCAGATTGCCTTGTATAGCGGTCCATCCGATTACTCCAATGGGGCATCATCCTGGTGGACTGGACTTGGCTGGAACCCGATTCAGGCAGGTGACGTATTCGGAAACTCGTCGACGGTGCTTGATGTACGAAAAGAAGATAACCTGTTATATGCTAAAACGCATCCTAAGCAGTTTGCATTTAATAACAACTCCACCTCGCCCGAGCGAAAGCCAGATGATGAAGCGATCATTGAACACTGGATTCGTTTGGAAGGTAACGTCGTAAAAGTACATGCGAAAGTAACAATGCTTCGTCAGGATAAAACGCAATATCCGGCTCAACAACAGGAATTTCCCTGTGTATATTTAATTGGCGACTACCACAATATGTGGTATTATCAGGGTACGAATCCTTACACGAATCAAGATCTTACACTTTCCCGTATCGACCAGATACAACCACCAACAACTGCTATGTTTGGTGATGTTTTTCCGACCGAGCCCTGGATGGCATCGACCAATGACAATGGATACGGAGTCGGATTGTATGTAGCTGGAAATAATTATGAATGGAAAAGGGGATACTTTGGAGCCGATCTGGGGGGGGATGAATTTAGTACTGTAGCTTCTTACATTGCAGCCACTAATCGGGTTGTATTAGATCACAATCTCGTTCGTGAGTGGGATTATGAGCTTGTTCTAGGGCATTTAAGTGAAATACGCTCTTATGTATACAAAAAACCTAAACCTGCTACTGGCCCAAATTATCTGTTTGATACCTCACGTAAAGGCTGGACGTTAGGAAACACTACGGATACAGGCTGGCCAATTACAGGTAAACTACATGTTCGGCTGGATAATGAAAAAGACGCTAGCCTTTTTTCCCCATTCGTGTTTTGGAAGGGGAAAGACAATCCTAAGCTTTACTTGGGAGCTGCCTTTAAGACCCAGAGCCAAAAGGCAGAGATCAGATGGCGTCGGGCTGAGGATAAGGTACTAATTGGTATCGACAATCGAAAGGCTGACTTTCCAATTATTAATGATGGACAATACCATACCTATGAAATTGATCTTAGCAAAGATCATGATTGGTTAGATCATGACATTGGACAGATACAGCTTGCATTAGTTGCAGATGGGCCAGCACCTGGATCCTGGGCAGAGATAGCCTGGATTGCTACGCAAGCGAGTGGTCCTACACCTGAAACACCAAACGAGAATTTCCTTATTCCTGCAGCCCCTTGCGAACCAGGCTGTCTTACGGTTGATGTGAAAAAAATTCAATATATACGCTCAAATCGAAAGCGATAAAAGCGTGTCTTATAATAGAAAAAGCTAGTTTATGTAGAGCACATAAACTAGCTTTTTCTATTATAAGACTGTTAATCAACTAACGAATTAATTCAAGTGAACTAAAGAAGAACGATATACGCATCCTTCAGTTGCTTTTATCCAGGAACGGAGATTGTGATTCTCGCTGGCAGCCTGACCGATTTCGTTATCAATCTGACGTAATAAGAAGAACAATTGGTGAACGTGCTCCCACTGAGCCGCCAGTTGACTAATTGGCTGTGATTGCTGATTTTTCTGGCGAGCTGCCTGCGTCAGTTGACGCAAACTCATTTTAAGATGATACCGAAGAATAATCAACCGACTGGCCATGGGTAATTGTTTAGGATCGCGCTCCATATGCGAAATGCTTTTGGCCAGCACATTATTACGTTGCTGAAGCTGATCGCAAACAAGAATCCAGGCATGTTCTGCCTGAAGGGATTCGTAGGTAATCGTTTTCATGATGAGTAAATAGTACAGTACGGTTCTGTAACAAATATAACAAAACTCAGCTTATTTGATTCGTCAAAACGGTGAGAGGGCAAATTTTTATCTGCGTATCTTCTCAGTAGCCAACGAATCGATAAGCTTAGGATGCTGCACTTAAAGTTTTCGACAGGTATATATGTATGAATGGGTGTTTAGGCAGCTGACAAAACAGGTACCTGGTATTTGCAAAATTCCTATATAAACCCTGTATCTTCGTCCTGATGTCGATGATACACAGCAAATTGCTACTGCTTATTTTCCATGGATCCTATTTATCGTACGCTAATTGTCTGCACCAACCATACCGATTACCCGACAAAGCCGCATAAAACAGGGTTATGGTTGAGCGAGGTTACGCATTTCTATGATGAGCTAGCCGAGCGGAATTTACCTTACGACATTGCCAGTCCCAACGGTGGACCTGTTCCAATTGATGAGAAAAGTATAGATCGACGGGATACTATTAACGAAAAATGGTATCACAACCCGACTTTTCGCGCCAAATTAGACCATTCACTACGGCTCGATGGGATCGATGCTGCCAACTATCAGATTATTTATTTTTCGGGGGGGCATGGCACCATGTGGGATTTTCCGAATAATCCGGATATCCAGCGAATTACACGGCAGATTTATGAGAGTGGAGGCATGGTAGCCGCCGTTTGTCATGGAGTAGGGGCCTTGCTAAATATTACTTTGTCGGACGGCTCGCTTTTGTTGGATAAACGGCAGGTAACGGGATTTTCGAACATGGAAGAAAAGCTGGTTCGACTTGATGAAGAGGTTCCCTTTTTATTGGAAGATGCCCTGCGCCAGAAAAACGCTTTATATAGTAAAAGCCTAATACCGTTTCTTCCCTACATTGAAGTAGACGAACGACTGGTAACCGGACAGAACCCGTTGTCAGCACGTAAAGTCGGTCGGAAGGTACTGGAAGAGATGTACGAAAAATGACCTGAAATCCTCTGGGAATTACTCTGAAACTTTTACCGGATTTTTCTTACTAATGTAAATATCCTGTATCCCGTAAGGAAGCCATGTATTTACAGGATGCTTTTGAAACAGGGTAAAACCGGGTAATATGCTAGCTCCCAGCATATAAGTATCGTTATGAACCCACCAGAAACTCTTGTCAGGGCTGGATTTATACTTGCCATCATATAAATACCATCCATTGAATTCCAGCCCTCCATCAATTTCCGTAGGCTGAATACCCTGTTCTAACAGCTTGTTCAAAGCTGTCCAACGCACCCGATTCCAGGCCATATAGTCGTGCGTAATGAGAATATTATACACGGAGCAAAAAACGTACAGACCCAGGGCTAAATAAATGGGTAGTCGCAAAGGTTGCGCTGTTGTTACCTGAGCCGAATTAGAGCGAACCAGATGAATCAGAACGAGTAATAAGGCCGGCAGTGGGAGAAGATATCGGTCAAATAAACCCTGTAGACCCAGTGGTAAATAATAAATACTGGTAACTGCAAGTAACAAAATACCAATTGATCGCTGAGGGAGGGGAGTTGATCGATCCAGTAAATAACTGATAATCTGAATTAAATAGAAAAGAATACCGACACTACCCAATAAACCACCAATTGTAATGCAAATCATAAGGATGTGAACAAACTCCGATCCTGGCAGGCTATACAATCGATAGAAAAAGTCTCTTGTCAAGAAAGGACCTAAACCACTTCCGTTGATTGTATTCCACCAAAGTGGCATACTGGCTCCCTGAAAGAAATAAAACCAAAAGCCTAGCACAACGACCGTTAGGCTAATCCATAGCCATATGTTTTTCCGAAAAGTGGCCAGCGTATCTCTGGTGAGTAGAATCAAAAAATATGGAGCTAAAAAAACGCCTGTGTACATGAACGCAACAAACGTATTGTTAAGAAAATCATGAATGAGTGGCCGCTCATAAAAGCTCTTACTGAAGAAGTTAGTTGCCTGAACATTGTAAGAAACCATGTCGGTTACATGCTTTAGCCATCGCTGATAAACCATTTGGATGCCTAATCCAAGACTTATACTCATAGCTGCTATAACCAGACTCTGCAGGTTGACCCCTTTTCGGATAACGTAAGCCATACTAAAGGCGACAAAAAGGCAAATACCCAATTGGCGTAGCAAAAGCGTGGCAATAGCTAGTAGAAAGCCAATGAGCAGAGGAGAAATTGTATCTTCTTTCAATCCTCTAACCATGAACGCCAATGACCAGACAACGAGCGTATAAAAAGGTACATCAGTCATAAAGGAAGCTGATAATCCCAAATACATTGGATTCATCAGCATTAAAAGCGTCCCTAAAAAGGCGAGCTGGCTATTACCTGTTGCATTAAAAATAAACCGGTGAGTCCCCCATAATCCGAGTAGCCCGGCTGCCAGGGTCGATATCCGAAGGGCTGTAAAGGAGAAGCCAAAAGGTAAACAGAACAAAGCCCCCCAGCCAATCTGAGTTAGTAAATTTACGCTTGTCCAGGCTGACATAAAAAAAGTCCGGGTTTCTACCAGGGCTTTCACTGATCGGGCGTAAGCCCAATCGTCATTAAACGGGAACTCTCCATATGGATTAATCGCAATTGTGGAGATGATCCAAACCACTACAATAAAAACTAACTGATTTCTTTCCTTAGATAAAAAAGAGGGCAAACTAATCATAAGTATATAAAATCGACAGGGCAATGGAATTGCATGATATACTATATGCCAAATAGTAACTTAAGAAGTTATGGCATAGCAACATATTACTCAGTTTATTTGAAGCTGAATAAGGAAGACGTTTTATACTCTTTAATTAGTTGGATTAGCTTAAGAGCGAGTAGCCAGGTCTAAAACCGCCCTTGAGTAAGACCCTATTTTATGAATTTACTTAGACAACTGCCTGAGGAAAAACCTCGCGTAACAACTTCAGTTCCTGATCTTTTTCCGAGACAATTGGGTTACTGACACCCCAGTTAATATTTAAATCAGGATCATTCCACAAAATCCCTGATTCGGAAGCTTTGTTATAAATATTGGTACACTTGTAGCTGAATATGCTGTCCTCCAAAGCAACAAATCCATGGGCAAAGCCTTCTGGAATGTAGGCCATATTCGACAGTTTGGCATCCAGCAAAAACGTTTCATACTGACCAAACGTTGGCGAGTCGGGCCGTAAGTCAACCGCAATGTCCAGCACTTGCCCCGTAATTACCCGCACTAATTTTCCCTGAGCAAAAGGAGCATTTTGCATATGTAGGCCACGTAAAACCCCTTTGACTGAGAAAGACTGGTTATCCTGTACGAACTCCATAGGTAACCCCAGCGAAGCAAAAAGAGGTTTGTTATAAGACTCGAAAAAATGACCCCGTTCGTCTTCAAAGATGCGTGGAATCAATTCGATAAGACCCTCAATGGCCGTTTGGCGAACTTGCATGGTAGAGGTTGTTATGTATACTGTACGTTGTGTTAATAAGCAAATTTATGAAACCGACACTATAACTTGTACTTTTGACCAAGAATCATTTTCAATTTGTGATTCTATACGTTAAGATGACATACGCAGAATTAACCAACCAGATTTTTAAAAAACAGTCCTATTTGTGCGTAGGGCTCGACACTGATCTTCGCAAAATCCCCCCACACTTATTCACCGAAACTGATCCTGTATTTGCCTTTAACAAGGCTATTATTGATGCTACGGCTGATTTTGCAGTTGCTTACAAACCAAATATTGCTTTCTACGAAGCTCAGGGGCCTAAAGGATGGGAAAGCTTGCAGAAAACACTCGAATATATTCCAAAAGATTGTTTTACCATCGCAGATGCCAAGCGAGGTGATATCGGGAATACATCAGATTTATATGCCCGTACCTTTTTTGATCCTACGGCTGCTGGCCTATCTTTCGATTCAATTACGGTAGCTCCTTATATGGGGCACGATTCTGTGACACCCTTCCTGGCTTATGAGGATAAATGGGTTATTCTACTGGCCTTAACGTCAAATCCCGGTAGCGCCGATTTTCAGCGTCAATCTGTTAATGACCAGGAATTATTTGAAACGGTGATTGAAACAGCTCATACCTGGGCGGGGCCTGAAAAGCTTATGTTTGTTGTTGGCGCTACGCAGGCTCGAGAATTTGAACGCATCAGGGAAATCGCTCCGAAAAATTTCCTGCTCGTTCCTGGTGTTGGTGCACAAGGGGGTTTATTGTCTGAGGTTTCTAAATATGGACTTACATCAGATGGAGGATTGCTGGTCAATTCGTCAAGAAGTATACTCTATGCATCCAGCGGAACCGATTTTGCCGATCAGGCACGAGCAGAAGCTATGCGGATGCAGGCTGAAATGGCTGAATATCTAGTCGATCTGAATTAGCCACACATTTATGCCATAAAGCTTTTGATTTTATAATTAAGAATACAGATAATTGTATGATATATTCAAATTGTTATACATAACATCTGTGTCTGAAGCTTTTCTTTATTTTATCTGGCAATATCAATACTTTACAACAGCGGACCTGAAAACAACAGACGGAGAGGCTGTGCAAATAATTCAGCCAGGGTTTCGCAACTACAATGCTGGCCCCGATTTTATAAATTCTCGTTTATTAATAAACGAGGTCGAATGGGTAGGTACCGTTGAAATGCATACCCGAACATCAGATTGGTTAGCCCATCGGCATCAGCACGATCGGGCTTACGATAATGTAATTCTGCATGTAGTTTGGCAGGACGATACATCCATCACAGGTTGTCGGATTGATCGAGTTAATGGAACCTCAATTCCTACGCTAGAGCTTCGCTTGTTTACGGATACCCTTTTACTGGATCGCTATTCTACGCTGAGTAATTCACCTGATTCAATTCCTTGTGCTACCCAATTTCGGACTGTTCATCCACTTCGAATAACGTCGATGCTGGATAAAGCTATGTTACAGCGATTGGAACGTAAAGCGGCCGATGTCCGGAAACTTTACGTTCAAACAGGAGGGGATTGGGAGGAAACGACTTACAGACTGCTGGCGAACACGCTGGGATTTAAAATTAACGCCGATCCAATGGGGCAACTCAGCCGTGCAGTGCCGTTGAAAGCACTCCTTAAACACCGGGATGTACTCTTACAGGTTGAAGCGATGCTGTTCGGGACAGCGGGTTTGTTGAGTACTGAAGATGAATACGTTATGACCCTAAAGCGGGAATATCGATTTCTGGCGGCTAAATATGGGTTAGCCGACAAACAAATGGAGGCTCATGTCTGGAAATGGGGACGACTACGGCCTGCTAATTTCCCCACCTTGCGGATTGCCCAATTTGCGCGTTTGGTCACTCAGCCAGCTAGCTTATTTTCTCTGCTGGTGGGAACAGAATGTGTCGAAACGCTGGTAGAGGCTTTACAAATTGTTCCGTCGGACTATTGGCAAACGCACTATCGATTCGGCAAAGCAGGTGAAAAGGGGAGTTCAACATTAGGCCATACTTCAGCTGTTGCCATTGTCATTAATACGGCTGTTCCCTTATTGGCAGCGTATGCGGAGCACAGAGGAGAGCCTGCTTATATTGATCGGGCTATTAGCTTACTAGAACAATTACCTGCCGAAAAAAACCACCTGATCGAAGGCTGGAATACCATCGGATTAGGTATCCGTACAGCTTTCGATTCACAGGCGGCCATTGAACTCTACAATGAATTTTGCTCTGTTAAAAAATGCCTGATTTGCCAGATCGGCGCGGCACTGCTGAAATAGTGATAAACGATAAGTGATGAGTTTGCTGACGCATATAAACAAATTGGCGTCAGCAAACTCATCACTTATCGTTTATCACTGCAATCACTAGCTAACCACCAGATCCTGTTTCGTTGAATCCCAGGTTACGCGTTTGCCTGTATGCAGTGCTGTCGTAGCCATAATGCTTGCCACGGAATGGGCAAACCCAGCACGGGCGGGTGCATTCGGCTCTTTACGGCTACGTACACATTCCATCCAGTTAAGCATGTGCATCGATGTCATCGGATCACCACCTGTGTTGGCTGATGTTTCAACTTTAGCCGCTTCGCCGAGGGCCATGCTAGGCAATAGATTGGCCTGCATGTTCATTTCTTTAGCGTATTTAGCTTCTAGCCCTCCTTCTGGCGAAATCTTGTTGGTGTCGAGATTAATCATACCCCCGTTCGAGTAGTAATATTCTTTAACACCACCCGCTTCGTTATTCATTCGGGAGGAATATAGTACCTGGAAACCTTTGGTTTTGTCGTTGTCCGGACCGTAGTCAAATACAGCCGTAAACGTATCGCCATTCGTACGTCCATCTTTCCAGGAATAGATTCCGCCGTTTGCTACTACCGAACGAGGGTGATCTAAGCCACTGAACCAGTGGACTGTATCGATCTGGTGTGACATCCATTGTCCTGGAATACCCGATGAGTAGGGATAGAATAATCGGAATTCAAGGTACTTTCGTGGGTCCCAGGCAACTTTAGGCCGGTTCATTTGATAACGATCCCAGTCGGTATCTTCTTTCCGAATTTCGGATACCAGTTTAGGACGGCGCCAACGACCGGGTTGATTGACATTCCAGGTCATTTCGACCATCGTGATATCACCGAACTTCCCTGATTTAATAAAATCATTGGCTGCGTGATAACTTGGTGTTGACCGACGTTGTGAACCAATCTGGACAATTTTCTTTGAAGTTTCAACCGCTTTCAGCGCCTTACGGGCGTCGTCTAATGCTTCAGCGAACGGCTTCTCGCAATACACATCATGACCCGATTCAACGGCTGCTGCACAGTGTAAAGCATGTTGGAAGTCGGCAGTTGAAATGATAACAGCATCGACGTCTTTACGCTCGAATAGTTCGTCGTTGTTGCGTGCTTTGAAAAATGTGTTATCGTTCCAGCCTTTTCCTTTCAGGTAGGCTTCTGCTTCTTCACGGCGACGACTCCAGATGTCTGATACGCCGACGAAGGCAAAATTTTGAGCTTTTGCATGTTCGGCAAAGGCAGGGGCTAACGACTGACGGAAGCGATCCGAGAAGCCCACAATCCCAACCCGAACGCGTTCGTTTGAGCCGAGGATACGAGCGTAACTACTTGCTGAGAAGCTCATCCCCAGGCCAGCTAACGCTGATTTTTTTATAAAATCACGACGATTTTCCATATACTTTAACCAATAAATGAATGTTAGCTATTGATATAAAGGCGTTTAGCAGAGAATTCTAACGCCATTTATAGAGTTTTGATTTTCATATTCCGGAAGTACACACGGTTGCCGTGGTCCTGAAGCAGAATATGACCTTTGGGGGCTTCCCCAAAACGACCATTAGCATTGTATTCCGGCGCTTTGTATTTGCTCATAGCGACCAGCTCACGAAACTTCTCACTGCCTCGCTCATATTCAACGACTTTCTTACCATTGAGCCAGTGCTCGACATGTTTTCCTTTCGAGATAACCCTTCCTGTGTTCCATTCCCCAATTGGATTCGCTTTTTTACCTGTAGCTGGAATCAAATCATATAACGAACCAACGGTGCGATTTCCATCACGACCTAGTTTAGCATCAGGGTGTTTATCATCATCCAATACCTGAAATTCAAGCCCAAAAGCGGAGCCCTTTGGCTTAGGAGACTGTTCCGCTACAAAATATTTAAGGCCGCTATTGGCTCCTTCGGTCAGTTTAAAATCGAACACGAGATCAAAATCGCTGTATTCGCCATCCGTAACAATATCGCCAAAACTTTCCGATTCTGACCCGTTCGATTGTTGAATAGTCAGCATACCATCGGTAATGTCCCAGCCTTTTGCGGGAAACTTATCTTTGTAAGCACCCCGCCAACCGTTCGTGGTTTTGCCATCAAAGAGCAATTTCCAGCCGTCTTTTTTTTCCTGCGCTGTTAACGTATTGGGCGCCTGTGGATCTTTAGCTGCAATCAGACTTAACAGCAGTAATCCGGAAATGAATTGTTTCATAAATAAAGAGTGAAAGCGTGACTGAGTGAAAGAGTGATTAGTCGACTCAATATACTCTTTCGCTCAGTCAAGCTTTCATAAGGGAACGCGAAGTGTTTTAGTTATATAATCTTTATTGATCTGAGCGCACTGAGCTGGGGTTTTATCTTTCTCAGGTACACCATCTAGTTCAACAATTCCCCAGCCTTTAAACCTGATTTCTTCCAGCGCTTTAAAAACAGCTGGAACATCTACATTTCCCCGGCCCAATTCAACGAATTTGTACGCCTTCGGATCGTTCGGCTTATCAGGAACAGGCGACATTGTGTCTTTCAGATGCAGCGCATGGATAATATCTTTATACTGTTTTACCGCCTTTTCAGGGGCGCCACCTCCTTGTTTGTAATGCGCAATGTCGAGCAGGAGTTTACAGTATTTGGGATTCATTGCCTGTACAATCACATCCACTTCTTCGGGTGTTTCACCGAGTTGATTCATGTGATTGTGGTAAGTGGCCTGAACGCCTAAGTCAGCCGTCTGTTTGCCAATTTCATTCATAACAGCCGCTAACCGTTTCAATTCGTCCGTTGTTGGTAGCCGATCTTTCGGACGCAAACTGTTAGTCATTTGAAAAGCGGAACCGCCCAGCGCTTTCACAAAACTGGCGTGGGCAACGTGCATGTCAATCGTACTTTGCTCTTTTGCCGGATCAATCTCAACATTACCGCTCGAAAACATCGCCAACGTCAGATGATTCTGATCAAGCATCGCTTTCAGCTCAGATGGTTTAGCCTTGTAGGGCCCAAAGGCATTAGCCCTAAGTTGGATACCGTGATACCCTAGTGTTGACAGATCCGTAATCGCCTGTGCATCGTTACCTCCCCACGTAATCGCCGAGTAAGCAATTTTGAGTCCTGTTGGAATGGCCGGACGAGCCAATAATTGATCGAATCCAGCTGTAATTGCCAAGGCTGATAAGCCAGCCCTAGTGAGAAATTGTCTTCGATTGACGGTTTCCTGCATAAGTTAAAAATGGTAAAATCAAGTTGACTAAGATTGAAAGAAGAGGAAGGTTTTTTATTCTACTGCTTTAAAATAGTGAAAGAGCGAATGAGCAAAAGAGCGAAAAAATCAGAAAATTTCTATCGGATTAGTTTCGTTCATTCACTCATTCGCTCTTTCACTTTTCACTTATTTAGAAGCCCGGATTCTGCGGGAATTTTGCGCTTCCTCCTTCTGTTCGGTCAATCTGTGTTTGTGGAATTGGACGGAAATTATGCGTCTCTTTTATGTTGGCCACAGCATCGGTGTTATATTTTTTAACCCGATCCACCAAAATTCCCCAACGCTTAAGATCCATCCAACGGGTTTGCTCGCCAGCTAATTCACGGGCACGCTCTTCGTAGATTGTTTCCATCGACACATCAGCGACATTGAGTTCCATAGCCGCTTCTTTGCCAGGCCAAGCTGCCCGCCGACGTACTGTGTTAATGGCAGTAGTCGCTTCGGCTGTTTTACCCAATTTTATTTGCGCTTCGGCCAGAATCAGATACGTTTCAGCTAACCGGAAAGCGATGTAATCGCGGCTACCTTGTTCGTAGGTCAAGTCAGGACGGTTCGGGTCAAGAAATTTTTGCAGCGTTGGGAATAAAGCTGCGGTGTAGGCACTAGGCACCAAAACCTGATAAGGCTTAGCGGCTCGTTGCGCCATCGTCCATTCAACACCCGGAATATAGATGGCTGTATCACCCGCTTTCAGCGTCATTTTGGCCTTACTGTTGTCGAAAGATGTATTCAGGTTTGCGCCGGGGTTGTTGCTCAGCCATGTATCCTTAAACGTCTTCTTGTAGCGAGAGTCGTTCACCCGATCTTTGAAAACGGTTTCAAGCAGATAAGGCGTTGGACGTAGACGTTTAAAAGGCCGGTCGTTGGCAATATCGCGCTTCATACCAGGCTGCACATCGTACTGCATCCCAAAATACAAGTGCAGCTTGTTTCCGTCGCCATTGTTCGTATTCGCTGTGTTCATATTGGTGAGCGGATCTGATGTGTATTGCACTGAGAAAACAACCTCATCGTTGATTTCACCAGATCCCTGAGCGAACACGTTGGCAAAATCCGGCAATAATTTCAGGCTGTAGTTGCTAATTACGTTCTGTGCGTAAGTTGCAGCTTTCGCATAATCATCTGCGGCTTTGGCCGTTGACGTAGCTTTGGTCAGATAAACTTTAGCGAGCAGGTGTTCAGCCGCCGATTTGGTAGCCCGTCCGTAATCACTAGCACCCTGTGCTGCTGCTCTAACAGCAGGCAGATCTACTAAAGATGCTTCTAAGTCGGCCGTGATCTGTTTATAAATATCTGTTTCAGAAGCCCGGCTGGTTACTTTCGTTGGTCCCAGAGTTTCTGTCAACCGCAGGTCAACTCCACCGAATTGTTGTACCAGAATAAAGTAGTAATGCGCCCGAAGAAATTTCATTTCGGCTACGCGTTGCTTTTTGATCGCATCTGAAACAGTAGCGGATGGAGCACGCTCAATAACTGCATTACAGGTATTTATCCCTTTGTACAACTCTTCCCACATCTGCTGGATAATGTCGACGAAGCTGTTCATTTGGGTATCGTAGAAGTGAAACCCTTTATAGCTACCATCGGCCCCGGCCTGGTAAATATCCGTACCGAACTCGGTCATTGTCAGTCCGCGCTCCGATGCGTAGAAATTTCGCATGGATGAATAAGCCGCTTTACTGGCATCTTCAAAGCCTTTGGGCGTGTTGATATAATCGTTGCCAATAAGCGAGATTACTTTTTCATCCAGTATATCCTTACAGGCCTGACCGCTCAACATTAGAGCGGAAAGGGCCAGGATACGGAATGATTTTGGCGAAAAAAATGAGTTCATATCTTTTATAATGATGTTTTTAAACACGGGTCAATTGTGTGCCTATGTTTAGAATTTAACGTTTAGACCAAAAGTTGTAACTCGGGTAGCTGGAGTAACACCGTTACTGACTGTACCATCACTTGTTTCAGGATCGACACCGTTATACTTCGACCGGTAGCTCGAAAAGATGAATGGCTGCTGGATGCTGGCGAACAAACGAAGCGACTGCATGCGGAGTTTCGACGTAATGCTTGCTGGGAACGTGTACCCAAAGTTGATGTTCCGAACCTTCACAAACGAACCGTCGAAGTAATAGATGGCCTGATTGTATACAGGGAATTCCTGGCTTGAGTTAGGCCGTGGGAACTCGTTTGTCGGGTTGTTGGGTGTCCAGTAATCTACTTTAATTTGCTGATAACGACCAGCTAACTGGTTGTTATCCCGGTGGAAACCGCTCAGGATGGTTTGGCCAATCCGGGCATAAATAAAGAAGTTAAAGTCAAATCCTTTGTAGCTGAACCGGTTGGTGATACCACCGCTCCAGGTTGGAATATCAGAACCTAAGAACACGCGGTCGTCAGCCGTGATTTTACCATCATTATTTGTGTCCTGTACTTTAATCTGGCCAACTGCACTTTGGTAAGACTTAGCCGCATCAGCTTCGTTCGTCTGCCAGATACCGGCTTTTTTGTAGTCGAAAAACTCGGTCAGTGGTTTGCCAATGAAACGTTTGTTCCCTACATCATCAACAGGGCCATTGAAGAGCGATATGATCGATTCCGAATTCTTGGTGAACACAATGTCGGAGGTCCATTTGAAACCACTTTTTGTATTCACGTTTACGGTCGAGATACTAGCTTCTACCCCTTTGTTCTGGGTTTCGCCGATATTCCGGGTTACAGCGTTGAAACCAACGGACGTAGGTAGCAAATCCGATAATAACAGGTCGGTAGTACGGGTTTGATACAGTTCGACTGCACCCGTTACCCGGCCACGCCAGAGGCTGAAATCAACACCAACGTTTGTGGTCGTTGAGGTTTCCCACCGTAAATCAGGGTTTCCGATTGTTTCTGGACGATAGCCATAAGCTGGTGTGTTACCAAATGCATATACTGTACGGCCTAATAGTCCCTGGGTTTGATAAGGTGCTACCCCCTGGTTACCTACCGACCCCCGGCTAGCCCGCAGTTTCAGCAGATCAACCCAGGAAGAGCCTTTCAGGAAGTCCTCATTGCTGATATTCCAGCCCAGCGCAATACCAGGGAAGTTACCATACTTCGTGTTCTCACCGAATCGGCTCGATCCATCCCGACGGATGGTGGCTGTCACTAGGTATTTGTCTTTGTAGTCGTAGTTAATACGACCCATGTAGGAGTTAATCGTCCACTGAACCAGTCCGCTACCGACACCCAATACTGAGCTGGCATTACCTACATTGTAGAACTGCTGAGATTCGGCGGGAACACCCTGCACAGAAATATTATTTCCTTCAGAATTATCGCGCTGAATGGATTGGAGCGCTGTTATGCCAAAGTTATGATCGCCAACCTTCTTATTATAGGTCACTACGTTCTCCAGCGTATAGTCGAAATTGAAGGTACTAGTGAAAGAAGCCTGTGGATCGCCATATTTCCGGGCATTCGTCTGAGCGCCAATAAAGCGGCCATATCGGTTGATGGTGAAATCAGGACCAAAATTGACCCGGTATTTTAATCCCTCCAGAATGTTAACTTCCGCATAAACGCTATTGAAGATCCGGTATTTTTTACGTTCGTCAATCTGAGCGCCCGGTATTACTTCGGCCAGCGGGTTGGTAAGCAGTGCATCATTGGTTGGGAAGAAAATCAAATTTCCGTTGTCGTCGTACGGTCTGCCGAGCGGATTTTGCTGAAGCGTTGAATTGTATGGGTTCAATGTCTCTCCATTACGCAGACTGTACATCATATAGGAGGCAATTCCCACTTTAAGTGCCTTATTGATCTGGTGATCAACATTGGCGCGTAGCGAATAGCGGGTGAAATCCAGCCCAGGCATGATCCCTTTGTCCTGGAAAAAGCCAGCTGAGATATAAAACTGAGTTTTCTCATTGCCACCCTGAATACCTAGCGAGTGGTTCTGCTGGAAGCCCTGTTTCAGAATTAACGACTGCCAATCAGTATTCCGGTTTGCAGCGAGACCCGCAGCTACGTTTGGATCGCCACCCAATACAGCTACCTTAGAATCAGCATAAGCATCAGCTACACCCGTTGGTACTGGATTTCCGTTCGCGTCTTTGTAGTTGCCCGTAGTCCGATAAGCTTCCCGAACAAATTCAGCAAATTCAGAGCCGCTGAATAAGTGAATTTTATCCAGTGGATCAGTAAACCCTACATAATTATCGTAGCTGATGGTCGTTTTACCGTTTGGATTGCCGCGTTTGGTCGTAACCAGTACAACGCCGTTAGCACCTCTGGCGCCATAGATAGCTGTTGCAGTAGCATCCTTCAGAATTTCCATAGAAGCCACATCATTCGGGTTGATGTCTTCGTATTCTCTGGCGAGCGGAATTCCGTCTACTACATACAATGGATCGTTACCGGCGTTGAACGAACGGCGTCCGCGAATGCGGATCGTTGGCACAGAACCGGGTCGGCTACCTGACTGAGCTACGTCCACCCCGGCTACTCGTCCCTGCATGGCCTGACCGATATTGGTCACGGGTTGTTCGGTGATTTGCTTAGGAGTAATTGATGAGATAGCACCTGTAGTCTGGCTCTTTTTCAATGTACCATAACCAACGACGACCACTTCGTTCAGGGATCGGTTATCCGTACTCAAGGTCAGATTAACGGCTGATTTATTGCCAACGGTAACCTCTTGGGTAACAAAGCCTACTGCTGAAAATACCAGCACCGCATTGTTAGTAGGAACGCTAATTCGGTAGGTGCCCTCAGCGTCGGTGGTTGTTCCACGAGTAGTACCTTTAACGGCCACGCTTACGCCTGGCAGGCCAGTGTTGTCATCTGCCGACAGGATTTTCCCGGTTACCGTTCGCTCCTGAGCAGGATTATCCGTTGCCGGTCGGTTGGTTGGTGGCGCACTATACGCCGGTTGCCCAAGCAGCGCGAGCGCTGTCAGGCCAAGCAGAGGAAGCCACGATCTCCGTGGAGGTTGGGTAATTGTGTTTTGCATTGTAGGCTTAAGTAAGAGTTAATTATTAAAGAAAGCAGCTTAGGGTAATGATTTGTCCAAACTGGTTGGAACCTCGATCCATTCTCCCGGTTTCAGTTGGATGGGGTTATGGTGTTTGACAAGCAGGTTGATAGCACCAGATGTTAAAGCTATCGATGTAGAAGCAGACTGTTGAGTCACTCGGAATGCTGTTCCCAGTGCTTCAATTGTTAGATCGGTTGTATGAACCCGAAACAGGCGTGCCGATGTCGTATCGCTACGGTGTGTTACCGAAAAATCGGCTTCTCCTTTCAGCCAGACGGCTCGGGGTGTTTCGTCATTCCATCGCCGGGCATACCGCACTGAACTATTTGGATAAAGCGTTACCGTTGAGTTATCGGGCAAGCGAATTTGTCGGGTTTGATGAGCTGTTGTACTAATGGTTGAGATACGCTGATTAGGACCATATTGCATCCACAATGCCCAGCCAATCAGAAGCATGACACCTAACCCAGCCGCTATTGTTCGAATAAAGTACCACCAGCCAACAACAACCCGCACGTCAGGTTGCAACGTACGCAGGTCTTCCATCGTTTGGAGTGATTCCCGAATTCGACCCCACACAGATGATATTTCGTCAGTCGTTAGAGCTGGTAACATTGGCTGACTACTGGCCTGAATCAGCCTGCGAGCAGCCTCAACGGTTTCTTCACAATCTGGGTTTTGTGCCAGCCAATTTTGCCAGTACGCTTCCACCTCGTCGTCGTTGGGGTGCTGAACCCAACGCACAAACAAGTCATCAAGGGCAAGCTCCTCGACACTGTAAGCGGAATATGGCTTATGGGACACGGTGTATAGCTGTTGCGTGTAGGCCAAAGCGTCAGATATAAGGGTTTCTACTTATTGAAGGCATTATTCAGATGGGCAAAAACTCGTCTACGTCACTGAAGATGATTATGGATTATTCTTCGAATAAGCTTTATTATGTACTATTTTAGTTTGAAATAATGCCACTATAATATTCTGAAAAAAAATAGACATAAAGAATAAAATTTCTCACTTTTTTATGCAAGCGTTTCCGGGATCGTTCCCGGTCGTGAAAATTAGTAGAATTTGAAGGTTTAAAAGTAATTCATTCACTGTATTTATAAGTTAATCTATCTATGTTTATAGAAACAGTAATGTATGATATTTTGTATTATTCTAATATTTTGCTAAGGTTTATACCCTGGTTTCATCAAAGAAAATTGGCACTACTTTTTTTGAAGGCAAATAGGCTATCGGACTTAGTAAAAATTTTTAATAAAAAATCCTCCACAGAAGCAATTAAAGGCAGGGTCCTAAACTAAACTATTGGTTTCAGATACCGTTATAAGCTTTATCAACGGAATGAAACTATGCAGTTTATAGGAAATTTAACCATAGCTTATTTACTATGGCTTTCTATCCAGACGATAACAGCTCAACCTAAAGTATCGATCGATAAAACTACTCGATTGACCGATAAGTCGGTACAACAACCTATTGATTCAAGTTCAGCAACTAAGCCTAAGTCGCTCACATTTACAGCTTCGACCGATCAGCGTTTTACTTTTTTTAATGATACCCGTACAGAAGATAACCGACGCAGGCCAGTTAGTGTATATGGATTACGTGCCGGTTTTTTGTTTCCACCCAGCCACCGAAGAGCGAATTTGTCGGGTGGAAGATCGGCTAGTTTTAAGGCGGGAGTAGGGTTTTATTTTGTTAATCAACATCTGGATCAGCCTGGTTTGCTGCCCAATTCATCAGAATCGATTACGCGTCACCTTCGTATGGCTACCGTTTATTATGAGCGTTATTGGCTGCGCCGGAAAGCCTTTGAAGTGAGTATGCCTATTGAATTAGGATACGGCCATTCACGTTATGAACTGAACGATGACCTTGCTGAAAAGCATGAACTGGCCCGTGGAGTCTTTATTCCTTTGGGTGTTGGGGTATCGGCTGCCTACCAGTTTCCAACCGTACGATGGTTGCGCCCTCTACACTGGTTCGGATTAAACGTGCTGACGGGTTATCGGTTCATACTCAAAAAAGATATACCCGAGAGCCAGATTAATTACTCGGGGCTGTATCTGTCTGTAGGGCCATCCTTTTTTCTGGAGAATCTGACAGCTGACATAAAGTATTGGCGGCAGAAACGTAAACAGAAAAAGCAATCGAAATGAAGTTGTGCGCGATGGACGTATATTCGTCAGCGATCAACTATAGATGCTCGATCTATATTAACTGGAAAGTAGGCGTGTGAACAAAGAAAGATATTTGCTTGATTGAATTTTTACGCGTAAAAATTCAATCAAGCAAATATTACAGACAGCAGCCTGCAGGTTTGCCATTCAGAATGCTGAGCTCAGTCAGGCTGTTTCACCAACTGTTTCTTCCCATCGAATACTTACTCGCTGTTCAACGTCGGCATGAAGACATAAGGCAACCGGGCAGGTATGAGCAATTTTTTCCAGTCTGGCGCGCGTTTCATCATCGGGAAGAATAGCCTTACCATCCTGGCTGGCGCGAAGCAGTAGACTGATGTCAATTCGGGCGATCCGCCGTGGTGGTTGAGTAGTCATGACCTTCGTTACGTCAAGCTCGCTACCTGCCAGATCAAGATTATCACGACGTGCATTGATTGCCATGGTAGTGATAATGCACGTTCCTAATGCATTCGCGACTAAATCAGTAGGAGAGAAGGCTTCACCTAATCCCTGATTGTCAGTAGGAGCATCTGTATTGATGTGTGTACCGGATTGCAGATGTTCACAATCGGTTCGCAAACCGCCCAAATAATCGATATGAATCGTTGCCATAAAGAAATACGTATATCAGTTTGTTAATCAGGAAAGGGCCAGTAGATAAATTCCCTGGATATTGGGAGTAGTAACATTCCCTAAATTCCTATTAAAAAAATAGAGTTGGTTGTTTTAGCCTTAAACATATAAAGAATGGTGTAGTTACGCTAATTGTGATTGCCGATTTTGTGAATAAGTGTAAAAATGATTAGCTTTAATTCAGGATCTTACTGAAATGCAAACACTATACAGACTATTTGGCCTTGCGGTAGCTAGCCTGCTCTTAGCGAGTACGGTTACTTCTGCGCAAAATTCGGACGCCGAGGATGACAATTACTCTACGATAACCACCTTTGGGCTTACAACTAATACAAACTCAGGTATTATTGGCGGATTCTCCTATCGGCGGTCGAAACTATTGCCGGGGAAGCTGTTTGGTATGCCTCAGTATCGATATTTAAGTATTGAGGTTGTCAATGTAAAACACCCCAAAGAGCTTCAGTCATCGATTAATTCGATTGGTTCACGCTACATATTCGGAAAAGAAAATTATCTGTTTGTGGTGCGTCCTCAGTACGGTCGAGAAGTAAAATTATTTCAGCGGAATAGCGACGAGGGGATTGCCGTCAGCGGAATTCTGGCAGCTGGCCCATCGTTGGGAATTATTAAACCCTATTATCTTGAAGTTTCCTACGGCAATTCATCACGAACTGTTCCGGCATCGCAGGTAAATGGATTTGCGACCGCTACCGGCGAAACCGTTACGGGCGCAGGTGGTTTTTTTCAAGGCCTGGATCAGTCGAAACTGACGGTGGGATTGAACGTAAAAGCAGCTTTGAGTTTTGAATTAAGTGCATTTAGAGCCAATACCACCGGCGTTGAAATCGGTTTTCTGGCTGAAATGTTTCCGAATAAAATCGTAATTATCCCCAACCAAAGTAATACAGGAAGTCGAGAAGATGGAAATCGGAGTTTCTTCACCTCGGCGTACTTAACGCTCTTTTTTGGAAGTAAGAAATAATAGCAAAAGGCAGAGGGGTAAGGGCATAGGGTAAAAAGAAGCAAAATTTCACCCCCTGCCCTTACCCCTCTGCCTTTTGCTATTTGAACTTTACCGCCCGAAAACGAATTTTGCTGGAAAGGATTGAGGAGACATGATCGAACTACCTGTAATACCCTCCGAGCAACAACGAAAAAAACGGCCAGATTGGCTTCGTGTGAAACTTCCAATCGGGCCCGAATACGCCAAAGTCCGTAAGTTGGTTGATGAGCATAAGCTCCATACGATTTGTGAAAGTGGCAACTGCCCGAATATGGGCGAATGTTGGGGAGCTGGTACCGCTACATTTATGATTCTGGGAAATGTCTGTACGCGGAGCTGTACGTTCTGTGCAGTAGCAACCGGACGCCCGAACGAATACGATACCGATGAACCCCGACGTGTGGCTGAAGCCATTGTGTTGATGAAAGTGAAACACGCCGTTATTACCTCGGTTAATCGCGATGAACTGAAAGATCGGGGTGCCGAAATCTGGTATCAAACTGTACGGCTTATTAAGGAAGCGTCGCCAGCAACAACTATTGAAACACTGATTCCAGATACGAAAGGAAACTGGGAAGCCCTTGAGCGAATGATTTCGGCCGGTCAGGAAGTGGTTTCGCACAATATGGAAACCGTTGAACGACTGTATCGACGTGTGCGCCCACAAGCGCGTTACGAACGTAGCCTTGAGCAAATTCGTCGGACTAAAGAATATGGACAACGAACTAAATCGGGTATTATGCTCGGCTTAGGAGAAACTCACGACGAAGTATTCAAAGCAATGGATGATTTGGTTGTAAATGGACTCGACGTATTAACGCTTGGCCAGTATCTGCAACCGACGAAAATGCACCACGAAGTAATTGAGTGGATTCATCCCGAAACCTTTGCGATGTATCGTGAGGAAGGACTGAAACGCGGCTTGAAATATGTGGAATCTGGCCCACTGGTGCGTTCGAGTTACCATGCTGAAAAACACGTAAACGTGTAGGCGCCTTTATTTCGCCCAAAACAATTTAACTACCTTCGTTCGTTTAAAGAGCAGAGTCCGGACCAACGGCCCGGACTTTTTTTGTTGCATGAAAAAATACGACTTCATCATTGCGGGAGGGGGGATGGCAGGCCTAAGTCTGGCCTATTACTTGTTACAGTCGCCCTTGCGTGATCGAAGTATTTTGATTCTGGATCGCGAACCGAAGAATCGCAACGACCGAACCTGGTGTTTTTGGGAGCGTGATTCATCGAAAAAGAAGACAATTCGTTCTCGGCCTTTTGAAGGCATCCTGTTTCGTACATGGGAGTCAATTTCCTTTCACGGCACTACGTATTCCGGCCCGCTCGACATGGGAAAGTATCGATACAAGATGTTACGCGGAATAGATTTCTATACATTTATGGAAGCCGAATTGGCGAAATGGCCTAACGTCGAGCGAAAACAAGTGACGATTGAGCGGATTAAGGATACACCCCAGGGCGGCTTTATTATTGCCGACGATGAGCCATACATTGCCGATTACATTTTTGATAGTACGTTCGCGTTAAAACTCGATCAACCTGAAAATCACAACCTACTTCAGCATTTTAAGGGATGGGTAATTACGACCGAAAAACCGTGTTTCACCCCGGAAAGACCTGAAATAATGGACTTTCGGATCGATCAGAAAGGCGATTGCCGGTTTTTTTATGTATTGCCCTTCAATGAAAAAACGGCTCTGGTGGAGTTCACACTATTCAATGAAACCCTATTGCCACATGATGAATATGACACGGAACTTCGCCAGTATATTGATCGATTTCTGGATACCGGTACCTACAAAATTTGCGAAACAGAGTATGGTGTAATTCCTATGTCGGACGAACCGACGCAGGAAAACCCGTCGGATCATATTATCCGAATAGGGACAGCTGGAGGATTTACAAAAGCATCGACGGGGTACACATTCCAGCGAACACAGCGCTATTTACAGGCTATCGTTAAAAATCTGGCCGAAACGGGGAAACCGCATCGAAAAGAACCCTGGTTTAAACGTCGATTTAAACTGTATGATAGTATTTTTCTGAATGTGCTGGAAAATCGTCGGCATCCTGCCGATGATATTTTTACCCGAGTTTACACGGAAAATCCTCGTCGTGTTTTTAAGTTTTTAGATGAAGATACCCACTTTTTCGAGGAAGTGCGCCTATTTTCCACTATGCCCTTCTGGCCTTTTCTATCTGCTTTTTTCGCTGTGTTAAAACGAAAAATTGTTGGTTAATAGATAGGGTCGGATATTGTTGACTTGTTGCTTGGTTAGAAACTAATAAATTTGCGGTTCGAACCAAGCCATACGGATAGCGCAATGCCTTATCTTTTCACTTCCGAGTCTGTGTCTGAGGGACACCCCGATAAAGTCGCCGACCAAATTTCCGATGCACTCATTGATAATTTTCTAGCGTTTGATCCGTCCAGCAAAGTAGCCTGCGAAACCCTCGTTACCACGGGACAGGTTGTACTGGCTGGCGAAATCAAAACCGACACTTACTTAGACGTTCAAAAAATTACGCGTGAGGTGATCCGTAAAATTGGTTACACCAAGAGCGAATATATGTTTGAAGCAAACTCCTGCGGTATTTTCTCTGCCTTGCATGATCAGTCAGCTGACATTAATCAGGGCGTTGACCGTGAAGTTGCAAACGACGATTTTGAAACGAAAGCAAATGCACAGGGTGCTGGTGACCAGGGAATGATGTTCGGGTATGCAACCAACGAAACCGATAATTTCATGCCGTTGCCGTTGGATCTGGCCCACGCAATTCTGCGTGAAATGTCGCATATCCGCAACAACGAGCTTGATCTAATGCCGTATTTGCGCCCTGACGCGAAGTCGCAGGTGACGATTGAATATTCTGACGATCACCAGCCAATTCGGATTGATACTATTGTCGTTTCAACACAACACGACGATTTTGCCGAAGATGCAACGATGCTGGCAAAAATTAAGGAAGATATTATCAATATTGTTATTCCTCGTGTAAAAGCTGCTCAAAAAGCGGAATTACACAGCCTGTTTACCAGCGATATTACGTATTACATCAACCCAACCGGCAAATTCGTAATCGGTGGGCCACACGGCGATACAGGTTTGACGGGTCGTAAGATTATCGTTGATACGTATGGTGGAAAAGGTGCTCACGGCGGTGGGGCTTTTTCTGGCAAAGATCCTTCGAAAGTGGACCGCTCAGCTGCCTATGCGACTCGCCATATTGCCAAAAATCTGGTGGCCGCTGGTCTTTGCGATCAGGTGCTAGTTCAGGTCTCTTACGCTATCGGCGTCGCGAAACCATGTGGTTTGTATGTAAATACCTACGGTACCGCTAAAGTGGATATGCACGATGGAGATATTGCGGAGAAAGTTGGCAAAATCTTTGACATGCGTCCGTACGCGATTGAGCAACGATTGAAACTACGTAACCCGATTTATTCGGAAACAGCGGCTTACGGACACATGGGTCGTAAAAACGAGATTGTTAAGAAAACCTTCGGCTCAAACGGTAACTCAAAAGAAGTTGAAGTTGAGCTATTTACGTGGGAAAAACTTGATTTTGTCGATCAAATCAAAGCTGAATTCAGCCTGTAATCAGCCCCTATTTATTGTATAGATTGAAAGCCACCCCGTTTGGAGTGGCTTTCGCTGTTATTGGGCTAGTTAGATGGATTACAAATCATCTTCGAAGATTTCATCCTCGGCTTCAACTCGGGACTTAGCTTCTACTATTGCCGGACTGGAAATATCGTTTCGTTTCTGTTTAAAACGAACGAGTTTGTCTTTCAGAACATCCATTACCCGGTCGGTAGCGCTTTCGAAGCTTTTGTCGTGCTCCTTTACGAAAATCTCCTTTCCGGGAATCAATAGTCTGACCTCGACAATTTTTTCTTTGACTTTATTAGAGTCGGCTCCCTCTAATCTCAGAAACACTTCTCCGCTAATAATGCGATCATAAAAAGTGTCTAATTTGTTAAGCTTAGCCTGGATGAAATCGAACAGGCTCTGATCTGCCGTAAATTTAACGGCGTGCATTTGTAGTCTCATTGTGTCGCCTTTAAAGTGAATTGAATTAAGAACATCAATGGACTATCTAAGTTTGACGATCTGACCCATAAAGTCAAGCCTATCTCCAAAAGATACAAATCTGTTTCACGGTTGTATATTACCAAAATGTTAATAAGCTTATATAATAGCCATTTAGGTTGCTCCGTGGAACGGTTTAAATCAAAAATTCTTCAAAAAATCTAAATTGATTAATTAGGCAAGATGTATTTTAATAGGTTGATTCGGTCGTAAAGTAATGAGTGGCTTTGGAACGATACGTTGGTTCTTCACCGATTTAACATCAAATTCACGAACCAGCATAGCTAGTAAAATCTGCATTTCCATGAGTGCAAACTGATTCCCAATACACAGACGAGGTCCTCCGCCAAACGGTAGATAGGCATAAGAATGTAACTGCTCTTTAGGGCCACCAGGTGCAAATCTATCGGGATCAAATCGATCGGGATCAGGCCAATTTGCCGGGTCGCGGTGAAGCAGGTAAGGGGAAATAAGTGCCGAATCACCAGCCGGTATCGTATAAGGGCCAACCTGATCGGGATTGAAAGCTCGTCGACTCATGATCCAGGCAGGTGGATAAAGTCGCAACGATTCCTGAACAACCTGAAGCGTATAGGTTAACGATCGGAAAACTTCTGGTGATGGAATTAGTGTGTCGCCCAGAACCGTTTTGCTTTCATTCTGCAGTTGGGTTAAGACGTTTGGATGCTGACTGAGTAGATACATCGTCCAAGCCATTGACACCGCTGTTGTTTCGTGCCCTGCTGAAAAAAGAGTTACACATTCATCCCGAAGCTGTTTGTCAGACATACGCTCGCCCGTCAACTCATCTTCAGCATCCAGAAACATCGATAATAAATCAGTATGCTCTGTCTGCTGATTTTTCCGACGTTGCTCAATGATACCATAAATAAACGAGTCAACTTGCTCAGCCGCTCGTCGAAAGCGTTGGTTTTTAGGCGTTGGCCAGTGAATCGGAAACCGAATCGGCGATAGCATTCGGTCGTTCGCCAGATAGTTAAGCGAATCGAGCGCCGATGATAGTCCATGCAGTTTTCCGACAACATCAGAACCGAACAGCGTTTTACAGACGATTCGCATGGTTACGTCCATAAACGCCTGCGATATGTTTATAGGCTGCTGAGTGTTTTGTTGTCTTAATTCAGCGATCCATTCTGCCGTTTCGGTAACCATTGTATGACTCAGAGCGGCTAATTTCTGCCGGTGAAAAGCCGGTTGAGCCAGTCTTCGTTGACGTCGCCAGAAATCACCATCGCTGGTAAGAAGACCATTTCCCAGGAAAATTTTCAATACCTCAAACGCGGGCGAACGACCATAATTTCGGTGATTTTCCTGCAAAACATGTTTCGCATCTTCGGGCTTTAAAACCAAATATTGATGCCGACCGCCAATTCGCAGATGCACAAGTCGTTCATGGCGCTCCTGCAATGTTCGTAACGTGCTCAGTGGGTTATACAGAAAGGCGAGGGTATTGCCCAGCAGTGGCACTCCTGGATGTAGCGGAACTGAAAGCGGAGCGTCAGTAATAGTTTCCATACAAAATAGCTGTCTTGTATCTTATTCGTAAGGGCTATAAATATAAGCTGAATAGGCTTTGCGCAGGAGAGCAGAATGTGTAATATCGTAGATTCAAATCATCAACGTATGCATATTAATGGTGATGCTAAAGCAGCTAATACTTACGACGCCATTGTGATTGGCTCGGGAATTAGCGGAGGATGGGCGGCTAAGGAGCTTTGTGAGAAGGGCTTACGAACGCTCGTGCTGGAACGTGGCCGTGATGTTCGGCATATTGTTGACTACCCGACGGCTACAAAAAATCCCTGGGATTTCCCGCATCGAAATCGGATGCCCGACGCGTTTGATCTAGCTAATCCTATTGCTACTAAATGCTATGCGCTGGACGAAAGCACGCAGCAGTTTTTCGTCAAAGATGCTGAACATCCCTATATACAGGAGAAACCCTTCGACTGGATTCGTGGCTATCAGGTAGGAGGAAAGTCGCTGATTTGGGCGCGACAAACGCAACGCTGGAGTCGATATGATTTTGAAGCCAATGCTCGTGATGGAGCCGCAGTCGATTGGCCAATTCGATACGACGATTTGGCACCCTGGTATAGTCATGTTGAGAAATTCGTTGGGATTAGTGGCAACAAGGATGGTTTGGAAACGCTTCCCGATGGCGAATTTCTGAAGCCCTGGGAGTTGAACTGTGTGGAAAAACACATTCAGAAACGAGTTGCCGAAAATTACAAAGATCGCCATGTCATTATTGGCCGATGTGCTCACCTGACGGAGCCGAAACAAATTCATTTCGATCAGGGCCGGGCGCAATGTCAGGCTCGGCATTTGTGTTATCGGGGCTGTCCATATGGAGGTTATTTCAGTTCCAATTCATCGACGCTTCCCTGGGCGGCTAAAACGGGTAAGCTAACCTTGCGTCCTGATTCGGTTGTCCATTCAATTATCTATGATGAGACAAAAGGGAAAGCTACTGGTGTTCGGGTAATGGACACGCATACTAAACAGCAGACAGACTATTTTGCTCGAATTATTTTCGTCAATGCCGCGTGCCTAAATACCAACCTGATTCTGCTCAATTCCACCTCGCGTCGATTTCCGAATGGGTTAGGTAATGATAGTGGTTTGCTGGGCCGATACGTCGCTTTTCATAATTACCGAGGTAATATTGTTGCTGATTATGAAGGCTTTGCCGATGGATATTATTATGGCCGTCGTCCAACAACGGCGTTTATGCCCAACTTTCGAAACGTTCGATCTCAGGAAACGGATTTTCGGCGTGGTTATATGGTAGCATTTAGCGCAGCTCGGTCAAATTGGCATAGAGGGGCGTCCCAGACAGGTTTTGGAGCAGATTTTAAAGATAAGCTAAGTAATCCGGGAGCGTGGTCAGTATTCATGATGATGCAAGGAGAGACGATTCCGCGATATGAAAATCACGTTCGCCTAAGTACAGATCACAAAGATGACTGGGGTATTCCGCAGCTCGTTACATCGATTGACTATACTGACAATGATCTGAAAATGATGAAGGACTTTCTGGAACAGGGCGCTGAAATTCTTGAAAAATCGGGTTGTAAACACATTCGACCTTACGATGATCACCGAAATCCGGGTCTTGATATTCACGAAATGGGTGGCGTACGAATGGGTCGTGATCCGCAAACATCGTTGCTCAATGGACATAATCAACTGCATGCCGTCAAGAATGTGTTTGTAACGGATGGTGCTTCAATGACTTCTACCAGTTCACAAAATCCATCCATCACATTTATGGCGCTAACGGCACGAGCCGTCAATTTCGCAGTAACCGAGATGAAAAAAAGAAATTTATAACGTGAGTAATACGCATCAGCAAACAAAATCAGCCCTCTTTGCCCTTTGTGAATCGTATGTTCAACAGCGAATTAGCACTGCGCAAGAGGCTATGGAAGCTGCGCAGGAGGCCGCTAACTCGGAATCGAAGAGCAGTGCAGGAGACAAATACGAAACTGGTCGGGCAATGGCTCAGCTTGAGCGAGATCGTCATGCCCAACTGCTAGGCGAGGCCTTAAAAGTAGAGCGTGATCTTAAGCAGATTTCCGTTGAGAAAAGCTATGATACCGTTCAACCTGGAAGTCTGGTTACAACCAATCGAGGAATGTTTTTTATCAGCATCGGCGCTGGGAAACTGACATTTGCCGGACGAGATTATTTCGCCGTTTCGATTGCATCACCGATTGGAAACGCTTTAACAGGCCGAAAAGCGGGCGAGACTGTTACGTTCAATAAAATGATGTATCAGTTACTGGAAGTTTATTGAGAATAATCGAACGCAGAGCATAACGACCTGCGTTCGATAGCTTTTATTAAAAAACGCGCTCTCCGCCGATCCAGGTTTGGCGTACTTTTGTCTGACGAATTTGTGGATTGGGAACGGTCATAATGTCCTGATCGAGAACAACAAAGTCGGCTTGTTTACCAGGAGCGATACTGCCTCGGAGGTGATCCTCAAAACAGGCATAGGCTGCCCAGCGTGTCATTGCCAACAAGGCTGATTTTCGATCAACGGAGTTTTCCATTTGATAGCCGCCAGCTGGGAAATTTTTAGCATCCTGACGAGCTACAGCCGAATGAAACCCAAACAATGGATTAACGGCCTCTACTGGAAAATCGCTGCCAAAAGCGATCAAACTATTCTGTTTCATCAGGTCATTAAACGCATAAGCTCCTTTGACGCGAACGGGCCCTAGTCGATCACCCGCCCAGTACATATCTGATGTTGCGTGGGTTGGCTGCACTGACGGAATAATCGAATATTTCCCGAATTTCCAGACATCGTCGGGCGATACGACTTGGGCATGTTCAATCCGCCAGCGCCGGTTATTTTTTTCTTTCAGCAACTTGCCATATAAATCCAGCATCAAATGATTGGCTGAGTCGCCGATGCAGTGCGTGTTAGCTTGAAAATCAGATGCATAGAGGAGTTTTGTGACACGCTCCAATTCGGATGGGCTAAGTAATAGAAAACCACTCGTTTCGGGACGATCACTGTACGGTTGACGTAAACAGGCACCGCGCGAGCCTAGCGCTCCGTCGGCATAAAGCTTGAACGAGCGAACCGTAAGCCGATCTGTTTGAAAAGGGCCACGTTTGAGAAAATAATTCAGATTTGGCTCACCAAGACTAATCATGGCATAATCGCGGATTTTGAGTTTACCAGCCCGGTGTAAACTATCGATCAGATTGATTTCATCGGGACTGATGCCAGCGTCAGATACAGTTGTAAGCCCCAATGCCACACAAGCTTTTTCGGCGTTGAGGAGCATTCGGGCTTTGTCGGCAACATCGGGCCGGGGAATGACTCGCTTAATAAACTGCATGGCGTTATCGACCAATACGCCTGTTGGCTCACCACCTTCGAGCACTACTTCTCCACCCGCTATTGATGATCCGGCTGTAATATTCGCTAGACGAAGTGCTTTCGAGTTGACAAGCAGCGCATGGCCATCAATACGAGTTAATGCAATAGGGATGTTTGGAAAAGCCGCATCTAATTTTTCTTTGGTAGGAAATGTTTTTTCGGGCCAGTCGTTCTGATCCCAGCCACGACCTGTAAGCCACAATGCGTTCGGATGTGCCTGATAGAATGTCTTGAGTCGTTCGATGACTTCATCGTACGACTCCGCACCTACTAAATCGGCCTGATCTAGTACCTGGCCCAGACCTAAAAAATGGGAATGAGGATCGTAAAATCCTGGGTAAACCGGTTGCCCATCCAGATCGACCTTGGTGGCCGCTTCATATTTATCACTGAGTTCCTGACTTTTTCCTACAGCTAGGAATTTTCCATCTTTTACAACGAATGCATCGGCCATGGAAAAGCTTGAATCGGCAGTGTAAATCTGGGCGTTTGTAACAAGCAGATCTGCTTTTTCCTTGAATGAGCATCCTGATAATAGGAGTGATAGAGTAGAAAATAGTAGAAAAAGGTGTTTCATAGTGGTTGGCAAGAAAAAGAAAGTATGCAAGATAAACGAAAGGTGAATAAGCTGACGGGCCAATTGCAGATTCTCTTACTTTTGTCCTACTGTAGCGATCAACCTCAAATCAATGAAACTCAGCAGTTGCCTTCTTTTTGTGTGCCTGCCAATTCTGGCTTTATCTCAACAAACTCCCAATGCTATTCAACGTGCTCAGCAGCGGACTTTCACAATGGCTAATTTACCCCAGCCTGGTGAACTTCTAACCTTAAATCAGGCTATCTCGCAGGCTGTTGAAAAGAATTACCAAATTCATATTAACAAGTCGTTACAAGAGATTGCGCAAAACAATTATAGCAAAGGAAATGCTGGCTATTTACCTTCATTAACCTTCAACGGCAACTCAAACGGAAGTTTACAAAGCTTCCGGCAAACATTCATTGATAATATTCGACCTCCTCAGGAAGCAAAAGGTATTTTTAACCGTACCTCCAATCTGGGTATCAATTTGAATTACACGGTCTTTAATGGGTATGCCCGCCGAACACTTTATTCGCAACTTCAGCAGTTACTTCAAATAAGTACTGTTAATACGCGGGCAAACGTAGAAGCTACGGTTGCCAGTATAACAACCAGTTACTATGACGTCGTACGCCAATTGCGTCGATTGATTGCTTTTAGTCAGGCACTCGATATTTCGCGAGAACGTCTTGAACTCGCCCGGGCAAACTACGAAGTCGGGACCCGATCGAAAGTAGATTTTTTGAGCGCACAAGTTGATTATAATACGGATAGTGCTGCTCTGCTATCACAGGAACAGGCTTTGCGAAATGCGAAAATTATTCTGAATACCTTGCTCATTCGTGATCCACAGACCGAGTTTTCGGTTCGCGACACCATTATTGCTCGTCCTGGACTCCAATTGCCTATTCTACAGCAATCACTGACGTCTAACAACCCTTTATTAGCAGCTGCTGTGTTAAATCGTTCGTTTGTTGACTTAAATATCCAGTTAGCAAATGCTCAGCAATTGCCATTGGTAACCGCCCAAACGGGCTATAACTATCAGTTTCAGGATAACCAGGGCGGTTTTGGGGTGGCAACAGGTCGCACTAGCGCGATTACTTACAACGTAGTGGCCGCTATCCCCATTTTTAATGGATATAACCTGAAACGCCAGATTCAAAATGCGAAGGTCAATTCCATTATTGCTCAGGATCAGGAGTCTAATCAGCGATTACAACTTTCAGCGGCACTGAATCAAACCTATCAGGCTTATCAGAATAGTCTGAACATCCTGAATCTGGAAGTATTGAATAATCAATTAGCGAATCAAAACGTCGAAATTGCTTACGATCGCTATCGAATCGGTAATTCGACGTTCGTTGAATTTCGGGATGTACAACGAACGTCTGTCGATGCGCAAACTCGCCTGATCGAAGCCGAATATACCGCCAAAGCCGCTGAAATAGAACTACTTCGTCTAAGTAGCACAATCACTCAGGAAATGGGTTTATAGGCCATTCCGGATTATCGATAAACAGTTGAGTTGCTGTTGGAGTTATTTCTCAGTTACTCAACTGTTTATCGATAATTTATTACAGACATGCCCTGGACAAAGAATGATTATCCTGTTTCGTTGAAAAACTTTATGGCTCCTGTTCGCAGCAAAGCCGTTGACATTGCAAATGCCCTGTTGGCTGAAGGATACGAAGAAGAACGCGCCATTGCTATCGGCACATCCAAAGCGGAGGAATGGGCCTCAAATCGAGGTATGAAAATTCGTAAAAGCAACGCCCCCGCCCCTAAAAATTAATAGTTACTTACAGGATTTACCCTCTCACTATTTCTGGCTGATTATATGAAAGATCCGGTTGAACCCTTCGACTGGGAGCGTATCCTGTTGGACGAATTTCCCTGGCAATATTTGGGTGAAGTTGCTTTTCGCACCTTCTCTATGTTCCTGATTCTGCTCATTGCACTCAGGCTTTCAGGAAAACGACAAATTAAGCAATTGTCTGTTTTTGAGCTGGTTTTGGTGATTGGATTAGGCTCAGCCGCTGGCGATCCTATGTTTTATGAAGATGTTCCATTAGCCTCGGTATTAGTCGTATTCATTGTCATGATTGTCAGTTACAAACTAACGACTTTATTATCAGACAAAAATCATCTTGTGCGGAGAGCACTGGAAGGCAAACCAGTTTATGTGATTGAAAATGGCTCTATCCTGATCAATAATTTTAAGGATGAAGATCTTACCAAGGATGAATTATTCACGGCCCTCCGACTAGAAGGAATCAAACATTTAGGTGAGGTATCCGTAGCTATCCGTGAGCCAACTGGCGAGCTCAGTGTTTTTCCTTATAAATCGGCTGATAAACGGGCTGGATTACCCATTTTACCGAATGCACTGAAAACGGCAACCAAATTGATCAAGCAGCCTGGATCATACGCTTGTTGCGTTTGCGGAAACGTACAGAAATTAACGGCTACTGATACTCCTATCTGTTCAAACTGCCAAAATGACCAATGGGTCAAGGCAGAACAGTAAGACTAATTAGCCGATTTTTTTGTGCCGTTTTTGATCTGATCTTCCAGAAATTTCAATAATAATTTTTCAATTCCATCAAGGCCATACGGACTCGTTTGACGGAATCTGGCTTTTTGGGCGATATAAGGAGACAAATCCTGACACTCATACGCTTCTAGAATTTGCGGATGTACGTAATGTTTTCGGCAAACGGTACGTGTATTGCCTAATTGATGGGCTACTTCATCCAGTACGGTATTCACATTTTTCTTCAATTCTTTTTCGGTAGTACAAGGCTCCAGTTCGGCTAACAATCGTAGCGCGTTGACCGTACCTGCCCAGGTTCGAAAATCTTTCGCTGAAAAATCGTCGCCCATTGTTTCGTGCAAGTAGTCATTAACCATTCCTGAGTCAATCGGGTGACGTTCTCCATTCTGGTCCAGGTATTGAAACAACTCTTTACCCGGAAGCTCGCGACAGGCTTTTACCAATCGAGCCAGCCGTCGGTCGTGCAGCGTAATATCATGATAAATACCTTTCTTGCCTTTAAAACTGAACCGGACTTCGCTGCCTTCCAGCTTTACGTGTCGATTCTTGAGAGTTGTCAGGCCATATGAACCATATTCTTTTTCGTAAGCCGCATTTCCTACCCGGATCAACGTTTGCTCCATAACACTGAGAGCGATGGCAATGACTTTATCTCTTGATAAAGAGGTTGTTTTAAGGTCTTTGGCAATTCTTTCCCGCAGCAAGGGTAAAGTTTTCCCAAAGGCCAGCATCCGATAAAATTTCGTTTCGCTACGGATGGCATTCCACTTAGGATGATACCGATATTGTTTCCGATGTTTAGAATCGAGGCCTGTAGCCTGTAAATGCCCATTCACTTTCGGGCTAATCCAGACGTTTTCCCAGGCGGGGGGTAAGGCCAAGCTTCGGATACGGTTCAGTGTTTCGTTATCGTCTACTTTGTTACCCTTGGTATCAGTATAAACAAATTGCTGATTGGCGCGCTGGCGATGAATGCCAGGCATAGTGTCGCTCATATAAATAAGTCGGGCAGACTGAGCGATCTGTATAGGATCGTGGGTTATTTCCAATAAATTCACGTTCGTTGAGTAAAGCGTTTATACGCCGAGAAAGCGTCTTTGGTCGTTCAATAACCCTACCAATGAGGGATGCTCTGCTCTAACTGCTTAATAAATCATTTAGTTAAAATAATTTAACGAATAGTTTAATCTCTTTGTGGGCCAACGCGCCAATCGGAAGCTTTCCCGAAGAACCACAAGGCTAGTGTGGTAGCATAATGGTAAAAATCGGTTGGATGAATCAGGCTGCTGAATGCATCCGCTTTGGTGGCCAGCCCCATTGCCATAGCCGCCATAACTACCCATAACCCGCGTTTATTTCGCTGAAGCAGTGAAAACACAGCAAGTAACATTAACACTAGAATACCCATTGAAGGCACGATAGGTGTAAAAACCTCGGCGTTGGGCATCAATAAACTAATAAATAGAAATAGCCCAAAAATTAGCGTCGCTACAAACGTGAGCCAGGATATAGTTTGCTGATTCAGAAGCGCATAGACAGCCGTTACGGCGCATACAACTCCCAGAGTATCAGACAAAACGATCATGGAGTGATGCAGCGGCTCAAGGGATTCATTGCCAGTGAACTGAATAACACCAGTTAGGGCGGCTAACGAAGTTGTTAACAGAAAGAACCCCCATAACAGTCGGTTGAATAGAGAAATCCGTCCAAAAAAGTGCCAGAATACTCCAACGCCTGCCCCGGCCAGAATAGAACCAGAAAGGATGTGCGAAAAAATCATCACGTAATTTACGAAGTTTCGGCTACTTTTGCCCAACTTTTTAGAAGATGTGAGACGATAAGACAATCGAAGAAAGATGAATGATGTTCTGAAAATCTTTCTACTGTTATTTCGTCGTCTTTCCTCTAGTTAACCGTATCGCCAACGATTTCTAAAACCTATCATGTCTGTTTTAGTCAACAAAGATTCTAAAGTAATTGTCCAGGGGTTTACTGGCTCGGAAGGCAGTTTTCATGCCCAGCAGATGATCGAATATGGTACCAACGTGGTTGGGGGCGTAACACCTGGTAAAGGTGGCCAAACTCACCTGGATCGGCCCGTATTTAATACCGTTCAGGAGGCTGTTGATAAAGCAGGTGCCAATGTGTCGATCATATTTGTGCCGCCCGCTTTTGCTGCTGATGCTATCATGGAAGCCGCCGAGGCTAGTATCAAGGTAATCATCTGCATTACCGAAGGTATTCCGACAGAAGATATGGTTGCGGTGAAAAATTATCTGGCTGATAAAGATGTGCGTCTGATCGGACCAAACTGTCCTGGGGTTATGACGGCCGAAGAATGTAAGGTAGGTATCATGCCAGGTTTCATTTTCAAGAAAGGAACAATCGGCATTGTGTCTAAATCCGGTACGCTAACCTATGAAGCGGTTGATCAATTAACGAAAGCCGGCTTAGGACAATCGACAGCTATTGGTATCGGTGGTGATCCTATTATCGGAACTACAACTAAGCAGGCTGTTGAATTGCTGATGAATGATCCTGATACAGAGGCAATTGTTATGATCGGCGAGATTGGCGGTGGCATGGAAGCCGAGGCCGCTCGCTGGATTAAAGCGGATGGTAATCGTAAACCCGTCGTTGGATTCATCGCCGGACAAACAGCGCCAAAAGGCCGTCGGATGGGTCACGCAGGGGCTATTGTTGGCGGAGCTGATGATACAGCTGCTGCTAAAATGGCTATTATGCGGGAGTGCGGTATTCACGTTGTTGAATCCCCTGCCAACATTGGTGACACAATGTTAAAAGCACTTGGGAAATAAAAGAGTACGGGAGCTTACTAAAGAGCGGAAGAGTGAAAGAGCGAATCGGAGCGCCGAATCGGAGCGAAGTGACAAAAGGATACAGCGATACCAGAATCTTATCAGTGTGCCCTCACTCTTTCGCTCTTTCATTCCGATTCGGCGCTCCGATTCGCTCTTTATTAAGTTCTCTCGCTTTTTTACTCTTTTTTATTTCTTCCGCTTCTGCTCAATCGTCCCGTAATATAGGAGTCGGACCAGGCGGACAGTATTATCCGGTACACAGCTTTCAGGAAGATTTTCAGGTGTACGATGAGGGAGCAAAAGCCTACGTGCCCTACATCGTTGAACAACACGCTGCTCAAACAGCATTAAGTGCATACATTGATCTCGAAAGTAATCGACGCTACAGTTTAATTGTATCGACTCAACAAGACGGTTATCTTTTTATTAATGCAGCCCTGAAGCGAAAGTTACGCGCTGGTCAATGGCAGGTTCTCAACATAGATAGCCTATATCGAGTCTATCGGCAGCCCGAAATTTTCCTGACTATCTATGGTGCTCCCGGCATTGAAGATAAGCAACTCTATATCGGTTATCCCAAATCCGCGACTCAGAAACCGGTTGTTCTACGTGACGATAATCTGAGCGTTCGCCCCCGAATCCGGACCGCCTACGATAACTTTTTAGGACTTGGTTTGCTATTTCTAGTAGCGTCTCATGCCTTTTTGTTTACGTTCTCGCACCGGGCTTTCTTACGATTTTATAGTCTGCGTGATCTTGTTTCGCTCCGAGCGCCAGAAGAATCATTTCTGATTAATCGCCCACTTAGTGGCACGAACCTGCTTTTTGTACTCAACCTTAGTTTTGTCATTGCTTATCTGGTAGTTTTTGCGCAAAGCCGTAATCTGGATGTATTTGCGTCACGGGCATTACTATTAGGCGAACAGCAATTTGGTTGGCAAGTCGGCCAATTTTTTCTGTTGAGTATTGTGGCTTTCCTAAGCCTGATGGGTAAATATGTTTCTCTGGAGATTATGGGAGGACTCTATAAACTGGATAAAGTAGTGAATGTCCACTACTTTAAAGTTTTACAATCCTCTTTGCTGTTTTTCGCCCTATTAACGCTCCTGCTGGTTGGCATTGCGTATAATACCTCCGCACTAGTATGGTCGCAAAATGCATTGTTGCTACCGCTGATCGTGTTTTATGTGGGGCGGCTGGCTTTGTTATACTTCGTGATTCGGAGTCTTGAACCTATCAAGAATCTTTATTTATTTTCGTACCTTTGTATCGTTGAATTGATCCCCCTCATCATCGGATTGCGTTTTGCCCTTTGATGAGAAGTTTATAGTTTTTCATTAATAGTTCCTAGTTAATCGATTCTCGAATGAGAAAGTGTTTAACGATAAACTCAAAACTATAAACTAAACCTGACTATTGACCCCGCGTAGAGATTCAATGAACGAGACCAGTATACAATCCACAGAAACCCGGCTCGCGAAAGTAAACCGGATGTTAGTGACCCAATCCCGACCCGCCGACGAAAAATCTCCGTATTTTGATTTAGCCACCAAATACAATATTCAGGTCGATTTCCGGCCGTTTATTCAGATTCAGGGAGAATCTTTTAAGGATTTCCGCCGTCAGAAAATTAATATTCTAGCTCATACAGCTATTATTTTCACAAGTCGGAATGCGATCGATCATTTCTTTCGGATTTGTCAGGAAGGGCGAATCGAGGTTCCGGCCGATATGAAATACTTCTGTATTTCGGAGCAAACGGCTAACTACCTGCAGAAATACATCGTTATTCGGAAGCGTAAAATCTTTAATGGAACCAAAACCGCTACCGAATTATTCGATCTGATCAAGAAACATAAAAACGAAAAGTTTCTTTTTCCTTGCTCGAATATTCGGCGTAACGACATTCCAGAGTTCATGGATACCAGCGGACTGCATTTCACGGAAGCGGTAATGTACGATACTGTGCCCACCGATCTATCGGATCTGGATATCAAAAGCTACGACATCATTGCGTTTTTTAGCCCATCGGGGGTTAGCTCGCTACTGAGCAACTTCCCTGAATTTAATCAGAATGGAACGCGATTGGCCGCTTTTGGACCAACTACAGCGAAGGCAATTACAGAAGCCGGACTGACCCTTGATATTGAAGCACCATTACCGAATGCTCCTTCCATGACAGGTGCGTTGGACCTGTATTTAAAGAAGGCCAACAATTAAAATTAATTGCGGTTGTACAAAACAAAATGCCGGAATCGGGTAGTCGCCTAATTTCCGGCATTTAGGCTTTACTAATAGGCCAATAATTTGGTATTACACACGTTTACATGTAAACTGTGGTGTTTTTCCCAGGGTCCCAAAAGGAGTTCTGTATTTTGCTCAGGTTGTATGATTCGCATAGTTTACGTTTACACCTTTTTACTACTGACGATTGTGGCGTCTTCCGCTCTGGCGCAGCAGGACCCGCAGTTAAGTATGTACATGTATAACCCTCTCTATTACAATCCGGCAGCCGCTGGATCAGAGGGCGTATCTCGATTGCAGATTACGCATCGAACGCAATATCTGGGTTATCAAACAATAGGCAATGGGGATGGGAGTGCTGCACAAAGCACGCAAGTATTATCATTCAATATGCCCCTGGATAAAATAAAGAGTGGTATTGGCATCTATGCGCTCAACGACAAATATGGTCCGTCGATCAATCAGGCAATTCAACTATCCTACGCTTATCGATTAGCGCTGAAAAACGGCACGTTGGCGTTGGGCGTACAAGCGGGGATGTTTAATCGTGGATATGATTTTGGCCAATTTCGCCCAACTGATCCGGGAGATCCGCTTTTGCCTGGTGGACGAATCAATATGTTCAAACCAGATGTTGCCGCTGGCGTTTACTATAATACAACCGATTATTGGTTAGGTGTAAGTATGACGCACCTGAATCGGGCAAAATATAGTTATACAAGTGGTTATGAGACGGAGCCTTCGGATAGTAAAGCGTATGTATCGGCTGGCTATCGGCTTGGTCTAGGGTATGATATTGATATTCAGCCGTCTGTATTGTTACAATACAGTACAACGCAGGGACTGCCTGGATCGGTTATCACTGCCAATATCACTGGGACGTACGATAATCGAATCTGGGCAGGAGTGGGATATCGAGTGAAAGACGCAGTTATGGTTACCGCTGGCATTAACTTAATGAGGAATAACGCGCTTCGGGTTGGGTATTCGCTAGACATTGTTACGAGTGGTACGCAGATAAAAAGTGCAACGTCACATGAAATTTTAGTGGCGTATGCCTTACCAACGTTTGACGTTCGCAAAAAACCGATTATACGGACTCCGCGTTTTCGGTATTAATACCTACAGAAAGTGGCTAATTTTAACGCTTACCGACTTTTTTGGCAGTATTCTTGTTGGGTAGTTTGCGATTAGCCACTTATTTTTGAGGAAATAGACGGATTGCCTACTTACCAAGTTGTTTTAAAGTAGATAAATAGTTGAATCAACGGGTGGACAGAAAATAATTCCGAACCCGATTTGACATACAATAACCAAACAGATTTTCGTTTTTAGTCTGGTCTCGCACAAGAAGAAGAAAAGTTCTACGATGATGAAGTATAATACAGGCAACGCAACCCGGGTGGTGATGGTCGCAGCAGTCGTACTGCTAATGCAAGGTTGTGGCTTTCTGAAGTCAAAATTTGGGGGAAAAGGAGGAAGTAATGGCGAAGTCGGTGTTACGAACGGAGAAATTACGGCTACCGGACGTAAAGGCTGGAAACAACCAACTCCCTATGGCATGGTGCTAGTTCCCTCTGGTTCATTCATTATGGGTCAGGCTGACGAAGATGTAGCCGCTACCCAGATTAACATGAACCGTCAGGTAACGATCAGCTCGTTTTACATGGACGATGCCGAAATCTCAAACCACGAATACCGTCAGTACATCAATGCCCTGCTTGCCGATTCTGTCTCAACTATGGGAGAGGAAGACATCATGGCTAAGTATTATCCGGATACCACCGTCTGGAAAAATGACTTCACCTACCACAATGGTGATCCAATGCTTGAGCATTATTACGCACACCCTGCTTTTGATACCTACCCAGTTGTGGGCGTTAGCTGGATTGCTGCCAACCACTTTTGTAAGTGGCGTACGAATACGCTCGACGATTTCCGCACAAAAGAAGGAGGATACAAATCATTTGGTTTCCGACTGCCTTCTGAAGCTGAATGGGAGTGGGCCGCTCGGGGTGGCAAAAATGGCGCAAAATACCCTTGGGGTAATCCTTATGTAGCTAACGGCAAAGGTTGCTATCTGGCTAATTTTAAACCACAACGCGGCAATTTCGATGCTGACGGTTATCCATACACCGCTCCAGCAACGGCCTATAGTCCAAACGATTACGGCCTTTACAACATGGCTGGTAACGTAGCCGAATGGTGCCGCGATGCCTATGCCGACAATACCAACGCTATCGTTTGGGATATGAACCCAGATAACCAGAATGCAGACGAGCCTCGTAAAGTTGTTCGCGGTGGTTCATGGAAAGATATCGCCTACTACCTGGAAACAGGTACACGGTATTACGAATATGAAGATCAGAAGCGTTCGTACATTGGATTCCGTTGTATCATGGACAACCTGGAAGGACGCACAGCATCGGCTCGGGGTGGAAGAGTAGGCGGTAGCAGCAAGAGCAAAAGCAGTAAAAAATCGTCAACGAAGAAAGTTTAACCCGTAATAAAGTCAATTACCTATTCCAACCAATAATTCGCTTATCATGGCAGCAGAAAAATCCACGAGTTTCTTTTGGGATCGCTTAGTACCAACTATTTATAGTGCTGGGGCAGCCGTCGTTATCTTCGGCGCCTGGGCCAAAATTACACACAACGAACAGTTTGGTTTCATGTTGACGCTTGGTCTGCTGACTGAGGTAGTTATTTTTGCCTTGTACGCTGTTCAAAGTTTTACATCGCCACCTACCTCTGGAGATGGCTATGCCTGGGAAAAGGTGTATCCTGAACTGGCAGATGATTATAAAGGGGAAGCTCGTAAACCCGTTGCTCAACCTAATGGATTGACAACCAATATGGATCAGATGTTGGCGCAAGCGAAGGTAACGCCGGATGTTTTCGAACGACTTGGTTCTGGTTTCCGCAACTTAAACGATACTGTCTCGAAACTTTCTGATCTTACGGAAGCAACGGTAGCCACTAATGATTACGCACGTAATGTGAAATCGGCATCTAGTTCAATTAGCGAAATGAACAAGTCATATGGTACGGCTATCACGGCAATGAATTCTATGGCTGATGCTACGACCGATGCGAAAGATTACCGCGATCAATTCCAGAAAGTAACTAAAAACATGGGTGCGCTAAATGCTGTCTATGAACTGGAGTTGCAAGACACAAACAAACATCTCAAAGCAATGAACGCTTTCTATGGTAGCTTAACGGCTGCTATGGAAAATATGAGTGATGCCAGCCGTGATACGCAACAGTTCAAAAACGAATTGGCTAAACTAACAGGTAACCTAGCATCGCTCAACGGTGTATATGGTAGCATGCTAACTGCTATGCGCGGCAACTAAAAGTTGTTATCGAGTTGTAAGGTTTTAGAGTTATAAAGTCGCTAAAGGTAGCTTCAACTCTGTAAAAAACTTTACAACTCTTCAACTCTATAACTCTACAACTTCCTTATTCATACTACCATAGTTTATGGCAGGCACAAAAGAGACACCCCGTCAGAAAATGATCGGGATGATGTATCTGGTATTGACCGCACTGTTGGCTTTACAAGTTACATCGGCCATTCTGGAAAAATTCGTTTTAATTAATAACAGTTTGGAGCAATCTACCGGCGCTGTTGGTAAGGTTAACCAAGCTACGTTTGATAATATCCGGGGTACTGTTGAAAAGTCGGGTAACCGCGCTACAGATCTAGTCATCGTTAAGCAGGCCGATGAAGTACGAAAGCTATCGGCTGACATGATTAGCGAACTTGATAAGCTTAAAGAACAGATTGTAGAAGCTGGCGGGGGACGCGATGAAGCAGGCAATATCAAGAACCTGAGCGAAGAAGAGAAAGTTGCCCAACTTATGATTGGAACGAATCGTAACGGAGCTGCTTTCAAATTGAAAGACCAATTAAATGGTTACGTTGATAACCTTTCGAAGTATTCGGGTACTAAATATCCAGCAATGGCCCTAGATGGTAAAGATGACCCAATTGCGAGCAACTCACCAGATCAGCGGAGAAAAGACTTTGCAGAATTGAACTTTGCGCAGACTCCTGTACCAGCAGCGTTAGCCGTTCTGAGCCAGAAACAGGCCGATGTTCGTCGGCTTGAAGGCGAAGTACTGGACGTATTGGCTAGCAAAGTTGGTGCACAGGACGTTAAATTCGATAAGATCATTGCCATGCTTAGCATGGATTCAAAAGTGGTTGTAGCGGGTACGAAGTTCAAAGGACAAATGTTTCTGGCAGCTTCTTCTTCCGGGATTCAACCTCGTATGAGTCTGAATGGTGGTCCTGTTCGTATGCAGGATGGGCAGGGTATTGTTGAGTTTACCGCACAGGGAGGTGCTTATGATAAAAATGGTCTGGCTCGTCGAGTACTGACTGGCTCAATTGCCTACCAGACACCAGCCGGTTTGAAAACCGTTCCTTTATCGGCTGAGTATTTCGTCGCAAAACCATCTTATCAGGTTGAAACGGGTACGATGCCTCCTTTGTACTTAGGTTGTGCCAATAAACTAAGCATACAAAGCCCACAGCTTGGTGCTTTGTGGAATCCTAATTTTTCGGCTGATGGTGCACAGGTTATTCAATCTGGTGAGAAAGGAAAAATTACTGTAGTGCCAAGCTCGAACAATGTAGCCATAAATATTAGTAATAGTGGTAGCTTGTTAGGGACCGAAAAATTCCGGGTGAATCGAGTGCCGAAACCTACAATTGAATATTATATAGGTGGTACAAAAGTTGGTGATCCTCGTGGTGTACCTGTTGCACAAGCCCGTAGTATCCGGGTCGCGGCTATACCTGATGAAAGCTTCAAAAATTACTCGCCTGAAGATGCCAATTTCCGCGTAACGGGTGTCACAATAATCTGGGCTCGGGGCACTAAGAAAATGGGACAACAAAATCTCGGACCTGCTGGCGGATCGTTAGGTTCTATGGCGGGTGATTTTCAGCCGGGTGATCGTTTGGTTATTACAGTTGACGGTGTTCAACGGCGTAATTTCAAAGGCGATATTAGCGATGTGAACATGGGAAATCCGATGCAAACCGCTTCTCTGTACTAGTTCGTACTAAATGGCAATCACTTTCGTTATGCAAAGGACGAAGGGCTAAAAAAACAGTTGACAATGAAACAACAAGTTAGAACGATGGCCATAGCCGCTACCATACTAGCGGTAGCTGGTGGGGGAGCAATGGCGCAGGAGAAGGCAAATCCCACGACTAACTCAAATTCGATTCGCGGAATTAATGAGAATGATATCATGATGAAGAAAACCCTTTGGCGTCGAATCGACCTGAAGGAGAAACAGAATCAGTCGATGTTCTCAAAGAATAACGAAATCTCGAAGTATCTAATTGAAGCAATGAAAGCTGGGCTTATTGACGGCTATGAAAATGATTCGCTGACAACGAAGTTGACTCCGGATAAATTTCAGAAGCGGATGATTATGCCTAACACTGCTGCGGGGTTATCCGCTGAAGAAATTGCAGCAGGCTTCGGAAACGAAAATGCCGCCAATGGCGCGGGCGATGGCTGGGGAGATCCTAAGAAAAAAGATCCTAAAGCTGCCGCCAAACCAGCTGACGACGGCTGGGGGGCTCCCAAAGCTACCGCTAAACCCGCTGATGACGGTTGGGGAACGCCTGTAAAGAAAAAATCAGTAGCTAAAAATGCGAAAGGCAAAAAAGGAAAAGTAGTTGAGCCTGTTGTTGAAGCCCCTAAAGTAGATACAGTAGCCAAAGTTGCCGCTGCACCAATGGGTGATGAATATTTTGCAAAGGAATTCAGCGTCATGGAGATCAAAGAAGATTGGATCTTCGATCGCAAACGCTCACGTTTGTACTATGATATTCAGGCTGTAACGATCTATTTACCTTCGGATAAAAACGCAGCTGGTGTGGAAACTCCGTTGGCAACGTTCAAATACAAAGATCTGGACAAACTCTTCCGCAGCGATCCAAAGAAATTTATCTGGTATAACCCGCAAAACCAGGCTCAGCATAAAAACCTGGCCGATGCCTTTGATCTGCGGTTGTTCTATGGACGTATTACAAAAGTAGCGAACCCAGGTGATCAGGATTTAGTAGGGATGTACGGTGATCGGGAAGGTCTGATAAAATCCTATCAGACGGAATACGAACTGATGGAAACCGAACACAGTCTCTGGGAATACTAAAAAGGAAAGCGGGCTGAGCGGCCCGCTTTTTTTATGCTCATTAAAAGTGGCATACTTTTAGCAACTAGTTAGAAACAGTAAGCTACTTTTACTATGTTTGATACCTATTTGTTTACTTATATTCATGCGTAAAACCTTACCTCTTGTAGCAGCTATCTGTATCTCAGTTATAGCCACTACTAATCTCACAAGTTGTCAGTCCAAAGGTTCGACAACCAACGAAGCTACCACTGAGAAAACTGATACCACCGCTTCTGTGGATAATCCCAAAGACATAAAAGCGGAAGTCACTTCGCCAGCCCCTGATCCATCAAGTATTCCGGCCGATAAAATCGCTAGTGCCGCAACAATTTTAGCACGGCCACAAGTACCTATTTTATGTTATCATCAGGTTCGCGATTGGCGTTCAAGCGATTCAAAGACAGCGAAAGATTATATCATTCCGGTAGCAGCTTTTACGGAACAAATGCAGATGCTGGCCGATAGTGGTTATCATACCATTCTGCCCGATCAACTGTATGCCTATCTGGCTACTGGTGCTCCTCTACCATCTAAACCCGTCATGTTAACGTTTGATGATGGGGATTTGGATCAGTACGAAACAGCCGCTCCGATTCTGGAGAAACATGGCTTTAAAGGCGCTTTCTTTATTATGACCGTTGCGATTGGCCGTCGTGGAAAACAGCCATACATGGATAAAGCGCAGATTAAAGATCTGTCAGATCGTGGACATACGATTGGCGCGCACACCTGGGATCATCACAACGTAAAGAAATACCAGGGCGACGATTGGAAAATTCAGCTAGAAGAACCAAAAACAAAGCTGGAAGCAATTACTGGTAAGCCAGTGAAATACTTCGCTTATCCGTTTGGCTTGTGGAATAAGCAAGCGCTGCCTGAAATTCAGAAACGTGGTTATGCTGCTGCCTTTACATTAGCCGATAAACCAGACGATCAAATGCCACTTTACACTGTTAGACGTATAATTGCCGGTGGGCAATGGAAAACCTCGACCATGTATCGAAATATGATACAGAGTTTCGATGGAAAATAAACAGAACATTTTCCCAAATGAAAAAAGCGGCCATTGTGCCGCTTTTTCTGTATAGGGTAGTCGCTAGATCAGGTTAAGCCAATTCGGTACGGACACGTTCAAGCAGCGTTTTGGTAGCACGAATGCCATCAGTGGCTGATAGATAGCCACCCGTCGGGTTGTACATATTCATTAAACCACCTTCATATTCGATACCTACGTAGCCTTTGAAACCCGCGTCTTTAATAATCTTAAACATACGCCGGAAATCGATTTCGGTTTCGTTGCCCTGAGCATCGAACTTATGGGTTTTAGCGCTAATACCTTTCGCATACGGCATCATTTTCTTTACGCCTTCATACTTGTCGTATTCCTGAATGCATTTAGTATCCATAACACCTTTAATATCATTGGTTACAGGTTTACTACGTTGCCGACAGAAATTACCAAAATCGGGTAACAATCCCGCGTTAGGCATGTTGACTTGTTTTAAAACGCCCACTAGCCAATCAATGTCAGTTGAGTTACCGAAGTGGTTTTCAACAATCACATCCATCTTCGATTTAGCCGCAAATTCAAGTAACTTATGGTAGCCGTCAGCTGCCGATTTAGACGCTTCTTCAGCAGGGTCATCGGGGACACCAGTCAGAGCTTTAGAGCTATCCCCCAGATTAACCCGGATGGAATTGCATCCCAGAAATTTAGCGGCATCAATCCAGGCATAATGCGCTTCGACGGCCTTCTGACGTTTGGCAGCATCTAAATCGGCAATGTTTGCACCATCGACCATAATGAGGTTATTTTTCATTCCCAGGTCGTCGCAGCGTTGTTTAAGGTCTTTCAGGTACGCTTGGTCGGTGTGTTTATTATTGAAAAACATCGATACGTATTCGAGTACATTTATACCAAAGTCTTTTTTGACTTTTGCCGGAAAATCCAGATTGGTCATTTTCCCCGACATGATATCCGGGAAATACGAAAACTCAGCCAATGAAATCTCAAAATTGAATTTTTTCGGAGCCATATCGATCATCGATTGAGCAGGTAAAACCGATGACAGACTCATTCCTGCCGCTGTCAGGCCAAGTTGATTAAGAAATTGACGACGTGATTGGGTCATGATTTTGACAGAAGAAAAGCCCCTCTCCTATTCTTGGAGAGGGGTTGGGGTGAGGTGAAAATTAGTTAGAGAATTGAACAGTGGCCGGAACGAACAAAGGGGCTTTACCCGCTTTTTCGTTCTTGAATACAAAGTATAAATCGTGCTGACCAGTAGCAGGTGTTACATTTACCTTCGCCTTGCTGAGTTTAAATATGTCAGCAGGATCTTTGCTTTCGTTGGGCGTCAGTTCTTCTGTTTGACCTAGTAACTGACCCTCAGGCGAATCTATACGTACTTCGATTCGTCCACCAACGCAAATGAGTTGTGCTTTGGGAACTGCCACTGCAAATTCCATCGACCGAATACCCGTCATGTCGATCTTGTTGAAAGCTACGTTTGTACCCGATGCCATCACAATGACAATTGGATGAGGTTGGGTGGCCATTTTAAAGAGCGTTACCCCTTTCGACTGACTATCACTCGATCCTAATGCCACAATTGGATTACGGAGTACGAGTGCTTCTTCAACTGTTTGAGCGGGAATGCCATTGGCACCTTTGTCTTTGTAGGATGCCTGCAATACTAAAGCTCCTTTCTCATCCTTGCCGGGTGTATAAGACCCCTGCGTAGGCAGTGTTGGAGTAGCAGTTTTCTTATCCGACAAAGTGAGAATGTATTTCACGATTTCGCTGGCATCAGCGTTGCCTAACTGCGGATGCGCTGTCATTATCGCATCTCCCCAGACACCACCCCCGCCTTTGATAATCTTGTTTGATAGACTCGCAACAGCATTTGGATCACTTTTGTATCGTTTTGCCACCTCAATAAATGCTGGTCCAACCGATTTTTTGTCGGTAAAATGGCAGGCTTTGCAATCGCTTTTTTCCATCAGCACTTTGCCCGTGCCGAGATACGTTGCTTCGGAGAATTTGTGACCAGCCTCACTACTACTTTGGGTATTAGATTCATCTTGGTACGTTGCCCGAACCGTCACTTGTTTTGGTAAGATTTTACCTCCCACCAAAGTCCCATCTTCTTTATCGGATACGCTCACCTGGTAAGCAATTGGCTCTCCGGGGAAGTAAAAACTCTTGTTCCCTTTCGTAATAGCTAATTCGACTTTAGGAGGCTGATTTCCTGCTAATACATCGATTTCGCGCGAATCTTTGAGACCATGCGCATCTGTTACGGTCAAAATAGCTTTATACTGGCCGGGTTTCTGAAAGGTAAAAGTCGGATTGGCTTCGTTTAAAACCGTCGGCTGGCCACCTGTTTTTGAGACAATTTTCCATTGATACGTCATGGCGTCGCCGTCGAAATCTTTTGTGCCTTCCGACGATAAGGCTACTTTTAACGGAACCGCGCCAACTTTCTGGCTGGCAGAGGCAACTATATTGGGTTTACGGTTACCTGCATTAAATTCAATTTTGACAAGTCGAGAATCGTCGTTTTTCAGGAACCACCCGGTGCCGTATTCCAGTACGTATAAATCGCCATTTGGGCCGAATGCCATGTCGATAGGATGGCTAAACGCCATGTTCGGCAGGAATCGCTCAACGTTGGTCATATCGCCTTTGCTGTCGTAGTTGACAGCCAGAATCATATCGCGCATCCACTCGAATAGGAATGTTTTACCGTTATAATATTCCGGGAAAGGCCGTTTAGCTCCTTTGAAATCTTCCTGGTAATAGGTTGGTCCGGCCATCGCACTACGTCCGCCCGTACCCATAAATGGAAATTTCTTGCTCTCAGTTGCGGGGTAGAAAATCATAGCAGGCTGAGCAGGAGGGAGGTCGCGCAAACCAGTATTATTGGGCGAATCGTTAAACGGATGAGCTGGATCAAACTTGGCACCTGATTTATTCGATGCAAAATCTACGTCGTTGTACGCTTTGTTATCCCCTACAAAATAGGGCCATCCGAAATTTCCGGCCTTGCGAGCCTGATTGTATTCATCCTCTGCCTTCGGACCAACTCCTGCCGAGTCTGCACCTGCATCAGGACCCACATCGCCCCAATACACATAACCTGTATGCTTATCTACTGAAATACGATATGGATTTCGATGACCCATTGTATAAATTTCGGGACGAGTTTTAGGCGTGCCCTTCGGGAATAGATTTCCTTCTGGTATAGTATATGTACCATCAGCTTCGGGATGAATACGCAGGATTTTACCCCGGAGGTCGTTCGTATTTCCCGATGACTTTTGAGCGTCCCATGGACCACGGTCGGGTCGTTCGTCGATGGGTGCGTAGAGTGTCGCGCGTGGGCTGGTGTTATCACCGGTCGAAAGATACAGATTACCGTCGCGGTCCCAGTCGATAGAACCGCCTGTGTGACAGCATTGCTCCCGCTGAACGGGTACTTCCAGCAGAGTTTTTTTCGATGAAAGGACCAATTCGTCGCCTTTCATCTCATAGCGAGTCAGAATATTTTTTGACTCAGTACCAGCGGGCGAATAGTAAAAGTAAATCCAATGATTTTTTGCAAAATCTGGATCGATGTTCACACCCAATAGCCCATCTTCTGCTTCGGTTTCGTGCCCTTCTTTATCTTTATATTTTGTGCTGACTGGAATAGTCGCAATGGTTTTTACCTGTTTTGTTGTCGGTGAATAAAGCTGAACATTACCATGCCGTTCGATAAAAATAACGCGTTCATCAGGTAGGATAGCCATTTCGAGTGGTTCATTCAGTTTCTCGGCCAGCACTACTTTTGTGAAACGATTTTCGTCGGGTTGGGCTGCGTTCAGCTTATCGCCGGGAGCCGTTAGTGGCCTTGCCGAGTAAGCCCATAATCCAATGGCGCTTATGCTGATCATAGCTACCATTCGATACGATTGCTTCGGGAAGTTAGTACGTATCATAGGGTTGTGTAATTTTAACACAATGATACATATATAATTGTCAATGTGTATTGAGTACACACTATATTTGTTCGTAAATTTTCTTCATGGAATACAAAGATCAAGTACTAAGGCTAATTCAACAGCTTAAAAATGATTTTTTACCATCGGTATCGGTAGACCTTGTCATCTTCGGTTTTCATGATGGACAGCTAAAAGTATTGTTGCTGCGCTGGAAAAATACTGACGATTGGTGTTTGCCGGGAGGACGTATTCGGCATGAAGAAAGTTTACATGAGGCTGCTTACCGGAGCTTATACGACCGCACGGGGTTACCGGAAATTTTCTTACAGCAATTCCACACGTTTGGCGATGTCAGACGATATATCCATTTCAGCAAGCAGGAAACTTTTACCAGACTTGGATTGCCTAACGACGTGGTTCATGAGTTTTCCAGCCGCGATGTATCAGTTGGTTATTACGCGCTGGTTGAGTTTGCGAACGTAGTGCCAACGCCCGATATCTTCACAGACGAGTGCCGCTGGTGGGATATCAATCAGGTGCCACTTCTCCTATTCGATCATAACGATATGATTACGCTGGCTCTGAAAACACTCCGTCGGCAACTTAGCTATCAACCTATTGGCTACAATCTGCTGCCTGAGAAATTTACAATGCCTGATTTACAACAACTATACGAAACCATTCTAGGACAATCGCTCGACAGACGAAATTTTCAGAAACGAATGTTGGGTTATGATATTCTTGAGCGATTGGAAGAACGGAAAACGGGTGGTGCCCACAAAGCGCCTTACCTATATCGATTCGACAAAGAGAAATATGAAAAGGCACTGGCTGATGAACGACTATTTGTAGGATAGCCATTCTAAAAAAAAGTCATTTTCTACCTTTTTATTCCGTTTTCTGTACATTTATTAATAAATGATAAACTAATCATTACCGAATACTCAAAACGTTCGGTTTTTAATGTTAGTGGAGGAAAAACTGCTTTTTTGCAGTTATGAAACAACTTTTTATTCTATCTGCACTTTATCTATCTGCTTTTTTTTCAGCCTTTGCGCAAACGGATAACGGGTATCAAGCCTACGTAGAAGCAGGCGGATTTGTATCCTCCAACCAAACCCCCTTTTGGTTACGGGCTAATCAATTTGGTATTGTTCCGTATTCTTCGCCAGTGGGTACATTACGTGTTGGTTTGTCGGGTTCTGTGTATCTAACGGACACCACAGAGCAGGTCAAGCCTGCGACCCGTGCCTGGGTATTCAGTTATGCGGCCGAAATCGTAGGAAATGCTGGCCGTGAGAGCCAGATAATAACTCCTGAGTACTATGTAAAACTAGCCCATAGGCAGATTCAACTGGTGATTGGGCGTCGACGCGAAGTCATCGGCCTGGTCGATACGATGCTTACGTCTGGATCGTATGCCTGGTCAGGCAATGCGTTACCAATTCCTAAAATTCAATTTGGTACGAAGGGATTTGCTCCATTAGGCCGTCGGCAGTGGCTGTCGATTAATGCATTTATTGCTCATGGATTGTTTGCCGATACCGATTATATGCAGCACTCCTTTCTGCATCAGAAATCTGTCATGTTCCGATTTGGTAAGCCGAAAGCCTTGCTTCGGGGGTACGCTGGAGTGAATCACAGTGTACAGTGGGGAGGACGTTCGGACTACCTTGATTATCATTATGCGGTTGATGGACAATTGCCCGGTGAATTGCGTGATTTCCCCAATGTCCTCTTCGCCATCCGAACAGAGGGTATCAATAATCCGCGCATTACGTCATTTGATTACGTTAACCTCTACGGAAATCATGTAGGAAGTACGGACTTCGGTCTTGAACTGCGATTAAAGTCTGCACTTTTCATGCTGTATCATCAGCACAGTTTTGATGATGCTTCGGGAGTTCTCTTTCAGAATGTGCCCGATGGGTTAACCGGACTTCGTATCCAACCGCTACAGCATGGTGCATCAAGGTTTTACATCGATGATTTTCTGGTTGAATACTTATCTACGTTAAATCAAAGTGGCCCTACGTTTTATCAGGATAATACCCATACAAAAGGCACTGATAATTATTTCAATAATGCTCAATATCAGGAAGGATGGGCCTATAAAGGGCGTATTATTGGTACTCCATTCATCACTCGGAGACAGGATGTTAAGGCAGAGTACCAGCATAATACATCTCAGGTTGTCAATAACAATCTTGTGCAGATGGCTCATGTTGGCATACGAGCTACTGCTTTACAGAAGATTAAGCTATTGGCTAAGGTTTCGTATAGCATAAACCATGGCGTACCGGGTGAGCCACTTCTCTGTATGCCAAAACAATGGTCATCACTTGTTCAATTAGGAACACCTGTAAACTGGTTAGGAGGAATGGCACTAACGGCTTCTATAGCAGCCGATTGGGGCGAATTATATACGAATACGGTAGGTGCTTATGTGGGCTTGCGCAAAACAGTCTGGCAACGGAATCAATAAAACAAAAATAGCTTCCCTTTGAAATCGAAGACCGTTGTTTTATTCGGGTCGGGTTTTCTAATTTGATGGAATAGACGAAAAGTAAAGCCCGAACAAGCAAAAATGACCTGAAAAGAGATTATTAAGCCTGATATAGGATAATATTTTTGACATTTGGAGTAGCGGCTAATCGTATTTTTGTCAAACCTTACCTGAATTGACGAGTTAACATAGCCGTAACACTACCGCGTTGTATGAATACGCAAATACGTTTAGCCCTCGATCGGACACCCAATACCAATCACACGGGGTTTTATGTGGCCTTTGCCAAGGGTGCTTATCAAAAGGCCGGTCTTGACGTGGTATTTATCTCCCCCGATAAAGAAAATTATCAAACGATGCCTGCCCGACGCGTTGCCCAGAATAACGCGCATCTGGCTATTACGCCGTCTGAAAGCGTGATTAGTTATCAAACCAATGGTATTCCACTGATTGCTGTGGCAACGTTACTGGCTCGGGATATTAGTGCAATTGTCACCCTAAAAGAAAGCGGAATCGATCACCCCAGGCAGTTAGATGGCAAGGTCTACGCATCTTATGGTGCGCGTTATGAGGAAGATATTATTCGGCAATTGATTCAAAATGACGACGGACGAGGGCAGTTTGTGGCACATAAATCGCCGTGGGCGGGTATCTGGCGTGCATTGGTAACGCGTGAGGTCGATGCTGCCTGGTGCTGGCTAACCTGGGAAGGGGTGAAAGCTGATATTGATGGCGTTGATCTCAATCAGTTTTTGTTCGATGAATACGAAATTCCGTACGGCTATAATCCAGTGCTAACAGCCCACCGCGATTGGGCAGAAAAAAATGGCGATGCCCTACGACGATTTCTGGAAGCTACGGCTGCCGGATTTCGGGAAGCAATGAAAAACCCGGACGAAGCAGCCAGAATATTGATGAAAACGGCTAATCATCCGACATTAACAAACCGTAATTTTGTTGAACAAAGTCAACAGATGGTTTCGGGTTATTATCTGGATGGAGAAGGACATTGGGGGTTTATGCATCGCAACATCTGGCTTTCGTTTGTCAATTGGATGATTCGTAACCGTATGCTTACTGACCCCAACGGAGAAATTATTCAGCGAATGGAGGTGGACGAATTATTCACCAATAAGTTTCTGGAAGGCATTCCTGCTATGATTCGCTGGTAGTCCGAAAAATCAGAATTCCACTTGTTTCGTAGTGTATTTTTCAGCTAAGTTTTTGAGCCATTTATCCTGAGCTTTCTGTGCTTCTTCCAGCGTATCGTAGGAGTTAAAATCGCTTGTACACGTTTCATTAGCTGGATTACATTGGCTTTTCGCAAAAGCAAAATACTGTTGAGCAATTTTCCCCAGTTCCTGGTCGTCCCGTTTTATACTTTTTATGGATGTGTAAAACGCCTGTGGTTTTCTACTGTCTCCAGATTTTAGCACGTCTTTCGCTATACCCCAATAGAAATAAGACGTACTGGCTGATTTAAAAAGATCTAACACTCTGGGTAATCCATCAGCAGATTCCAGATAGGAATTCTCAAAATCAGTGATGGTTTTTTCAGAGACGCCACTTTCTGATAAGCTATTACGAAAAAACGGGTAGTTGGTCGTTGGGTTTTTCGTCGCCAGAATGCCACTCAGCCATTTCCACATTTTTTCCCGGCCAATTTGTCGCTCAAGAGCCGTCAACAGCAATGGAATATACTGATAGCGGTAGATCTCATTAATTTCACTGGCAGCAATTACCCTTTTCAGCGGGATGAAATTGGAAATGTTTTTACAGGCCCCTGCGTATGACTTAAGCTTGCCTTCATAATAAGCTTGACCGATGAGGTCGCGTGTAACTTGTAAGGATAGGTATTCCGTTATACCTTCCAGAAATGCCCAGCGGAGGGTTGAATTGGGCGATATGACCGAGCCAAAATAATAATGCCCCAGCTCATGCGCCATGAACGACATAAGCGATGAATCCGATAAGGCTAGTTTTTTCTCGTCAACGAGTTTGTTCATCCATCCATTGGGACTGACAGAGGCAATCGTTGGGTAGGTAACAAACAGCCAATCATTACGCTTAGAAACAGGGGTACTCGCCAGTAACGTTATATCAGCGCCATAAGGAATACGCAAATGTTGTTCATAATACAGTTTAATTCGCGAAAACCACCTGTCCAATACATCTGCCTGAGCAGCGGTAAGAGTTGTATTGAGCAGATAAGTATTCCGTTCTTTCTTAAAGTCAAAATCACCTGCAAACAGAAGCAGCGGGAACGGACGGTTAGAACTGAAACGAGCAGTCTGAGTATACTGCGGAGGGCAGCCGTTCAGGTAAATAGCTTTAGCGTCAGGGCTATGGATCGTTAAATCAAACGTAACGTTCTGATAAGCTTTATCTTCCTGAATATCATATAGAATCGGATACCATACTGACTGCTCAGAAGCGCGAATGGTTTTGCCATTGAAGGCAATATTTCCTTTCCAGTCACCCCAATCGCCCTTTTTGACCGAATCTGTGTAAACAGGAAAAGCGCCTACATAACTAACTCGAAAATGCTTTGGCAAGTAGCGGCCTTTTTTGTCGCTGCTGGGAAACCAGTATTGAAAACTTTCGTACGATTTTTCAGAATCATACTCTCGTTCGGCCGAGTAGGAAAATGTATCGGTGCTATCTCTAAACGACTGAATATTGAAGCCGCTGTTCAACCGAATGGCGTATTGAGAAAGATTTGGTAATCCAGAAACCGCCAGATCTGCTTTAAACGTGCCATTCTTGATCGATAGGTAAATGTCACCCTTGATATGTGGAGTTTGCGCATTTGCCGAAAAAACGACGAAATAAAGAACCGTTAAAACGAATCGATGGATAGGCATGGCGTAGGAATGGATGTTAAAGCACTTGCTAATCAATTTATTCCGTGACAACAAGTTGTTGCGGGAACACAATACCAGCCAACGAAATCGCATACGTGCCAAGGAGTAATTCTCGTTCAATGGGCGACGATAGTCGGAAAATAAGTTGATTTGGTGCGTTCGATTGACAGGTATTCAGGCAAGCTGCGTCGGCATTGATTCGTGTTAGAGCTCCTGTTTCTACATTGGTAAAGTCAATCGTATTGATGTGCGGATTGCTATACAAATTTTCTACCGGCAGGCTCATTTCCAGAAGTTTTGTCTGACGGGAAAAAGTAATCGACGTATTGCTATTCTGCGCTTTTAATTGACCTGAAGTAATTACGTTTAGCCGATAAACCGATGTGCCGGTATTATTGCCGACCCGGATCACTACTTCTCTGGATTGACTGGACCTATTACAGTAGCAGAAAGGAGTGAGATCAATTGTATTATCGGTTTGTACTCCGTCGATTACGCTTGTCCCTTCCGACAGGGTAAATACGGGTCGTAGACCTCCCGATAGGACAGCAGGAAGCTGCACTGTAATTGTTGCATTAGCCGCATCGAAGCGAACATTTTCAGCAGGAACCCCAGTGAAGGAAACGGATTTAATAGCCGGCCTTGTGTCAGTAAGTTCAGCAGGTTTCTGGCAGGCGAAGAAACCTAATCCTACAAATACCCACAAGGCAATAATTCGTATTTTCATGTCCGTTGATTTTTGGTAATAAAAGACAACGGACATCTTGATTATACTATGCCAGAGAAACTTTATTTTGAACAAATAAAATTGCGTTGAATACTATGTAGTTTTTGCCAAATAATGTGATCATTTTTTTTAGGCGATATCTCAACAATAATTGCAGTATGCTTTTGCTGTTTACACTTATTTATATAAATTAGACAGTTTAACGTAATTGGAAATTGTGATATATAATCCAGCATTTTAATAGAACCACTATAACTTTCTGTTCCTTCTGGAGTCGGTTTTTCTTGTTTAATAATTACCTCTGTCGGTATTGCTTTTCCTGGTACGTTATTTCGAGTCGTTCGATTTCGCTCCACTAATCCTGAGTAATAAAATTTCAGGTTTTCTTGTAATATGGCGGCATCTATCTTCGGAGTACCTTCAAGCCACCATACGTAAGCATACGACCAGTAATCCGCGCTTGTTCGTTTGCCCCAACCCGGTGCAAACCGTAGTTCTTCAACACCTTTGTAAGGAATTTGAGGAGCAAAATCAATGGGAATGCAAAAACGCTCAGTTGTCCACCCATCCGGAATAATCAGCTGATAGGGCGCTTTCCAGGTATGGATGTCATTATTGTTTGGCAGGTTTTGCGCATTTGCCATTACTGTAATACCCCAGAGCAATAGGAGTAATAAATTTCTCATTTTTTAGCTGAGCTGTTATTTCCGGTAAAGGTATTTTTACTTTTTATTCATAGATGCTTTTTTAACTTTTGTTAAGCCTTTTTAACAAATTACTGAATAAACTATACAAGAAATGACTAGTTTATTTTACTAGTTTCTCTTCCAGGATTGCAGTCAGCTCGTGTATAGATAAATCCCGATAACGTATCGTTTTACTTTGGTCAAGCAATAGATTATCGGGTACGCGGTCAGCTACATAGCTGCTAAATAAACTGAAGTTTTCTGGAGAAATTACGATAACAGGCCAGGGTAATTCTTCTTTCTTTAATTGGTCGCTTCCTGCCTGTTTATTGAACTCCCGAGAGAGTGTAATTATTTCTAATCCTTTAGCGTGGTATTGTTTATAAAGTCCTTTGAATAATTTATGCCGCTGTTGGCAAGATATCATATGTGAGGAAGAGAAATCCAGCAAGATGTATTGACTGTTGAGTTGCGACAACTGGATCGATCTATCGTAAAGATCAGACAACGTAAAATCGATTGCTTTTTTACCCGGCTGTTTAGCCAATAAATTCTTTGCAATCTTTTGATAAGAAGGATAGAAACTGAACGAAGCAAATTTGTCAAACAATTGCTTTGATAATCTGTAGGGAAAACTAGTGTAATTAGATGCGAATAAGAACCAGCTCGAAGCAGCAGTCGGGTGAGTATCGATCAATTTTGCGATTGCTCCTTGGTAAGCAAGATATAACGAATCGGCAGAATCGTTAGTTTTCAGAAAATCGGCCTTGTAGTCGGCGCTGGCTTCACTTAACTGGTGAAGTGCCTCACGTTGTTCATTCCATAATTCACTGCTGGATGAACCAGAAATGACGGTTTGAACACTTGCCTGCGGATCGAAGGCGATCGTGATGTTTGGCGAATCAATTAGAAAGTGAACGTCGTCCTGATTTCCCTCAATCCAGATATAGGCAGAACTTAAATCGGGTGTATTGACCGAAAACGTCACCCGCCTGTTAGTGACAACTGCTGTATCAATAATAGGTAATTTGTCTAATGGTCTGACTATCAGCTTGGTTTCTTTGCCTTCCCAAGCCGCCGGAAAGAAGCAGTCTATGCGACTGGTAAATTGAGCTTTTGCCAGGAGAGCGTTGCTAAGGAATAAGCCAATAAAGACCCAGCGAGAGGTGTATGCAACAATTGATAGCTGCATTTGTACAATGTGAGTTAGCCTGATATTAAAAAACTAACGGTCAACCACCAATTGTCGACATCGATTCGGTGACGGTAACGCGTTGATTTTCAGCTTCGAATCCATTCAGTGGACGATGGGCAAAAGCTTGTAAGAAAGCTGCGGTCAACTCTTCATCCGTGGCCCCAGATCGCAGGAGCGCGCGAACATCCAGAACGCCATTGTCGTATAAACAGGTTTTGAGTGTTCCCTGAGCAGTTAGGCGGATGCGGTTGCAGGTGCCGCAAAACGTTCGACTGAAAGCTGCAATAACGCCAATAGTGCCCTGATGACCTGGAATTTGATAATTCGCCGACGTCGAAAAAAGCGGATCTGGTAACTTCTGGAGGTTGGGGAAGTGTGTTTGTATTTCGTTAATAATTCGCCGATGAGTCCAGTACAAAATTGGGTAATGGCTACCTTCTCCATTGAAAGGCATTTCTTCAATAAACCGCACATCGACAGGTAATTGTCGCGTTAATTCGGTTAGGGGGATTAAATCCTGAATGTTCTGCCCATCCATCACCACAGCGTTAATTTTGGTTTGAATGCCAGCATTCCGTAATGCATCAAGCGTTTTCAGGACAGCTGGAAGTTCGTCGCGCCGGGTAATTTTTCGGAACCGTTCGCGGTCAAGGGTATCCAGACTTAGATTCACAGAGCGAACGCCCAGAGCTGCTAAGTCAGCAACATGAGGGGCCGTTAAAACACCGTTGGTGGTTAAGGAAAGATCGGTTAAACCATCAATTTGACTCAGTTTATCCAGAAAACCCATCAGACCGGCCCGGACAAAAGGCTCTCCGCCTGTAATCCGCACTTTCTGTACGCCCAAACGAGCCAATACCCGCACTAATCGTTCCATTTCCTCATAGGTTAGTACCTGATGTTTAGGTAGATACTTGATTCCTTCTTCGGGCATGCAGTAAAAGCATCGCAAATTACAGCGATCCGTTACGGCCAGCCGGAGGTAGGTAATTGGGCGATTGTGGTTGTCGTAAATCATGCGCAACAAGCTAACACAAAACTACTGATTTTGATTGCATTCGGCTATTCTTTTGGTGAGTTAGCCTCTTGGCATCGTTGCCCGGCCCAGATAAATCTCATCGCCTTTTAGCGCAATTGTCGTATAAAACTTATAGCCGTTGTCTACATACCGAACCATTACCTGACTGGCCTGTTCGGGTTTGGCGTAGGCTTTGGTAGCGGCTACCAGAATTTGGTTTCCATTTACAATGGCGCGTACAAAAGGTAGATCGCGTGTTTTAATCTGATTGGCATTGTACTTATACCAGGTTTTCCCGCCATCAAATGAACACTCTGTATTTTCGTTCAGATAAGTTTCACGCCCGTTAAACAGATCGCCATGATGTTTGAATAGACGCCACAGACCATGTACGTAATGTTCATAACAGGCATAATTTCGGTCATTACCCAGACCCGCAAGGTTTGGATCGGTAGGAGAGGGTTGATCGGGAATTAAGTCAGTGTGGTCGTCCCAAAATAAAACACCGTAAGCTCCAGTAAACCAGTAAAATATACCCATCCCTTCGGCTATGGCGGGCGGTGCGGAATGTTCAGCTTTGGCACTCTTATTAAACTCACTATTCTGCGTGTTGAATAGCCAATGCCAGGCAATCCGTTTTTTAGGCGACAATTTCATGTTGACTTCCTGCTCACCCAATAGTGCTCCCAACCAATGGCGGTCGTTGTCGGCGGTATGTTGAATGGTGTAATCAAACTCAGGATATAGGTAGTAAGTGCCTGGCATCAGAAAATCAGCGTAGTCGCTATACGTTTTTCCGACGATATCATCAGGCATACCCCGCTGGCGACTGGAGGCTGTATGACGGACACGCGTCGTTAGGAATTCATCAGGTCCGGCTTTGTAATCGGAATTGCGCGAATAACCATAGCTGTTATGCGCTACCGGATCAATGGAGCCAACCAAGGTTTGTGGACTCGAATTTTCCTTAATGGTTTTCAATAAGTAGACATATAGATTGGTTTGTTCCTGCAGGTTTTGAATGCCGTAATTATTTTCTATATCCAGAAACATAAGCCCGTAAGTACTTTTCCAATCTTTGGGACAATCGCCGAAACCAACACATCCTCCTCGTAACTCCATTCCTGATTGATAAATCGTACTACGATTAACGGGTGCGTTCAGGCGGGCGGGCAGTTGATAGATTGTTTTGTCGGCCTGCCCGTTATTTTCGGCCCAACCTAATCCAAAGGCATCTCTAAAATAGCCCCGGTATAATATAGTAGCTCGCTGGCTGATTTGTAAGCTACTTTTCCAGCCTGGAGGAGGGTAATCACCGCCCCATATTTCAACATTGGGAATCATCCGACTCTTATCGACCGCTGAAAAGCCACGTCGGAAGATTTTCGTTGGGTCTTGTTTAACATGCAGATTTCGCCCGGCACCGCAAAATGTAATGGACTTGGTTGCGGGTATAGTAAAATCGCTAACGATATCTAAGCTGTAAAAACCTTTGCGTGTACTTGGTGTAAAACGCGACCGGGGTGTGGAAATCAGTTTACTTTGAGCAGGAAGCTGACCCACTAGCTGGGTACTGACTACCGGTTCGGGACTCAAAAAACGGACGTACCAGTAACCAAAACCGGCAACGCCAAGCAGAACTGCCAGGCTGATTAACTTCATAAAAGGGCTGCGAAAAAGAGTTGCTTTCACCGGCGAAAAGGTCGGTATTGAATGAATAAAACGACAAAAAGCTAATTTTTTACGTAGAAAACGGTTTTTTGTCGAATTTCTGACTGTAAGGTTGGCATACTATTTGGTTGTTTTTACTACTAAACCATCAATAAGTCTACCATTCACTGTACTAGTAATCAGTGCTATTTGTTTCGTCTAGGGAGCAATTTGCCGGATATTGTTTTCTGGTTAAACACGCCAATCATGAATTAAAAAATAATTACTGTGCGCTAGCGCGGGTTTTGTTTAAAATTTAGTATTATTTTTGGGAAAAATTTACCGTACGCTCAGTTGAAGAAAGTCGTATCCATTGGTCTCTTTGCACTCCTTGTGTATCACATGCTGGCCTATGTGCTGGTGTTTGTGAGCGCGTGGTGGCAGGCAGAGCATGATCTGTCGGAGCGACTACAGGTATACCGGTCGGTTGATAGTATCGTTGAGTTTGAGCTTCCGCTCCAGGATAAGCTGGAAGCAAGTACCCTTACGCGTACTACCTCAGACGGGTTCAGCTATCGTGGACATTACTATTCCGTTGTCAGTGTCGAGGTGCAGGATAATATGCTGCACATTGCGGCAATTGAGTTGGGAGGTCGTTCGTTTTGGCAGGGCGATTTGCTCTCATTCCTAAATAAGCACGTAGCTGGTGCCACCGATTCGCACCAGAAAGCCAATCAATTTCTGAAGTTTCTCTTAAAAGAATACTCGCCTACTCCGCGAGCTATTTTTAGTTTTCTAGCCCCCCTCTGGCGCGAAGCTGTTCGTATTCCCGACGTATTGTTCGTGGTTGCTGCCCGTGCCCTGCCTGTTCATTCGCCCCCGCCTGAAATCTGAGGGAACTAAGTAATCGCGTTTGTACTGTATTGGCCATTATTTGATGGGTGTTTCGGCGTATCCTTTTAGCTGATCAAGCCAATTCTATTCAATTGGGCTGAAGGACTCGGCAAAATGCATCCTGTATATTGGACAATGCAATGAGTACGGCTAATCTGCGCGGTTTTCTATTGTTTGGTGGCTATCTGAGAATTTCCCATGGTCTGATTTGTATTTCGACAAATCAGGACACGATTGGGTGTCTATCTGCATAGCTATGTAAATAAGTATCCTCTATTATAGATATTTTCTACTATGAAAACGATTTATACAATCGTTCTGGCGGTAGCCTATATATTACTTTCTAATTCGTCCGTATCAGCGCAAGGCTGCGTAGCCGTACGGCATATGAGTTGTGCTGCTCCAGCCGGTTCTGCTGATTATTTTAAACAACGTAATGGTCACTGGCAGGTGTCGGCTGGCTATCGCTTCTTTCGGTCCTACAAGCATTTTGTGGGTGATGTCGAACAAAAACAACGAATTGAACAGGGTACCAATGTAATCAACGTATCGCACGCGCTTGACCTGGGTATTACCTATCTGGTGAACCAGCGATTGTCATTTTCGGTCAATCTGCCCATTCAATACAATGATCGCTCATCGCTTTACGAACACTATGGTAATTCCGTTGCCCAAAATCCGCAGCAGAAGCGATTTGACACAGGCTCACAGGGAATCGGCGATCTGCGTATTTCTGGAAGTTACTGGCTTATTAACCCCGTTAAACTGCCCAAAGCGAACATTGCAGCAGGGCTGGGCGTGAAATTACCGACAGGTAACTATCGTGTAACCGACGATTTTCATAAGCTGACCAAAGAAGGGGCGGATTATACGATCAATCAGCCCATCGACCAGTCAATCCAACTTGGCGATGGCGGTGTTGGCGTTAGCGTTGAATTGCAGGGGTATGCGTCGCTGACTAAAACACTGACGGCCTATGCCAATGGTTTTTATCTATTCAATCCACGCGAAACGAATGGCGTTGTTCGCAATCCAACCGCTACAACGATTGACCTGGTTACAGGAACATTCTCGGTAGCCGATCAGTTTGCCGCTCGTCTTGGACTAAGCCAGTCGATCAAGGCAATTCCAGGTTTGGCCGTTATGCTCGGTGGCCGGGTTGAAGGCGTACCAGCTATCGACGCGTTTGGGGGAAGTTCAGGTTTCCGCCGTCCAGGGTATATCGTATCGGTTGAGCCGGGCCTGTCCTACATGCGCAATAAAACATCCGTAGCTGCTACAGTGCCAGTAGCGGTGTATCGTAATCGAATCAAAAGCTACTCCGATCGATTGGATCCGCTGGGCGTACGACAAGGCGATGCTGCTTTTGCTGATTATCTCGTATCGGTTAACCTATCTCGTTGGTTTTAAGCTCTATCGTTTGTACTGATTAAAAATTATGGTATCGTGTTTGCACAGAAGGCGTAAACACGATACTAAATTCTTACTTCTGCATTCTGCTTATGAACTATACTAAAATAGAGTTATGGGTAACCAGTCTACTAATTTGCCTAATTAGTAATGCACAGGGTCAGAACGTTACTCAAAAACAAACGATTGATTCTGTACGTACGCAGACGTTAAATGCCGTTACCGTAAAAGGCGCCCGTTCGATTATTGTTGAATCGCTGCCGAATGAGCATAACACCTATTTAATGGGCGGGAAACGTAGCGAGGCCATTCGCGTGTCGGAGATTGACGCTAATGTAGCCGAGAAAAACCCTCGCCAAATCTTTGCCCGGATTCCCGGTGTATTCGTCTACGACATGGATGGTACGGGTAATCAGGTAAATATTTCTACCCGTGGGCTGGACCCTCACCGATCGTGGGAAAACAATATTCGTCAGAATGGGGTGATTACCAACTCCGATATGTATGGCTATCCGGCCAGTCACTATTCGCCACCGATGGAAAGCATTGAACGGGTAGAATTGGTACGGGGTACAGCCTCTCTACAATTCGGCGCTCAGTTTGGCGGTATGTTGAATTACATAACCAAGCAGGCCGATACGACTCGCAAATTTGGCTTTGAGACAATCAATTCTATTGGAACGTATGGATTACGGAGTACGTACAATGCCATCGGTGGACGCGTAGGAAAATGGACTTATTATGCCTATTACTATCGCCGTCATTCAGATGGCTATCGGCAAAACAGCAACTCGAATGCGGAAGCACAATTAGCTCGGGTACAATTCCAAGCTACTCAGCGACTGAGTTTTACCGCTGAGTTGGGCCGGTCGGCGTATACATACCAGATTCCTGGTCCTTTGACGGATGCGATGTTTGCGCAGGACCCTCAACAATCTACTCGTAGCCGTAACTACTTCAACCCTGATATTTACATTCCATCTTTGAAAATGGATTGGCGTATATCGGATCGAACCCGCATTTTATGGACAAACTCAGCAGTGTTAGGTGCGCGTAACAGCGTTCAGTTGGATGCCTTTGCAACAGTTCCCGACACGATTAGCCGGGTAACAGGACAATACAAAGCACGTCAGGTAGATATCGATAACTTTAACAGTTACACAACCGAAGCTCGCTTATTGCATCAATACAAATTAGGGAGTATCAGTGGCGCTCTGGCTGGGGGTTTGCAGTTGATCAGTACAGATTTACACCGTCGCCAATTGGGGGTAGGTACCACGGCCAGCAATTTCGATCTAACCCTAACCGATCCATTTAAGCGTGATCTACATTTCCGGACAAAAAACATTGCCGCTTTCGTTGAAAATCAGTTTTACCTGACCAATCGTCTGATGGTATCGCCGGGTATTCGAATTGAAAATGGGAAAACGGAAATGCGGGGCACTATCAGTTACTACGATGCGGGTAATCTGCCAACGGATATTAGCCACCATTTTGCTTTGATGGGCATTAACGCCGAGTACAAACTGAGCGATGAGGTTAAAATCTATGGCGGTTGGTCGCAGGCGTATCGTCCGGTTGTCTTTAAGGATATTATTCCGACGTCGGTGTATGAGCGAATCGACAAAAGTTTGAAAGATGCATACGGCTACAATGCTGAAATTGGCGTGAACGGTCGTTGGCAGGGTATTCATGTCAATATCACCGTTTTTGATTTGCTCTATCGTAACCGATTGGGAACGTTGCTGTTAACAAACACTGATGGATCGAACTACATTTACCGGACGAACATCGGCGATAGTCGTAGCACAGGTGTTGAAGGCTTGATCGAAACACAGATTCTGCGAACTAATAAAGTCCTGATTAGCGGGTTCACCTCGACAGCTTATAATTATGCTCGATACATCAATGGTCGTATTGCCGCAGGTACCGAAAATCGTAACATAACTGGCAATCAGGTTGAATCGGCTCCTCGCTGGACAACGCGCAATGGATTATCTGCCCGTTATGGTACCGCTAGTCTGACGCTTCAATACAGCTATGTAGCGCAAACCTTCTCCGATGCTTTAAACACGGCAACACCTTCAGCAAATGGAGCTATTGGGCCAGTACCTGCCTATAGCCTGTGGGATCTGAATGGGACCTGGCATATCAAGAAGCTATTGACGGTTCGAGGCAGTGTAAATAACCTGTTCAACGCACAATATTTCACTAAACGTCCAACTTTCTACCCAGGTCCTGGTGTATGGCCATCGGATGGTCGTACCGCCGTGTTGACGGTTGGCTTAACAATTTAACCCCTAGTATATAACTAACTTAATCTATGAAAACACATTTAAAGGCCCTACTCATTGCTTCGTTGCTGATTCCCGGCGCTGCTTGGGCTCAGATGCCACACGATGCCATTTATATGGGCAAAAAGCAGCTTTGTGTAGCGGGTATGTATGGCTACAGTAGCTGGAGTCAGTATTGGGAAAATACGCTCAAACGCGAAAATTTCAATATCGGTACGCTTACTACGCAGAGCGTTTCGGTTATGCCTGCTTACGGCATTAGCAGCCGGGTAAACGTTATTTTGAATATGCCCTATATATGGACCAGCGCGAGTGCGGGAAATCTGATGGGGCAGCGTGGCATTCAGGATTTGTCGGCCTGGCTGAAAGTCAAAGCTGTTGAAGCAGGTGGTTTTTCAGTGAATGCGATTGTAGGCGGATCTATCCCGATTGGCAGTTACGTGGCCAGCTTTATGCCGATGTCGATTGGTATGCAGTGTCGCACCTTTACCGGACGTCTATTGCTTAACTATAAGGAGCCAAAAACGGGTATCTATCTAACCGCACACGGTAGCTATGGTTGGCGTGGTAATACAACCCTGGATCAGAATGCTTATCTGGCTGATGATCGGGTGTATAATACAGATCAGGTTCGTGTTCCAAACACGTACGATGCTGCAGTTCGCCTGGGTGTACTGCGTAAGGGGTGGCAAACCGAAGTGTGGGCTGAGCGCGTATCCTGTCTGGACGGCGATAACATTCGCCGAAACGATATGCCGTTCTTAACCAACAACATGCAAGCGAACTCCGTAGGTTGGTATGGCAAGGTTCAGCCACGTAACATTGGCGTAAACGCCCGTGTTGGCTACGTTGTCGATGGCTTAAACGTGGGACAAAGCACCAGCTATATGGTTGGGCTTCTTTATCAAATCAATTTCAAAAAGTGATCCGTAACATTATGAAAACTTATAATCGAATTGTTCTAATTGGTAGCCTGGTGGTCGGGTTGTCGGCTGCCTTTATTTCGTGCGATAAAAGCATTTCCGAACCGCAGCGTGTAGGCTACACCCCCGCCAGTGTGGATGAAAAGGCTGGCACCTGGAAAACGTACGTGCTAACCGCACCAACCGATGTTACGGTGGCTACCCCTACAACGACGGCCTCATCGCAGTACGTGGCCGAACTGGCCGACCTTAAGGCGAAATCAGCCAGCCTGACGCAGGAACAACAGGAGGCTGTTGTGTATTGGGGGGCTGGTGCCGTTTATCGCTGGAATGAAATCGCCCGCGAATTGTGCGCCCGGTATAACATACCTCCCGCATCGACTCCTGATGGTAAATATCCGGTTCCGGATGCCGCTAACCCATTGGCTGATCCTAAGTTCCCGTTTGCCAACCCGCCTTACTCATCTCGCGCGTTAGCTTACCTAAGCGTTGCTCAGTATGATGCATTGGTAGCCGCCTGGAGCTATAAATACAAGTTCAATCGAGCAGCTCCGTCGAAAACTGATGCTACTATTCGAGTAGCACTGCCCGTATCGGCTTTGCCATCCTATCCGTCGGAAGATGCGGTTGTTGCAGCAGCTTCGGCCGTTGTGCTGAAAGCCATGTTTCCTGGTGAAGTACCTTTTCTGGATGCTAAACTAGCTGAACATCAGAATAGCCGCCTATGGGCAGGTATGAATGTATCCAGTGATATAGCGGCTGGTGTTGATTTAGGGAATCAGGTAGCTGCCAAAGTGATGGGTCGAGCCAGAACCGATGGCATGAGTGCCGCCAATAACCAGGCAGTAACGGCAGGTATGATTCAGGCAGCTAAAGAACGCGGACTAACGGAAGTATGGGTAAGCCAGGAAACACCTGCTCGTCCACCAATGCTGCCGAATTTCGGGGCGGTAACAACCTGGAATTTCGATAAGGCTACGTTGCTCCAAATACGGCCTACGCCCCCACCTGCGCTGAACGATGCCAATTATGAAAAAGATATGTCAGAGTTGCGCGGAATAAACAAAAGTCAGACTCGTGAGCAGGCACGGATTGCCAACTATTGGGCCGACGGTCCTGGTAGCTATACTCCTCCAGGCCACTGGCATCGCACAGCAGCCAATGCAGCTAACGACGCCAAATACAGCGAAGTGCGCATGGCCCGAACGCTGGCTTTAGTCGGAACTGCGCTAATGGATGCAGCTATTGGATGCTGGGATGCCAAGTATTTCTACTATTATCCTCGTCCGCAGCAATTTGGTATGAAAACGTCGGTTGGATTACCCAACTTCCCATCGTATCCATCTGGTCACTCGACATTTTCAGCCGCAGCGGCTACGGTGCTGAGTAGCATTTTTCCAGATAAAGCGAAGGATTTCAACGATCAGGCAGCGGATGCATCCACATCACGGGTATACGGCTTGATCCATTACCGATTCGATTCGAACGGTGGTTTGGACCATGGAAATAAGATTGGTGCCTATGCCGTAGCACGAGGTAAAGCCGATGGTTCAGGACTTTAACTAACGATGAGTTATGAGCGATAAGTGATGAGTAGTGCTTTCTTACGTCAGCCCACTCATCACTTATCGCTCATAACTCATCGTTTATCACTCATCACTCAAAAAGCTATGCCGCATATACCACTACCTGAGCAATTGCCGGGCATTACCGGACTGCTCGAATATCGATTGGATACCGCCATGCCGATTCGGGAACTGACGCAGATTTTGCTGCGGGGCGAATCAACGTTGTCGCAGGGCGAGCGCGAACTGATTGCTGCTTTAGTATCGTCGCGTAATTGCACGAATTTCTGCGAAGCGGCTCATACAAAAGCTGCGGATTTGCTCTTAGGTGACGATGAAACGGCTCGTGTTGTGAAACAGGATATTGAAACGGCTCCTGTTAGCGAGAAAATGAAAGCTCTTCTGCAGATTGCTGCTCTTACGCAACAGAATGGTAGGAATGTGTCAGTCGAAGCAGTTGGCCGTGCCCACGAGGCTGGGGCAACAGATCGAGAAATTCATGATACGGTGCTGATTGCGGCTCTATTCTGTCTGTACAATAAGTATGTAGATGGACTGGCAACCATAGCGCCAACCGATCCGGCATTCTACCAAATGCTTGGGGAGCGAATTACGGGACGAGGATATGTTCGTCCGCCAGGTGGGTATCCTGTAAAAACACACTAGACAAACCGATTATCCCATTTACTGACATTTATTCAACCGACCAAAATCGCTGTTTTTTGGTCGATCAGGTCACCATTTGCTCTTTTTTACGCTATAGACATGAAACTAACTCAACTTATTGCCATTCTGGCGATGCTATTTTCCCTCGGCTTTAGTGCGCAAGCACAATCTCGCCGGGTTTCAGGAACTGTGCTTGATACGGAAACTGACAAGCCGCTGGCCGGAGCTAGCGTGGTCGTAAAAGGCCAGCTTACAGGTGCGGTTGTTAATGCTGACGGTAGTTTTTCACTCACAACCAATCAACGCGGACCGCTTACGCTGATCGTTTCGATGGTTGGCCACGAAGCACAGACCTTGGTCGTATCGAATGATGCGCAACCTGTCGCTGTCAAACTTCGACAGGCGACTAACTCGTTGCAGGATGTGGTTGTAGCTGCTTCCCGAGTGGAAGAAAGTATTCTCCGGGCACCCGTAACGGTTGAAAAAATGGATTCGCGGGCCATTCGTGAAACCCCGTCGGCTACATTCTACGAAGGACTGAACAACCTTAAGGGAGTGGATATGGTCACGAGTGGGCTTACTTATCGGCAAATTAATACGCGCGGATTTGCCAGCACAGGTAACAGCCGCTTTTTGCAACTGATTGACGGCATCGACAATCAACCCGCTGGTTTCGGTTTTTCGATGGGGAATTTATTTGGGTTGAGTGATTTAGATGCCGAAAGTGCGGAGTTAGTCCCCGGTGCTGCGTCGGCTTTGTACGGGCCAGCCGCTTTCAATGGAGCCTTATTAATGACCAGCAAAGATCCATTTCGGTATCAGGGACTAAGTGTACAGGCCAAAATGGGAGTAAATCACATTAATGATCCAAATACTGGGGCTGCTCTGTATCAGGACTATGGCTTCCGATATGCGAAAGCATTCAATAATAAATTAGCGATCAAGCTTGTCGCTTCGTACATGAAAGGGCTCGACTGGTTCGCTACCGATTACACAGATGTAGACGCAACTACGTCACCTGAAAAACGAGGGCCTTCGAACCCGGCTTACAATGGCTTGAACATCTACGGCGATGAGATAAACCGGACAATTACAGGTATTGGCAAAGTATCGCGTACGGGTTATTTGGAAAAAGACCTGACGGATTATAACGTGTATAGCCTTAAACTGAATGGGGCTGTTCATTATCGCATTACGCCAAAACTGGAAGCTATTTATTCCTATAATTTTGCGAAAGGAACAACGAATTATACCGGCAGTAACCGCTTCTCTGTCAATGGGTTTTCGCTGCTTCAGCATCGGATCGAATTACGTGGGACGAACTTCTTTGTTCGAGGATATACGAACCAGGAAGACTCACATGATTCGTACAACACCCGTTCGTTGGGACAACAAATTGACCGAACCTGGGTACGCGATCTGAGCGGAAATGTCGTGGCGCCAAACCTGGCCGATCAAACCTGGTTCGACCGGTATACGGCTGCCTATCAGGGTAAAGTGCAAAATGTAACGGCCAGTGATGCAGCCAGCGCCCGCTTGTTTGCCGATCAGGGACGTTTTGTGCCGGGATCAGCTGAATATGAGCAGCAAAAAGCACGACTGATTGGCGTTCAGGGATTGGCGGGAGCTGGTATTCTGAGTCAAACCAATATGTATCATGCAGATGCTCAGTATAATTTAACATCCGCTTTAGCTTCCGCAGGTCTTGCCGGAACCGAACTGCTGGTCGGTGGAAATTTTCGCCAATATAGCCTGTTCACAAATGGGACACTTTTTGATGATAAAGGCGGGCGGATTAAGTATAGTGAGTTTGGTGCATTTGCTCAGCTGAGTAAATCCTTATTAGCTGATAAACTGAAGCTAACTGTATCAGGTCGTTACGACAAAAACCAGAATTTCGCAGGCTATTTTACTCCCCGTGCTTCGGCCGTGTTTTCACCAACGGATCGTCACCATTTCCGGGCTTCGTTTCAGTCGGGCTTTCGGAATCCTACGCCCAGTGATCAATTCATCAAACTCAACGTTGGTCCGATCACGATTCTGGGTGGAGCACCGAGTAATAGCGCGGGCATGAATGTTTATGAAAATTCGTTCAACTCAACGTCTATTGGTGGCTTCGTGAACGGGTTTTTAGCCGAAGTAAACAGTGTTGGACCACAACAGGCTGTGGTGAACAATAAGGCCAAACTGGTAAAATCGAACGTGCCGTACATTGCCCCCGAGCGCGTACAGAGCTTTGAAGTAGGATATCGTACCTTGCTCACAAGCCGACTATCGCTCGACGCTAATTACTACTACGGTGCGTATCGAAATTTTATTCTGAATACGGTGGTAATTCGCCCTAACAGTCCCGTTCTGGCTGCTGATGGTAGTATCAATCCCGCTGCTGCACAGGATATTCTGAACTCTACTTATCAGGCGTTTCAGCTATATACCAACGCACCCGACCGCGTTACTGCCCAGGGAGCTACACTAGGTCTGAACTATACAACATTGGGCGGCTACACGCTGACGGGGAATGGAACCTGGTCGGCCTTCAATCTGCAAAACGCCGATCCGAACAATATTCCAGCGTTTAATACCCCTCGTTTCAAAACGAACGTAACGATTGGTCACCGGAATATCGCACCGAATCTGGGCTTCAATGTGGCCTGGCACTGGCAGGAAGCCTTCGATTGGGTCGGCTCATTTAATGATCTGCGTCCAGGCCGTATTCAGGCCTACAACCTCATCGACGCTCAGGTAACCTTGAAGATTCCTGCTTACAAAACTTTACTGAAAGTAGGTGCATCGAATCTGACGAACCAGTACATCGTACAGGCATATGGTTCACCAGCCGTTGGCGGGTTGTATTACGTATCGCTCACGTTCGATCAGTTAACACGCTAAAAATAAACCTAACCAAACGCCGTGGAAACAAGTACAATGTCAATTGATCAGGAGCAGCGCGTGGCGCTTCCGTGGGTTAGTTTTACCCTTTGTATGGTAGCCTATGTGTTTGGCGGAACGGCCAGTACGCTGATGGCGACCTATTTGCCTGTGGCCATTCCTCAATTGTTGGGGGGAAACGTATCGACTGGTCAGTTGAACGAAGTGGGTTCATGGATCAGTGCTGCCTTTTTGTATGGCTGGGTGATTGGTGGATTTTTGTTTGGCCCCTTAGCTGATAGTATTGGACGAGTTCGGGCATTGGCATTGGCAACGGGTTTGTGTGGAGGAGCTATGCTGGCGACAGTTTTTGTGCCGAATGAGCATATTTTGTTTCTGCTTCGAGCGTTGACTGGCGCAGGCGTAGGAGGGATTCTACTAGTATCAACTGTCTATATATCAGAAGTATGGCCAGCGTCATCCAAACCAGTTGCATTGGGCGTACTGGCTACGGCATTTCCGGTTGGTATTGTGGCAACGGGTGGATTAGCGAGTGGTTTTAGCGACTGGCGAACGGCGTTTACTATTGGTGTGATCCCCGTTTTGATTGCCATTCTGATTAATGTATTTATTCCCGAATCAGCTAGTTGGAAGGAGGGACGACTGCAAACAAAATCTCAAAAGCCGAACTTGTTCAGTCCTGAAAATAAGCCCAATGTAATCAGCGGAGCTATCATATTTGGATCGGTTCTGATTGCGCTTTGGGGTATTTTTTCCTGGATTCCTACCTGGGTGCAATCGTTGCTATCTGCCGGTCAAACGGGACAGACCGAACGCGGTATTACGATGATGCTACTAGGTGTCGGAGGGATTATTGGCGGTATTGTATCAGGCTTTCTGGTTTCTAAACTTGGCCCTCGTCGAACGCTATTAGTAACGTTTACAGGATGCATTCTAGCTTGTGGATTACTGTTTCTGACGAACCAATCGTTTTCGCCCATTATTTACGGAGAACTCGCACTGCTATCGCTCTTTTTTGGCATAAGCCAGGGATCATTGTCGAGCTATGTGCCGACGTTGTTTCCCGCTCCGATTCGAGCTACTGCTACAGGATTCTGTTTCAATATCGGTCGATTATTCACGGCTACAGCCGTCTTATTCGTTGGAACATTAACAACCGCGTTGGGTGGTATCGGGAATGCGCTCGTCGTTTTCTCAGCCGCTTTCCTGATTGCGTTTGGTGGCATCTGGATAAAAAAATAAGCAGACTATTCTCATTCAATCATTCAAAAAATCAATCATTACTCATGCCACATATCACACTTCCAGAAGGCGTTCCCGGAATTCGGAGTTTAGTTATGTATCGACCTGAAACGGGTCAGCATCTCTACGATTTGGCGCAAGCTTTGCTCCGTGCAGGCTCGCCTGATAGTACGTTGTCGGATGCTGAGCGCGAGCTGATTGCTGCGTTTGTCTCGAAGCAAAATCGCACGGATTTTTGCATGAATAGTCATGCGGCTGCGTCTCGTTACCTCTATGCCGATCAACGGGCTGTAGTTGACGAAACCTTGGCTGATCCTGCAACGGCTCCTATTTCTGCGAAACTAAAAGCATTACTAGCCATTGCCGATCATGTGCAGTCGGATGCTCGAACGGTTTCGGATGAGCTTGTGGAAGCCGCTCGTAATGAAGGGGCTACTGACGGAGATATTCATGATGCCGTACTCATTTCGGCTTCTTTCTGCATGTATAACCGCTACGTAGACGGACTGGCTACGCTGACACCTACAGACCCTGCCGCATATGAAGCCATGGGCGAACGGATGGGAACTATCGGCTATCAATTACCAAAAAAGGCTAGCGATGTCGCTAGCCCTACTACGCATTCATCATAGGTTGGTATAGTCCCCGGCTGCTTTGCGGCTGGGGTACTATTGTTATTCCGTTTATAAACTATAAAGCATATGCCACATATCGAACTACCCGCCGGGCTACCCGGAATTCGAGGGCCAATGGCGTTTAGTCCCGAAACCGCTCGCCCATTGAATGACCTGGTTAATGTATTGCTACGGTCGAATGCCCATCGTCCTGAGTCGGGACTTACCGAGGGAGAACGGGAACTGATCGCGACCTACGTATCCTCGTTAAACGATTGTTTTTTTTGTCAAACCATTCACGGAGCGGTTGCGAGTCAACACCTTGGTGATGAAGACTGGAGTCTTGTACGATCGGTCAAACGCAATCCGCAACAAGCTGAGATTAGCCCTAAACTAAAAGCATTACTAGCGATTGCCGCTAGTGTGCAACAGGGTGGTAAGTCGGTTTCAACTGAGCAGGTTGAAGCCGCTCGTGCGGAAGGTGCTACTGACCATGATATTCACGATACAGTACTGATTGCCGCTGCGTTCTGTATGTTCAATCGATACGTAGACGGGCTGGCTACCTGCGCTCCTGAAGATACTTCCTTGTATCGGTATCGCGCTCAGAAAGTAGCTGAATATGGCTACACCCACGAAGATCATTATATGCCGCCAACTACCTAATCCGATCGATGAAACGCTCGTTTCTATTTTTTCTCATTGCAGTTCTGCTTCTAATCTTATTCGAAGTAGCCCGCGTGTATTTTATCATGCCGTTTCCCGGTAGCCAACTCGGTCTGGCGATGGATAATCCCGGCGAGTCATCGTTAGGTCGGGTTGAGTTAGCGTATTGGCTAAACAAAAATACTGGCTGGCTAAGAGCCATTGGGATTCTGTTGCTGGTTTTTACTGGCTTCGGGGTGTTTACCAAACCGAATCGTAAATGGCATCGGTATATCGGAGGGTTGTTGCTATTGATTTATGCCGGAGTGTTGTATGAGGTCAACCAGGAAATGATGGCTGACCACATGTTTTTACAGCCGATTCACAAGCGGGTGGTTTCGCTAAGCGAAAATAAAATTCCGCTGAATAAGCTCGTCCTGGGTTTCGAATCGAGTGGGCAGGCTACGGCTTATCCCATTCAACTGATTGGTTATCACCACCAAGTGCGTGATACGGTGGGAGGACAGCCTGTTATGGTTACCTACTGCACCGTATGCCGGACAGGGCGAGCATTTAGCCCAGTTGTACAGGGACAAAATGATGAGTTTCGGCTAGTCGGTATGGATCATTTTAATGCCATGTTTGAAGATAGCCGGACAGGGTCCTGGTGGCGGCAAGCGACGGGCGAAGCTATTGTTGGACCTTTACGCGGAAAACGATTACTAGAGTTATCTGCCCGGCATATGACACTTGGCGAATGGGCGGCTGAACATCCGAATACCCGCGTCCTACAGGCTGATCCAGCCTTTGCTGACGAATTCGAGCGAATGAAAACGTACGATAAAGGCTTGTCGAAAGGTAAACTAACCCGTCGTGATTCGGCTTCCTGGAAACCTAAATCATGGGTAATTGGTGTTGAGCGCCTTGGTTTTGCGAAAGCTTACGATTGGAATCAATTACAGACAAGTCGCGTCGTGAATGATGTGGTAGGAGGGGAGCCTATTCTAGTAGCATTGTCGCCGGATAGTGCTTCATTTGGTGCATGGAGCCGTCGGGTAGGTGTTCAAGTTCTTACATTTCAATATGAGAATCGTAAACTTACGGACCGCGAGACACATTCCGTCTGGACCTGGCGAGGTCATTGTATTGCTGGGCCATTGATTGGGAAAAAATTAGGTAGTTTCCCAAAAGCCTATCAGGAGTTCTGGCATTCCTGGCGATCTTTTCATCCGAATACGGAGCAGTATAGGTAGTGTATTTTTTGTTATGCTGACGCAGAAAGCATCTTAAATTGTATGCCCCCATCGGGGGCATACTCATTTATAAAAGCAATACTATGCCTTCGGCAACGTTCTTCGAGTGATTGGTAAATCGGGTTTTCAATGGCCATTCATACAGAATTGAGCAGTTCATAGTCTACGATTCGGCTGAACGACTACCTTTACCGGCACAAACGGCCTTATGCGATTTATACCTTTAGCTCTCGTTATACTTATCTCTCTGGTAAATGCCAGACAATCACAGGCACAAAGCTTAGTCAGCGGATTTATGCAGGGTCAGCGAAAAGCCAGTTTGGCCGTTTGGGGTTCGCAGCAAACCTACGACACGTATTACCTCAATACGACCGAAACGAAAAATCCCAACCTAGGCAGTGTTACTACACAGGCATTAACCGCAGCCGGAACCTACGGCTTAGGTTTCGATCTCGACTTAATTGTGGCGGCTTCCTATGTTCGTACCGAAGCTAGTGCAGGTTATTTCCCGAAACAGGAAGGCTTTCAGGATGCCTATGCGGCTCTGCGCTGGGAAGCCTACGATTATAAATTGGGGAAAAGCCTGAAGCTATCGTGGCAATTTGCAGTAGGCTATTCAATGCCGATTCAAAATTACGTGAACGATGCTATGGTTGCCCTTGGACAAGGGTCAAAGAATCTGGATGGGCGTACATTGCTCCACCTGAAAGGAAAGTCATTTTTTATTACGGGACAATACGGCTATATCCGGCGTGGGCAGGTGAAATTAGATCATGTAGTCAATTACTATGATCCTAGTCAACTTAATCCGAATAGCGGATCAACAGTGAACGTACCCGATGTGACTGAACTCATTGTTCGAGGAGGATACGTAAACAAATGGCTGAATCTGGACGTGTGGGGACAGCACCAAACTCCACATTCGGAAGGGACAAACATGGGACCGGGTATTCCATTTCCAACCAATGCCATCGGATTTACACGAATAGGAGCAACCGCTTATGTGCGATTATTACCCCAGTTCGGTATCACAGCGGGTTATAACACCACGCTAGATGGCCGTAATATTGGTAGGAGTACGCAGATTAACGGAGGTATAGTCATCGGGTATTGGACCGCAAATAGGTAACTACATTAACCTCACCCCCAGCCCCTCTCCTAAAACAGGAGAGGGGAGTTTAGCCCAAAATTCCCCTTCCTCTCCTATACAGGAGAGGGGCCGGGGGTGAGGTCAGAGGTCAAACGAACGAATATGAGAACGCTTTTTTTATCGATTAGTCTGGTGGCTTTGCTGATGTGGATAGTGGGTTGTAAAGAACCAACTATTGATGAAGGGCTTCAGCCATTTATTGTCCCCACGTCGGTCGATGCGGATGGAGGGAACTGGCGTACGATCGTGCTGAAATCGACGGCTGATGTTTCTGTCCCTCAGCCTATGGCTATAACTTCAAGCGATTATCAGAAAGAATTAACGGATGTTAAAAATGGAGTCGCTTCGGCTACACCTGAACAGAATACAGCTGTTAATTATTGGGCATACGGCGCTGTTTTACGATGGAATCAGATTGCCCGTCAACTGGTGGCGAAGTACAATATTCCGGCCGGTTACGATTACGTTACGGGACAAAATACACCAACTGAGTCGGCCAATCTGTTTGCAGGATCCCCCTATGCCGCTCGCATTTATGCGCTGTTGAGCGTTGCGCAATATGATGCGATGGTTGTGGCCTGGCGAGCGAAATACCAATACAATCGGCCATCGCTGGAAAATCAGGGCGTTATTTCGCGAGTTCCTGTGCTGAATGTTCCCTCGTATCCGTCGGAAGACGCAGCTATTGCAGAAGTGTCCTGTCAGATGCTGGCGTACTTCTTCCCTGCTGAAGCAACCTGGCTTAAGACCAAAGCAACGGAGCATAAACAGAGTCGGATTTGGGCTGGAGCCAGCGTACCTACTGATGTGAAAGCAGGGGAAGGTCTGGGTGCGAGCGTCGCTACTAAATTGGTTGATCGAGCGAAAACGGATCGATTCAATGTAGCGCATGATCCTACTAACACCTGGCAGACTGCCATGAACAATGCCCCTTACGACCAGAAATGGAAAAGTCTTGAAAATCCTGCCCGGTCGCCTATCCTTCCATTGGCGGGGAGAGTAAAAACCTGGTACGATTCCACCACTATTTTCCGGGCTCAGCCAATAGCCCCTCCAGCTACGTCGTCGACGGATTTCCAGAAAGCATTAAGTGAAGTTCGTAGCATTGCGGATTCACGTACGCGCGACCAAACGCGCATCGCCAATTATTGGGAAAACGGGCCTAATACCTATGCTTTTTCGGGATTGTGGAATTTACTGGCCGAAGACCTGATTCGGGCTGCCGGACAAAATGAACTCAGAACGGCTCGAACATATGCGCTGCTCAATAGAGCCATGCACGATGCGACTACAGCAACCTGGCGGAGTCAATTCCAATATTTTGTTCCCCGCCCTTCTCAAATCGATCCGGCGATTAAAACCGCGACGGTTATTCCCAATACGCCAGGCTACGTTTCGGAGCGCGCTACTGTTTCGAACGCAGCCGCGACAATTCTGAGCTACATATTTCCAACCGAAGGGACTAATCTAACGGGACAGGCGACCGAAGCGTCGTTGTCAGGTCTGTATGGTGGTACGCAATTCAGATTTGATAATGATGAAGGGGCAAAGTGGGGGAGCACCATTGGGCAACTGGCTGTTTCGGGTGCAAAAGCCGACGGGGCTAAGTGAAAATGCTGTTAAATTCTCCTGTGAGAAGAGGTCGAATTATCAACGGCTGCGTTCGATAATTCGGCTTTTTTGTAACATTGCCCCATTATTTGCGATTTACCCATCAAATAAAAGACTCTATGTACGTTCCTGAAAACGCTTCCGGACAGTCTCGCGTAGTTATTGAACGCGTATCTCCCGAACTTGATGGTGGACAGTTTCCGATAAAAGCAATTCCCGGTGATCGGATCGCCGTTGAAGCCGATATCTTCGCGGATGGACATGATTACGTAACCGCTGTTCTCCTCTATAAACATATCAACGATGCGGCCTGGACCGAAACCGCTATGGCACTGATTGTCAACGATCGATGGGGAGCTTCGTTTATGGTTGAAAAGCAGGGACGTTATCTATATACCATTGAATCATGGGTTGATCATCCGGGTTCCTGGCATCACGAAGTGCATTTGAAAGTAGCTGATGGACAGCGTATTACAAGTGAATTGTTGGCGGGGGCGCAGTATCTGGACGGAATGTTGAAACGGGCAGGAGGCAAAGAAGAGGTACAGAAACCAAAAGGGAAAAAGAGTAAAAATACACCAGTAGAAGAATCTCCAGATATACGGGCAATTCGCGCAATGGCTGCCTTGTTTCGAGATGAATCTCGTTACGATGAAGCCGTTTCTGTTGCTGAAAGTGAGCAGTTTACATTTTATGCTAATCGCTATCCCGAACGGCAATATGTAACCCGCTATAGTCATGAATTAGGCGTGGAAGTTGATCGTGCGCGCGCTGAATTTAGCACATGGTATTGCCTGTTTCCCCGGTCGGCTGTGCGTGATGAGGCTGAAACAAGTAGGCATGGTACATTCAAAGACGTTGAAGGGCTCTTGCCACGCATTTCAGATATGGGATTCGATGTGCTGTATTTACCGCCGATTCATCCAATCGGTATGGCACACCGGAAAGGTAAAAATAACTCTGTGATCTGCCAGCCGGGCGAACCGGGTGTTCCCTACGGTATTGGCTCATCTGAAGGTGGGCATGATGCGATCCATCCCGAGCTCGGTACGGTCGAGGATTTTAAACACCTGATTGCCATTGCTGCGAACTATGGAATGGAAATCGCTATGGACTTGGCTATTCAGTGTTCGCCCGACCACCCGTGGGCAAAAGAACATCCCGAATGGTTCAAAAAACGACCTGATGGTACGATCCAATACGCCGAAAACCCGCCCAAAAAATATCAGGATATTTACCCCGTTTATTTCGAAACAGAAGACTGGCAGAACCTGTGGGAAGAACTTAAACGCGTTTTATTGGTATGGGCATCCTGGGGAGTGCGCATTGTTCGAGTCGACAATCCGCACACCAAACCATTCGTTTTTTGGGAATGGGTGATTGCTGAAGTGAAAAAAGAATTCCCGGATATGCTTTTTCTGGCCGAGGCCTTCACGCGTCCAAAAGTAATGCAGGAACTTGGTAAACGTGGTTTTGCACAATCCTATACCTACTATACCTGGCGGAATACGAAATACGAGCTGGAGCAGTACATGACCGAACTGACCCAAACCGAAATGAAGTATTATTATCGCCCGAATTTCTGGCCCACTACCCACGACATCAATCCATACATTCTGCAAGGTGGCCATGAACCCCAATTCCTGATTCGATATTTCATGGCAGCTACGTTGACCAGTAATTATGGTATTTATGGGCCGTCGTTCGAGCTGATGGAACATGTGCCATTTCCAAACAAAGAAGAATACCTGAACTCGGAGAAATATGAAATCCGGCAGTGGGACTGGAATAAGACGAACAAACTAACGTATTTGATTACGCTTGTGAATCGCATTCGCCATGAAAACGCAGCCTTACAAACAACCAATAACATTACCTTCTGCTCTGTAAACGATGATGCCATTATGGCGTACCTGAAAGTCTCTGGTACGAACCGGCTACTTATTGTGGTAAATACAGATGCGTATAGCCGCCGGGCTGGCGTTGTGCAGGTACCGATCTGGCAATTGGGCATTGGCCACGACCAATATTATACCGTTCAGGATCTGCTAACAGGAGCGCATTACACCTGGCAGGGCGAAAAAAATTACGTTGAACTCGATCCTTATAGTTTACCAATGCATCTGTTTCGGATTGACATATAGCATTGATTGCAGTTTCCAGAAGACTTTTGTCATGCTGCCGAAGGAAGCATCTTTAACTATCCTAACAAGGCAATAAGGGAACCTTGAGATGCTTCCTTCATCAGCATGGCAAAAAAACTGTCGAAAATTCACCTGACTAAAACGACTGTACTTTGCAACCCATTCGATGTTTCGACTGTGACTGTGTATCGGCCAGCAGATAATCCACGCAAACTTATTGTACGGCTATACTTACCAGGTGGAAGATTGGATTCGTTGCTGCTGCGTACCGACTGACCAAGCAAATTAGTCAACCCAAGGCTGACAGGACCCGTAGCTAATTGTGTAAAATCGACTGTAAGCGTTTCCGTCGTTGGATTGGGATAAATCTGCAAGCCAATCGGATTAGGTTCTGTAACTCCGGTTACGATCGTGGACGTCACGACGGATGATTCCACCGTTTTCAGTACCCAGTTATTTGGGTCGATAATAACAGCGGTGGCTACTCCCCGCGTGGGGACCGTGAATGTCTGGTCGGCGCTATCATTATAGACAGTCACGGTCGTATCACCTCCTGCAGATTGAATTTTTATCTGAAGCGGCATGGTAAAAAACGTTGGATTCGCACCGCCTGTGTTGCGTTGCGTTAACCGGACAGTAGCCGATTTTGCACCTGTGAGCGTAGTAGCTTTATAAGTCGGATAACCAGCCCCGTAAATCCATTGACTAAAAAAGTAATCCAGATTTTTCTCCACTACCTGTTCGGCAATCGCCTGAAAATCCTCTGTAACCGCCGTTTTATACGCTAATAATGGATTGGCGGAATAGGTGCGTAAAATATTGAAGAAAGCACTGTCGCCCACAACGCCCCGCAGCATATGAAGAATAACCGCTCCTTTCGCGTACGTACGATTGTTATTAAAAATGGACGCCATGTTACTGATATCCTGTACATAGAGGCTTCCCTGTGCATTACGGGCGCTGGTCATAAAGCTGTTCATATACGACTGATAGTCTGATTTCCCACTTGCAGACTCCGTATAGAGTGCCTCGGCATAGGAAGCAAATCCTTCGTTCAGCCAAATATTCTGCCAATCGCGACAGGTAATTTTATCGCCAAACCACTGGTGAGCCAGTTCATGCGCAATGATTGTTGGGGTAAATGCTCGCGACTCCATCGAGCTTACTGTTTGATGCTCCATGCCGCCATTGCCATAAGCAAACTGAGCGTGTCCGTATTTTTCCTGTAAAAAAGGATAAGGACCAAATTGATTGGTAAACAATTGCAGCATTTTTGGCGTAAGCGCCAGATTTGACTGAACCTGTGGTAACGTCTCTGGATAAATATAATGCGTTACGGGCATTGTTTCGCCACTGTACGTAAAAGGTGTTTCGAAGATGGAATAATTTGATACAGCAATCGAAATTAGGTACTGGGCAATAGGGTAGCTGTTTTTCCAGAAGTACGTCTTTGTCCCATCAGCATTGCTTGTTGTACTGATGAGCTTTCCATTCGATACCGACACTAACTGGGCTGGCGCGGTGATACGCACCGAGGACGAGTCGGCCTTATCGGCGGGCGTATCGCGACAGGGGAACCAATCAGAAGCACCATATGGCTCGCTCAAACTCCAGATGACCGGGTCATTTGTTGATTCATGTTTGCCAAAGGCAAAACTACCATTGGCTGCGCTATTCGGTACGCCGTGATAGAAAACAGTTAATGTAAATGCCTGTCCATTGGCTAGTGGTTGAGCAGGCGTAATCGTTAATTTATTCTGACTATGTTGAAAGGTCAATTTTCGCGTTCCTGCTTTTACCGAATCGACGCGTAAACCTTCGCCTGTAGTGGCAGTCGTTGAATTCAGGTCCAGAAAAAAACTGTTGAGAGCGGGTAGCGTGCTTTTCAACGTAATAGTTGCCGCGCCCTTTAGATTCGCGGGGGTGGTTGTCAGACTTAGATCGAGGCCATAATAGGTAACGTCGATAGAGGCATCACCGGGATAGGCTAGCCGGGCTTTCGGGTTAGAGGCTAACTGGCCAAAGTAGCGCACTTTGCTAATTCGGCAGAATTGGCCACCATCGGTTTCAACCTGAGCATAGGTTAGAAGCGGAAAGAAAAGCAGAAGATATAAATACTTCATGAGGCAAACGTTGGGTTGATTTAATCTCAAAACGGAGAATGGGCAAAAACCTGCTTATTCTTCTTCGTTTTTTTCGGCACTACTACCAGGATTAAGCAACTTCGGTGCCAAGTTCGCGTCTTCCGCTCTGGCCTTTACAGCTTCTAGTTTACGTTGCTCAGCTTCTGGGAGTTGAAGTTGCCAGCCCATCGAACTGGCCAACTGATACATCATGTACTGGATTTGATTATTGGCTATTTTGGGCAGATCGCTCTGCATAGCCCGCTCATTCATGGCTCGTTTGGCTTCTTCCAGAATTTGGGTGTAATCGGCACCACTAAAGTGATTGAGAATACCCGCCTGAATGTCGTAGAACTTATAATCAGTATCAATCGACAAAACTTCTGGTTCTGGAAACGCTTCAATGACCAGCTTTTTTTCACCCTCCTGCGGTACCCGAAAGCGAACTTTCGAAAAATCGAAGCCAACCAATACTTTCGCTTTCGCAATGACCATCGCTTTCTTAGGGTCGTTCAATAGGTAGAGAATCTTTTTCTGATTCTGATAATTGTAGATTTCCGAAAAGTACCCTTCGGCCATTACTACCTTAAAAACCTTCTCGATGCGTTCCAGCAGCAACACCGAATCGCGCTGTATATCTGTAATACCGGATCGTTGGCGAAGTACATTGGCTAATGCAACGCCCCCGCCCGCACCAACGAGAAGAAGAAGTAATACGACAAAAAAATCCATAATGGAGTATATGACCCATGAAGAGGCAAAAGTAACGGATTTCTGACTGCCTCAACTACGATCGGTTATCTAACAAAATAGCCGTATTACTCAAGCGTTATTTTGAGTGATACGGCCAGTGTACGTGAGCGAAAAATGCCTGATCAAGCAAGGCGTATGAGCGAACAATTAGTCGTCATAGGCTAGGTCAGTTGTTATTAGCGACTCGTCGGAAGCTGAACCAGAAGTGATTGCACGAGCGATTAAGGCATTATACTTACAGATCAGGATCATTCGGCCTACCAGTGTTTTTGACTCGCGACCAAGGACTTTTGTGTAATGTTTTATCTGATCTTCATAGGGTAGAACAAGTTCGGGCCATCGGCTGGCATAAAAATCGTTTAAAGTGAGCCATTTGTTGTCCGTAAAGACTACATACGTAAAGGCATTGATGTTTTTCGTCAATTTGCCATCCACATCGAAATCCTGCGCTTTGACGAAATCGCGGTTCAGGTGCAAACCGCGATAAACCATTAATGTACCGGAGGCTATTTCCTCCAAAAATTGTGGTCGCCCATGCTGGAATAGATCGCAATGTTCGATGGCCACAAATTTATGTAAGTTATTTTGCTGATTATCAAAGTAAACGAAGTTGCTTACCTGATCGGTTGAATAGGCTTTAATCTGGTTTTCTTTTCGATATTGTACTATTTGCGCTTTCCAGTTAAAGCTAACTTCACCTTGTAGCTCGGTGCCATTTCGTAATAGTACTTTGCCAGGATTCCATGTAGTTGCAGAGGCAGACCAGGCGTGGAGGGTGAGCCACAAAAGGCTCAGGAACAGCAGTATATTCTTTCTCATAACAATTCTTAGTCAACTAAAGCAAACCCAGATGATTAGCCATCGGGTAGGCGTTAGTTGGTAAAGGAGTGAATTGAAAGAAATTAACGCAATTTGAGTGCCTATGTTCGAAAATAATTGAATTTTGTTTGTAAAAAATATAATATTAGTAGGTTATAAGGTCGAATATTATCTTGTTCGGTTACGATTTTACCTATTAAATAGTGGTAAATTCTCCAAATTGGGCTGATCTATTTTCTCTAAGTTTATATTTGCCAAATACTATTTGTTAGTTAAATATGCCCATTCGATTCAGTCGGAAAGGGTATTTTTATAAAAGAAATCCCTGATAAGAACAATTGATACATTGATCTTACCAGGGATTTCTTCTATTCTATGATGCAGACGACCTATTTTGCGTAGGCTACAGCACGCATTTCCCGAATAACTGTTACTTTAATCTGACCGGGATACTGCATTTCCTTCTCAATTTTCTGCGAAATCTCGTAAGAAAGTACGCCAGCTCGTTCATCGGAAACATGGTCTGCATCGACCATAATTCGCAATTCGCGACCGGCCTGGATTGCATAGCATTTGGTAACGCCGGGGAAATTACCCGCGAGTTCTTCCAGTTCCTTCAAACGCTTGATGTATGATTCCATCATTTCGCGTCGGGCACCGGGCCGCGATCCTGATACGGCATCACAAACCTGAATGATCGGCGAAATCATACTGGTCATTTCGATTTCGTCGTGGTGGGCGCCGATGGCGTTGATAACTTCTGGATTCTCTTTGTATTTCTTGGCCAGTTCCATGCCCAGAATGGCGTGCGGAAGTTCGGCTTCTTCGGGCCACACTTTACCAATGTCATGGAGCAGACCAGCGCGTTTAGCAAGCTTTGCATTCAATCCCAATTCGGCAGCCATCGTAGCGCAAAGCTTGGCAACTTCGCGGGAGTGCTGAAGCAAATTTTGCCCATAACTTGACCGGAAACGCATCCGACCAACCATTTTAATCAACTCTGGATGCAGTCCGTGAATGCCTAGATCAATTACAGTGCGCTCGCCAATCTCCACAATTTCATCTTCGATATTCTTGCGGGTTTTGGCTACGATTTCTTCAATACGAGCGGGGTGAATTCGGCCATCTTGTACAAGCCGATGGAGAGACAAGCGCGCAATCTCGCGTCGGACGGGGTCGAATCCTGAAATAATGATGGCTTCAGGCGTATCATCGACAATGATTTCGACGCCAGTAGCGGCTTCCAGTGCCCGGATATTTCGACCTTCACGGCCAATTACCTTGCCTTTGACATCATCGGATTCGATGTTGAACACCGATACACAGTTTTCGATAGCGTGTTCAGTGGCTGTGCGCTGAATGGTTTCGATAACAACCTTCTTTGCTTCTTTAGTAGCCGTCAACTTGGCTTCTTCAACGATGCTTTTGATGTAAGAGGAGGCCCTGGTTTCGGCTTCAGCTTTTAGCGTTTCGATGAGTTGTTCGCGGGCCTGATCGGCAGAAAGACCGGCAATTTTTTCGAGCTGAGCTACCTGATCAGCCAGCATTCGGTCGGCTTCCTGCTGCCGACGGTCGACGTCTTCTCGTCGTTTATTAAGGGCTTCAATCTGCTGAGAAAGGCTATTTTTCTGCTGCCCAATCTCATTTCGTTGTTGATTTAATTCGCCTTCGCGTGTTCGTTGCTGATCGGCTTGCTGAGCTAATTGCTGCTCGCGCTGCTTTAATTTGTTTTCGTTCTGAAGAAGTAAATTTCGTTTTTGATTAGTCGATTCCTCAAATTCAGATTTTAGTCGTAGGTATTTCTCTTTAGCTTCTAAAATTCGATCTTTTTTGATGGTTTCGGCCTGTAGTTCAGCATTTTTTAAAATTGTAGCTGCCTGTTCTTCTGCTTCTTTCTCGTGCTTTGCGCGAACGCCCGCCATCATCTGGCGGCCAATGAATATACCTATACCAGCCCCAACAAGGCCAGTAAGAATGATTAACCAAATGTCCATCGGACTATATCGTTAGGGTTGAACAAATAAACCATCAACCTGCTGCGATATGAATGCCCTAACTGCGAACTCGAGATTCTGTTGGGTAGGTAACCCGTGATTGTCTATGTCGTCACGACCGGCGTCACGACCTGGTCTAATTGAGTGATTTTGTCAAACACCATTTGTTGTAATCGCTGCATTTTTCGTTCTCCTCTGAGCTTGGTGACCAAGCAGTCGAAGGCTATCATTGCCAGGGCTTCCTGGGTTTCAGAAAATCCCTTATCCCGGTATTCTTTCAGCTCATCCTGAATCAGCCTGGCGGCTTCGCGCACCACAGCTTCCGATTCCGGCTCTACATATAACTTGTAGGTTCGGTCGGCAATTTTTACGCGGATCGGCAGTTCTTCCATCGCTGCAGTCGGCTCAGCTAGGCTTATGCCCCGGAGCCAATTTGGGTTTATGACAAACTACTCAAATGAGCAATGCACCGTTCCAATTCCCGGATATACTCGTCGAGTTGTTGTTTTAATTCAGCATTCGTATCTGTACCAGACAAGTTGTCTTTTACAATTATACTACTATCTTTTGAAATAGCTGTATTTTTTTCCGGCTTAACCGGTTTTTTTCGTAATTCCCGAACCTCATCCTGTTGCGCTTTCAGGCTTTCCTGAAGAGCCTCATTTTCCTGCTCAAGTTGATGAATCTGATACTTGGCATCGGTATACATGCCTCTCAGCAACTTGAGTTTATGCTCAAATCGCTCAACTAACGCAATAATTTGATGTTCGCTAACCACGGTAGTGAATAATTGAATTGATAAATGATTGACTTGTTGAATAATTCCTAAACTTTATTTGGTCATTCAACCAGTCAATCATTCGATCATTTACGAATGACGGCGCCTAGTTCCTTTTCAAAAGCTGCCATCAGCCTTTGCATTGTTTTATCAATGGCGGTGTCGGTTAAGGTTTGGGTAGAATCCTGCAACATGAAATTGACAGAATACGCCTTTTTTCCGTTACCGAGATTGTCGCCTTCATAAACATCAAAAACATTAATAGAACGCAGCAACTTCCGTTCTGTCTGCCGCGCCAATCGACTGATTTGCTCAAATGTGACTCCCTTGTCGATGACCAGCGACAGATCGCGTCGGACTTCGGGAAATTTGGATACTTCCTCGTAACGAACTTTACCTGTTGCCAGTTTTAAGAGCGCAGTCCAATCGAAATCCGCATAGAAAACAGGTTGTTTCAAATCAACGAGTTTTGCCAATTTGGGTTGCACTAAACCTAAGCTTACCAATGGTTTTTTATTCACCACGTAAGTTAACCCGTATTGGAAAATGGTTGAGTCGGCTGGCTGGGTCTCTACGGCTTTGACCCGGAACAGATTAAGCACGCGCTGAACAGCAGTTGCCAAATCATGATAAGTCGTCGGCTGTCCCTTCTGAAGCCAGCTTTCCGACGAGTGGTTACCCGTCATGGCTAGACTTAACCGCATTCTTTCCACATACTTTGTTGCTCCATCTTCAAGTTTTACTTTATGATAGACTTTGCCAAACTCAAACGTTTTGAGATCTTTCTGACGTCGATTCAGGTTGTATACCAATGTCTCAAGCGATGAAAACAGCAACGTTTGTCGCATGACCGATAGTTCATCGCTCAGTGGATTGAGTAGAGTAACATCAACTTCTGGCAGCGACGCCCGAATAGCATCGTGATAAGCCGGACGGGTAAGTGAAAGAGTGAGAATTTCGTAAAATCCATTCGCTGCCATGAGTTGTCCCACCCGATTCTGCCAACCATCTGGATCGATTTTGGGGAATTCCGACAACGTGTCTGCAGCAAGATGGACTGATAGAGGAACATTGTCCAGGCCATAGATCCGCAGAATTTCTTCAATAACGTCTGCTTCGCGCGTTACATCCACGCGATAGGGCGGTACAATCGCAACAAAACCTTCCGAATCTTGATTCTCGGCCTGAATGTCAAGCGCTTCCAGAATGCGGTGAATTTCTGAATGCTCGATTTTTATCCCGATCAACCGATCAATATTCCGGTAGCGAACAGGTATGCGAAACGGCTCGATAGGAGCCGGATAGAGGTCTGTGATATCTGAACTGATCACACCACCTGCAATCTCCTGAATTAGCAACGCTGCCCGTTTCAGAGCGAAGATCGGCATGTTAGGGTCAGTTCCCCGCTCAAATCGGAACGAAGCGTCGGTTTTTAACCCGTGATGCTGTGCTGTTTTCCGAACTGAGGTCGGGGAAAAATAGGCTGATTCTAGAAAGATACTAGTCGTTTGCGCCGATACGCCTGAAAACTGACCGCCAAATACACCACCGATGCACATCGGCTTTTCGGCATCGCAAATCATTAGGTCTGTAGCACTTAATTTTCGTTCGACACCATCGAGCGTTACGAAAGGTGTACCTTCGGGCAATGTTTTAACAATTACCTGATTACCGGCAATCTTAGCGGCATCAAATGCATGAAGTGGTTGCCCAAGGTCGTGCAAAACGAAATTCGTTATATCGACAATGTTATTGATCGGTTTTTGACCAATGGCCAGCAGCTTTTGTTTCAGCCAGTCGGGCGATTCTTTTACAGTAAGGCCACTGATCGTTAAGCCAGTATAACGAGGACAGGCAGCTTGATCTTCTACCCTGACGTCAAGCGTCAGATCGGTATTGTCGACTGCGAATGCATCAACAGAAGGTAATGTCAAAGGCCTTTTCAGAACTGCTTTTAAATCGCGGGCGGTACCGAAATGTGAAGCTGCATCGATTCGGTTGGGTGTTAGTCCAATGGCGATTTGATAGTCGGCTTCAAGATTGAAATAGCGGGCTGCAGGTGTCCCGTTGGGTAGATCAGTGTCTAAAACTATAATGCCTGCGTGTGATGCCCCCAAACCAATTTCGTCTTCGGCACAAATCATGCCTTCAGAAGCCGCTCCCCGAATTTTAGCTTTTTTGATTTGAAATGACTCGCCGGAGCTAGGGTACAACGTTGCTCCAACCAGCGCCACAACGACCTTCTGCCCTGCTGCTACATTAGGGGCTCCGCAAACAATTGGCAGTGGCTGTTCCGCTCCTACATCGACCGTAGTCAGGCTCAGTTTATCAGCATCAGGATGTTTCGTACATGTTAATACTTCGCCAATAACAACTCCTTCCAGTCCACCAGGAACAGCGTCAATTTTTTCAATTCCTTCCACTTCCAGCCCGGTTGCGGTTAACATTTTGCCAACTTCTTCGGGTAATTCAGGTAATTCAATAAACTCTTGTAACCATTTATAGGAAATTTCCATATATCGCAAAAAGGTAATTACTGCAAAGGTAAGGAGAAAGTGGTGTGAGTGAAGTAGGTAGCGCGATGAGTTAGTTATGATCTACATATTTCTCTCCGGCCTTTACAGGTACTGAGAGTGTATTCTCAGGTGGCGGAATAGGGCAAGCGTAGCCAACATTATAAGCACAATATGGATTATAAGCCTCATTAAAATCCAGCACAGCGCGGGTATCAGTTAATTTGGCTGGATCAAGTTCCAGATAACGGCCTCCCCCGTAAGTCTCTTTATTAGATGTACCATCCCGAAAAAGAATGGAATAGGTGTTCTGTAATTTTACGATCAATAGTCGGCAAGTTTCACCTTTGAGACTAAAAACCGCATGAGCAAATTTTTCGTAAACCTCCTCTGAACCGTCACTCATTTTAACGACAAGTTTTTGCGTTTTATCGGCAAACGGTTCGAGCCGGGCAACAACTCGATAAGTAGGATCTGGAGCAAAATAACGTAAACCTGTAAAAGCTTTTTTATCCTGAACAGGTGATTCCGCATCAGTGCGGAAAAATTGATCTTTCTTTGTTCGAGCAGCATCGACCTGCTGGCGATAGGTTTCAGGATTAACAACTTCATCTAATCCATCGGCCGATGTTATGTTACCGCTATCGAAAAATGTATAATAAATTACAAGCAAGGCAATTAGAAAAAGCCCGGTCAGGAAAAATTTATTTTTTATCATATTCTAATTTATTTAGCCTATTGTAACTTTAGGCCAAAAAATGACTAAAAATTAAACCAGTTATTTATTGTGGACTATTTAGCGAAATAGTGGAAATATTGAACGAAAATCATATGTCTTTCTTGAAAAACCGAGTTTTTTGGCTAAATATGTTCTGATTTTTCGCCAAAAAGCTATTTGTAAATCCCTGCTTATACTGATACTCAATAAGGAGATTGTTATCTTTTTAACCCGTTTTTAATATCTTTAAAGCTGCAATAATAACTTTCTCTTTTTCTTAACAAACTTGTACACTACGGATGGCACAACTTTACGAATTAAAGACATTTACATCTGGAAATGGTAACTTAACTGTGTTCGAAGATATCATTCCAGGGGTGATTCAACGTGTCTTTTATATCTACGAAGCTGGTCAGCGTGTTCGTGCGGGCCATCGGCATCATAAAGCTTGGAATGCACTCATTTGTCTAAACGGTAGTTGCCGGGTATATTCAAATAATGGCCGTGAAGAAACCAACTATCAGCTAACTAATCCACGTGAATGCCTGGTACTTTATCCGGAAGATTGGCATATTATGGATGAGTTTTCGAGCGATGCCATTTTACTGGTCGTTTCGAACGAGCCCTACGACAAAGACGATTATATCTACGAACCTTACCCCAATAGTCGGCTGATTATGGCCGATTCCGAATGATTCCATTTCTGGATCTGAAGCGTGTTAACGAACCGCATGAGTTAGCGATTAGAACGGCAACCGAACGTGTACTGAACTCAGGCTGGTACATTTTGGGTCGCGAGGTCGAAGCGTTCGAATCTACGTTTGCAGCTTATTGCAAAACAACGCATTGTATTGGGGTCGCCAACGGACTCGATGCCCTAACGCTGGTATTAAAAGCCTGGAGTTTTCCGACTGATAGTGAAGTGATTGTGGCATCGAATGCCTATATCGCATCTATCTTAAGCATCACACTCGCTGGACTGAAGCCCATTCTGGTCGAGCCTGATCCAAGAACCTATTTATTGGACCCAAATCGCATCGAAGCTGCCATTACACCGCATACCCGGGCAATTTTACCCGTACATCTCTACGGACGCTGTTGCGACATGGCGCCAATCCGGGAGTTAGCAGCGCGTTATCAATTGAAGGTTCTTGAAGATGCAGCTCAGGCACATGGAGCTATGTATCGTAACAAGCGTGCTGGGAATCTGGGTGATGCAGCTGGCTGGAGTTTTTACCCAAGTAAGAATTTAGGCGCTCTTGGCGATGCCGGAGCAATTACAACTAACGACGATGAACTTGCCAAACGACTTCGGGCTTTGCGAAACTACGGATCGTCGCAGAAGTATGTAAATGACTATCAAGGTCATAATAGTAGACTCGATGAATTACAAGCTGCTATATTATCGGCAAAATTGCCCGCGCTCGATCGTGAAAACAAGCGTCGGAGAGCACTAGCGAAACAGTATCTTGCAGGTATCCAGAACCCAACTATTATACTGCCCCCAGCCGACCAGATTGAGCAGGATGTGTGGCACTTGTTTGTGGTTCGCCATCCACAGCGTGACGAATTACAATCGTTTTTGCGGAACAAGGGTATTGCTACCGATGTGCACTATCCAATTCCACCTCATCAACAGCGCGCTTATGCATCGTGGTCTCAACTGGAGTTAACTATTTCGGAACAGTTGCACCGAGAAGTATTGAGCTTACCTTTAAATCCGGTAATGACTGATGATGAAGTAATTTATATCATTGATACAATTAACCAGTTTTAATTAGTGATGAGTGATAAACGATGAATGATGAGTTTGCTGACGCCAGATATCATCGTTCATCACTCATCGTTCATTGCTCCTTTATGACTCTGTCTGTCGTCATTCCAGTCTACAATAGCGAACGAACGATTGGTCCGCTGGTTGAGCATTTGCAGACTTGCCTGAGTGATTGCGTATTTGAAATTGTGCTGGTTAATGATGGAAGTCGCGATCGTTCAGAGGCCGTTTGCAGTAAGTTGGCCGCTAAATTTTTGAATGTTAAACTGGTTTCTTTGAGGAAGAATTTCGGAGAATTTAATGCGGTGCTCTGCGGACTTAATCATACAATTGGCCAATACGCCGTCATTATAGATGATGATTTCCAGAATCCACCCGAAGCTATTTTAACGCTTGTAGAAACGGCTAAAATGGGGCAGTATGATGTTGTATATAGTCGTTACGCCGAAAAACAGCATCACTGGTTCAGAAATCTAGGAAGCTGGCTTGTAAATACACTAACAACTTATTCGATTGGAAAACCACGGAATTTATATCTGTCAAGTTTTAAACTGATTCACCGTGATGTAATTAATGAAATAATCCGTTATCGAGGACCTTATCCTTATATTGATGGATTGATTTTTCGGGTAACTCGAAATGTGGGTAGCGTTGAAGTACCCCATAATGCCCGTTCGGAAGGGCGTTCTAGTTATACGGTCCGAAAACTGATCGCACTATTTCTGAATGTATTTATAGGTTACTCGCTCTGGCCAATTCGACTCTTCACCATAATCGGAGCAGGATTGTTTCTACTGGGCATTATAACCGGTATTATCCTTTTGATCGGCTACGTGACCCGCGCATTCGTTCTGCCGGGCTGGGGAATAGTCGTTTGGGCTATTGGGACCGGATTAGGATTGCAAATGCTTTTTCTGGGCGTACTAGGGGAATATTTAGGTAAATTATTTATGGCCTACAGCGGTCTGCCGCCGTATGTAGAAAAAAGGAGTGCTGAGTGATGAGCGAGGGGTGATAAGTTTGCTGACGCCAATTGACAAACTTATCACTCATCGTTTATCACTCATCGCTCACACGTCTTATGATCGGTCGATCGGAGGAATACGAGAAAATGTTTCAGGTGGAAAGCCAACTGTGGTGGTATCGTCACCTGCACGAACGGGTCGTCGACGTAGTGGAGCGACGCTTTGGTCAGCGACGCGATTTGACGATTTTAGACGTGGGTTGCGGCACGGGCGGCATGCAGGCTTTTCTGCGTCGATGGGGTTATACTAACATTCGAGGAGTTGATGGTTCAAGTGATGCAGTCGCATTTTGCCACGAACGCGGTTTTTCTGTTTCCCTGCTCGATTTAAATGACTTACCTGCGTTCGAGCCTGAAAATCAATATGATGTCATTATTTGTAATGATGTATTCTGTTATTTCCCAGATTCTCAGTTAGTTCCGATTTTAAGGGCAATGAGTAATCGACTGAAAACTAATGGTTTATTAGTCACAAATAATAACGCCTTTAACGTTTTTTGGGGAGAACATGATTTGGCAGTTAAAAGTATGCGACGATTTGTAGTAGCTGACTTTCAGCGTCTTTTGCCGAAGGCAGGTTTATCGATTCGCTACGCGAGCTACTGGAGCTTTATTCTGTCGTTTCTGATTTTACCCATCCGCCAGTGGCAGCGATTACAGCTCAAACTAGGTCGGCGCCAAACTGAAAACCCTGAATCGGATGTGTATTTGCCCAGTCCCTGGATCAATCAAGCACTTTATCGAATTGCTCGAGCGGAGCAAAAAATTCTGGGCCGAACCCCTTTTGGAAGTTCGCTGTTTATGGTAGTCGATAGTCAGGGGCGATAATCAAAAGAGGCTGCTGACTATCGACTCTTGACTAATGACTAGTACGTATGTTTACAGGAATTGTTGAATCAACAGGCCGGGTAGCGGCTATTGAATCGGAGGGAACCAATTTAACCTTCCATATTGAGTCGTCGATGGCTCAGGAGTTGAAAATAGACCAGAGTGTTAGCCATAATGGCGTTTGTCTGACGGTGACCAGTGTTAGCGATGGAAGCTATACCGTTACGGCGGTCGATGAAACCCTCAAAAAGACGAACCTGGGAAACGTAAAAATCGGTGATCGTGTCAATCTGGAGCGATGTATGCCTGCTAATGGTCGTTTCGATGGACATATTGTTCAAGGACACGTTGACCAGACGGGCATTTGTACGTCTGTACAGGACATGGACGGGAGCTGGCTGTTCGATTTTCAGTATCAACCTGATCTGTCCGGGAATATTACAGTCGAAAAAGGGTCTATTTGTATCAACGGCGTCAGTTTAACCGTTTTTAATTCAGAGCCTGATCGTTTTCGGGTGACTATCATTCCTTACACCTACGAGCATACTACATTTAGTGACCTGAACGTTGGTGATGAGGTCAATCTTGAGTTCGATATTGTTGGGAAGTACATCAAAAAAATGTTGGCAAGCTATCAATAAGCGACTTACTTTGTGTTACGTGCACGTACTTCACCCATTTTATTTACTTCCTAATGATTAAAATCAGCACCCGCACCGTCTCTGACCTGCTGATGCAGATTGGTATTATTGTCGCCTTCCTGACAGTTCTGTTTCTGGGTTTTTTCTTCCTTTATCTTCCGTTTACGACCAATCATGGGCAAACGATTACGGTGCCTGATGTATCGGGTCTTAGTGTTGATGAAATGCAGAATCTGCTGGACGACCGTGACCTGCGTTACGAAGTAGAAGATTGCACGTATGTTGCCGGAAAGCCACCGTTAACCGTTTTTCAACAGTATCCGCGAGCAAATGCCAAAGTAAAAGAGGGGCGAAAAATATACATAACCCTGATTAAACGCGTACCACCAATGGTCGCGATGCCTCAATTAACTAGCCTGACTTTTCGGAGTGCTGAGCTGAATTTGCAATCGCTGGGTCTGACGATTGGCGAGCGAATTTATGTTCCCGACGTAGCGAAGAATGCGGTACTGCGTCAATTATACAACGGCAAAGAAATCGCTCCCGGTACCCTCGTTCCAAAGGGCGCAGCAATTGATCTTGAAATTGGCGATGGGCTCGGAAGTACGATGTTTGAGGTTCCTGACGTTGTAGGTAAGCCACTCGATGAGGCCAGGCTAACCATTCAGGGGTCGAATTTGAAAGTCGGCACGATTATTTCTGTTGATGATCCGGAAAAGGAAGTCGGAACCGTAGTTCGACAACGACCCGAAGCTAAGTCTGGTGAACGCATCCGTGTGGGCGAAACAATGGATTTGTGGGTTGTGGGACCAGTTGAGCCGGATCAATAAACGCTTTCCGGCACGAATGCCAAATGAGAATTGCTTTGTCTTGCCAGTTGTATCAATTGTCTATCCGACAAATTTTGTTGGGATTTCTTTCCGCGTTGGCTATTTTCTGGTCAACACAGGTTAGGGCGCAAGCTTCATTACAACTCCCGTTTTTTGATGACTTTGCTGCTTCAACCACTCAACAAAATTCGATGCAGCCCAACACCGCTCGCTGGCAGCCGGGGAGTGGGGTATACATCAACAATACGATGGGCATTGGTCATCCCTCCATCAATATAGCGACGTTCGACGGACTGAGAGCCAATGGGTTACCCTATGTGCGAAACTCGGCATTGGATCAGGGTTATACCGATACGTTGGAGTCGAAGCCCATTAATCTGGCAGGATTGACAGCTAACAGTGGTGTTTACCTGAGTTTCTACTGGCAGGCAAAAGGCTATGGCGAGTTACCCGATCCCGGCGCTATTCAGGTTCAGCGACCTGATACAACCAAACTTCTTCCGGGTGAAAAACCTGGACCTTATGATCAATTGCTGATTCGGAATGGCGATTCGCTGAAAATTTACATCGATACACTGGTTATTCAGCAAGCCGACTCGCTGCTTCTCCAGTTCAAAGGTTCTGACAATATCTGGCGGAATGTCTGGAAGCAAGTAGGAGGGCGAGCCGATAGTACATTTAATCAGGCATTTGTTCAGGTAACCGATGCCAGATACTTCCACAACGGATTTGCTTTCCGTTTTCGCACGTTTGGACGACGTTCGGGTCCTTTCGATACGTGGAATATTGATTACATATATCTGGACAAAGGACGAAATCCATCAAGTGCGCTCTTCAGGTCGATGATTGATATTGCAACGCAGCAGCAATTAACACCGTTGTTGAAACGCTATACTGCTATGCCATTGGCGCAGTATCGACTTGAAAATGAAGTGGCCGATTCGGTAAGTACGGTAATTAATAACCTGATTAACAACCCGACGCCAACCCCTCACCGATTTGTTGTGCGCGATGAGATATCGGGCAGCATTTTGCAGAATGATATTACATCGCCCATTTTCGTAAATGGGGTACAGCGTAGAACGGTAAAGCCTCGTGCGTTCACGTTTGGAAATACACAAACAAGAGCGACGCTTCGATACGAAATTGATCTGGAAACTTCTGATGCTCAGAACCCTATTTTTAGCGCTAATCCTAAAACATTGCTGACTAACGATACCATTTCATCGGTAGCCGTACTCGATAATTACTATGCGTACGACGATGGATCTTGGGAATATGCGTATCAGATTCGTCAGCGCGAGCAGATTGCAGTGCGATTTATCCTGAACAAACCCGATACAGTGGGTAGTGTTCAGGCATGCCTGGTTCCTTTTACGAATGATCAGACCGGGCAACCGTTCGTTATCACCATTTATAGCAACAAGAATGGCAAACCGGGTATAGCGCTTTATCAACAATCCTTCGCTATGCAATATCCAGCTACGAGAAATGGATTTGTCGATTACAAATTCACGCGGAATGTGATTGTGACAGATACATTTTATGTTGGATATCAGCAAATTAGTTCTGCCGATACAACATTGTTACGAATTGGGTTCGATAGAAATAGTCCGTTCGGCGAAAATATTTTTTATAACGGCGGAGCAAACTGGGAACAGAACCTGCGGAAAGACAATGCAGGGAAACCGTTATCATCGTTTCAGATAGCAGGTGCTTTTATGCTTCGGCCAGTTATGGATAAAAAAGGCGTGCTGACACCTACAACCGAACCAGAACCGTTAGCTCTTCTCCGAACTTACCCTAATCCAACGTCTGGCCTGATTCGTTGGAACAGCGACGCGAAACTGACTCGATTGGATGTGTTAACGAGTGGTGGACAAACCTTACTGACACACGAACCAAGTCGAGGGCAGCAAACGTTAGACTTGAGTCATCTGCCCGATGGTTTTTATTTACTCCGGCTTTTTGCCGACCAGCGATCAGTTGTACAGAAATTAATCATTCAACATTAAACTCAGTCGCTAGTCAATGCCATGTAATAACTTACTGTAGACTCTTGACTAGCTACCTATCGACTATTATGGATATTACCGTACAGGAGTTAAAAGAACGACTTGAGAAAGGGGAAAAATTGAATCTGTTCGACGTTCGCGAACCCAACGAATACGAAGAAGATAACATCGGGGCTACGTTGATTCCTCTTGGTGATTTGCCTTATCGTTTAGATGAACTCGACGGATTGCAGGACGAAGAAGTAATAGTACATTGTCGTTCAGGTAAGCGTAGTGGCATGGCCCAGCAAATTCTGGAAGAGAATGGATTCAATAATGTCCGTAATGTAATCGGTGGCATGCTGGCGTACCGAGCGCAATAATATGTATGATGTATGATATAGGGTGTAGGATATAAAACTATCATTATACATCATACATCATACATCTCAAAATTCCCTCCTGATCATCGGGGTGAAACCAACTGTAATTGCCCTGATTGCGAAACCAGGTAAGTTGTCGTTTGGCGTACCGGCGTGAATTGCGCTTAAGTAATTGGACCATTTCCTCACTATTGTACGTGCCATTCAGATACGGAAAAACTTCCTGATAGCCCACAGTCTGTAAGGCTGGCAAATACCGATAAGGCAAAAGTGATCGGGCTTCATCAACAAGTCCGGCTGCCAGCATAGCATCCATGCGGGCTTCAATTCGAGCATACAATTCTTCCCGTGGACGTTCAAGTGCAATCATAATTGATCGGAAAGGACGGTCAATTGACTGCTTTCTGCGGAACGAGGAATAAGGCTGTCCAGTTGCCAGGCATACTTCCAACGCTCTCGTGACCCGGATTGGATTCTGTAAATCGGCTGTCTGCGCATAAATCGGGTCCAATTGGCGCAACTCTTCTTGTAGTACACCCAAGCCTTCCTGCTGTAATCGAAAGTGTAAATTTTCGCGTAGAATAGGGTCTACGGCAGGCATATCGTCTAATCCGAAGCACACTGCATTGATATACAGGCCCGTTCCGCCTGACAAAATAACGACTTCCTGTTGTTCAAATAAATCAGTTAGTATACCTAAACATTCTCGTTCATAACGTCCTGCGTTTATTGAATCCGTTATCGAATGCGAATTGATAAAGTAATGGGGAACGCCATCCATTTCTAAAGGAGTGGGCTTAGCCGTTCCGATAGTCAGTTCTCGATAAAGTTGTCTTGAGTCAGCCGATACAACACAGGTATGCAGATGTTTCGCTAATTGAACGCAGAGAGCGGTCTTTCCAACGGCTGTAGGACCCGCTATAACCAGTAATGTTTTCAATTGATAATCTAACAAATTTATGGCTAACTTACTTATTTACAAGGTAAGAAGATTTTAGGTAAGCCAGGTCTGATAATAAACAGAATGAACGGTATGTTCGTTACTTGACATGAGCAATAACAAGCTATGTATAATCTAAATTGATCGTAGGGTAGAAGCCTAAAATTGGCTAATCCATATAGGTGGAAATTTATTGCTGATTAGCAGGTAGTTACTACAAGAATACCTAATTCTAATTTTAGAAATAATTAATCTGCCGTATACATTAGCTGTAAATATCTATATTTGCTCATATTATTGCAAGTACCTTTTAATCAGACTGTTACATACCAAAAAGTTAGTGCTTTTAGTATCCATGAACGAACAATTCAGTACGCATAATTCTTCAGGTTCTACGCATCTCGCGCTAAAGAAAACATTAGATATTATCTGCGGAAAATGGCGATTATATATTATTTACCAATTGGGTACTAATTCCCGGCGATATGGTGAATTAAGACGCATGATTCCGGAGGTAAGTGAAAAGGTTTTAATTCAGGAACTTAAGGCGTTAGTTGACTTAGGGGTTATTGAAAAGAAATCATATAATGAAGTGCCTCCCCGAGTTGAATATAGCCTGACGGCTAAAGCACAGAAAATACTGCCTAAGTTGATTGAACTTACGTCAATCGGCGAAACTTTCCTGGAACCCTAATTCTATCAACTTTTTTTGATTCCGTATCGTTATTTGTTGAGACAACGAAAACGGATTCAATGAATGTAAACGCTTTTTGCTTATTTGTAGCCATTTGGGGGTTAGGGCAATTGGCCCTGTTTAAGTGGCAGCATATGGACGTGGCGTTACCAGAGTTGTCGGCAAATCAGGTAGTTAACTATGGGCGCAAACAGGCTCCTGAGTATAGTAAAACCCTGCAATTTAACGTGTATAAGTTCAGCGTGACCGCTCCTGACACTGGACGTGTAAGGGAGGCCGTTATTAAAGCTTACCGGGGTGAATTGTTATTGACCAATTTTCGTGTTCGCGTCGATGGCGCACTAACGGGAGCTGAAGTAGCCGATTTGGATAATAATCGCTTCCCTGAACTATACCTGTACAGTACCAGCTACGGAAGTGGATCGTTTGGGAAAGTTTACGCCTGGCAGTTCCTGCCTGAACGTTTGGCCGCTATTACGCTAAAAAACTGGCAATCGCCTGCTGCCCAAGGTTATATGGGGCACGATAGTCTATGGGTCGAGAAGTCGATCCTTTGTCGAAAATACCCTATTTATCAGGCTGGTGATGCGAATGCCGAACCGTCGGGTGGTTCTCGGATGATGCGCTATCAACTACAGGCTATTGGGGCGGGATATACGCTTGTATCTGACGAGTCGATAGTCGATAGTCGATAGCGTCAGTTATTATCGACTACCGACTCGTCAACTATTTTTTTAAAATACTTTGATACCTAGCGAAACGGTGGCGATGCCGAGAAAGCCTTTGATCGTGTTGTCTTTATAAACTCCGCCAACTGGTAGAGCATAGCGGACATCCACGTCCAGAAAACGAATGGGCGTTATACCAACGCCTAGTTCCACAGCATATGTAAAGTCTTTGACTTCTAAATTCTGCGCTTCGTATTTGTTGAGCAGATTCGTTGTACCTGTACTGGCCGGAATAGTTGTTTCAGGAAACGAAACAGCCGCATTCGCATTCAACACTCCGTTGGTGGTTCGAGTGGCCTCTGCTTTCTGAATGAAAATCAAATTAGGCCCAACATAACCGCGTAATTTGCCGTCCATCCATCGCTTACCAATTAAAATTGGTACATCGACTGCTTCCAGAACGGATTGAGAAACGACATTCAAGGAGGCATTCAAAATGCCAGGTTGTACACTAACCGGTAATGCATTGGCAATGGCCGAGCTGGCGTTTATATCGAGGGTAATAGCGCTTTTCTGATTCAATACGAAACGATTGTATGTTGCTTCTGCCTGAATAAAAAAGTTATCGAAGTTCTTGCGAATCCATATTCCGCCTGAATAACCATACCCAATACCGTTATTTTGGTTTTTCAGATCAGGAACAGTTACACTGCCCACCTGTTGTCCAGGAATCGTCGTATAGCCATGCGTAAACGTTCCGCCCCCTTTGATACCTCCCTCAAAACTCGGAATATCTGATTGCGCCATTGCTGCTGATGTAGAAACGCAAAGCAAAACGGCGATTAAAAATTGATTCGATTTCATAAGTAATTTATTGCTGGAGCAGTACGCGACGATAATTGGCTGGATTGACAGTCGGAATTGTTGAACTGTATTTTGCATTGATCCCTTTGATAATTTCATTGGCAACCATTGCATAACCGGCTGGAGTCAGGTGAATCCCATCGAGACTAAACACTCCCCCTTGTATATAAGCTGCCGAATAAGTAATACCGTTTTGAACAAGACCGCCGGATTGGGTCAATTGATCAAAAATGGGATTGATATCGACATAGGCAATTCCCTTGGCATCAGCCTGTGTTTTCATGATCGTATTGAACGCCGTAATCCGACTATTCATAGCCGCTACTTCGCTGGCATCCAATACATATTGATCGGGAACAGGATTAGCCGCACTTAGCCCTACACCCCGGCTAATGAAATTGGTGAGTACAGACGAGATAGATAGTAGAAAATAATCGCCCGCTCCTGACATACGAACACCACCAGGCGCTGATTTAGAAGCAATTGCCAGTCCTGTAAGACCCTGTGATTTTAGCAAATTACCAATCTGGTCGGTAGCGGTTGTGAAATAAGGGGTCTTGATGATATTCGGAATACCAATCACAACCCCTTTACGACCCCCCTCGGTCAATTTGTTCATAATCGCCGTAAAATTGGTAGTAAACAGCGTTGTCGAAGTTAAGCCATTTGGAGCGTTTTCGGCACCTATACCACCAGACGTTGCGTATAAAAGGGCATCGTTGTTACCTAACCAGCAAGAGAAAAAAGTGGCCCCGTTCAGATTGTCACTGGCGTATTGAAAATACGTGGTAGTCTGTGCCTGATCACTTAAGAATCGCTCAAAATAGGGATTTCCTTGTTGGGTTGATCCATAGCCGGCCGTCAGAATGTCGGCTACTTTAATAGACGGTACACCCAGGTTTTGATTTGCGCCCGTAAACTTGGTTAATAAAGCTCCATTAGGGTTGCTTCCCCCTCGTGCAGCACCAGGCGCTACTTGCCCCAACGATGTTGCCAACGACGTTGGATCGGTAGGAGATGGGACTTTAATTAGCTTTAGATACCCAGACCCGGCTGCTTGTGCTTCCGTAAATAGTGGCTGCACAAAATCGCCACCTCCAACAGTTTTAAACTGGCCTGCCAGAATATTCGGGTACGAATTGAGCTGGCTCTCTCGATACAAGCCTGCATCAGCGTAACCCGAAGTTAGTGAATTACCTACAGCCACGTATTTTGTAAAATCGGCGCTTCCTTTGGTAGGCGCCTGGCCTGTACTGCTGCCATTGGGGTCAATGTCATTATTGGTACAGGCATTCATACTAACAAGTATTGCTAGTATCATACTCCCCCAAACGCTATTCTTGATATCCATCCGGATAAAGGGGTTAATTGTATTGAAAATAGACAAATTGTAAAAAAAGAACGCAAAAGTACGGGCTTTCTGTTACCAGGAAACCGATTATCCGTCAAATTCTGGCAATGATCGATACCGTGGAAAACAAACCATAATACGAATATGTTGTTTGTCTTAACTGTGTTCGCGTAATTGCCAGCAGTTAATTGATGTTTCATTCTAAAACTAGCTAATCCAATGGGCCTTTTGTCATTTTTTAAAGGAGTAGGTGAGAAAATTTTTCATAAAGATGAGGTAGCTCCAGCTCCTGCTGAAGCAGAAAAAGTTGAACCAGTTCGTGCGCAGGCACTGCTCGATCACGTAAAGCAGCTTGGACTTTCGTACAATAGCTTGACGGTTAAAACGAAAGGTGATACGGTAACGTTGACTGGTTCCGTTAAAACGCAGGAAGATGCTGAAAAAATTGCGTTAGCTGTTGGAAACGTTGAAGGCGTGTCAGCGGTCGATAACCAATTAACGGTCGATACTCCAGCTCCAGAAGGAAAATACTACACGGTAAAATCAGGGGATTCGCTATCGAAAATTGCTAAAGAAGTTTACGGAGATCCCATGAAATACGGCATTATTTTCGAAGCCAACAAGCCAATGCTGAAAGATCCCGACTTGATTTATCCTGATCAGGTTTTGCGGATTCCACAACTATAAGCCGCTTTTAGCGTACTGTTTATTTATACGGGCTGGGTTTTCTGTATTCTGAACGAATCCGGGAAATCCAGCCCGTGTTACTTATAACGGGCCGACCACTATCGATTAAGCAAATGAGCGGGAATGTCTTACAAACACCAGCAAAGCCTTTCTGCGGCAAAATGCGTTTTGATAGATACGGTGTCGTAGAACGTCTAGAGGAATTGAAGCTGTTTGCTATCTACCACTAGACTCTTTACCCGCAACTTTTCGGCACATGTACAGTTCTATTAGTCTCAACGTAATGGAAAAATCATGGCTGTTCATTTATTATCCTATCTAAAAGAACAATTTACGCCCGCAGTTGTCGATCAGCTAAGTAACGAATTGAATGAATCGTCGGCTACTACGCTAAAAGCTGTTAACGGATCAGTAACAACACTGCTGGGAGTGCTCACACGCAGGATTCAACATACGGGCGGTGCAGCATCGATCCTCACTTTTCTGGACAAAGAAGAATACGTTGATATTCCTCTGGATGTCAGCCAGGCGATTGGCGAGCATCCGGCTACGAGCGAAGCAACCGCAGCTGGTCGTGAATTTCTGGATCATATTTTTGATGATCAACTAACTAAAGCTACTGAGTTGATTGGCTTATATAGTGGCGCAAAACCTCAATCAGTACTCGCCATTCTAGTACAGGCAGGTATGGTATTGATGGGCGTCTTGGGCCGACAGGAGCAGGAAAAAGGACTTACTGCCGAAAGCCTGACTACACTATTGCTGGGCCAGGCTACCGAAATCCGACAAGCATTGCCCAGTGGATTGGAAGGAATAGAAAGTTTATTCGGTTTCAATGAACTAGTAACCCCAATTGGTCCGCAAACCGACGTACAGGGCACTGATAATTTCAGTGGAAATGTTATTAATCCCAATATCCCGAAAAGCGCCGAGGGTGACCGTCGTCATGAAAATGTTCGGTGGTTGCGCTGGGCAATGATCGCTATTCTGATTCTGGTTATTGGACTGATCATTCAGAAGTGTAGCCAGAATCAGAATAGCATAGATGGAGTTAGTACAGACTCGACTGCCCGCGTTGAATCAAATGCCGTTGAAGACACATCTGCGGCTACCAAAGAAAGTATTCGGGAAGCAAATGGTCAGACTACTGACTCCACAGTGCCGGGACCGCTCGGTATTCGCGATTCATCGCAGGTAAAACCAAAGTAGGCTGACAATTACTGGTGGGTCAATCGTGTGCATTCCTTATATTGCCGACGAATTGATTCACTCGGTAATTACCCTTTTATATGTTTGTTGACGCCATTGAACGCGTTGATTTATTTACCCGTCCGCTTCACTCAATTATCCGACTTTATGGGCACGATGGGATTGTGCCAGGTACGGCAACTCTCTTTTTTGTCAATCGGGAAGGCTGTGCCATTACGTGTAAGCACGTTGCTGATTTAGTGGCGCAGGCAGATTCCATTTTTCATAACTACCGGGAATTTCAGGGAGCTCGTAAGGGCGTACTTCGGGAAAAAAATGCAACCTACCTGATTAGCCAACTGGAGGCAAAATATAAGCTAAGTCTTGACACAATCATTCGGATACGGAATAATTTTGTGGGTTGTGTCGATCAATTTAAGCGATTGAGCATCGAGCGGCATCCGACGCAGGATCTGGCCATTCTGCGTTTTGAAGGCTACAATCGTCTGTTATACAGTTCACACGCTACTTTTTTAGGCGATAGTAGCCGCATAAAACCGGGGCGGAGTTTGTGTCGATTAGGTTATCCGTTTCCAGAATTCACCAATTTTCGCTTCAATCCCGCTGTCGATGATATAGAATGGGATGTAGTAGGGCGTACGACGTCTCCTTCGTTTCCAATTGATGGTATTGTGACTCGATTATCAATTGATAATGGAAATGTTTTGGGTATTGAAATGAGCACACCCGGTTTGCGAGGCCAAAGCGGAGGTCCTTTGTTCGATACAAACGGGCTGATTTATGGAATGCAATCGGCAACGAGTCATTTACATCTTGGCTTTGATATTGAAGATCATGAAGTGTTGGTGAATGGTCGAAAAAGGCGAGTTTCCAATTATCCATTTCTCAATGTTGGCCGATGCGTTCATGTCGATGTAATTAAATCATTCCTTCGGGAAAAAGGTGTGAAATTTTATGAAGCATGACAAAAGGAAAAAGCCTCTACGTGTGCATAGAGGCTTTTTCTTGTAGAATAAATATCAATTTAATGATCTAACCAACGCTGCCTTCCAGACTGATTGCCAGCAGTTTCTGTGCTTCGACCGCGAATTCCATAGGCAATTGATTCAGAACTTCTTTGGCATATCCATTGATAATTAAGGCAACAGCCTGTTCCGTCGGAATACCGCGTTGGTTGCAGTAAAACAACTGATCTTCACCAATCTTTGAGGTGGTCGCTTCGTGTTCCACCGTCGCCGATGGATTGTTAACTTCCAGATAAGGGAACGTGTGCGCTCCGCATTTATCACCTAGCAGAAGCGAATCACATTGGGAGTAATTACGGGCGTTTTCGGCTCGTTTCAATACTTGTACTAAACCCCGGTAGGAATTCTGGCTTTTACCCGCCGAAATTCCTTTTGATACGATCCGGCTCTTGGTGTTTTTGCCGATATGGATCATTTTGGTTCCGGTATCGGCCTGTTGCATGTTGTTGGTAACCGCAACCGAATAAAATTCACCAATAGAATTATCGCCTTTCAGAATAACCGACGGATATTTCCACGTAATAGCTGAACCTGTTTCTACCTGCGTCCACGAAATTTTGGCATTCGGACCGTCGCAGATACCACGCTTGGTTACGAAGTTGTAAATGCCACCTTTACCATCTTTATCACCTGGGTACCAGTTCTGTACCGTCGAATATTTGATTTCGGCATTGGCATGAGCGATCAGTTCAACTACGGCTGCGTGGAGCTGGTTTTCGTCGCGCATGGGTGCCGTGCAACCTTCGAGATAACTTACATATGAGCCCTCGTCAGCAATGATCAGTGTCCGTTCGAACTGCCCCGTTCCAGCCGCGTTGATGCGGAAGTATGTAGACAATTCCATGGGGCAGCGAACGCCTTTTGGAATGTAGCAGAATGAACCATCCGTAAATACAGCTGCATTGAGCGCGGCAAAATAGTTGTCTTTAGCAGGAACAACCGAGCCCAGATATTTCTTTACCAACTCAGGATGTTCATGAACCGCTTCGGTAATCGAACAGAAAATAATTCCCCGTTCGGCGAGATCTTTTTTGAACGTAGTCGCTACCGAAACCGAATCCATAACGGCATCAACCGCTACCCGAGGACGGTCACTAGGAGCTGAATCTGTAACGTTTTGATCGACGACACCCGCCAGACGTTTCTGTTCGCTCAGTGAAATACCAAGTCGATTAAAAGTATCCAGTAACTCAGGATCGATCTCGTCGAGTGAGTTAACGGTTTTCTTTTGCTTTGGCGCTGAATAGTACTTAATCGCTTGATAGTCAATCTTTGGATAGTGAACATTCGGCCAGGTAGGTTCGGTCATTTCCTGCCACATCCGAAATGCTTTCAATCGGCTTTCGAGCAGCCATTCAGGCTCAGCCTTCTTTGCAGAAATAAAGCGAATGGTATCTTCATCAAGACCTGGGGGGGCTTCATCAGCCTCAATCAACGTCTCGAATCCGTATTTATACTCGGCGTTGGTAATACTCTCTAAAATTTCAACGTCCTTGCTCATAGTCTCGGTTAATTGCTCTGTAAATGAGTCAGTGCAATATATTTTTAACAATTTGCCGGAGGGGTACGTTCCTGGCAGACTGGACAAATATCGGAAACTTTCCGTTATTTCGGGCATCTCAGCGTCTATAGTCTATCTACTTATGCCTGCTCCCAAAAAACGAATCAATATTGAATTGCATCTTAGCCTATCCGCTACATTTCTAAGTTTAGCCGCCCTGATCGTCTCAGTTTTTCAAACCAAGATTGCCCGGGAGCAGCAACAGGCATCCGTTTGGCCAAGGTTAGCTGTTGAGGCCAGTATTCTTGATAAAAACTTTACCTATACCATTGCCAATCAAGGCGTAGGGCCTGCGGTTATAAAAAAAGTGACTGTAAGCTATCAGGGAATCGTTTACCCTTCGCTTTATGCACTTATGATGCGCCATACCGGACCGTTGAATGGTGGCTTTTTTCACCGGGATTTACAGTCGGAGGGGGTTCTAAAAGCGGGCGATGAAGTGAATATATTTAATCTGGCTAGAAATGATGAAGCATTGAGTAGCAAATTAGGCGATGTCGTGAGTGACACGTCGTTTCATCTTCGGGTTCACTATGCTGATGTGTATGGCAACTGCTGGCTTCTCGACCGGAATAAAGTGGTAGAGTTGAGTGATTGTCCAGAACCTTAACGAAAAATGCCCATTACTTCTAGTAATGGGCATTTTTCTATTACGTTGAGTAAATCAGAAATTACTTGAGTGTTACGTTGATCTTGCTGTAATACAGCGTCGTTAGTCCTTCAAAGCCTGAGTCGGTGCCAACAAGAAGCCAGAGTTCACCTTTATCATTGCTCTTCACTGAAAACGGCGTATCGGCATTGGAACGCTTGATAAGCGAGTAGGTTTCGGTACCGTCTTCGGTGGCAATATTGCCCAATCGAACAGCGTCTTTCCCGTCATTGTTCTGTGCACCTTTATCGATGTTGAGCGAATAGAATCCATCCTTCAACTCTTTTACAGGCTCAATAGCAGAAGCCCCTGCTTTCAACCAGACGCTGCTCCCAGGTGATCCGCCAATACCTACAGAATTTTCTGGATATTGCGATGCCAATTCGATGTCATAAACGAGTTTGTACTCTGTACTGGGTTGTAATCCAACTACCTTCTTTTTCAGGAACATAAACGCGTCGTCGCTACGGTTCATGCTCGACAGCATTAATGATTTACGGGTTGTATCCAATGGGGAAGGTAATCCTTTCCATGCTGCTTTGAACTCCATAATGTCGCTCTGTGGAGTGCCATAATCGGTAATATCGGCTGTCCAGCCGTCGGCGCCCTGCTGAAAAGCGGATTGATAGGGGAGACCAGGTCCTACCGGAACACTGTCCTGACTGCAAGCGGAAAAGAGGAAGACACTGCCCGCCAAAACGGACGATAACCACAACGTTGATTTCATTATTAACTTGGTTTGTTTCCTCTATTGACTCCGCAAAGTTGATGACCGTTGTAAACTTTCGTGAAAATTATCGCAGCCGACCCCGCCCAGAATCATCTAAACCGCGTAGGGCTAGGTAGAAGCCAATAACGTAAATCAACTGATTACCAGCGCCCGACCAGTCTTCTTTCAGGGAGGTTCCGAACAATAAAGCACCCATTAAAATACCACCTAAAAAATATCCCCATTTGCCGAATTTGCCGCCCAGTAGAATCAAGACACCAATCGAAAACTCTAGAAATGGGAGTGTATACAAGAACGCTTTTATGGCGATGGGCGGAAGCATTGTTGTAGCAAATCCTGCTTCCGTTTTCGCGACAAACGCAGCCAATTTCGGAATGCGAACGAGCCCGTGCATAAGCATGTTAATTCCCAGACCAATACGGATAACGATTTGGGCTAACGCATTGGCTTTCATTCGTCCTCGTTGTTGGTTAATTCCAGATCGCCATCTTCTACTTCTTCTTCGGCGAGTAGATCGTCATTGGTGCCATTACCGCCACCAGAATCTGGTACTTCCGCTTTTTCAGGTTCCGGTCCTGACGCAGTCACAGGACTCAGTTGTGCAACCTGAGGAATCCCAGCGTTTGATTCTTCGCCCTGCGCCAATAGCTGAACGACCCCCTGGTTGTCATCCTCGGCTGGATTGTATGTTTTATTATCGTTCGGATTCATCGATTTGGGTGATATGTTAGTAGACCAAACCTAAAAGGTTTCCAAAACCTTTTAGGTTTATTATGAACTTGAGCGAGTTACGTGACCGCCTAACGCATAGTTATCATCCTGATGATGATCGTGTTCGCCGGTTGGGTCACCGTCTTCATCAGTGGGTTCGTCATATAATTCTTCGTCGGGTTCGTCGTCAGCCATATCTTCGTCCAGCCCATCTTCTTCGTCTACGGCTGGGCCAGCTTCATTTCGGAAAATATCGGGATCAATGCGATCCATCCGGGAGCCTATAACTCCAGTATCGGTAGCCGTGGGATAATCTATCAGCGTTTTCATAGTTGTTGAGTTGTTGGTTTATAAAGAGATAACCCGGTAGAATAGAGAAAGGTTAGACTTCTTTTAAACTTGAAACCAGAAACTCGAAACGAAAGACCTATGAAACGATTTTTACTTTTTTTTTGCCTGCTGGTAGCTACAATCTGCCATTCGCAACCATCCCGCGAACCATTATTTACCTCATTCGATGGCACCAAAATTCATTACGATATATTAGGCGAAGGGAAACCAGTTGTTTTGTTGCATGGCTTTATCAGCACCAGCGAAAGTTGGAAACGATCTGCTGTTCGACAGGCATTGGCTGATGCGGGTTTCAAAGTTGTCATGCTGGATTTACGCGGTAATGGCTTGTCGGATAAACCTCACACAGCCGAAGCTTACCGCGACAATATGGAGTTGAAGGACGTAATGGCCCTGATGAAACACCTTGGCCTGAAAAACTATGATGTAGTTGGCTATTCACGCGGTGCCATTCTGACGGCTAAATTGCTAACCATGGATAAGCAGGTTCGGCGGGCAGTGATGGGGGGAATCAGCGTCGACTTCTCCGATCCAAACTGGATTCGACGCAAAAATTTCTTCGAAGCGTTGACCAAACCTGGAAGCCATCCCGAACTGCAGCCCGCCGTCGATAATGCGAAAAAAGCAGGTGCTGATACCGTTGTGCTGGCTCGTTTACAGGAATTTCAACCTGTTACCAGCAAAGCAGAATTAGCTAAAATCAAGATTCCAGTGTTAGTGGTCAACGGTGATCAGGATATGGATAATGGTGACCCGCAAACGTTGGTAGACGCTATACCCGGTTCACGTTTAGTCATTGTGCCGGGGAATCATGGAGGAGCCATGCGGACCCCTGAGTTTGCGAAAGCCGTCGTCGACTTTCTGGCAAAGTAATCGTTACTATTTTTAACAGGAGCAGCGATGATGATTCGGTTAGTTTTACCGATCTCTCAATAGGCGCTTATATGAAGATTACCGCACTGATTAGCTTGTTATTGATCATTCCTGGTTTAGTCTGGGCGCAGAAAACCGGAACGACGTTTCGCAATACGAAAGATAGCTCCGTCAACTACTATTTAACCGTTGAACCTGTCGGAACGCCGAAAGGACTTTTAGTATTACTGCCGGGATTTGGTGAACTACCCGAAGCGGCCTACGGAGAAACGGATTTGCCAAAAGAAGCCGCCAAACGTGGCCTGCTAACGGCTATCATTACGCTCCAACAAGGCTGGCAATCCTTCTATATTGATGAGGTTTCTCAACAGACGATTGGTGAGGTAATTAAAGAAATTCAGGATCGTTATAAACTGGCTGGTAAAAAGCTTTATTTAGGTGGTTTCTCGTTGGGCGGAAGCGGTGTTGTCCGATACGCCGAACGGGCTAGTGCTAATGCAAACTTACCGAAGCCTAACGCTATCTTTGCAGCTGATCCTCCACTGGATTTTGTTCGGTTCTATGAAGCGGCTTTGCATCAGCGTAAATACGGAAAAGTGGCTGTAGCGGTAAATGAAGCGGCTTTTCTAATTGACCGGATGGATAAAGAATTTGGTGGATCACCAGCTAAACAATTTTCGCAGTATATAGCTTTCGCGCCTTACTGCCGCGCTGATACGACAAATCGGAATGCTGATCTGTTGAAAACTATGCCCATTCGATTGATCAGTGAACCCGATCTGGTTTGGCAACTAACAGAACGGAGCCGGGATGTGTATGATCTGAATACTATTGACTGCGTAGGCCTAATCAATTATCTACGAACGATTGGCAATACAAATGCAGCTTATGTGCCCACATCTGGGAGAGGCTATCGCAAACAGCAAAAGACCCGCAATCCGCATTCATGGTCGATCATTGATCCGAAAGAAACATTGAACTGGCTACTAAATTACTAACCATGTCTAGCCAAAATAACCATATTGGCTTTCATAACGGACGGAATAATAAGAAAACTAAAACCGTGAAGATGATACTTAGCCAGGGCGTTAATCCAAGTCGGTAACTGCGAATAAAGTGCTGACCGATCATTAAGGCGTAGCCGATCAGGATAAGGGGGGACTGATTAATAGCATAGCCAATGGTCATGATGGACATACCAACTAACAGGCTCATTCCCAGATGGCCTATATAATCGAATAACTCTTCAAGGTAATTGCCGGATCGCTGTGCCAGCAGGTATAAAGAAACTGTCAGAATTTGCGCTGGAACTAATAGGAAAAAGGTTGATGGCCATTTAGGCCCGATTATAGAAAGAGTACTTATAAGCGTAAAAACGACAAGTATAAACAGGATTCGTAGCTTCAAACTAAAGTCAGGCTGGAGATCTAATAATTGCCATCGTCCAGGAGGAGATGTGATGATAATACGCCGGTTGTAGGAAATAAACGCGTATATTTTTCGAAGCAATAAGTTAAACCAATTCAGCGACAGGAGTTTTGCAGTGGACTGATTTCGCTGTCCCAATGCATAAATCCAGGTATCTACCCCATAAAGCGTTTCACCCCCATCAAGATCAATTAGCGGTATTTCATGCCGGGCTCGTTGCAAGTCTAAACGATCAACAAGTGTTTTATCGGCTAATTGATTCCCGCCAATGCGCTGAAGACAACCACTCTCATCGGCAGATACCATACCTTTTGTATAAAGTCGACACATTGGGCAACTATCATCATAGATAATTAACTTTTTCATGTCTTTGTAAATTTTGAATTTTCAGAAATAATTGAAATTGTAGAGCAAAAAAATTATCGAAACACAGACAGAAACTGCCCAATCAACCAATTCTCTTCCGCTTTAATAACCGCGTTGAGCGTATTATCAGCAAAACCAACTACATTACCCAAGCCTTCCATTACACGCTGAAATTCAGCAGCTTCAGGTGTATCAGTCGGGACGGTTTTCAGTTCATTTAATATTTCGATCACAGGCGTTATTTCCCGACGACGGCGCTCTTTAGCCACTTGGCGGGCCACTTTCCAGATGTCTTTTTCTGCCATAAAGAATTCACGTCGTTCACCCGGTTTAAGCTGCTTGTAAATCAGTCCCCAATCCATCAGATCCCGAAGGTTCATGCTGGCGTTACCCCGCGAAATTTGTAACTGTTCCATGACATCCTCGGTGGCCAGTGGTTCAGGGGAGATTAGTAATAAGGCATGTAGTTGGGCCATTGATCGATTGATGCCCCACTGAGTAGCCAGTGTTCCCCAGGTATGAATGAATTTATCTTTTGCCTCGTCGAATGTCATGCTCAAAGGTAAATGAATGTTTTTGTACTTTCAAAATATTTTGAAAGATTTATGTAGCTGTATAATCGACACAAGATAAATTGACTTTTACGTTAAACCTTTAATACGCAAAAACTCATTTGGATTAGGGCAAATGGCCAGGAATTTGGCTCGATCGTTCACCGAGCAAACACCCGGAAAATCGCCCTTTCGGCCTAGAAGATTATTCATAAGCTGGAAATGCAGGTGTGGCGGCCAATCTCCATTTTCGGGATAGGGACCAATCGCTCCAATTGGTTCTCCGGCGTTAACAATCTTTCCTTCGTACAACCCTTCCAGCGACTGGCGTGTCAGGTGGCCATAGAGTGAATAGCGGGCAAAATCGGATTGGGGATGTTCTAGAATAATGGTTGGACCATAGTCGCCGAAATTGGCATTGTCCTGGAAACTGTGAACGGTAGCGTCCATTGGCGCAAAAACGGGCGTTCCTGCTTTGGCCCAGAAATCTATACCAAGATGAATTTCGCGCGGCTCTTCATCCGACGTATTGAAATGCGCACTTCGACGGTAAATGATTCGATGTTCGTTGTAGCCACCTACGCCAACCTTAGCTCCAGCGGCTGATAGTTTCCCGAAAACGTAATTGGTAAACATAGCCGTGTCCGTGAGGTCGAGCGTAAGCAGGTCCGGATTTGTAGCTGAGAAGTCAAGAATGAGGTACGAACCTTTCTGAAAATCGAAGGGAAGCAGCATGAGTAAGGCTAGGTATATGGCGAAATAGGACGAACTTTTCATCCTACTAAATCCTATTGATGCTTTCGGCGGATAAGAGTATATTTACAGTTATTTTGTTCGTTATTTACGCATAATCTTCGGCAAACTAACTGATCTCCCCAACTGAATGCAAGCCACTATTGAAAAGCCCCAAAGTACTCCTACGTTATTTGGTCATCCTATAGGCCTTTTTGTTCTGTTTCTCACAGAGATGTGGGAGCGGTTCAGTTACTATGGAATGAGGGCCATTTTGCTCTTGTTCTTGCTCGACAATATAAAGGGAGGTATGGGCTTAACGGAAATCGAAGGGGCTGCCATTTATGGAATTTATACCGCTTCGGTTTATTTGCTATCGCTACCCGGCGGTTGGATTGCCGATAACATTCTGGGACAGCGTAAAGCCATATTGCTCGGAGGTCTGATAATTATGCTTGGGCATATCATTCTGGCCTTTCCAACTGTCCCGGCCTTATTCTACTCAGGGCTCTGCGTGGTCGCTATCGGAACGGGTTTGCTAAAACCTAATATCAGCTCTATTGTTGGCGAATTGTATCCTGAGGGAGGAGCTCGGCGAGATGCGGCTTTCTCGATTTTCTATATGGGTATTAATCTGGGTTCTTTCCTCGGCGTTACTATTGTGGGGCTTCTGGGCCAGAAAGTAGGCTGGCATTATGGATTTGGCGCAGCAGCGATTGGTATGGGAATAGGCGTTATTACGTTTCGAATACTGGGACAGCGCTACCTTGCCCAATATGGAAATCAACCCAAACCATCTGAACGTAATGAATCAACAACATCGGGTGGTAATAGGTCATTGATTGGTTTTATAGTGGGTCTGATTGGCGTACTGGTTTTATTACAGGTAACAAATGTCATCAATCTGACCACGGCGCAAGGACTCGCTCAGGCTATGGGATTAATTATCTCACTGGTGGCAGTTGGTTATTTCATTTATATTCTGGTGCTGGGCGGTTTGACGACTGTTGAGAAGAAGCGATTGGTCGTCCTGTTTACATTCTTTTTAGCTGGTGCGTTGTTCTGGGCGGGATTTGAGCAGCAGGGGTCGTCGCTGCAAATCTTTGCCGATCGGTATACGGATCTTAATGTATTCGGGTGGATAGTGCCATCGAGCTGGTTTCAGAATTTCAACGCAGCTTTTATTCTGATCTTCTCGCCCGTAATGGCGGCTGTCTGGATTGGATTAGCCAATCGGAACATCAATCTTCCGACTCCTATGAAACTAGCTTTTGCCCTGCTTTTATTGGGAGTAGGCTATTTAGTGATGGTAGCCGGTTCAAAAATTGCGGTAACAGGCCAACTGGCTTCTCCGATGTTTCTAATGTTTACTTTTTTCTTTCATACAATCGGAGAGCTGTGTCTGAGCCCGGTTGGCTTAAGTGCATTTACTAAATTGGCACCCAAGCGGTATGGTAGCCAACTGATGGGGCTTTGGTTTGTCGGTAATTCATTGGGTAATCTGATTGCAGGTTTATTCGCAGGAGGATTCGATGAGAAAAACGTACAACAAATGCCAGATCTGTTTATGAGTGTAGTTTATTTTAGCCTTGGCTTTGGTTTTTTGCTCCTGATTTTATCCGGGCCACTGAAAAAGTGGATGGGGGGCATTCAATAATTTGGCACGAAAAAATAGTGACTTTATGCCGCTCTGCAAGTTTTATTCCGGAATAGAATAAAATAAAGGATCAGCGGGAAAATTGCTATAAAATCTTGTACTATTACTAAAAAAGCAGACCGCTTACTAGCAGTCTGCTTTTTTTATTTGGTTAATTAATGGTTAACGAATCTATAAATAAACTAACCAATTATTGCACTGAACAAAATATATCCACCGCTTACGAAATATTCAGTTACCAATTCTCTCCTTTTTAATCTAATTAATAAATTTTAAAAACTGCTACTAACTCATACTTAATACCTATTGCTAGTTCATGCTTTCACCTACTTCATTAACAGACGAGGAATTGCTTCGGCAATGTTTACCGACACAGCCGAATCAATGTTTTGAAACGCTGTATAATCGATATGTCAACAAAGTATATCGCCGGTGTTTATCTATGACGAAAGACGCCGATCAGGCGCAGGATTTTACGCACGATATCTTTCTGAAAGTCTTTAATAAGCTCGATGCGTTTCAACAGCGCTCTAGTTTTTCTACCTGGCTTTATTCAATTGCCTTCAATTATTGCTCCGATCAGCTTAGAATTGCCAAACGGCTTCAAACAACAGATTTGGATGAGCGGCTATCAGAAAGCCGGGCAGAATCTACAGAAGCTCAATTGCATGAAGAGACCTTACAAGCGGTAAAGCAGGCTATGGAGCAACTCACATCTAAAGAGCGTACGTTACTTCGTCTGAAGTATGAAGATGGAATGAGTATTGATGAAATTGCTGATTTGTATGACCTTAAGCCGAGTGCTGTTAAAATGCGACTAAAGCGGAGTCGGGAGAAAGTACAGGCTATTTGTGCTCAGCAATATCTCAATTAACAGCTCAGATCATCAGTTATTTGTCAATATTAACATAGCTCGCTGGCTCCCGTAATTAGGCCAGGTGATCCATCGTGCGTCTTTATAAACGTCTCATTTATAGGTATATCGCTATTTTTACATCAGAAATCAATTAGTTAAGTCGGTTACTAACTCATTTGTTAATCGATAGCCTGATAGGGCTACCTGGCGTTGCGCAATGGGTTTTACGGTGGCTACATAATCAGTTGGTAATACAGTTCCTTCGGTGTCGGTACCGGGCTGGAGCGTATTGTTACGATATGCGTTGTCCTGAGCCAACTGGAAACTCTCCTTCGACCAGGCTACAATACCTGGATTACCCAACTGGGCCAATTGAGTTGGCGGTAGGTCATGGCGTAACTGCACCGCCAGATTATCGACTGATCGAAAATCATCGGCCCCCAAGAGCATGCCATCCCAAAAGGAATGCAGATTGATCGTTTGGCTGCTCATCATCACCTTGATCTTAAACAGGTTACCTCCCTGATCTCCTTTCGGAAACTGCGAATCCACCAGTGCTACGTTATGGAGCGGCATATGCACATCGCCCGCCAAATGAAATAACCAGCACAGCGCAATCGCTTTTGAGCTATCGGGCGCGTTGCTCATCAATAGCTGTCGATTTAATTCATACGCTTGTAAGATCGTTTCCCCCGTAGGAAGCGTCGTGTCCGTTCGTGCAATTCCCTGTTTCGGAGCGTATACATAATTGATAAAATGCCAGGTAAAATGGTCATGATACGGATCTTTTCCCTTAACATCATCCGGCCAACGGGCAGCCATCATAAATAAATATTCGTTCTGCTCCTCCTCCGACAAATTCAGTTTTGAAAACTGCGGAGCCCACTGTTTCTGGAAATAAGGATGCTGCTTCAGAAGTGACACAACTTTCGTCAGCGTTTGAGGAGAATCGCTTTTCAGGTTACGATACGCCATCGCGCCAATGACCATGTGGGTTGCTTTATTCCAGGCATACACACTCGATACGCTGGTAAGCAGGAGCCCTAGAACAGTAAGTCGGAGGAGGAAATAAGGCCGAAGCATATGTTGAAGAGGAAGTGATGGGTGTAAAATTAACACTAACCTTCAAACATTAACCCAATCGTTTATTATGTATTCGTTGCCAATAAATTGCCAATCTGGCAGGCTGTTCGGACTAGGTTTTGTTTCGTGTTTTTAAGCGCAGTGGCTAGATCAGTAGGAGTATTGCCAATGGCCAGCAGCATATCGAAATACTGACTCAGACCAGGGTGTTGTTCGAGCGGAATTTTTCCGGCCAGGCCAATTACGGGTAAACTTCTTGTTTTGGCCCGGTAAGCAACTCCGTATGGACCCTTTCCGTTTAGGGTCTGCTCATCGATACTACCTTCGCCCGTAATGACAAGGTCAGTGTTGGCTAGAGACGCATCAAAGCCCGTAAAATCAAGGAAGAATTCGATGCCATTGATCAGCTTCGCGTTCAGAAACGTATAGAGTCCTGCTGATACCCCGCCAGCTGCTCCGCCATGCTTGATAGCCGCCATATCAATACTCGTTTGCCGCTGAGCTATATTGGCCAGTGTACCCAGACCCGCATCTAATTGTGTGACCATTTGCGGAGTAGCTCCCTTTTGCGGGCCAAACACCGCTGCAGATCCTTGATCACCCAGTAGCATATTATCGACATCGCAAAGAATGGACATCTCGGAAGCTAATGCACGTTGATCCAATTGTGAAATGTCAATCCTGATCATTTCGGTGAAACTTCCGGGCTCGGTTAATTCATTGCCTGATGCATCCAGAAACCGAACGCCCAGCGCCCGCAGAATACCTGTTCCCCCATCGACCGTTGCTGATCCACCGATTGCCAGCACGAGTTTTTTCACACCTTTATCCAGAGCCAGTTTAATAAGCTGGCCAGTACCAAATGAGGTAGCTTTGAGTGGATTCAATTCATCGGGTTTGATCAGGTGAAGCCCCGACGCGCTAGCCATTTCAATAATCGCTGTTTCGCCGTTGTTGACCACTCCAAACGAAGCGGTAATTTTCCGGCCAAATGGGTCATCAACTTCCGCCGAGATAGGCTGGCCGTTGTGTTTTCGGATCATTAACTCCCCCGTACCATCGCCCCCGTCGCCAATGGGAAAGCATTCGCATACACAATTGAGCGCACTCTTCTGAAATCCTTCCTGAATGGCAAGTGCGGCATCCAGCGCATTGAGACTGTGTTTAAAGGCATTAGGGGCAATGAGAATGCGGGTTTGTTTCATTATCGTGTTGAAGGAGTGGGCTAATAGTGCATCCTGTGCCTGTTTGCTGATGACGAACAAGCACAGGATTAAGGAAAGGAGAAAACCTAACCGTTATTTATTGACTACGTTGACCGGATTACCATTGATATAGGCTGACAGATTTGCAACCGTAATGTCCATTAATCTGGATCGGGCTTCTTTGGTTGCCCAGGCAATATGGGGTGTAATCAGGCAGTTTTTAGCCGTAAAAAGTGGATTGTCGGGAGCGGGCGGCTCCAGGGATAATACATCGATACCCGCACCGGCAATGACATCATTATTCAGGGCATCCGCTAAATCCTGATCAACTACAATAGGACCTCGGGAGGTATTCAGCAGGAAAGCCGTTGGCTTCATTCGCTTCAAGTTTTCCTGGTTAATTAAGTCTTTAGTTTCGGGCGTTAATGGGCAATGAATGCTGACTACGTCCGACTGTTCCAGAATGTCCGATACTTCCGCCCAGCGAAAATTGGATCGGTGCGATTGGTCGGTATGGTGCCGTTTCGAGCCGAGAATAGTCATGCCGAAAGCCGTGGCTATGTCGCCAACTTTCTCGCCGATGCTTCCGAAGCCAATGATACCGATCGTTTTTCCGGCCAGTTCAACCAATGGGTAATCCCAATAACACCAGTCGGCTGATTTTGCCCATCTGCCTGCTTTTACCGTATCGCTATGGTGTTTAACGTGTTGGGTGAGTTCGAGCAAGAGTGCGAAGGTCATCTGAACTACTGAGGGGGTTCCATATCCTGGTACGTTGCTAACGATAATGCCCTTTTGCTTCGCTACATCGGTATTGACAACATTGTAGCCAGTCGCCAGAACGCCAATAAACTTCAGATCAGGCAGTTTTGACAAAGTAGCTTCATCTAATGGCGTCTTGTTGGTGAATACAATCTCGGCATCCTGCGCCCGCCCGACAATTTGATCAACCGGCGTTCGATCATAAACAGTTAGGTCACCTAATTTTTCCAGGCCTTCCCAGGATAAATCGCCTGGATTCAGTGTATAACCATCTAATACGACAATCTTCATTCGTGAGTTTCTTTCGTTTATGGAATCGTTCGGGACGTTTTAGCCCGAAAGTTAAAACAAGCAAACTTGTTTGGCAGGGAAATTAGTTAGCCATGTTGGGTGTTTGAACGGGCTTTCGGTTCATCATTCGTACAATCACCGCTAATACGATAATCAGAATAACCAATCCGATCAGATAAGTATAGCCCTTTGATAAGTCCACTGCACCAACTCCTTTGGCACTACTCAGCAGTTCATACTTAGGAATAATCCACTGCAATACATACGCCTGTAAAAGCGTCAGCACACAAATGAAGCCCAGCATAATGAAGCTGTGCTTCACCGTGAACCGAAACAAATCCGACTCCTGCCCCACCAGATCACCAGCCGCTGCCGCCACCGCAATCGACTGGGGGGAGATCATCTTACCCACCACTCCCCCCGACACATTCGCCCCCACACTCACCACCGGGTCCACCCCGATCGACTCCGCGGTGGCATACTGCAACTTGCTGAACAGCGCATTGGCCGAGGTGTCCGACCCCGTGATGAACACCCCCAGCCAGCCCAGCACCGGCGCAAAAAACGGAAACCAGCTCCCCGTGCTGGCCAGCACCCGAGCTAAGGTTAACGTGATGCCCGAATCATTGACCAGGTAGGCAAAGCCCAGCACCGATGCCACCGTCAGGGTCGGAAACCGGAGTTGATAGAGGGTAGACCCGAAGACCTGTACCCCTTCTCGATACGATAATCCTACTAATGGAATAGCCACCAGGGCGGCAATCAGAATGGCCGTGCCAGCGGCTGAGAGGTAATTAAACTTAAAGACTTTGGCCAGCAATGTGCCATCCTGTGCCTGAATCGCATTGTGCAGGCCGGGAAACTCGAACTGGATTTGGCCGTGGGCATTCAGCACGTCCTTGATGGACTGCATGCCCCAGAAGATGACCAGGATGGTCAGCAGCAGAAACGGGCTCCAGGCTCGGAGCATCTGGCCAGGAGAGTAGGTGATTGATGTATCGAAAGTAGCGGCTGGTTCGTTGGCGAACCGCCAGATGGTGTTGGGTTTCCAGAGCCGCAGAAATGCCATCAAACAGATGATCGAACCCAGTCCGGCGATCACATCGGGCAAAGCGGGTCCTAAGAAATTAGAGGAGAGGTATTGCAGCAAGGCAAAAGCGCCACCTGATACCAATACGGCAGGCAATACCTCTTTGGCTTTCTTGAATCCAGCGATGATGGTCACCAGATAGAAGGGCAGAATAACGGACAGGATAGGCAGGGTACGACCCACCATCTGAGAGATGGGCAGCTCAGGGATGCCGGATACCTGCGAAGCCACGGTAATGGGAATGCCGATGGAGCCGAAAGCCACGGGGGCGGTGTTGGCGATGAGGCAGATGCCGGAGGCATACAGGGGGTTGAAGCCGAGCCCAACGAGCATGGCGGCTGTGATGGCGACGGGGGCGCCGAATCCCGCGGTACCTTCCAGGAAAGCGCCGAAGGAGAAGGCGATGAGCAGGGCCTGGAGTCGTCGGTCGGATGTGATGGAAGCCATGAAGTGTTTGATGATCTCGAACTGGCCAGCTTTGACGGTGAGGTTGAAGAGGAAGACGGCCATGGTGACCAGCCAGCAGATGGGGAAGATGCCGTAGAGGGCACCATGGAGGATGGAGAGGCTGGCCAACTGGATGGGCATTTTGTAGACAGCGATGGCGATGGTGGTGGCGATGAGGATGGCCAGCAGGCTAGCCTGGTATCCTTTCATTTTCCGGATGATGAGTGCCCAGAAGATGAATAGGATGGGCAGGGCGGCCAGCAGGGCGGAGAGAGCCAGGTTGTCAAAGGGGTCAATAACTTGTTTCCAAACCATGAGTTAGTTGGCGTTTAGGCTAGTGGATTTAATAGCCCCATCAGACAACAGACGTTTTCAGGGGCATTTTATACTTAGATCGGATAGTAAGAAGTACAGAATTAAGCGAAATCCAGTGCTACAATCTCGTGATCGAGAATTTTGGGTACAGCTAGCGTCACTTTACTTCCCTTCAGCTCAAAAGCAGGTTTCTGACCACTCATTAAGAGTTTTACGCCCGTCACTTTGGCTCCCGTTGGTACTCGTATCGATACCCTTGCGTCAACCGGAATCAGCTCACGGAAGGGACCTTTCATCATCATTGGATTGGTCAGATTCACGAGGTGGACCGTTATGGATTTGCTTTGCCGCCAGACATTGACGTCGATTACGCCGGGGCCTGTTACGTTGGCGATCGGTTCTTCATCGAGAGCCCACTGAACGACGTTGTTCAGCAATTGCCCATGGTCGACATTCAGCAGTTGCCAGAACGACCGATCCATATCGCCGGGAATGTAGGCAACTCGCCCTTTACCAACCTGACGCAAGTACAATTCCCGCGTATCGGTTTGGGCAACGCGCGGATAAACATCTTCCATTGGTAAATCAGGGTAAGTTGGAATCAGCGTGACCGGGCTGGAGAAAGCAGTGATCGGCTTGACAGACACTCTGTAAATGGAATTAATAATACGGGGGGTATCGTCTAACCCTTTCAGAATCAATTGGGTCTGACTATCCTTGGCCTCTCGGTTCAAATGCAGGTAACTGTTTCGCATGGGGCCTTCAACCTTCTGATCATAGGCGACACCGAATAAACTGGCGAGCCCAAAATCAGGCCGTTGCTTGCCTTCTTCGTCGTAAAGCGACGTTTCAAATGTAGCGACCAAACTTCCGCCATTATCGACGAAGGTCTGTAGCTGCTTGCATTGCTCATCCGAAAGAGCCGCTATATTCGGTAGGATTAATAATTTGAAGCGTTTCAGTTCGTCGGCTGAGAGCAGTTTGTCATTGACCATATCGAATGGAATCCGATTTTCGACCAGGTTGTGGTAGAAGCCGTCCAGATGGTCACTGCTTTTCTGTTGCCAAGCTTTTCCGCCGTAGTTGCGGTCCGTTTGTTCCGAATAGACGACCCCCACTCGCGCCATTGGAGAGGTATTGCGAAGGTATTTTTCTACCTTATAATAGCTCTCATACAACTTCGCGACGGATTCCATCCAGCGTTTGTCGTATATATCACCCCCGAATTTTACGAAGCAGGGGCGCATGCCATTAGCTACCCCTTCGGCTACCCAAATTCGGATTTCGGCGTCACTTTGTACCGAGTCTTTCCAACGAAACTCCTCTTCGATTCCTACACTGAAAATGCCGATCAACGGTTTCATACCCAGCGTCGAACGGAGTTCTTTCGCTCCTTTTCCATTTGCCCAGGGCGCAGTTAAACCCTTGCGGGCCTGTTGATCAGCAAAAAACAGATCTGCCTCTTTTCCCGTCATTATTTTATCCGGAAAGCCGTTCGGAATGAAGCGGGCAGTTGGCTTTTGTTTTCGAATACCCGCATCCCAAAGTGCCCATACTTCCCGTAATCGTTTCATGCGCCAATCGGCCCACTTGCGATAAGTGAGGTCGAGTTTATCCGCTTTTTGGGGCAACTCTAGTCCAGAGGCTTTTTTGAAATTGCTCCGACAATGTTCACAGTAGCAGATGTCGTGACCATGCCAGCGATTCGAGAAAATGCCTTCTGGCTCGAATCGCTCCATAATCTCCTGATTCACCTTCGGCATAAATTCGAAATTATAAGGGCCTAAGGCGCAGGTTACCCATAAATCCGGATTCGCCCAGTGACGACGTTTTTGCCCATCGACGGTTACAGCAATCCAGTCGGGATGAGCGTCATAAACATTCTGCCGGGCTGCGTGCGGATCGGTACGGAGCATGATCTTCATATTTTGCTGCCGACAACCGTCTACCAGATAGCCCAGCGTATCGGAATTTCCCATGAAATCGCTTCGATGGTGAAGCGGAATTTTGGTGGGATAAAACGCAACAATTCCGCCCGCACTCAACAATGCACCATCCGCATGGATACGTTTGAAGTAAGCTAGCCAGAAATCAGGATCATAATGGCCGGGGTCGCGTTCGACAAAGGCAAGCTGCGCCCATCGCATTGGACCGTCGAGCCAAAATGGTTCAACAGGTGCTACGCCAGTCACTAGCGGAGATGCGTTCGCCAGAATAGACGTGCCTGAAAGGGCATAGGCACTCCCTAAAAGACTGGTGTTTTTAATGAAATCTCTTCGTTCCATACGATGGGTAGTCAGAAAATTTGTCAGGAAGGCTAAGGTTAAGCGCTTTTACTTATTCACGGCATGACTAGCCGTTTTGAGGGAAATACATTATGTATCAACTTTAAAAGAAGACTAGGCGCATTTATTACCGCAGGATTCGCCGATTTTATCCGAATTCGCTGTTGATGAGGATATATTGATCTTACTTTGCTTTAGCTTTCAGAATCGGATAAACCAACGAAAACGTACGTGATTTGTGGCTATCAATAGCATTCACACCGATCAATACTATCCCTCTCCACATTCGTAAAGCAGTTGATTCTCTTCTCTCTACACTATTAAATTCAATTTTTTGAAAAAATAATGAAAAAGGACTAAGTGTTTTAACGGTCTCTTATCGTCTTTCTTTCAAACGGTTCTCGCATACGCAAACGACTCGGCGGCCCAAAACGAATTAAGCTAAGAGGAACTATACCCATGAACCACCCACTTCATTTGTCAGTAGAGATGGGGCAATTCCAGCCACTCAGACAGCGTCCGGATTCAGGGCCGCTATACGTATCGGATACGGAAGGAACAGGCAGGTCGTCGTCTGGTAAGGCGGGCTGGGATACTGAATTGTTTCTCCGAAAGGCCTTTGAAGAAGACGTCGACAATGGCATTGGGTTGCTGTTTCGGCAGTATTACGCCCTTTTATGCAGCCACGCCGTTCGGTATGTGTCGTCAAAAGCCATTGCAGAAGATATTGTATCGGATATTTTTTATGAATTCCAGGCCGAATCGCGCTATCTAACGATAAATACCTCCTACCGGGCTTATTTATTTACAGCAGTCCGAAATCGGGCTTTTGATTATGTACGGGCCGAAATGCGGCATAATACCTCGCTCGATAATGCAGAGTTCATGCCCGCGCATAAAACCCAAAGTCCTGACTCGATTACGCAATACGAAGAGTTGTATCACGATGTTGAAAATGCTATCAATGCGATGCCGTTGAAACGTCGTCAGATTTACGTGATGCATCGTTTTGAAGGGAAAAAATACCAGGAAATAGCGGATGAACTGCATCTGTCACTACGGACGGTAGAAGCACATCTCTTTCAGGGAATTCGCCAGATTCGAGCTTTATTAAAAGATAAATGGCTATTGATTGTCTGTATACTAACCCAATTCTAGCGGGAAATTTTTCTTTTTTAGTAGAATGACTAGGTACTTTTTACCCCGAAATCGTCATGATACTATTAACATTTGACTAATGAAAACTCAGGTATCAAAAGAATCGCTTCTCAACTACTTTGCTGGCCGGGCAACTGCTTTGCAGAAACAGGCCATTGACGAGTGGGTAAAGGACGAGGAAAACCGTGAGCTGTTTTTCATGTATCTGGCTATGTGGGAAAGTCAGAACCCACAGTTCATTGCGGATGACAGAGTAGCCCTGGAGCGACACCGGCAACGTATGTTGGACGGACAAGTAAGTAAGCTGGCTACGCTGCCATCCATAGCTGAAGAACCGGCTACCCGCCGATTAAATCCGACCCGGTTCCGATGGATGATGGCGGCTTCCGTCGGTGTGATTCTTCTGTTAAGTGGACTCTATTTTAAGGATACTCTGCTGTATAGTACCTACCAAACGTCTTTTGGGCAAACCCGTCTGGTCAAACTCTCCGACGGAAGCCAGATTACCTTAAATGCAAACTCATCCTTACGCGTGCCCCGATTCGGATTTGGTCAGAAAAACCGACAGGTCCGATTAATTGGTGAAGCTGATTTTTCTATTAAACATTTGCCTGATCATCAGAACTTTATTGTTCAGACTGATAAGAATTTTGAAGTAGTTGTGTTAGGTACCGAATTTATGGTGAATACACGGGAAAAGACCAAAAAAGTGGTTCTCAACAAAGGGAAAGTGCAACTGCTGTATCAGGAAGGGAAAGCCAGTAAACAGCTCACAATGAAACCCGGTAATCTGGTTACGTTCGATACGAAAGGACGGGTAAGTTTGAAGGAAACGGCCAAACCCGAGAATTTCACTTCCTGGAAAGAACATCGATTTGTATTTGACGGAACGACCCTGGCCGAGATAGGCACGCTGTTTAAGGAAAATTACGGCATTGAATTACAACTACAAATTTCCGATAAAACAATGTCTCAATGGGCAATTTCAGGGGCTTTCAAGGCATACAGCGCTGACGAACTTATTGAGGCATTAACGAGTGCATCCAATCTATCCTACAGACAGCAGGGCGATACTATTGTGATAACACAGAATCATTAACCAAAGAACCCTTACCTAACGATGAAAAAGCTCTTACGTATACTACTCCTCACCGGAGTGGTGCTGGGAGGAGTACGGCCTGGCTTTTCGCAGGTGCTGGCCAGAGCGCAGCAGACCCCGCAAAAAGATGGACTGTCCAAAGCCGCTCCCCAAAAACTCAAAGACGTACTGAAGAAACTACAGGATTATTACGCCGTCGATATCCTGTTTTTTGACCGAAATGTAGAAGGTCTCGTTGTTGTTGGCAACGCGGTCAACTTCAACGCGAACATCGAACAAAACCTTGGTACAATCCTGAAGCCACTAGGCCTAAAGTATAAAAAGGTGAAGAACGGTGGTTATGTGGTGGTGTCTAAAGAGCCAGCCGGAAAAGTTGAATCCAATAGTATTCCGTTACCCATTGCATCGCCCGAGGCCCTTGACAAGTCAGCCACGAACAACGATAGCGGAGAATCAAGCTTCACGCTCCCGCTCCGAACTTCCCTCGATGTTCAGATTGCCGATATAACTGTTCAGGGAACGGTTTTGGATGAAAAGGGGGAATCCCTGCCTGGAGTGAGTATCATCATTAAAGGCTCTCAGAAAGGAACAACAACGGATGCCGCAGGGAAATACAGACTGGATGTGCCGAATGCTTCGGCCATTCTCATTTTTAGCTATGTCGGGTACCTGTCGAAAGAAGTAACGGTCGGTAATCAGACAATGCTGGATGTTACGCTGAAAGCCGACGATAAAACGCTGGATGAGATTGTTGTGGTTGGGTATGGTACAGTGAAGAAGAAAGATTTGACGGGATCGGTTGGCATGATCAGCAACAAAGAAGTGAAAGACCTGGGCGTGACCCGCATCGAGCAGAGTCTGGCTGGTCGGGTGGCTGGGGTTCAGGTGAAAGCCGTTTCGGGTGAGCCCGGAGCAGCTCCTCAAATCAGGGTGCGGGGTATCGGAAGTATTTCGGCGGGAGCGGGTCCTCTGTACGTTGTCGATGGCTTTCCAACCGATAACATCCAGACCCTGAATCCCAATGACATCGAAACGCTGGATATTCTGAAAGATGCGTCGGCCACAGCCATCTACGGGTCGCGGGGGTCGAATGGCGTGGTGATTATCAGTACCAAACGCGGGAAAGCTGGCAAAGCGGCCATTTCGCTGGATACCTATTACGGCTGGCAAAGTGTATCGAAAGTACCGATCATGAAGAATTCGCGCGAACAGGCTCAATTCTTTTACGATGGCATGCGGAATAAAAATCTCGATGCAGGCCGAGATGTAACGGGACCGCCAACGGGTTGGGCAACGCCCGTACCGGCTATTATTATGGATGTGATCGAAGGCCGCAATACGACCGACGAAAATTCGCTGAATAAAGTATTAGTTACCGCTCCGCAACGTCAAATTCAGTTATCGGCTACGGGCGGCTCGGAGAACATTCGATACGCCGTAAGTGGTGAATATTTCAATCAGGATGGTATTATTATCAACAGCGGATTCAAACGATATTCTTTGCGGACGAACATCGATGCGCAGCTATCGAAACGATTATCACTGAAACTAAATCTAAACCCCTCGTATACAGAATTGCGTTCATTGCCCTCAACGGGTGTCAGTGGCGGTACAGCCGCTACATTAGGTATTGTTGCTTCTACATTACAAGTTCACAATTTTCGTCCGTTACTTAACCCTGACGGAAGCTATTTCAATTATGCCGGTCTGGCCGATATGGCCGACATTTATAATCCACTCGCCGTCGCTCAGGAAACGATCACATCACAAAAGAATCTACGCCTGTTAGGAAACATAAATCTGGAATATCAGATCATTAATGACTTAAAATTCAATGTATTACTAGGAGGGAGCCTGCTGAATAATAAAGGCATGTACTTCCGTCCGCAGCGGGCTTATTTCGCCAATGAATTGCCAACCGGATCGGACAATGCCGGATTTACAACGAACTGGCTTACAGAGTATACGCTGAATTATGCTAAAACCATCAACAAGCACTCCATTGCTGGTCTAGCTGGGTTTACCGCGCAGAAAGAACGGGGAGAAATCAGTTCGATGTCGAGCAATAAATTTCCGAATAATCTGGTGCCAACGTTAAGTGCTGTAGGTGGGTTGATTACGAACGGAACGGCTTCGATTTACGAATGGTCGCTGGTGTCGTATCTGGCTCGGGTAAACTACAATTACAACAGCAAATACTACCTGACTTCGTCGATTCGTACGGATGGTTCGTCCCGATTTGGTACGCAGAATAAATACGGGGTTTTCCCATCGGTGGCATTAGCCTGGCGTATTTCGGATGAGAGTTTTTTGAAGAATACACGGGGAATCAATGAGTTGAAACTACGCGCCAGCTATGGTGTAACGGGTAACAACAACATCGGAAATTACGATCAGTACGCTACCATAAGTTACGAGAATTATGGCTTGGGCAATTCCGTGGCAACCGCCATCGCACCGGGTCGGATTGCGAACCCAAACCTGACCTGGGAAACGCAGAGTTCCCTCAACTTTGGTATCGATGCGAGTCTATTCAATAATCGGATCAATGCGTCGATCGATCACTTCCGATCGAGTAATACCAATTTGTTATTGAATGTCAATATTCCGAATAATACGGGTTTCAGCACCGCTTTGCAGAACATCGGTGAAGTGCAGAATACCGGCTGGGAGTTTGTGTTGAATACCATCAACGTCGATCGGAAAATCAAATGGGGAACCGATTTCAACCTATCGACCTACCGGAACAAAGTGGTACGGTTAGGACCACAGGGCGATCCGATTTATTCGGGTAATAACGTAACTATGATCGGGCAACCAATTGGTATGTTTTTCGGCTGGCTGGTAGATGGCATTTTCAAAACGCAGGCTGAACTCGATCGCGGGCCGATCTACAATCCGGGAGGAAGTGATCGGTCGCGTGTTGGCGATGTTCGGTTTGTCGACATCAACGGAGATGGCGTGATCACCAATGCGGATAAAACACTGATGGGCTCGCCTTATCCCGATTTCTTCTACGGCATGACCAATCGCGTTTCGTATAAAAACCTGACACTCAGTTTTAGTCTACAAGGGTCGAAAGGCAACATGATTTATAACACCTCCCGAGGTGGTGGTAATAGTGGCCGGGCTCGGGTTCGTGGGTATGCGTTCAGCAATAACTATTGGAAATCCGAACAAGATCCTGGCGATGGCAAAACCCCTCGTCCGAATGATACACCAACGGGCGGTGTTCGCTTACCCAGTCAGTTGTTTCTGGATACAGGTACTTACCTGCGTATCAACAACATAACCTTGTCGTATGTAGTGCCTGCTGTTATTAGTCAGAAGTTGAAACTCAGTTCGTTGCGGGTGTACGTAAATGCGACCAATCCGTTCATTTTCACCAAAAATACCGCGTTTAACCCGGAGGTCAGTACCACTGAAAATCCGTTGACGCCGGGCGTAGAAGCGAATGATTACCCGCTGCCAAAAACTATTATGGTTGGCTTGAATGTAGGATTTTAAGATGCGGAATCGACTAAAAGACGTCAAGTGATGAAAAAAATATTCGGCTTACTAACCCTGGCTTCCGTGTTTTTCACGTCCTGCCAAAAGAGTTTTATTGAACTGAATCCGATTTCTACTGTCAGCGTAGATGCGGTGTATAAAACCGATAAAGATTTCCAGGATGCTGTTGTCGGAATCTATGCCATGCTGCGAAATCAGTATCAGGATTTCTGGATTTTCGGTGATCTACGATCCGATGGGTCCTGGCATGCACTGGGGAACGATGCGTTTCTGGTATCGGTCGATAAATTCAACATGAATAGCGATGCCAACCTGATGATTTCCTCCTGGCGCAACTATTATAGCGCTATTAACCGGGCTAATCTGGTGATTTCCAAATTGGAATCGGCTGATCCGGCCGTAGTAACGAATAAGGATCGCCACATGGGTGAAGCTAAGTTTCTACGCGCTTTTGCCTATTTCGATCTAGTACGAATTTTTGGCGATGTACCTTTAAATACCGTTCCGACAACGGCTGATGAAGGGTACACAAAAGTTCGTGAGAAGGTTGACAAAATCTATGACGATGTGATTGTCAAAGATTTGATGGAAGCCGAAGCGAAACTTCCTGCAAAATATACTGGTGTCGATGTGGGAAGGGCTACGAAAGGGGCGGCAAAGGCTATTTTGGGCCGAGTATATATGACTCGCAAGGATTTTGTCAAAGCTGAAGCCAAACTGCAGGAAGTGACCACATTAGGCTATTCGCTTTTGGCAAACTACAACGATCTGTTCGACTATACAAAAGATGAGCATCACAGCGAATACATCTTTGATATCGAATATCAGGATGGAAATTTAGGCGCAGGCAGTGGTTTTTCGAATAAATTCCTTCCTAAATCGGCTAATTCACTGGCTGAAACCTTTTACGGAATTAAAGGTGGGGCAGGGGAACAGAACACTCCTACACTCGCTCTGTTTGATTCATTCGATTCGAAAGATCCTCGTAGAGATGTTACTGTTGCCAAAGGTTACACGGATAATAACGGTGTTTTTCAGGGCTTTCTACAGATTGCTACGTTCACGAAAAAGTATCTGGCTGTTACGAACTCGCTGAACGACAGTAAAGTAAACTGGAAAGTAATTCGCTATGCTGATGTGCTATTGATGTACGCAGAGGCACTAAATGAAAATGGCAAAACAGATATGGCGCTGACGTATCTGAATCAGATTCGCACCCGCGCCAAAATGCCCGTATTTACCACCATGACGAAAGATCAACTCCGTACCAGAATCTACGATGAACGGATATACGAATTGTCGATGGAGGGCGTTCGCTGGTTCGATCTGGCCCGAACGGGGCGTCTGGAAAGTGTGATGGGGCCACTGGGGCTTAAGCCATTTAATGCACTTTTCCCGATTCCATTGGTTGAAATTCAGATTATCAATAACCCATCCATACTGCCTCAGAATCCGGGGTATAGTTAATCGGTTTTTCCCCTCACGGCAGCGGCCGACCGTCCCCTGCCCTTCTCCCAAAACGGGATAGGAGGGTAAAAGAAAACTATCTTGATTAGCCCCTCTCCCGTTTTGGGAGAGGGGTTGGGGTGAGGGTGAATGCAAGCCTATATCCAATACCTTCCTTTTCTCACATTATGAAACGAAAAATCAGCTCATTCGCCATTCTATCCCTATTGTGCTTCCTGATAAGTGCGCAAACTAGTTTTGGGCAGAAGAAGTCGAATCCAGCGGATAACCTGAAGTACATCGATCCGACGATTGGCAATGTAGCTCCGCTGCTGAATACCAATCGACCGGTGGTTCACCTGCCGAATCAGATGGTGCGGATTTATCCTAAACGGCAGGACCATCTGGATATGCAGATTACGGATTTTCCGATGCTGTCTCAGAATATCATAACCCCCCAAATGGTATTTGCCATCAAGCCCTACTCAGGTGCGCTAGCTGATACAGGTTGGTACCGTCGACTCACCTATGATCATGATTTCGAGACTGTTCACCCCTGGTATTATTCCGTACGATTGACGGATGACAATATACTGACGGAATTTACACCTGGTGCAAAAACCGGAATTTATCGATTCACCTTTCCGGCTGGCGAGAAGAAACATTTACTATTGTCGCATTACTACGCCAATGGGAAATACGATTTCCAGAACGGTAATGCTGTTGTGGGGACTGAGTTGGTGAACGATGCGATTCACGAACAGAAGGGCATGGCGTATCTGTATGGTGTATTCACGGGTAAACCGCAAACTGGGAAAAAAGAGGGCGAAAAAGATTGGGGACGATATACGGTGACAGGTACGCAGGAGAGACCCAAGAAAGTGCCGGGCGAACGAGCGTACGCGAGTTATTCGGAATCAGATAGTCCGGTGGTTGAATTTCGATATGGCATTTCGTTTATCAGTGTTGAGCAGGCCAAGAAGAATTTAGAGGCTGAGTTGAATGGAGTCAGTTTCGATCAACAGAAAGCTAAGGCGCAGACAGCCTGGGCTAAAACAATTGGTCGTATTCAGGTAGAAGGCGGTACCGAATCGCAGAAACGGAGTTTTTACACGGCGTTGTATCGATGCTACGCCCGCATGTTCGATATGACCGAAGACGGGAAATATTACAGCGGTTACGACAAAACAATTCACACTGACAAGCGGCCCTTTTACAATGATGATTACACCTGGGGTAATTACCTGGCTCTACATCCATTGCGCTGTATTCTGGATCCGGATCGAGAGGCCGATATGCTGGAATCATACGTGCGGATGTACAAAGAGAGCGGTTGGATGCCCGAATATCCCAAACCCTACGGGGATCGACCAGGGATGTTCGGTTTCAAATCGTGTGTGATGTTTCTGGATGCGTATCGGAAGGGGATTCGGAATTTTGATACAAAAACGGCTCTGGAGGGGATGCTCAAAAATGCCGAGCAGGCAACCATGCTTCCATCCCGAAACGGTCCCAAAGGAGCTTTGGAGGATTTTTATTACGCTAAAGGCTACTATCCTGCACTCAAACCGGGCGAAACGGAAACCGATCCGTTTGCCTCTCAGAAGCGAGGTCAAAAACGGTCGGCCGTTGCCATTACACTGGGCAATAGCTACGATAGCTGGGCATTGAGCGAGTTTGCAAAGGAACTGGGTAATCAGGATGTTGTGAAGAAGTTTGCGCCTTATGCCCAGAATTACAAGAACCTGTTCTATCCGAAAACAGGCTTTTTCATGCCCAAAGATGCACAGGGAAATTGGATTGAGATTGATCCGAAGTTCGACGGTGGACATGCGGGGCTTGATTATTACAACGAAAACAACGGCTGGAATTATCGCTGGAATGTACAGCAGGACATCAAAGGACTGACGGAACTGATGGGCGGGCCCGACAAAGTAGAGCAGAACCTAGATCAATTATTCCGTGAAGGGCTTGATCGACCCAAGCCGGTTTTCTGGGAGAAATTTCCCGATCAGACGGGGATGATTGGTCAGTTTGCGATGGGTAATCAGGTGACTTTCTTTATTCCCTACCTATTCACGTTTACGAATGCTCCTTGGAAAACCCAGAAATACACTCGGCTGCTGCTGGATACGTGGTTTCAGGATACCATTTTTGGTGTAGCGGGTGATGAAGATGCCGGTTCTATGTGTTCGTTCGCCGTCTTTTCCGCGATCGGTTTTTATCCGGTTACGCCCGGTATTCCCCGATACACGATCACCAGTCCATTGTTTAACAAAGTGACAGTGAGCCTTCCCAACGGAAAAACCTTCACCGTATTAGCTGCTAAAAACTCCCGAATCAACAAATACATTCAATCGGCTACCCTGAACGGGAAGCCACTGAAATCACTGTCGTTTACGCACGATGAGCTGATGCAGGGTGGTACGCTCGTACTCGATATGGGCGAGAAAACCGATAAAAAATGGGCGATAACGTATGAATAATCATAAGTAGGATTTTGTCATGCTTCGTTCTTCAGCATGACAAAACAGACTTTAATGGAAAATTTAAATAGAGTTCTGCATATAAACGGATAACTCAATGTTTTCTAGTCAATTAGTGAATGCATGTTTAGTCTCTGTACTAATTATTACCGGAATTGGTCAAGCTAGTTTTGGGCAAACCGGAAAGACAACCAATCCCGATCTAAACTACATCGATCCGACGATTGGCAATGTAGCTCCGCTGCTGAATACCAATCGACCGGTGGCGCATCTGCCGAATCAGATGGTGCGTGTTTATCCTAAACGGCAGGACCATCTGGATATGCAGATTACGGATTTTCCGATGCTGTCTCAGAATATTATTACCCCCCAAATGGTGTTTGCTATCAAACCTTCCGCAGGTGCGCTGGCCGATACGGGCTGGTACCGCCGGCTTACCTACGATCACGATCTGGAGGTGACGCGCCCCTGGTATTATTCCGTCAAACTGACTGACGATAATATTTTGCTGGAGTTTACGCCGGGAGCCAAAACGGGGATTTATCGATTTACATTTCCAGCAGGTGTGAAAAAGAATCTGCTTCTATCGCACTATTACGCCAATGGGAAATATGATTTTCAGAATGGCAATGTCATCGTAGGCACCGAGTTTGTGAACGATGCGATTCACGAGCAGAAGGGCATGGCGTATTTGTATGGCACGTTTACGGGTAAGCCGCAAACGGGTAAGAAAGACGGGGAAAAAGATTGGGGACGATATACAGTAAGTGGCATTCCCGAAAAACCCAAAAAAGTACCCGGTGAGCGGGCCTATGCAAGTTATTCGGAATCAGATAGTCCGGTGGTTGAATTTCGATATGGCATTTCGTTTATCAGTGTTGAGCAGGCCAAGAAGAATTTAGAGACTGAGTTGAACGGAGTCAGTTTCGATCAGCAGAAAGACAAAGCGCAGGCTGCCTGGGCAAAAGCCATAGGCAAGATTCACGTAGAAGGTGGAACTGAAGGTCAGAAACGGAGTTTCTACACGGCGTTGTATCGATGCTACGCCCGCATGTTCGATATGACCGAAAACGGGAAATATTACAGTGGCTACGACAAGAAGGTGCACGAAGACAAGCGGCCCTTTTACAACGATGATTACACCTGGGGAAATTATCTGGCGCTTCACCCGCTACAAATCATCCTAAATCCAGAAAAAGAAGCCGACATGCTCGAATCGTATGTTCGGATGTACAAGGAAAGTGGTTGGATGCCCGAATATCCCAAACCCTACGGGGATCGGCCGGGGATGTTTGGCTTCAAATCGTCAGTCATGTTTCTGGATGCGTATCGGAAGGGGATTCGAAATTTCGATGTGAAGTCAGCGTTTGACGGCATGCTTAAAAATGCGGAACAGGCTACTATGTTGCCCTTCCGAAATGGGCCAGCGGGTGATCTGGAAGCGTTTTATGCCAAGAATGGCTATTATCCAGCACTACGTCCGGGTGAGAAAGAAACGGATGCATTTGCTTCGCAGAAACCCGGTCAGAAACGCTCGGCCGTGGCTATTACGCTGGGGGATTGTTACGATAGCTGGGCACTGAGCGAACTGGCTAAAGAACTGGGCAATCAATCTATTGCTACCAAATATGCTCCCAGAGCGCAGAATTACAAGAATCTCTGGAGTGAAAAATACGGCCTGTTTATGCCCAAAGATGCACAAGGCAACTGGATCGACATTGATCCGAAGTTCGATGGGGGGCACAATGGATTTGATTATTACAATGAAAACAACGCCTGGAGTTATCTGTGGAATGTCCAGCAGGATGTGAAAGGTCTGCGAGACTTGATTGGTGGTCCTGAAAAAATGGAGCAAAAACTGGATCAGCTTTTCCGGGAAGGCATGGAGAAAAGCAAGCCCGTTTTCTGGGAAATGTGGCCGAATCAAACGGGGATGATCGGTCAGTTTGCCATGGGTAATCAGGTAACGTTTTTTATTCCCTATCTCTTCAATTATACAAACGCGCCCTGGAAAACCCAGAAATACACCCGACTGCTGCTGGATACCTGGTTTCAGGATAACATCTTCGGCGTTCCCGGCGATGAGGATGGCGGTTCGATGTCTTCGTTTGTGGTCTTTTCGGCTATGGGATTTTACCCAACGACACCCGGTATACCGCGCTATTCGATCACCAGTCCATTTTTTACGAAGGTTAGTGTAGCCCTATCCAATGGCAAGACATTTACCATATCGGCACCAAAATCCTCACGAACCAACAAATACATTCAATCGGCTACGCTGAACGGAAAACCGCTGAAATCGCTGTCATTTACCCATGATGAGTTGATGCAGGGCGGTACACTGGTGCTGGAAATGGGCGAGAAAACCGATAAAAAATGGGAGATGCAAAACTGATTTCTGGTACGCACTATTGATTCACGTTTTGAAAAATTCGAACGACAACTAACTCATGGTCTGGAAACAAGTTATTGACCCCTTCGACAATCTGGCTCTCTCCGCCCTGCTGGCCGCCCTGCCCATCCTATTCATCTTCTGGGCACTCATCATCCGGAAAATGAAAGGCTATCAGGCCTCCCTCATCGCCATCCTCATCGCTACTGCTATCGCCATTTTCGTCTATAAAATGCCCCCCCAACTGGCGGGACTTTCCATCCTCCATGGCGCCCTCTACGGCATCTTTCCCATCTGCTGGCTGGTCACCATGGCCGTCTTCCTCTTCAACCTCACCGTCAAAGCTGGCCAGTTCGAGATCATCAAACACTTCATGGCCGCCATCACATCCGATCGACGACTCCAGGCCCTGCTCATCGCCTTCTCCTTCGGGGCTTTCCTGGAAGGTACCGCGGGATTCGGCGCCCCCGTCGCCATCACAGCCGCCATGCTCGTTGGGCTCGGCTTCAACCCCCTGTATGCCTCCGGCATCTGTTTGATTGCCAATACTGCTCCCGTCGCTTTCGGCTCTATTGGCATTCCCATCACCGTGGCTTCGCAGGTATCCGGCATCCCCGAGCTGCCCATCTCTCAGATGGTGGGCCGTACCCTGCCTATCCTGTCCGTTATTCTGCCCTTCTATCTGGTCACCATCATCGCCGGCTTTAAGAAAGCCCAGGAAGTGCTGCCCGCTGTACTGGTATCAGGAGGAGCCTTCGCCCTGCTGCAATACCTCTCCTCTAATTTCTTAGGACCCGCTTTGCCCGATGTGATCGCCGGACTGGGTTCGATCATCTGTTTGATGGCATTTCTTCGCGTCTGGAAACCCAACACCATCTGGCGATTCGCCAACGAACCAGCCCCTACCTTCGATACTTCCGTGAGCTACTCTTCGGGGCAGATGCTCAGAGCCTGGAGCCCGTTTCTGCTGCTGACCATCCTGGTCATCTTCTGGGGCATGCAGTCCATCAAGGACGTGCTGAATGCCCACGGCCAAATCCAGTTCGAGTTTCCCGGCCTGCACAATGCGATTCAGGGGCAGGATGGTAGCCTGCTGGCCAAAGTTTTCAAGTTTAATTACCTCTCAGCCGCTGGTACGGCCATTCTGATTGCCGCCCTGGTGGCTATTCCTCTGATTGGACTCACCTATCGGGAAGGTTTACAGGTGTTTGGCGCTACGCTGTACCAACTCCGGTTTCCGACCCTGACGGTGGCTTCAGTGCTGGGCTTTGCCTACCTGGTCAATGACTCGGGCATCACGTTAACCTTAGCTCGGGTGCTGGCCAGCACGGGGAGCTGGTTTCCGTTTTTTGCGCCGGTGCTGGGCTGGCTGGGGGTGTTCATCACGGGGTCGGACACCTCGGCCAATGCGCTGTTCAGCAAGTTGCAGTATGCCACCGCGGAGTCGATCGGGGTGGACCCGGTGGTGAGTGTGGGGGCGAATGTGTCGGGGGGAGTGGTGGGCAAGATGATCTCCCCCCAGTCGATCGCGGTGGCGGCAGCGGCTGGTGATCTGGTGGGGCAGGAGTCGGATTTATTTCGGTTCACGGTGAAGCACAGCTTCATTATGCTGGGCTTCATTTGTCTGATCACCTTAGCTCAAGCGTATGCAATCAAGTGGATTATTCCTAAGTATGAGATGCTTGGGGCAGCGAAAACAGCTACTGCGCCTGACTTGTCCAAAGGCTACACCTTATTGATTTTGTTGATTATTCTTCTGGTGGCACTGTCCGCAACGGTTCTGATTATGGCACGAAAAAAGTCGAAAGTGCCAACCTTGATTGACTGATTCATATCAAGTTATACAAGCATACTAAACCTAATTTCTCATTCTAGTTAGAAAGCACCATGAAATTGATATTCATAAATAAAGGCTACTTTCTGGCGGTACTTTTTAGTTTGTGTATTCAGAAAGTACAGGCACAGTCCATAAAACGATCCAACGTACCGGCTCCTGCTTTTGAAGTAACGGGCAGTATTTATCCCTGGGATGTTCACGATGAAGGCATCGACCTGATTCTGGACAACATGACCAGCATTGCGGGCGTCAATTCGGTGTATTTGATTGCCGTGATGCATGAAGAACATCGTCCGTTCAACAACGATAAATTGCCAGGTACATTTACGTTTATACACAATCCAGTTCGTTCGCACTGGGATGCTGAGGATTCCCGCGCCTATTTTAAACCGGATATGTCGATGTATGGAAAAATTAAACCACTCCTGTCGAAAGAGTCCTGGTTGAATGATACCGATTATCTAAAAATTGTACTTGATAAAGCGCATGCACGAGGATTGCGGGCTGGTGTGGAAGTATCGCACACATATATACCGGTCGAGGTGTTGAATGCCCATCCTGAATACAAACAGCGCGATATTACGAACAACATCGTTGATCGGCCCTGCACCAACAATCCCGATGTGCGAGCCTATCTGACAACGTTGTACACTGATCTGGCAAAACATTACGATGTCGATTATATCCAGACCTGTATGCTATTGTTCAGCCGATCCGACGACCCGGTGAAAGGTGGTACCTGTTTTTGCGAATCCTGTAAGCATAAGGCTAAAGCAATGGGTTTCAACCTGGAAGAAGCTATTCCTGTCCTGAAAGATAATCCGTACGCCGAACCTCAACTGAGCAACTGGCGCAAATTTCGACGCGATTGTACGACCGAAATCTATAAGGAGGTTACCGATAAAATCCATCAGGAAAATCCAAAGATCGATTTTCGGCTGAATGACCTAAATGACCGCACATCAGGTTTAACGCTCGAAGAGCTAAAGGGTAATATCAATTCGGTTCACCTATCGACGCATACTGAGCAGAACGGTTATCAGAAATCGGATCGAAAATCCAGGATAATGACCACTAAATATTTCATGGGCAACGAAATTCCGATTATACCCGGCGTACCTACGCGCTTGCTGACTACCCCTGAAATCATAAAATCGAGCATTAAAATTTCGGTCGAAAATGGGTCCAAAGGCATCGGTATCAAGCATTACGATGGATCGCCCTATTCGAATCTGCGGGCTGTTCGGAACGGGCTGAGCGAAGCAGGAGTAGCCGGATTTAAGCCCGTGATGGGCATTGAAGCCGAAAATATGACACTTACTGGCTACAAAGTCGACAAATTTCTGATTGAAAAATGCGTGCAAACAACGGGGAAAGGAACCGCTAAAACCTCCTTTACGAACCCATCAGGGACTTATACTTTAGTGGTTTCATATGCCGATGAAAAAGACGGGCAGGGCACAATGGCGTTGTCCATTGCTGGGAAGGAGAAAGCTTCCTGGAAACTGGCCGAAGATGTAGATTGCTGGCGACGTAAAACGATCCCCAATCTTAAAATTAATACGGGCGATGTGATTGAATTGATCGGAATTGCTAATGGGCGAGAAACGGCCCGGATCGACTTCATCGAGTTCATCCCGCAGGCTGTGCCTGAGGCCAGAAAAACGCATTAACGATATTATGGCATGGGTGACTATGCCTTATTGTAGGTTGGTTGGATAAGCATGGCAGATTTTCTGCCATGCTTTTTTGTAGAATCTGAACCTGTTTTTAAGCAGGGGTATAGTTAAACGAAGACAGTTGTTGCTCTGTTTTTTTAATGAAATACGGTTACAGCAAGAATTACGATAGCGAGGCCAATAAGTAGGGTCATTTTTCCTAATGACTCCATCTTTTTTAGCTGCGCTACGGCGTCACCGTTTTTGGCCCTTTTTGAGCGAACTTCTATTAAAATAATAAGTACTATAAGAGCAAGAACCAGCATCAATTTGGCAATCAGCAACGGTAAGGAAGTCAGTACCTGCCAATAGGGCGTTATCAAATAAAGGCCAGAAATGACAAGTAATACAATTCCTACATGCCCCATTCGACTTAGAACCAAACTCTGTAGCTGAAATCGACGAGCTTCGTCTTCCTGCATTTTTGAGGTTGCAATCGCTAAAAATGCATGGGCAAAACTAGTACCAAGTCCCATCGTAAGCCCAATGAAATGCAGGAATAACATCGTTTCTCTCATAACACAGATAGTGGCAATGGTTAGCTCATAAAACTACGGGTCTTGCTGATTTAGACTGTTATTTTTTGTGCGAACGGTTAACATCTATCTGATGAGAACTGCGAGCTATTTCGGCTAAAATAGATGGAACGCATTTGTCTGCTGAAACAAAAATCCTGAATCGCTGGCGATAGCGGAAATTACCCATACCTGAATGGCATTGACTAATAGGTTATACAGGTTCACTATGAAGAATGAATGAGTGCGCAGAGGTACTACTGATAAGAAGTCATTCGTGAAAAAGTGCAAAAAAAACGCTGACCACAGAGAGACCAGCGTTTCAGTCTAACCCATAAGAGCTTGCAAGCCATAGAACCTTTAGTCTGCAATCGAAAACATTTTAGGAAGAAAAAAAGGATTATGGTAACTTATTAACTATTCGGCAAAATGCGTTGGATTTACTCAATAAAATCGGTAGAATATGATTCTTGAATCATTCATTGTCATAGTAAGGTAATTATTTGCTATGAGATTGATAATTAATGTTTTATAGGAAATTTAGAACTGTACGTATACCTGTATGTGAAGGAGTGTAGTAGACTGCTACCGTTTAATCTATAATTTTTGCCTCTAAGTAAATATCCGGGATACCTTAGACATTAGCCACAAAAGCCGATTGAAACCGTTTGGAAAATGGAAAATAAACCATTCTGTTTCAAACTAAATAGGAGCTTCAAAAAGCCTTACTATAGTTATAAATTCTCCCTATCAATTTGTGCAGGTTTACTGGTAACTTACTTTATTGTAAGTGATTGTCAGGATGTTAGTTATGGACTTGATTATAGTTTCGGATATAATCGCTGGGCGACATGCCTGTGATCTCCTTAAACTGGCGGTTGAAATTGGAGAGATTGGTGTAGCCGCAGGAGAGAGCGATCTGGCTAATAGTTTGCTGCGACTCGCGCAGATATCGGCAGGCATGTTCGACCCGTACTTCATTAAGTAAAGTCGAAAAGGTTTTGCGCGTATGTTGCCGAAAAAATCGGCAAAAAGCCCCTGGTGTCAGGTTAGCTACGTTAGCAATGTCATCTAGTGAGATGGGGTCTTGATAACGCTCTAGGATATAGGAAAATACCCGTTCGAGTCGCTGATGATCCTCGGGGCGTTGCGGATGCTCGAAGGCAGTTACCGAAAGAATCTCACGGTCAGGATTGGTTGCCAGAAAATCCAGAATAGACAGGAGTGATACCAACTGGTTGAAAGATCGTTGCGCGGAAAGGGCCTCAAATTGCTCGGTCAGCGGATGACCTTCCGGGCACCGAAATCGAATACCGTGCTGAGCTTCGCGCAAAAGGCTCTGTAAATGCCGGGTTTCGGGTAGGCTTAATACGGTAGGCTCTAGATATTCTGAACGAAACAAAACGGAAACATAGGTTGAGCGTCGATGCGTATCGGGCTGAAAAAACTCTGGATCGCTTCGTAATACGTGGGGTAAATTCGATCCCAGCATCAATACGTCATTTCGTTCGAAACGGTCTATTTTATCGCCAACGATTAATGTGCCAACTCCTTCCTGGATCAGGGTTAACTGGATCTCAGGATGAAAGTGTAGATGGCCGTAAAAGTGCGAGAAAGTATACTTCTCTATCCGAAAAGAACGATCATCAACGGCCGGTACTTTGAATAATAATGCTTTCATCAATACCTTTTTGACGTACTACTCTTGATATTAAGTTAAATCTAGTGAAAATAGTATTAGTATTGACGAATTGTAGAAAAGCTGATGTTGTGGATTGGTTTTACTTTTACATTGGTATCGCAACCTAAAAACTATAAACTTCTATGAACGTTTCTGTTCGCTGGGAAGGTGTTTATCCAGCCCTTCTGACTCCTTTCACGGCTGATGATCAGCTCGATATACCTCTTTTTGAAAAAAACCTGACGGCTCAACTCGACGCGGGCGTGCATGGGTTTATCATTGGTGGTTCGCTGGGTGAAGCCAGTACGCTACTCAACACAGAAAAGATCGAATTGCTCAAATCAGGGTTAGCCGTTGCTGATGGTAAAGTACCAGTGTTGATCAACATTGCTGAACAGGCTACCAGACAGGCCATTGTTTGTGCGCAGGAAGCTGAAGCCAACGGTGCCGATGGGTTGATGTTATTGCCCCCCATGCGTTACCCTGCCGATTCGCGCGAGACGGTTACGTTCTTTAAATCGGTGGCAAAGGAAACGTCGTTGCCCATCATGATTTACAACAATCCCTATGATTACAAGATCATGACGACCGTAGCCATGTTTGAGGAATTAGCTGAATTGCCAACTATTCAGGCCGTTAAAGAATCGACTCGCGATCTGACCAACGTGACCCGGATGCGGAATGCGTTTGGCGATCGGTATAAATTATTGGGCGGTGTGGATACGCTAGCGCTGGAAGCGTTGTTATTGGGTTGCGATGGCTGGGTCGGTGGTCTGGTCGATGCGTTCCCGCAGGAAACCGTAGCGATTTATGACCTTGCCAAAGCCGGTCAGATTGCCGAAGCGCTGGATATTTATCGGTGGTTTATGCCGTTGCTCGAACTGGATATTCACCCAAAACTGGTTCAATACATCAAACTAGCAGCCACCGCCACTGGTATCGGATCGGAATACGTTCGTGCTCCCCGTTTGCCGCTCATCGGTGCCGAACGCGAACAGGTGCTAACTATTATTAATACTGCTCTGGCCAAACGGCCGGTATTGGTTTAAAGAGCGAACTAGTGAAAGAGTGAATGGGCGTTTTGTGCTTGGTACACTCTTTCGCTCTTTCGCGCATTCACTCTTTCGCCTATGGCTGAATATCATTTTTTCTGTATAGATGCCCATACCTGCGGCAATCCGGTTCGGGTTGTAACGGGCGGTAGTCTTCCGTTTTTGCAGGGAGCAAACATGAGCGAAAAACGCCAGCATTTTCTTCGGGAATACGACTGGATACGAACCGGACTTATGTTCGAACCGCGCGGCCACGATATGATGTCGGGCAGTATTCTATATCCGCCCACCGATCCGGCGAATGATGCGGGTGTGCTATTTATCGAAACGTCGGGCTGTCTGCCGATGTGCGGACATGGTACGATTGGAACAGTAACGGTTGCCATCGAGCAGAATCTGATTCGACCTAAAACGCCAGGTGTGTTAAATCTGGAAGTACCGGCCGGGCTGGTTCGTGCCGAATATGTACAGGAAGGAAAAAAGGTAACGTCGGTAAAGATTACGAATATCAAGTCGTATCTGGCGGCCGAAAATCTGACGGTTGAATGCCCGGATCTGGGAACGTTGACGCTTGATGTGGCTTACGGAGGGAATTTTTACGGGATTGTTGACCAGCAGCCCAATTTTCCGGGACTGGAACACTACAATGCCGAACAGCTCATTGCCTGGGCGCGGGTGATGCGTCAGCAGATGAATGAAAAATACACCTTTGTTCATCCCGAAAATCCGACGATTAACGGCTTGAGTCATATTCTCTGGGCGGGTAAGCCACTGAAAGAAACCTCAACAGCTCGAAACGCTGTTTTCTACGGTGACAAAGCTATTGACCGCTCGCCCTGTGGTACGGGAACATCGGCCCGGATGGCGCAGCGGTATGCTAAAGGCTTACTCAAACCGGGTGATGTGTTTGTCCATGAAAGCATTATCGGCTCCATTTTCAACGGGCGTATCGAAGCGGAAACCGAACTAGCGGGCAAACCAGCTATTGTTCCGAGTATAGAAGGGTGGGCGCGTATCCATGGTTATAATCACATTATTCTGGACGAAGACGACCCCTACGTTCACGGGTTTCAAGTTATTTAAGTGAATGATAAGCGATGAGTGATGAATAGAATACGTCAGCCAACTCATCACTCATCGTTCATCACCGCACCGGCGGCCCGGTTATCATTCATCATTATTTGTAAAATGTCACACGTTGGGATTGTTGGCGGAGGGATTGTTGGCCTTTGCTCAGCTTATTATTTGCACAAAGCAGGACATCAGGTAACCCTGTTCGATCAGGGGCCGATTGCCGACGGTTGTTCGTTTGGCAATGCGGGAATGATTGTGCCTAGTCATATTATTCCACTCGCACAGCCGGGTATGATTGCCAAAGGTCTGCGCTGGATGCTGAAATCGACCAGTCCATTTTACGTGAGACCACGACTTAATGCCGATCTGATGCGATGGGGATGGTTATTCTATCGTCATTCAACTCATGAGCATGTTGAGCGGTCGATTCCGGTACTTCGTGATTTGAGTTTGCTTAGCAAAACGCTGTATCAGGATTTAGCCGCCAACGGCGATCTTACCTTCGAATGGCAGGAACGGGGGCTATTTATGTTGTACAAAACAGCCTCTGCCGAACACGAAATGGCCGAGGAAGCCGATGTAGCGAACCGGGCTGGGATTGATGCGAAAGTACTCAACGGGCAGCAGGTACAGGAAATGGAACCAACGACGCGGGTCGATGTGCGGGGCGGAATCTGGTTTCCTGGCGATGCCCACGTTAATCCCGGTGAGCTGGTTCGGTCGTTGGTGACGTATCTGCGAAAGGAAAGCGTAAAAATTCTGGAAAATCAGGCCGTTACGGGTTTCGATAAAACGGGTTCTCGCATTACGTCAATTCGAACAGCGCAAGGTTCATTTCCGGTTGACGTTGCCGTTATTGCTGGCGGAGCCTGGTCGACGGATATTGCTAATTTATTGGGACTGAATTTGTCGATGCAGGGTGGAAAGGGTTACAGTTTTATGCTGCGAAACGTACCTAATAACGTACGCATTCCGGCTATTATGCTCGAAGCTCGCGCTACCGCTACGCCGATGGGAAGTGATTTACGATTTGCCGGCACGCTCGAAGTGGCTGGTACGGATATGACGGTGAACATGAATCGAGTACGTGGCATCGTCCAGTCCATCAGCAACTATTACCCGGATATCAAAGTCGATATGCCAGTTGTCGACAACGTCTGGCGAGGACTGCGCCCTTGTTCACCTGATGGATTGCCGTATATCGGACAGCCTGGCCGATTTGAGAATATAGTAGTTGCCACGGGTCACGGTATGATGGGCCTAAGTCTGGGACCTGCAACCGGGAAGCTGGTTAGCGAACTGGTTGATCACAATGTTTCCAGTATGGACATCTCTGCTTTTAGTCCAGACCGATTTGCGTAATCTAACCTTATTCTACAATTGCGTAAATAAGTCTATACTAATTTTGTAGAATAAGCTGCTGATTTATAGGTATTTAAATTATTGCTGGCATGATGAGTTTGTTTGTGCCAGCAATAATTTTTTAGGCATCTGTAAGATTTCACTTTCTGATTGGTACTAATGGGGTAAATTCCTGGTACCATGAGTGAGTTAGAACAGAACCATCTATTTGACAAGTGGCTTGCCCAATACAAGGCACTGCTCTTTAAAGTAGTACGGTCTTACGCACGAACGGCCATGGACCAGGATGACCTTTTTCAGGAGATCATCATTCAAGTCTGGTATTCGATTCCAAGCTTCAGACAGCAGTCTTCCGATACCACCTGGATCTATAGTATTGCCCTCAATACGGCTATTAAGTGGGTCAACAAAGAACGTAAGCATACCCAGGCCAACCAATCACTCGATCATCTACAGTCTATTTTATCGGAATCAGTCAGTCAATTAGATGACCGGCTCACTTGGCTCTACGAGGAAATTCATAAACTCGATGAAATCGATCGTTCCCTTTGCTTGCTGTTACTGGATGGCTTTAGCTACAAAGAGATGGCTACTATACTCGGGATTTCGGAATCGAATGTTGGGGTAAAAATCAATCGAATCAAAAAACAGCTCATCACTAAATCTAAACAACAGGCTTATCATGGAATTTGACGAACTGCAAAAAATATGGAATTCCCAGACCGAAGAGCCACTTTGGGTTATTAATGAACAGGCATTAAAAAAGCATATTCTCGCAAAAAAAAATCAGGCTCATCATGTTACCAATATCACGGAATTGCTCTTAACGTACGTCTATATAGGCGGAGGCTTCATTCTACTTGGGCTCAATTTCGTCAATCATTCATCGAATGTATTCATGTATCTGATGGCTGGCTGGATGTTCGTTACGGGCTTATATAGTTTAGCCAGTCGAACTCAGCGATTAAAGAGAGAAAATGATGAGTTTGTTGGTCGTTCCATGCTCGATGAGCTAAATCATGCGCTCTCCATAGCTACTTATCAGGTGCGTCTTTCCCGACTGATGCGCTGGAATGTACTGCCTATCGGTGCCTTTAGCGTATTAGGTGTTTGGGCGAGTGGAAAATCAGTTTGGCAAGCGCTGGGACTACTACTCTTTTTTGTCGTATGCTATTTTGCCAGTGGCTGGGAGCATAACATTTACGAAGTCAAAAAGCGAGAATTGGAGAAGCTACAACAAAAACTTCAGGAAGAAGAAACGGTAAGTTAATGATCAAGTTATTGCCTATTTATTTGGATTTATTACTCAAACAACTCCGACTGCTTATATACATTTGGTTGGCGTACATAAAGACTATCAACATACAGGAATTGGTACTAAAATTTACAACCATTTCATTCACTATGCAAAAGAAAAAGGGTGTATTACATTGAAAGCAATAACATCACCCACGAATTTTCTATCGATTGCCTTTCATAAAAAAATGGCATGCGTTTTTTAGGAGAAAAAAATTCCAATGGAATAGAGGTAATCGTTGATTATTCGGGAATAGGACGTGACTGTGTCGTTTTTGAAAAAGAATTATAAAGGATCATTTCGCCAACCCAGCTCGCCAGGTTAGCAGCTTTGCTCGCATATCAGCTACCAGTTTAGGGTTTTGACTGGCTACATCGGTTTGTTCGGAGGGATCGATAGCAAGGTTATAGAGTTCAGTGCCAGAGCCATCGGCCTGAACCAGCAGCTTCCAATTTCCCTCGCGTATGGCCAGATTCGGGCTTTTATCGCGGCCCTGCGGGTAACGAAACGATTCATTATTACGGCCATATTCCCAGAAAATAGTCTTCTTTCGAACGACAGGTCTACCCAGCAATGCTGCCGCCATATTTTCCCCGTCAGCCTGAGCGTTACTTCCTTTTTTACCCGCCAGACTTACGAACGTAGGCAACAGGTCGACGGCACTCAATACCGATTGGTTATCAATGCTGCCTTTAGGCGTTCGGGCTGGATAGCGAACAATAAACGGCATCCGAATGCCACCTTCATAAAGCGATAGTTTGCTACCCCGGAAGGTACCCGACCGCTGTCCCTGGAAGGTAGGTAACGCACCGTTGTCACTGGTAAATACAACAAGCGTATTCTCGTCAATACCCAACGCTTTCAATCCTGCCATCAACCGGCCAATCTGTACATCGAGTTCGGCCAGAACAGCTTTGAATTCGCGGGGTTTTTCGGTTCCTTTTGGGAATTCGTTAAGGCTTGTTTCATCAGGTACCCAGGGCGTATGAACATCGTCGGGCCAGAGGTTAATGAAGCAGGGTTTGGCCGGGTTTCGCTTCAGAAAATCGAGCGTTTTATCAACGAAATATGCTGTGCGATTCCAGCGTTTCACACTGTCTGATTTAGCCCAAATCCAATCGGTCGACGTGAGTAGCGGATCAGGATCGGGGCTTTCCCAGGTGCTGGCGTATTCATCAAAACCGTATTTTCGGATACCGGGTGCATTATCTACGTCACGTCCTCCGCCCATGTGCCATTTGCCAAAGTGTGCGGTGGAATATCCTGCTGTTTTGAGCTCACGCGCTACCGATGGAGCCGAAACGTCTAGAAAATCAGCCTGTTCGCACGTACGATTGTGCTTTCGCTCGGCTAGAAACGAGGTGATTCGCCATTTGCCGGGTACATTGCCCGTCAGGAGACCAACCCGCGAGGGGGAACAGATCGGAGCCGCACTATAGTAATTTGTGAATTTTATACCTTCCGCTGCCATCCGGTCGATGTTGGGCGTGGGCGGTAATTGATTGGCTAAACTGGCAGGTCGATAGCAACCCACATCGGCTGACCCCATATCATCGATTAAAATCAGAATAATGTTGGGCGGTCGGTTTGTCTGCTTCTGCCTGGACAGTGGTACAGAAGGACCAAAGCTACTGAATAGCAGCGCTAAAGCTACTATCGGAAGAACCAGTCGAATAGTCATAGCAAGTTCAGGTCAATATCTACTGTGCTTCTTTGTTCCGAATTTTATCCAGCTGCTGTTTCAGTTGGCGAACGCGATCTGGATGTTGTTCGGCTACGTTCTTTTTCTCGCCCAGATCATCGGCCAGATTATACAATTGTGGTGCTGGATTATTGCCGAGTTCGGTGTTCGTTTCTTTTGAAAGAGCAGGTCCACTACTGGGATCGATGTATTTCCAGTTTCCCTGAACAATCGACAGCGTACCGGCATGTTCTACAATCACTGATCGACCAGCCGGATCGCGACCGAGAAGCGCATTCAGTTGATTTTCACTGTCAGGTGAGTCTGTGTGATTGAACGATTGTCCTAACAGTGCGGCAAAATCGGCCAGAAAATCAACCTGACTAATAGGCGCTTCCGAAATGCCTGGTTTCACTTGTCCCGGCCAACGAACGATCAGAGGTACGCGCGTTCCGGCTTCGAATGCACTATATTTTCCACCTCGTAATGGGCCAGCAGGTTTATGACCGCCTAATTTCTCAACGGCCTGATCCTGATAGCCATCGTCAACCACCGGGCCGTTATCGCTCGATAGCATGACAATTGTATTATTCGTCAACCCTAGTTGGTCGAGAGTTTTCAGGACTTCGCCCACTTCCCAATCGAATTCGAGTAAGGCATCACCACGAGCGCCTAAACCGCTTTTACCGACAAATCGGGGATGCGGTACGCGGGGTACGTGAATATCGTGGGTAGCGAAATAGAGGAAAAAGGGGCTTTTTTGATTCGTTTCAATAAACTTGACCGCCTGACTCGTGAATGTATCGGCCATATCTTCGTCTTTCCAGAGTGCTGATTTACCACCCGTCATCCAGCCAATACGGCCTACTCCATTCACAATGGTCATATCATGGCCATGCGAATGTTTCATTTTTAGTTTTTCCGGATTCTCGCTTCCAGTCGGCCAGTCACCAATTTTCTGTTTGTAATCGACCTGAATCGGGTCTTTCGGGTCGAGGTTGACGACACGGTGATTTTCTACGTATACACAGGGCACCCGGTCGCCTGTAGCGGCCATGATATAGGAATTCGTAAACCCTAATTCCAGTGGGCCAGGTTTCACCTCGCCATTCCAGTTCGGGCCTTCCGGGCCACCTAACCCGAGGTGCCACTTGCCGACGGCTCCCGTTTGATAGCCAGCCGCTTTAAACACACCGGGTAGCGTGCTGCGTCCTGGCTTGATAATAAGCGAAGCATTTCCCGGTGCGATGCCCGTTCCTTTTTGCCGCCAGGCGTATTCTCCTGTCATGAGCGAATAGCGGGATGGTGTACAGGTAGCTGCTGTCGCATAAGCATTTGTAAACCGCAACCCCTGACTAGCCAGCCGATCTACATTAGGCGTTTTTACTTTTGAGGTTCCATAGCAACTTAGGTCGCCGTAGCCAATATCATCGGCATAAATCAGTACTACGTTCGGTTGCTTAGTTGACTGAGCAAACGTAGCGATGCCGTAAAAAAGTAGGCCAGCGATCAGTAGAAATAGTTTGTTCATCAGGGAAAGGAAGGATTAGGAATTAAGAGGCCGATTCCATGGCAAAGGCTGGATGGGATTCTGTTGTTGTTCCTGTATCGATCGAAACAATATAAGCGCGCCCACCTTCGCGTTCGATGGCTTCGGCTACCTGATCAGCGTTGTCGGGCGCGTAGGCAAACATACAGCCGCCACCACCTGATCCATTTATTTTACCACCTAATGCTCCAGCGGCCAGTGCCGCATCCAGCATACGATTGATTTTGGGAGTTGAAATTTGCTGGGCATCGCGCAGATTAGCCTGATGGTCAGTGAGAAGCCGCCCGAATTTTACGTGATCGAACGACGTATCGCTGGCTTGTACAAGTGTCAGGGCTTCTCGCAGGATATCGCGATTAGAGAGTGTTCCTTTGAGCAGAATGTAATCGTCTTTGGTCAATACGTCTTTGTATTCCGTAATGGCCGTGATATCGGTCGTATGCAGTGAAAATTCAGGATTCAATTCCGTCAACTGTTTGGCAATGCGAAGCATACCATATTTTACCCGGCCCAGAATGCCAATAGTATCTTTGGGCTCCTGCGAATTGCCCAGCACAAACGTACCTAACGGTGGATGATGCGTTTCCAGGTAGATAGCAGGCTGCGATTCCAGGTAAATTACACCACCTACCGCTGTCGAATAGTGGTCCATCATACCTCCCGGTTCGCCAAATTCCAGTACTTCAGCCAGATACGCCAGTTCCGCCAATTGTTTGGGATTTAACAATTGTGGATTATCAGCCAATTGGGCCAGTACGTTAAGCCAGGTAATGAGCAAAGCTGACGAACTGGACGTACCGGCATTGATGGGAATTCGCCCTCGCACTTCTCCCACAATACCCGAACTAAACTGAAAGCCATTTCGAAACAATACGTTTATTGCACTGCGGAAATAATCGCGGTCGTGCTGATAGGCTAGCGGAAGGGTAGCCAGACTGAACGTCTCCTGATCACCAATATCTGGAAGATTCAGATGGACATGCCTGTCGTTGGTGCGTTCGGCTTTAATCTGAATCCGACAGGATATAGCAGCGGCAACAACAGGGAGCCCAAGATAATCCTGATGTTCGCCAAACAGACAGATACGGCCGGGTGTGGAGACGGAAATCGCGTTTTTGTTCATGCAATAAGTAAAGAGTAACGTAGTCTGAACCTAATCATTCATCAATGGTAACGAGTTTATGTAGGGCTAGTTTGATGACTACATGCCACCAGCGGTTTGTTTCGGAGTCACAATTTCCCACTCGTTAATGTGTGAAGGTGTATGCTCTCGGGCAACAATAGCGTCAAACTGTCTAAGCAGGTCAGGGTGTTGGGCCGCTACATTAATCGTTTCGCTTTCGTCTTTGCTGAGGTCATAGAGTTCCCAGGGACCTTTGCGATTTTTACGCATATCCGTTTTCACTGCTTTCCAATTACCCATCCGAATGGCGAGTTGACCGCCTTTTTCGGGATATTCCCAGTAGATAAAGTCGTGCTTTTTCTGCTTCGAGGTCTGACCAAGTAATGTAGGCAAAAACGAAAGGCCATCTGTCTGGAACGGTTGTTTATAACCAGCCAAATCGGCCAGTGTAGCCAGTAAATCATATTGAACCGATACATGATCGGTGATTTGCCCAGCCTTGATTTTACTAGGCCAGCGGGCTATCATCGGTTCCCGAATACCACCCTCATACACATCCATCTTCAACCCCCGTAACTTGCCTACACTGTTGAAATAAACGGCATCTATACCACCGTTGAATGTAGCGCCGTTATCGCTCGAAAACATGACGATGGTATTTTCAGCCAGTTTCAGTTCGTTCAGTAATTGCATCAGGGTGCCAATCTGCTTATCCATATACGTGATCATGGCGGCATAGGTAGCACGTGGATAAGGCGTTGATGCATAGCTCTTCTCGCCCAGATACGGTTTCTCGTCGAACTTGCCAATGTATTCGTTTACAGCCGCTTCGGGTGCCTGGAGCGATACATGGGGAACTGTGAATGGCAGATACAGGAAGAAAGGCCGATCTTTGTTGGCGCGTACAAATGCCTGCGCTTTCTGAGCCATTTTATCAATAGCATAATCCTTGCCCCGGTAATAGGCAAAGGCCTCGGGCGTAGCGGTTTCGGGCGTTAATTTCTTATGGACATTGATAACCGGATTGTTCAGCTTATCCCATTTGCCATTTTCCCAGAGGTGCGTTGGGTAATAATTGTGCGCCTGTTTCTGATCCAGATAGCCGTAGAAATAATCAAATCCCTGTTTGTTCGGATCGCCGGTGGTGTTTGCCATGCCCATTCCCCACTTACCAATGCACGCCGTTTTATAACCCGATTGCTGCAACATTTTGCCAATGGTAAATGCCTCCGGATATAACGGCATTTGCCCGGCTTCCAGTGAGTCAGGAAAGCCGCCCATCTCGTAGTTACCCCGGATGTAGGAATGCCCACCGTGCTTGCCCGTCATGAGCATGCAACGGGCGGGCGCACAAACGGGCATACTCGTATAATGCTGGGTAAAGCGCATGCCTTCCCGGGCAAGCTGATCCAGATTCGGCGTTTTAATTTTTTGCTGTCCATAACAACCTAATTCTGCGTAGCCCATATCATCAGCATAGATGTAGATGATGTTTGGGAGTTTGGCATGTGGCAAGGGGCGCGGGGCATGGGGTGCGTAGCCTGTTAATAGCCAGCCGGTTGCCAGAAAGAGGATTAGGAGTGAAAATCGGAGGTAAGGCTTTCTCATAATTACCAAGTAAAATGATGACGCGGCCTTTCTATACTGACCGCGTCATGCATGCAACCAACCTATTGTACTAACCAAAAATTGTAGCCACTCGCGGATTAACTTGACCTAATACACCTCAGTAAGCCCGAAAATGGGTTTGTTTGTTTTCCATTTGCCCCGGGTGAAATCCGGAATATCGATGGGTTTACTGCCTTTGGCTATGCTTTCTTCCGACAGAGGACTGATGGCGCTCCAGGCGGCAGCGTCGTATACATCGATGGGGGGAGCAACCTGATTCTTAATGGATTCGATAAATCCACGGAGTACGAAAAAGTCAATACCGCCGTGGCCTGCATTTTGAGCCGTTTGTGCGTGTTGCTTCCAGAGTGGATGATCGTATTTGTCCTGATAGGGTTGAAAAGGCTCCCAGGTATGTGGTTTGGGGCTGGTTCCTTCCAGATAGATCATATCGTTATCATCCATCCAGATACCCTGCGTTCCCTGCGCCCGGAAACCAAGCGAGTAGGGGCGGGGTGAATTGGTATCGTGAATAATCATGATATTCTCCCCATTCGCGCACTCGACCATCGTTGTCACAACGTCGCCTAGTTTGAAATTAACCTTCGCGTTCGGGTGATTTTCTCCACCTTTATCAACGACATATTTATGCAGTCCCCGGCTTTTGGTGGCCATTGAGGTTAGGCGAACAAACTGATTTCCCCGGTTGATATTGAGCCAGTGCGCTACAGGCCCTAGCCCATGGGTTGGGTATAAATCACCGTTTCGGTCGACGGAATGTTGAGTGCGCCAACTGGCTTCCGAGAAGGCGCCTTTCCCAAATTCAGCACCTACCCCGTGTCCTTTACCGTCGTTAAATTTTATATTTCGTAAATCGTGCTGGTAGCCGCAGTGTGCATATGTCATTTCGCCAAACATGCCCTGACGAACCATATTTAGAATCGCCATGACGTCGCGACGATAACAGACGTTTTCCAGGATCATGCAGTGGGAACCTGTTTTCTCAAACGTATCGACCAAATCCCAGGATTCTTTCAATGTTACCGTAGCCGATACTTCTACCCCCGCGTATTTGCCCGCTTTCATGACTGCTACGGCCATTGGAACGTGCCATTCCCAGGGCGTCGCAATCACAACTCCATCAATATCGTCACGTTTGAGCATATCCTTGAACGCTTCGTCACCTTTTGTGTAGGCTACTGGCGCTTTACGGCCCGCTTTCTCAATCATCGCATTCGTTTTAGCGATAGCATCCGCCGAAATGTCGCAGATGGCGGTAATCTCGACATCGGGCCGGTAAAGGGCCTGCTGAACGTGATTCCGACCGCGCAGGCCAACGCCAATAAAGGCCAGACGAACTTTGGCTAGAGGGGCGGGTTGATTGGCCGCTAAGCTTGAATTATATAATGCGGGAATAAACGGGGCAGCAGCAGTACTTAAAGCGGCTGACCGTAGAAAAGAGCGACGGGTTGTCATGGGTAGGAGCGCTTAAAAGACACGAAAAACGGATCAGTTATCTAGAAAAACTGATTGAAAATTAGCGCTTTGAACAAGGAACGTCAAGAGGTAAGCAACTGCGTCGCTAACAAAATGGTGATTTAGGGGTGCGCAAACGGTTGCTTTAGCGTGTGCAAACGTTTGTCTAAAATTGAAAATAATCGGGGTTTGTAGGCAGACGGGTGGTTTATAGAATTCTATTTGTCATTTTTTTGTCCTCCTGACCGTAGGGAAGGATCTTAAAGTGTCCTTAGTTGAATTTCTGGAAACCTTAAGATCCTTCTCTTCGGTCAGGAGGACAAAAAATGGTAATGATCTGTGGTTCTAGTACGAGATAACGACCTTTCCAATCGTTTTGCCAGATTCCAGTTTGGCGTGGGCAGCTTTTAGATTATCGGCCGATAAACCATGTAAGGTTTCCTGTAAAGTCGTGACCAGCGTACCGTCATCGAGCAATTTACTGACCTTGTCCAAAATAAAGTGCTGCTCAATCATATCGTTGGTCTGGTACGTAGAGCGCGTGTACATAAATTCCCACGAAAAACTGGCACTTTTGTTTTTCAGTTTATTAAGGGTAATTGGATTTGAGGAGCCCGTAATGGAAGCAATGTGACCCTGTGGTTTGATCAGATCAGCCATTGCATCCCAATAGAGGTTCGTATCCACAAAATCAACAATGAAATCGACGTACTGAAAGCCAGCTTTACGGACCTCTGCTACCAAATCGTTGTGATTTATTACGTAGTCGGCTCCCATCTGCTGACACCAGGCAATAGTTTCAGGACGGCTGGCCGTGGCAATAACGGTTAAGCCAGCCACTTTTTTGGCAATCTGAATAGCAATGGACCCCACTCCTCCAGCTCCCCCAATAATCAACAGCGATTTGCCCTTGTCTTTATCGACGCTAATGCGCATCCGGTCGAATAAAATCTCCCAGGCGGTTAGGGCGGTTAGTGGTATAGCGGCTGCTTCTTCATTCGTCAACGAAGCCGGTTTTTTACCGACGATACGTTCGTCAATTAATTGATATTCAGCGTTGCTTCCGGGCTTTGTAATGTCGCCAGCGTAGTAAACGGCATCTCCTACGGCAAACAGCGTTACGTTATCACCCACGGCTTCGACCACTCCAGCGGCATCCCAGCCAATTACTTTAGGTTCAGCCAGTACTGTGTCTTTGGCACTATTCTGGCGAATTTTAAAATCGACCGGGTTGACGGAAATCGCGTTTATTTTCACCAGAAGTTGTCGATCGCTGGGTGTGGGTATGTCTGTTTCGAAGTCAATGAAACTTTCCGCTTCCTGGATCGGCAATGATGTTTTAAATCCTACTGCTTTCATCGTAAACTAGTTTATTTGAATCAATTGCGGTTTCTAATTAATAAACCGCATCTATACAATGGACCTCACAAGGCCACCGTCTACCCGGATGGATGCGCCGTTTGTCGCTGAGGCTAACGGACTTGCAAAATAGGCAATGGTGTTGGCGACTTCTTCTACGGAAGCAAATCGCTGGATGAGCGAGGTAGGGCGCATGTTCTTGAAAAAATCAGTTTCTACGTCCGCTGTTTCTTTTCCTCCGGCTTTGGCCAGGTCTTCGATGAAACCGCCTACACCTCTGGATTTGGTAGGGCCCGGCAAAATAGAATTTACCGTGACGTTCGTTCCTTTTGTCAGTTCCGCCAGGCCACGACTGATGGCCAACTGGGCTGTTTTGGTCATTCCATAGTGAATCATTTCGTCGGGGATAAACACGGCGGATTCACTAGAGATAAAAATAATGCGCCCCCAGTTTTTGGCTAACATGCCGGGAAAGACATGTCTGGATAGGCGAATTCCACTCATCACATTCGTTTCGAAAAAACGGAACCAGTCCTCGTCTGGAATGTCGACAAAAGGTTTCGGTTCAAAAATTCCCGCGTTATTGACGAGAATGTCTATTTCTGGCAAGGCCGCTATCAACGCGTTTACGTCATCTGCATTCCCAAAATCAGCCGCCAGGCCAGAGACAACATACGTTTCATCCTCTGCTTTCAACATATCCACCGCTTCCTCTACACCATCGGAAGTGCGGCCGTTAATGATCACTTCGACCCCTTCGGCCAGAAGTCGCCGGGCGGTTGCCAGACCAATACCCGCTGTAGAGCCACTGATAAACGCCCGTTTGCCTGTTAATTTTAAATCCATGAGCAATTAATTTTATTGAAGTTGTATTCGGTTCTGCGAACCTGTAACAAAAGTAGTGTGAGCTTTGTGCCGGTAGAACACCAAGTTCCTGTTAAGGAAGAAGTGGGTAAAAGTTTCAGATTGATGGCTGAAATACGTACTTTGTTAAAGAGATCAATCCGCCGAATGAAAGAAGCGATTACGATTAAAGAAATTGCCCGTCAGTTAAAGATTTCACCTTCCACGGTTTCGCGCGCCCTCCAGAATAATCCACGAATTGGCCAAACAACGCGGGAGGCCGTTCGGAAATTGGCGGAGCAGTTGCAATATATTCCCAGTATAACGGCGCGGAATCTGCGTCAGGGGAAAACCGGAGTTGTTGCCGTAGTACTGCCCGAGATTCGGGAGAATTTCTTTTCAGAAGTAGTGAATGGCATTGAAGAAGTGGTTTTTGCGGCTCATTCGACTGTGGCGCTGTATCAGTCGCATGATCGCTACGATCGGGAAAAACAGATTCTGGAAACGCTGGCGTCGAATCAGGTCGATGGCGTGTTGATGTCTGTTGCGAAAGAATCGCAGCAATTCGACCATATTCAGCGTTTGCTCGATCGTCGCATACCCGTCGTTTTGTTTGATCGTATTCCGCCGAAAATCAACACGCACCAGGTCGAATGCAACATCGAGGAAGGTGCGTTTGATGCCACAAACTGGCTAGCTCAGCGTGGTTGTCAACGAATTGCTTTGCTGAATGGCCCTCAACCGCTGGTGGCCAGTGAAGAGCGTTATCGAGGGTATGTAAAGGCGTTGATCGAAGCGAAATTACCAGTTGAAAATTCGCTTATTAAACGGGTTGATCTGACTACTGCTGATATCGCTGAAAAGATGATACAACTTCTGACATCGGCCCATCCAGATGCCGTTCTGGCCTTTAATGATTACGTAGCCCTGGATGCGATGCAGGTGTGCCGAAGTCGGGGAAAGCGAATCAATCAGGATATTTCGTTTGTCAGTTTTTCCAATCTCCCGCTCACTTCCTATCTGGAGCATCCGCCCTTAGCATCCATCGAGCAGCATCCTTATAAAATCGGGTTTACCGCTGCCCAAATTCTTCTAAAAATTAACGATGGTACGTTAGATAGAAACGATCTGCAAAAAATTATTTTGGAACCTGAACTGGTTGTGCGAGGTGGATAAAAGGGTATGTAACTTGTATTGGGCAAGATTAGTAAGTTGCAGATGTATTACTTAATACGGATACATAGATGTTTGAAAATCAGATGCCTATCCTGGTTTTCTTTGTCCTTCTGACCATAGAGAGGGATCTTGCTGTTTACTAACACTCAAGTGAGGATACGTTGAAATCCTTTTCTTCGGTCACGAGGACAAAAAACTATTTCAATACCGGAAATTGCGAAATGCGTAAGGTCGTACAACCGTACGGAATCAACACAATTTCTTCTTCCTCTTTGACCGATTCCATGCCGTAAATGCTGCTGTAAGGAATTGGACCCGCCATGTCGTTATAGAGCGTCCACGAAGGAATGCGCCGGGCTTTTACCCGAATTTCAGATGGCGCATGGGCGGTATTCCAGGGATAAGCCGCAACTTGTGATTGGACCGTTACTTTAGTGGCTTCTTCCAATTTATTGTCGGGTATCGCGATCAGGCCATAGTTCCAGGGCGTTGTTGGACGAACCTCTGTGTACTCACTGCCATAGGCAATTGGATCGCGCTCGTTTTTAACCAATTGCGATTCTTCTCCAATTTTCAGCGCGTACGTTAATGGACCTCGCTCAATGGCAACGGAATTTTCATGCCATTTACTTTTCGATACCGACATTGGAAGACGTAGCTCCACTACATCGCCGGAGTTCCAGGTACGCTGTATAGGTACAATTTGATTACCCCCGATTTCCTGAATTACGGCCCCATTAACAGAAATTGTCGCTTGTTTGCACCAGGCCGGAATGCGAAGGTGGAACGGGAAATTGACGGATTTTATACTTTTTTCTGTCGTGATAGTAAACCGGATGGTTTCGCTGAATGGATAATTTGTTTCTTCTGCAATCGTCACCTCTTTGCCTCCGGCAACGTACGCTTTGACTTCGCTAGGCGCATAAACCAGCGCGGCTAATCCCTGATTGACTGGGTCTTGTGTTCCGGTGGCGTACCACAAATTTTGCGTGAACTTAGGCCAACCCTGGTGCATATTCGACGTACAACATGGATAACCCGTCAGTAATCCCATGCAGACATCTGTGCCACCGTGGTTGTCGCCGAAGTTGCGAACGTGCCGCGTAAGCATCACCTGATTTGCCTGCTGGAAATATTGCCGACTCATAAAATCGTCGCTGGCCTGTGTGGGTAGCGCATTGAACGCGATTTTCTCCAATTGATCGGCGTAGGCTACATTGCCCGTGATATTCAGCATACTTTCGAGACTAAACATCATCTCAACCGCACTACAAAACTCCGATCCCTGTGTCGGATTATTCCCATGTAAGGCTTCGTCTCCGCCATACATGCCATGGGCCATACCGTTGTAATGTCGAAGATCAGCCAGTCCTTTGTTCGTTGCGTCGACGTATTTTTGATCCGGATGATGTTGATAATACACCAGCGGCTCCTTGAAACCCTGCGCCAGGTTGACGCAATGAATACTCCCTTGCTGACTGAGCATATTTGTACTCAGAAAGCCGTTAGTGTAGTCAAACGTTTGTTTGTGAATTAGTTCGGCCAGATCGAGCAAAAACTTGTCGCCGGTCTGGTTATAGAGCCAATACACCACCATCAAGTTGTCGCCCCCACGAAAACGCGCCCAATACGTCCAGTGATCGAGCGGGTGATTAGGCAACTCCTGTAATTGATACCGGAAATAATTGGTCATCAGCTTGATGACGCGCTGATCGCCTGTAGCTGAATAATACTGCTTCAATATCTTCAGCATCACCATTTTAGGCCACCAGTCCTGACAATTATTGCGCTGAACACCCGGCTCATTTGGATAATCTTTCAGCGGACCAAAATATCCGTTCGGCTGCTGGCTATTGATTGCCCACTCGACCCAGGGTTTGGTTTTGGCAATTAGATCTTTATCCTTCAGTAGATAGGCCAGCGGCAGTAATCCATCAATCCAGTATGGTCCGCGCTCCCACTGATCGCCATCACCCCCGAGCCAGCCATTTCGCTTGCCCATAACGAGCGGATAAAGCTCATCGAGTTGCCCCGTTGCACCCGTTTTCTGCCGAATCAGCATTTCTGTCAGCCATCCCCGTGCCTGAATCGCGCCCAGCGGTAATTCGATATACGGATTGGGACGAAGTGGTGAGCGATTGTTGAGATAGCCACTAAATGAAGAAGGTTTGGTCTGTGCAAATGCAGACAGAGCCAGACTAACCCAAAGAAGCACTGTGATTGATAGGCGCATAAAGACAAAAATAGAGCAGGGATTTTTACGATGATCATAGCCATCCTAAAAATCCCTGCTCCCTATAAAAATCGTTTACTTCGCTAATTCTGCTGTTGGAATAACGCCCAGTTCCTGGCCGACTTTAGTAAAAGCGGCTACGGCTTTTTCCAGATTCTCCATCTCATGACCCGCCGAAATTTGTACCCGAATCCGGGCTTTGCCATTCGGAACGACTGGGTAGAAGAAACCAATTACGTAGATGCCTTCTTCCAGCAGACGAGCCGCAAATTTCTGCGCTAGTGGAGCATCATAAAGCATGATTGGTACAATTGGATGTTCGCCCGGCAGAATATCGAAACCGGCAGACGTCATGGCTTCGCGGAAGTATTTCGTGTTGGCTTCCAGTTTGTCTCGCAGAGCCGTTGAGCCTTCCAGAATATCGAGCACTTTCAATGACGCGCCAACGATGGATGGCGCTAATGTGTTGGAAAACAGATAGGGACGCGAACGTTGACGCAGCATCTCAACAATCTCTTTGCGAGCTGCTGTAAAGCCACCCGAGGCACCTCCCAGCGCCTTCCCATACGTACCCGTAATGATGTCAATACGACCCAGAACGTTCCGGAATTCAGGTGTGCCGCGTCCTGTTTTACCCATAAAACCACTCGCGTGGCATTCATCGACCATCGTCATTGCATCGTATTGATCGGCCAGATCGCAGATTTTATCGAGCTGGGCAATGGTGCCATCCATTGAGAAAACGCCATCCGTAACAATCAAAATCCGGCGGGAACCCGCAGCCGCTTTTAGCTGCGCTTCCAGATCAGCCATGTCGTTGTGCTTGTAGCGGAACCGTTTCGCTTTGCATAACCGGATTCCATCGATGATCGACGCGTGATTTAATTCATCGGAAATAATGGCGTCCTGTTCATTCAGGATTGGTTCAAAAACACCCCCGTTGGCATCGAATGCAGCCGCATACAGAATACAATCTTCTGCACCAACGAACTCAGCCGTTCGACGCTCCAATTCTTTATGAATATCCTGTGTACCACAGATAAAACGCACCGACGACATCCCGAAACCATGCGTATCCAGTGTATCGTGCGCAGCCGCTACAACATCTGGATGTGAGGATAAACCGAGGTAATTATTCGCACAGAAATTAAGTACTTCACGCCCGCCGTGAATAGCAATCACCGACGATTGGGGCGAAACAATGATTCGTTCGGACTTATACAGACCGGCTTCTTTGATGCTGTCCAGCTCCTGCTGAAGTTGTTCTTTGATCGTTCCGTACATAAGAATTAGTGAGTTGCGACGAGTGGTTGATAAACCGGTGTCAGATGAGTAATCATTTCCTGTGTCATTCGGGGCAGGTCGAACGCTGGTTTCCAGCCCCAATCCTGCTCGGCTACAGAATCGTCGATGGTTTTAGGCCACGAATCGGCAATTGCCTGCCGAAAATCAGGTTTGTAGTGCGTAGTAAAGTTCGGAAAATGCACTTGAATGGCGGCTGTTAGCTCGGCGGGGGTAAAGCTCATTCCTGCCAAATTGTAAGACGTTCGAACGCTTATTTTCGATTCGGGCGCATCCATCAATTCCAGCGTAGCCCGTAGTGAATCGTCCATATAGATCATTGGCAGAAGCGTATCTTCCGACAGAAAACACTCAAAATCATGTCCCTGGACCGCTTCGTGGAAGATCGCGACGGCATAGTCTGTCGTACCACCACCGGGCATGGACTGGTAACTGATTACGCCCGGATACCGCAGAGAGCGAACATCCAGCCCATATCGTTTGTGGTAGTACATCGACCAGTTTTCGGTAGCAACTTTGCTAATGCCGTACACTGTTGCCGGGTCCAGAAACGCCATTTGTGGAGTATCGTATTTAGGCGCGTGTTCGCCGAATGCCGCAATCGAGCTGGGAATAAACACCTTTTTGACCTTATTCAGCCGAGCTACTTCCAGTACGTTGAGCACCGTTTGCATATTCAGATTCCAGGCCCAAAGGGGATCACTTTCGCCTTTTGCCGATAATACAGCCGCCAGGTGATAAATCTGGGTAACGCGGTACCGACGGACGATTTCGGTTAAGGCGTCAGGCTTTGTTGCGTCGAGGAGTTCGAAAATGCCCTGCTCCGATTGCGTTTTACGAAGGTCAGACGCAATAACATGATTAACGCCAAATTGGGCCTGTAGTCGGGGTAGGAGAGCGGTGCCGATTTGCCCATTTGCACCGATGATTAAAATAGTGTCTCGTTTCATAGTCAATCAATTGAAACTCAGGAAACGGATAAGAAAAATTTTGTTGATGAAGTGTTAGTGATTTATGGTACAAAGTTATATTTATAGATAATTGACCGAATAATCTTAAAAAAATCAGTGAATATTGTCGACAATACGCTTATTAATAGATAAAATCACTGAATCGATTTCTTGTTATATTCGGTTGTAGAAAAATTTTCGGCATGGAATCACTGGACGATATTGACAAACAATTGCTCCGACTCTTACAAAAAGATGCGAAGCTGACAACGAAGGAATTAGCCGCTCAACTTGGTCTAACGCTATCCCCAATTTACGAACGGATCAAACGGCTGGAAGGTTTAGGTTTCATCAAGCAGTATGTTGCTGTTCTGGACAAAAGTTTGTTAGGACAACCTATTACAACGTTCTGTCAAGTGTCGATGCGTTACCACGATAAAGCATTTATCGACAGTTTTGAACAGGAAGTACAGAAGTTAGAAGAAGTGCAGGAATGTTACCATATGGCTGGTCAGGTCGATTTCCTGCTCAAGATTCACGTTGGCAGCCTAACCGAATATCACGATTTTGTCAAGAACAAACTTTCTCAGATCGAGAACATTGGTGTGTTGAACAGTACGTTCGTCTTGAAAGAAATCAAGCACAATCTGGGGTATTATATTCCATAACACCTATTAATTATTGATTCGGGGTAAGGACCATCCTTTGCGAATGGCGATTAATCGAAATAATGTAATTGTACCTGCTGAGATCATAAAATTCAGCGTTGGATCGATGGATAATGAACGACCTAATAGGTAAAAGATAGCGCCTGTCAGGCAGGGAGTTGCGTAGAGCTGACGATCAAAAATAACGGGGAGGTCGTTCACCAGTGTATCCCGAATGACCCCGCCAAATAGCGCTGATACGATTCCCAGGAGCATAGCAGCCCACTCATTTACACCAGCTGCGAGCGCCTTTTGCATTCCCAGAATGGTATAAATGCCGACTCCAATGGTATCGAAAATTAGCAAAGGTCGTTTCAGTCCACCCAGAAACCACCGACGGCATACTGCGGCAATAACTACGCTGATAATGATGACGATCAAATAGTTAGGGTCTCGTATCCAGGCGAGTGGGTGAGCATCAATTATGATGTCGCGCAGTGTTCCACCACCGACGGCGGTAAAAAAACTAATGAAAAACAGAGCGAACAGGTCATGGTATATTTTTTTGTTCAGCGCTGATAACGTCCCCGAAATAGCGAATACACCAATACCTATTAAATCCGTTAAATACCAGACCGTCATGTTCATTTGTGAATTGGCAGGTTAAACCAGTTGAACCCGGATGCTACCTGTCAGTTGGACGCCCGGTTCAAGAATTGTTAGCCCATCGCCCGTATTGAACGCATTGACATTTGCCGTTTGGGGTTCAATTGCAATACAATCTCGGCTGGAAGGAGTGTAACAAATCAGGTAAGACAGCTTTCCTACGCCTGTTTCCTGACCAATTACCAGTTGCAAATCATCGTTGGGAGATGCCAACTTAGTTTCGGCAGTGCCTATTTCAGTAGGCGTAAGCGCATATACATTGTCTAGCTCCTGACTACGTAAATGAATTGTCGAACACTCTTCTTCAGGTTGATAGCCAACGGGTTGCAAATCCGTGTCCAGCATGACTGCCGAGCGCGCTGGCAAAGTTATCGTCAAGTCATCAACCGAGCTGTTTCCAAGGGTAAAGTACGGATGCCAGCCAAATCCGGCGGGACAGTGCTTTGTACCTGTGTTGGTTACGTTATAGCGGATCGATAAAGCAGAACCAGAAAGATAATCCGTTAGCGTATACGTGACCTGAAACCGAAACGGAAACGGATAACCAGCTACATCGCCAAGGTATTCGTATTGAAGCGTTATGCTCGCGTGGGCGTCTATTGCAGTCTGATCAGCTACTGTGAATAGTTTCTTATGAACCAAGCCATGAATCGCATTATTGTGACCGATTTCGTTGATAAGAAGAGCATACTGCTGTCCGTCGAACGTGTATAATCCTCCTGGAATTCGACTGGCAAATGGAAACTGAAAAGCACTGGCGTAGGTATTATCCTGCTGTAGCGCCTGCGTTGAGCCGGGAGTTTTGAGAAGCGAAACTAGCTGATCTCCCTTTCGCAAAACTAGTTTATGAAGGATGCCGCCAAACTCCGGAATAACACGAATGAATTCGCCTGTCTCCTGATTTTGAAGGACATAGGCTGTAAATGATTCTGACGGATTGGATGTGTCCAGTAATTCTGTGGTAATCTGAAAAGGCATAGGTAAAGAATCTTTTTAGGCAGATGATTAATCGATTCGAATCAGTTTTTTGCGTTGATCAAAGCGAACAACATGGTCTTTCAGAAAAGCAGTGCCGACACTGATTTGATGAACCTTGTCCGAATAATATACTTTCTGGTCGGTTAATCGCAAATTACTCAGTACGATTTCATCATGAATAATGGCTTCCTGTAAAATAAAATTTGTGGTTCCCTGCGTAAGCGTCTGCTGATTGCCCGTATCCGTGTAACGAACGCCCACTAATGAAGATTTGGGGAAGAGCAGCGCGTGATTCGAGCCGATATCCAGATTGAAAGCCATGACTTTGGGGCCGACTGTTCCGCCAACAACGAATGCTCTTGAATAAATAAGAATACCTTTTCCCTGACGGGATAACGTATCGTTCGTAACCAGCCACTGATGATTTGGGCCGTCAATGGTAATCAGATAACCATCAAAGAAATTCTGCCCGATTACTCCATCCGTAAGCTGCGGCTTAGCGACTGGATTATAATCATCGACAGCCAGTTGAAGCGCAGAATGACTGATATTGTCAATGTTAAGTTGGTTGACAGCTACCAAAAATTCCCGCTTGACCTGAGTGCCAGAAGTGTTCTGCTGGAAACCTACAATATTCAACCCCAGTTCTTTTGCCAAATGACGATCAATACGAGCCGTTCCCGTAACTCCAGAATTTAATAAGAAATTGTACGGTCCGCGCCCATTCACTTTCACTGGAATGTACATCAGATTGTCCCGAATCGTTAGGAGTGTATGCTGTCGCGTGGATTGTCCGAAGGCTGAATAACCAACCAAAAACAAGCATACGAAGCGAAATAGAACAGGCACGGGCGCAGAATTGGAGCGTTCAGCTAAAACGCAAAAGTAGCGTAGAGCGCCTTCATAACGCTTCAGCGTCCAAAGTTTATACAAACAAATGCGAGCTTCGTCAATGAATCGAGCTAAACCAAACCCGAATCTTTAAAGAGTTTGTAGATCGCCATTGAGTGCCCGTGTCCTAAATCGAAATCTTCTTTAAGCCAGGCCACAATTGCGCCTGCTTTGGTACCCGGTTTAAGTAACCCTTTTTCTCCGGCAAGTTTGATGAAATCGTCTGGTCCTTTGCCAGTTTTTGCCCGGATGTTGTCGATATACGCTTGAAAAGACATAGGTATTTGTAGGTAGGGGTGATTGTATCAATGGTAAAAATGGCTGATTTTTACCACCAAACACTCTGCTTGACCTTGAAAATTTGCATAACATAGTTAAACAAAACTCGTTATGCAACGCAGACATTTTTTAGCCGCCACCCTGGGAGCCGCATCCTTGTCTCCACAAACCCAGCCCATTGAAGATTCACGAACCACTAAGCCATTTACTGTGAAAGGTGGAGAGGCTCGTTTTGGTATTCATACCCCATTTCGAGGAGTAAACATCAACGATGTGAAAATATCGGGTAAAGATACCAATGGGCAATTAGCTGTTTTTGAGTACATTGGTAACCAAAAGGTTGGGCCTTCGCTGCACATACATCATGACCAAGACGAGATGTTCTCGATTATTGAGGGTGAATATCTCTTTCAGGTAGGGAACGAGAAATTTACGGTAAAAGCGGGCGATACGGTTTTTGCGCCACGAGGTATACCGCATTCCTGGATTCAGTTGTCGGAACGGGGCAAACAGGTATATATGGTTCAGCCCGCAGGTAATCTGGAAGAATTTTTCTTGAAAATGAACGAGTTAAAAGGACCACCCAGCGAAGAGTTAAGCCAGAAAATGCATAAAGAACATGGCATGACTGTTGTTGGCCCACCGCTGGCGTTAAAATAGCAGAGGGCTTCTTCAAGTTCATTCCCTTTGCTTTCTGCTTTTATTATTATGGACGGCATCTACGACTATCGACTCCCACACCCGGCCTTACGCGAGTATGTGCGTACGCTGCAAATTGTGGCTTGTTCGTTTCCGGCGTCAATGCCCATTTTGCCCGTCAAATCCTACTGGCCACGTGCCGAAAATTCGCTGGCATTTTATCCAAAAGATCCCGAAAAGCTTGCTTATGGGTTTGACGGATCGTTGCTCAGCAAGCCTTGCTCAACACTCAATGGTCAATACTCTATTGTAACGAATCGACACGTTGGGCGCGATTTTATGGTATTTCAGGTGCAGTTTCAGCCTGGGGCCCTCTTTCGTCTGACGGGTATTCCGGTTTCTGAGTTGACGAATACGTTTGTGGATGCCGAAGCCGTTTTTTCGTCCGAGATTAATCGGGTAAATGAGCGGCTGAGTTATACAAAGCACTACACCGAAATGATTCCGATTGTAGAGGCTTTCCTGATGTACCTAATAAATCGGACGAAACAGAAACAACTTCGCCCGATCGACAAAGTAAGTCGGTTTATGCTGCAACATCCAACGAACATTACATTCAATAGGCTCGGGCTAGACTGGCTGGCCGATCAGGCTTGTTTGAGTCAGCGTCAGTTTTACCGACAATTTGTGGAGGGTGAGGGGGTTAGCCCTAAGCTATATGCTCGGATCGCCCGCTTCGAAAACGCCATGAAGCTTAAAAACACCCACCCGTCACTCGACTGGTTGAGTGTGGCCATTGAGTTGGGATATTATGATTACCAGCATCTGGTTCGCGATTTCAAAGAGTTTACGCAGCTGACGCCCAACGCATTTTTAGAGGCCGATGGTAAATCGCCTGAGCGTGTATTTGGCGTAACGGAAACCTAATTGACGACTAAATAAAACTATATCATTCTGGTTCAGATGCGTATATTCACGAACGTCGATTGGTAAACGTATCAATTACTTAGTGTATATCACGCAATAGATTTACTAAATAGCATGAACCGGCCAGTAAATCCAGAAAAAGTACCCGTGGGTGTAGTGGGACTAGGACTGATGGGGTGCAGTATTACCACCTGCCTGTTGCTGTCGGGCCATCCAGTGGTGGCAGTTGCCCCACTTCCTATAGATATGGAAACGGCTGAGCCGCGCATTTGTGAACATCTGGAAAGAGCTTTTCGGGAAGGGATGCTTACGAAAAGTCCAGAGTCGTATCTTCGGCAATTGATTATTACAAAGGACTATGGTTTGTTGAAAGACAGCCAGATCGTTTTGGAATGTACGCTTGAAAACATAGCGATCAAAAAATCGGTCTACGAGAAAATCGAAGCCGTTATTTCTGATAATGCCATCATTACCAGCAATACTTCGGCTATTCCGATTAGCCTTCTTCAGCGTGAAATTCGCATACCCAGCCGTTTTTTGGGCTTACATTGGTCGGAACCTTCACACACAACTCGTTTTTTGGAAATTATCTGTGGTGATCTGAGCGATATTTCCACTGCCGAATGGCTATACGAATTAGCACATTTCTGGGATAAAGAACCGACGCTGGTTCGAAAAGATATTCGGGGTTTTATTACCAACCGGCTGATGTATGCTATGTACAGAGAAGCTTTCAATCTGGTTGAAAATGGCTACGCGACGGTGGAAGATGTCGATCGGGCCTGCCGGAATAATGCAGGTTACTGGATGACACTGGTAGGCGTTTTTCGGTGGATGGATTTAACAGGTGTACCCGCCTATCACACTGTTATGAAAGATCTGTTTCCAACACTGAGCAATCGAACAGATGTGCCCAAACTAATTGACGATATTGTACAGGCCGGTGGAAAAGGTGTTTTAAACGCGCAGGGTTTTTATGACTACACACCCGAAGAAGCGAAACTCTGGAAAGAAACCTACGAAGAATTCAGCTACGATATTCGGCGACTAGCCCTCAAATATCCGGCTGATGTCGTGAAAAAGAAATTAGCGAAAAGCAGTGATGATGATACGGCTAGCTAGCAAGTTTGATGTGAGTAATGCCTGTCGATTTACCATTTTTGTCCCTCCTTCCCTTCTGTCAGGAGGGTAAATGTAAAGGATAACGTTTTCAATTTCAATCCCTTACGGCATCAATAAAATGAGTTAACTCACATTGCTTTACTCGTACCGACTTTGCTTGATGAGGTCAGAAAGTTTCTTGGGCGCTACTTCGCAATAGGCCATTGTTAGCGCATCGACCAAGGTTTCTTCCAGTACTTTATTCAGGTTAATCAAGGTCCAGCCCTGTTTGCCCCACATATTCGGAACGGGGTAAATAATAGACGAATCAAATGACGAAAAAGCACCCTGATCGATAAGCGATAATTTGACACAAATTCGATTGTGTGCTCCGTTATAGGTCGCAAATATTTTCTTGCCGACTTTGAAAGAAGGCTTTTTGAAATGAGGTTGTTCGGTCGTTTCGGGCAACGACAGCGCTATTTCTCTAATCTGATTTAAATCTATCATTACTGGTTATTACGAGTATTTGCTGGTCCTGAATTTACAACTTTTCGGGAAATTGCGTAAACAGTTGGCTTTCCTGAGACCAACACTACCATGCTCGTTAAATGGTTAGATATGTTCCTCAAAATAGGCGTACAGTCAGTATAAAGTATCTAATCGGTTGCAATCGCTGCTTTAAACGAACAGGCAAATGATTGTAGGTACGCTACCAGTTGTATAGCCATTTGCCCCACTTTTAGAGTAAAACCCACCTTTTGTAGACTCCCGATGGAAGCGACGATTGAGGTGTAGTAGTTTTGATCTGTCAACCACTCACTCTCTTTTTCAACTATTACCTGACCAATCGTGAAAACCATTTACTTCTTTTCAGCGCTTACTATTGCCAGTATTATAAGTTTCAGTTCATGTAGTAAAAAGGCCGATGACAGCGTGACACCTGCACCTGTTCAGCAGATGGAAACAACAGTAGGCTTCAAAGCAAAAGTTGATGGGAAAATAAACTTTGCGCCAGATTATGCGTATGCACTGGCCACATTTCCGGGAGCTAATGGCTACTATGCCGTTTACGGACTTAACAGCCAGACTAATGACGTCGTAGCCATTGCTCTGCCTAATACAGTTGGTGAGGGAACGTATCAGCTTGGAACTGTAAATCTGGCAGCTGTTACCCTGAATAAATCCGATTATTCAACCATCAATGGCGGAAGCGGCACCGTAACAATCAGTAAAAAAACAGCTACCTATATAGCAGGTTCGTTTAAGTTTACAGCTTATGATGCAACCAATGCGCAGAAAGTAGTCTTTAGCGAAGGAACATTTAATGTGAATATTCGATAATTGATCAAAAAACTATCTATTTGTGCGGTCAGTCTGCTCTGAGACTGACCGTTTTTATTTTAGCCGATGTACCAGAAGGCAGTCTGGCGAGGTGCATTTACACGCATTTGAAAGATGACTAATGCCCTAATAGGGTAAATTGAGTTTGCAATGTCTTTACTTTGCTGACATCAATGTCTGATTCGTGATTGCATGAAAACCACATTCGTTCAATTGGCTATCGCAGCCATTTTTATAGCTACAGGTTCCGTTCAAGGGCAGCAAAAAGCTGGCAAAAATCCGACATCCTTAGCACCATCAAAATATCAGGAACTACCGCTGGGAGCCATAAAGCCAGAAGGTTGGCTGCAACAGCAACTTGTTACGATGAAAAATGGCGCAACAGGTCATCTGGATGAATATTACCCTAAAGTGAAAAATGATAATGGCTGGCTTGGTGGAAAAGGAGATGGCTGGGAAGAAACGCCATACTGGCTCGATGGTGCTTTGCCGCTGGCCTATCTTTTGGACGATAAAGACCTGAAAGATAAAGTACTGAAATATGTAAACTGGAGTCTCGATAAGCAACGGCTAAGTGGTTTTTTCGGTCCGTTGACCAAAAAAGAACTGGAGGGGAAGCCAATGGAATCCTGTGCAGATGGGGACGACTGGTGGCCGCGCATGATTATGCTTAAAGTCTTGCAGCAATACTATTCTGCCTCCAACGATCCGCGCGTTATTCCGTTCATGACGAAATATTTTCGGTATCAATACAACAGTCTGAAAACCTGTCCACTCAACAAATGGACAGAATGGTCGGAGTCGCGGGGAGGGGATAATATTATGTCGGTGTATTGGCTCTACGAACGCACTGGTGATGCCTTCCTGCTCGATCTGGCCGACATTCTCTATAAGCAAACCACCAATTGGACCGATTTACTGGGTGGTCGAAATTGGGCAATTGGGGCCGCTGTTAATCAGACAGGTGCGAAATGGATGGATCGCCATGCGGTAAATGTGGGCATGGGACTAAAAATGCCTGCTGAATATTACCGGGGTAAAAAAGACAAAAAATACCTGACTGCGGTGAAAACGGGTTTTGGTGATTTGATGACGCTGCATGGATTGCCGCACGGAATGTTCTCGGGTGATGAAGATCTCCACGGCAATGAACCTACGCAGGGCGTCGAACTCTGCGCGATTGTCGAAGCCATGTTTTCCTTAGAAGAAATCATCGGTATTACAGGCGATCCTGCCTATATGGATGCTTTAGAACGTATGACCTTCAACGCTTTACCCACACAAACCACCGATGATTACCGATCTCGACAGTATTTTCAGATTGCCAATCAGGTACAGGTTTCGCGGGGTGTGTTCGATTTCTCCCTTCCCTTTGGCCGTGGTATGAATAATGTCTTTGGCCCGTATGCGGGTTATACGTGCTGTACGGCCAATATGCATCAGGGATGGACAAAATTTGCGTCGCATCTTTGGTATGCAACGGGTTCGCCGAATGGACCAGCAAAAGGAGTAGCCGCGCTGGAATATGCTCCCAATACACTCAAAACGAAACTTGCTGGCGGAACTGACCTGACTATTCAGGAAACCACCAATTACCCATTTGACAATCAGATTACGTTCACAATAAATCTCCCAAAAACAGCCACATTTCCTATCGATTTGCGGATTCCGGGTTGGTGTACCGAAGCAACGATAGCACTAAATGGGCAGAAGCTACGGACGGATAAAGGTGGTCAGGTGGTTAGTCTGGTGCGAGCCTGGAAAAATGGGGATAAACTGACTTTGCAACTGCCAATGCCGGTTCGAACGAGTAACTGGTCTAAAAACTCCCGTACGCTGGAGCGTGGTCCCTTGGTGTATGCGCTCAAGGTAGATGCGAACGTGGAAGAAAAAACAGAACCCACGGAAGGAACGTATTACGAGTATCAGCCCAAAAGCACCTGGAATTACGGACTTCCTGCATCTGTTGTGGAAGATCCAGTAAAAAACACAACGGTAACGGTCAAATCTATGCCCGCTAACTTTGTTTGGAACGAAGCCAATGCGCCCATCGAAATTAAAACAACGGGCCGTCAAATTCCGAACTGGAAGCTAGTGGAAGGCGTTGCCCGGCAGCCCGTTACGACCCGTGAAGGCATCTATCAGGGCGACGTTTCCGATAAAGTAGAAACGCTGACGTTCATTCCTTATGGTTGTACTAAACTGCGAGTTGTAGCGCTTCCGGTTATAAAATAAACTACCCAAAATGATTCTGTAATGAGCGCTTGGCCTGACAATCGTATTCAGAAACTGTTTGATATTGAGTTGCCTATTTTGTTGGCACCAATGGCCGGACCTGGATCATCGGAATTGGCTATTGCGGTTGCTGAAGCGGGTGGATTAGGCTCGTTGCCTTGTGCTATGCTAACTATTGAGCAGATACGACGTGACGTTCGGATCATTCGGGAGCATACTACGCGGCCGATCAATCTCAATTTTTTCTGTCATAAACCCCCAGTTATAGATCGCGAACGAGAGAGACGATGGGAGCAGCGGTTGGCCAGTTACTACCACGAACTGGGCATAGATCCTAACGCACCAATTCCTGTGTCGAATCGTGCCCCGTTTGATACCGTACTTTGTGAGCTGGTTGAAGAGTTAAAGCCAGAAGTTGTTAGTTTTCATTTTGGTTTACCTGAACAGTCTCTTCTCGATCGGGTAAAAGCTACGGGCGCCAAAGTGATTTCGTCCGCAACTTCGGTCGATGAAGCGCGCTGGCTGGAACAACGAGGTTGCGATGCCATCATTGCGCAGGGAGTTGAAGCAGGTGGGCACCGGGGCATGTTTTTAACCGATTCGATTGCCACGCAGACGGGTACTATGGCCCTTGTGCCACAGATAGCGGATGCGGTTCAGGTTCCAGTCATTGCGGCTGGCGGCATTGCTGATGCTCGGGGCATTGTTGCTGCATTTGCTTTGGGTGCTTCGGCGGTCCAGATTGGAACAGCCTATCTGTTTTGCCCAGAAGCGAAAGTGTCTGATATTCATAGAGATGCGCTTCGTAAAGCGGAAGATAACAGCACGGTTCTCACGAATGTATTTACAGGGCGTCCAGCGCGAAGCATTGTTAATCGTTTAGTGCGTGAAGTTGGCCCTATGTCGGACGATGCACCTGCGTTTCCACTTGCGGGTGGTGCATTGATGCCCTTGCGTACTCAATCGGAGACAAAAGGTTCAGGCGATTTTTGGGCTTTATGGTCTGGTCAGGCGGTTCATTTGGGTCGCGAGTTGCCAGCTGCTGAACTAACCCAGCGATTAGCCAGTGAAAGTTTACAACGATTTAAATTCATTAACCAGTAATCCTTTTTTTCGTCAATATGAAACGCATTCCATTATTTCTGATAGCGCTTACAGCTGTAACATCGGCTATACAGGCGCAGCCGTTCGGTAAACTTCTTCCGAAAACGCCGGGTATTGTTTCCTATACCATGCGGGAGAGTTTTAGCAAAGATGTTCCCGGAACCCTGGATAAGATTAAATCCTGGGGAATTACGGATATTGAATTTTCAGGATTATTCGGTAAAACAGCTCCAGAACTACGCGCACTACTCGATCAGCGCGGACTGCATTGCAGCAGCTATGGCGTAAGTTACGACGCCATTGATCAAAAGCCCGATTCAATTCTGCAAAATGCCAAAGCATTAGGTGTTAAGTATATTCGTATCGGCTCCATTCCGCACAAAACCGCAGCCACGCTGGAAATGATGCAGAAAGCGGCTGAAGTATTCAATCGATTCGGTAAGCAGGCACACGACAAAGGGTTTATGTTCTGCTATCACAATCATGGTTTTGAGTTTCAACCTTACGAAAATGGCACTCTGTTCGACTATTTGGTCAAGCAAACAAACCCTCAGTATGTTGGCTACGAAATGGACGTTACCTGGACATTCTTACCTGGTCAGGACCCAGCCGCACTTCTGCAGAAATATCCAGATCGGTTTAAATTGATGCACCTGAAAGATGTAGAAAAAGGTGTTCCGCATAGTGATAAAGGTGGTATGGCTAATGAGCAGTCGGTTGTTTTAGGAACAGGCCAGATTGATTGGCCAGCCGTACTCAAAGCGGCACGCAAATCGTCGGTCGATCACTATTATATTGAAGATGAAAGCAAAATCCCTGAGCAGCAAGTGCCTAAAAGTATGGCTTATTTGAAGAGCTTGTAACCATGCAAAAGCGAGATCATGTTTGCTCAGGGGATTATTAAAAATTGCCTGGCCAGGCCTGATCTCACTTTTGTATAGTAGCCTGTTTGTTGGTTTTGTTTGCGTTAAGGCATATGTTTGGACCATGAAAAACGAGGATCAAATTTAGAATTATTGGCTGAAACCCTCCAACGAATTGATTGGCATAGTGCCGAAATTGAACGTGTAGGTCAAAGAATAGCTATCCAACAAGAGGAATTATATAAGTCGCTTTTTCTGTACTTGAATTCTCTGTGCATTAGAGTGACTAATGCTATCCATACTCTCTCCCGTTTCATTTCTAACGCTGATTTAATAGTAGCTACACATGATTTTGCCGTTGTTTTCGTTAGCTAATAGCGCAACGTTTACATTTTAGGAAGCATGTATAGTCTATGAAAACAACTGCTACCGTAGGGCTGATATCCGTAATTTTGGTCGGATTAGCCATTTTTGCCTGCGAAACAAATGACTCAATTAGCCCCGGTAACATGGGGAAAATGCGTATTGCATTCGATAATGTAGTAGGTGCATCTGACTTAAAATTGAATGCAAGTACGTATCAGAATGCTGTCGGCGAGTCATTTACAATTACTAAATTCAACTATTTTGTCAGTAATATCCGGCTTCGAAAAGAGGACGGTAGTGAGTTTATTGTACCGCAGGATAGCAGTTACTTTCTAGTACAGGAAGAAAAACCGGCTTCGCAAACCATCACCTTATCGAACATTCCAGCGGGTAATTATACCGGTTTAACGTTTATGGTTGGAGTCGATAGCACACGTAGTCTGGCAGATATTAGTCTACGAACAGGCGTGTTGGACCCAGGCCTGAACGATGGGATGTATTGGGACTGGAATTCGGGTTATATCTTCATGAAGATGGAAGGTATTTCGTCGGTGGCTCCTGCTACTCAAAACAATACCTTTTTTTATCATATAGGTGGCTTTGGTGGAGGCTATAATGGCAAGAAAACAATTAACAATTTGCGTGCAGTTACGCTATCGTTTGCCGCTAAGTCAGCCAATATTCAGCCTGATAAAACGCCATCGGTTCGAATTGTTACAGATGCGTTGAAGGTATTCAATGGTCCAACAAAGCTAAGCATTGCTCAAAATTCGTCGGTGATGTTTGATGCATATTCAACCAACATCGCTGACAATTACGCACAGATGTTTAGCTATGACCAGATTCAGGCCAATCAATGATACGGTTAGGTTCCATATCTTCAATGCAAATGGGTTTGGTAATCAGTACCCTTTTATTTGCATTGGTGGTTGGTTGTCAGACGCAGAAAGACCCAGATCCTACACCCGGACCAACAGATCCTGATGGTGGCGGAGTTGTTTATAAGCCAACCCCTGTTACGCTCCGACAGCCCTCAAACTTTCCTGCGCTCGTTTACAATCTACCTATGAATCCATTAACGGTTGAAGGCGTAGCGCTTGGGAAATCGTTGTTTTACGATGCCCAACTTTCGCGTGATACAACCGTTAGTTGCGGGTTTTGTCACCAGCAATTTGCCGGATTCGGGCATTCAGATCATGCGCTAAGTCATGGAATCGACAGTAAATTCGGAACGCGCAACGTGCCGGGATTACAAAATTTAGGATGGGATCGCGAATTTTTTTGGGATGGCGGTGTGACAAACCTGGATGAGTTGCCAATATCGCCGATTCAGAATCCAGTTGAAATGGACCTGAAATTTTCGGAAGCGCTTAGCCGTGTTCAGAAAAGTCCGAAATATCCGCCGATGTTCAAAGCCGCTTTCGGCTCCGACACAGTCACAACGGCCCGATTTCTCAAAGCTATCTCCCAATTTTTGCTGACATTGGTTTCGGCAGATTCTCGTTACGATAAATACATCAGAAAAGAAGCTGGCGGAGATTTGACAACTGATGAACTGGCAGGATTAGCTTTGTTTCAGCAGAAATGTGCGACTTGCCATGCTACCGATTTATTTACGGATAAGAGCTATCGGAATAATGGATTGCCTGTTGGTACTATTAATGATCAGGGACGTTATGTGATTACCCTAAATGTAACCGATCGATTGAAATTCAAAGTGCCGAGCCTGCGGAATGTTGAAAAAACCTTTCCTTATATGCACGACGGTCGTTTCACCACTCTGGAACAGGTTATCGATCATTACCGATCTGGAGTTGTAGACAGCCCAACTCTTGATCCTGCTTTAAAGGCCAATGGAAAGCTCGGTATTGCGCTAACTGATTTAGAAAAGGCCAGACTTGTCGTTTTCCTCAAGGCATTAACTGACGACACGTTTATGAATAACCGAGCCTTCAGCCCGAACTAAGACCGGGATTTAGCTGATTTAACTGACTAACTATGATTTTGTAGATGATTGCAACGCTTCTCTGAAGCGAAAAACAAAATCAGCTTAATAAGTTAAATCCGACAGATCCCGGTTCAAAATCATAGTCGGTTTATCAAATCACACAAATCCCGGTTCAGATCAATGAGCGTGATTCAGTCGATGCTGGCGAATGTTCAGTAGATGAGAGACAACTAATCCTGCTGAAGCCATATAGGCGATGTATTCAAAAATTGGGGCCGTTTCTTCTAAAAGGAGAGCTACGCTAAAAAGAGTTAGAAATCCCCAAAGACTCCGTTTGATTACAGGCAAAGCGTAGTGGCGAGTGGCAAAATAAACCGCTATAAAATTGACAACGATAAAAACGTAGTCCAGACTAAGATACCCAACGCGCAACGTCGAGTTTTGTAATACCGAGCTGGTTAATAGCAGGATAGGCGTAATAAGGCAGTGGATAATACACAATACCGAGCCAGTAATACCAATATAATCGGCTTTGCGGGAAAGGATATCTGTTTTCATGAGCAAGCGCAAAAGTACAATGCTTTAGAGAATTGTACTTCCTTTTAACTCACTTTTTTGCAACAAAGTTGCGTAAAAGAAAAAGAATTACGCCGTACGGACTCCTGATTTAGCGAATGACATTGAAAATCAAGAGTCTGTACGGCGTGATTTGTTCATTAGTTTGCTTTGGTCAGAAGTGAATACCCCATCAATTTGCCGTTTTTATTATAGGTTTCAGATTTAATATCTAATACCTGATTATCTGTTCGGTAGCTAATCACCTTCATCGCATTACGTATGGGAATTCCCATTACTCGATTCTCGAAATTTACGTCTGATGTGATCTTATAGGCATCAAATGTTCCGGCCGGGGTTGTTATGGATTCCTTGCCTTCGACCTGCCGATTTGCCATTGTCATCGACATATTCGCCATGGTATTACCGCTGTTCACCATCTCGGCTTCCATTTGACCATCACTTAATTTCTGACCAACACTTAGCTTACCAGGGAAAACCAATTTGTTGGTTTTTAGCTTCATTTCCATGTCTTTCATGGTACTAGCCTGCATCGATTGTAGCATTCCTGACATATCGGCAATCAATTCATTTCCGGTGCAGGTATAGTGAATGAGATAGGGAGGACGTTGTTTCCCTTTCTCATCTTCGAATTGGGCCGAAATGTCTATAATGGTTGAACCCCCTTCTTTTCGGACATCTTTTACCTGATAAGCAACTTTGCCTGTCAGTTTATCTTTCGCACTGAAATGGCTAAGCTCAAAACTCGAACCAGCTTTAAATGTCATTCCCAAACAGTCCTGCGCCTGGCTTTTTATTAGCATTGACAAGACCAACATGAGCGAAAAAACAAGCGTTCTCATAAGAATTTACATGATTTAGTATAGACAAGATCAAAGATAATCTATACTCGAAATGTATACCCAAATGCTTGAGGGAACGGTGTAAAGATGTATGATGTATGAAGTAGGTATGGGATTTCATACATCTTTATGCCCATATCATGCTAAAAATGCCCATGAGCATAATGAGCTTGCAGAGGTTGCTAAGATAGCCAAAACTGCGACGGGTGTCGGCTATAATGAGTCGGTAAATGAGCCAACCGACTGGGAGTAGTAACAGTAGAAAAATGAATGTTAGGCGATCGTTTTGAAGCGTACCAGCTATCAGAAAAAGGGTGCTGATAAATACGCCTATCAGCAAGTAAAGGAAGTATTTAGTTCGACGTAATCCCCATACAATTGGTAAAGTTCGGCAACCAAAACGGGCATCCCCTCGTATATCCTGCATGTCTTTAATGATTTCCCGAATCAGAGAAATTCCAAAGGCAAATAATGAATAAATGAGCACCATTTCAGTGTTTTCCCGGTAATAGACGGCCAGAACCAACAGTGAGAGAGCACCTAATAACGAGATGACAAGATTGCCAATGAGCGGTTGGCGTTTGAACTGAGCCGAATAAAACCATAGCAAAGTTACCGCCGTTACATCCACCAAAAATACCCATTTGCTTATGTAAAGACCAATCAGACAGCCAATTACGTTTAGTGCCTGATGAATACCGATGGCTAACCGGCGTTTTAGAAATCGACCTATAACCACTCGCTCAGGTTTGTTGATCAAATCAATCTTGACGTCGAAATAATCATTGATAATGTAGCCAGCAGCAGCAATGCAAACCGTTGAAAAACAGAGTAACCAGAAACTTAGGTCGGTAAGCAATTTCAGACCTTCTTCACGGGGGCCAACTAAAAATAGCCGGGCCAGCAACTGCATCAAGACAACGATCAGCAGATTCTGCACTCGGATGAGTCGCAGAAAACCGAACGTAAACGTCGAGAAAGGTGCAGTTTGTCGCGCAACCATTAGTGGATATTTTTTGATTCAAAAATACGATTTTTAGTCTTACCGACGGTCATTCGGTGCCTGGATGAATAAAGGCAAGGCTTGTCTGGAATACGTTGCATCTGGTTTTTCATCAATCCTGAAAATCTTTTACGTAAGCTTACTTATCGGGCGGGATTCTTTTTGCGTCCATTTGTTGTTGAAGGACAAACTCGTTCTCTCACGCATGAAAATTGGCATTGTGTGCTACCCTACATTTGGGGGTAGTGGTGTGGTCGCTACCGAACTCGGTAAAGCGCTGGCTAAGAATGGCCACCAAATTCACTTCATTACCTATCAACAACCTCCCCGGCTCGATTTTTTTAACGAAAACGTATTTTATCACGAAGTAAATATACCTTCTTACCCGCTCTTTCAGTACGCTCCTTACGAATCGGCGCTGGCGAGCGAAATGGTGAATGTGGTGCTCAACGAAAACGTTGATTTACTGCATGTTCACTATGCCATTCCGCATGCATCAGCCGCTTACATGGCTAAGATGATCTTACGATCGCAGGGTCGGAATGTGCCGGTTGTAACAACCCTGCATGGCACAGATATTACGCTGGTTGGTAAAGATGCTTCATACGAACCCGTTGTTACGTTTAGTATTAATGAGTCGGACGGCGTAACGTCTGTTTCGGAAGACTTGCGGCAGGATACGTACAAACATTTCAAAGTACATCGGGATATTGAGGTGATTCCGAACTTCATTGACCTGAGTCGATTCAAACGGCAGCAAAAGGAACATTTTAAAAAAGCCATTTGCCCAAATGGTGAAAAACTGATCGTACATACCTCAAACTTTCGGCGCGTAAAACGGATCGACGATGCGGTAATGTCTTTTTATCACATTCAGCAACAGACGCCCGCTAAACTGCTGCTGGTTGGCGATGGGCCTGAACGGGCTCGTATCGAGCGACTTGTCCGCGATCTGGGTATTTACGATCAGGTACGTTTTCTGGGTAAACTGGATCAGGTTGAAGAAGTACTTTCGGTAGCCGATTTGTTTATTATGCCTTCCGAAAATGAAAGTTTTGGGCTGGCGGCTCTGGAAGCAATGGCTTGCGAAGTTCCTCTGATCACGTCGAACGCAGGTGGTTTACCCGAACTAAATATACAAGGCGTAACCGGCTTTCTGAGTCCTGTTGGCGATGTAGCAGATATGGTCAAAAATGCATTGTATGTTTTAGATGATGCAAACCTGCCGACATTCAAAGAAAATGCGTTGGCAAGGGCTAAAGAATTCGAGTTATCGCGTATCTTGCCCCTTTACGAAGCTCATTATGAGCGAGTACTTCAGGAAGCAAAACCACTCGTGAGTTAAAGAGTTTACGATTTACAGTTTACAGTTGAATGACGAATAGGACAGCTACGTTTCAAGCACCTGTAAACCGTAAACTATAAACCGATACTAATGAACCCAAATATTCCGCAAACAGACCGTAAACGAGTCGTTATTGTTGGGGCTGGCTTTGGAGGGCTAAAATTGGCCCGTAAACTTTCCCGCCGAAAAGAGTTTCAGGTCGTTCTGATCAATAAACAGAATTACCACGAATTTCAACCCCTTTATTATCAGGTAGCTACAGCAGGATTAGAGGCTAATTCAATTTTATTCCCTTTACGAGCTGTATTTGGCGGATGCGAAAACGTACATATCCGTGTTACGAATGTAACTACCATTCGGCCTGCCGATAAAACAATTGATACTGAACTAGGCCCTGTTACCTACGATTATCTGGTGATGGCTACGGGCGCGGATACTAACTTTTTCAATCAGCAGAATATTATTGAAAAAGGATTGTCGATGAAGTCTGTATCGGAAGCTATTGCACTACGGAACCGAATGCTTCAGAATTTTGAAGATGCGTTAAGTGTTGAAACGCAGGACGAAAAAGAAGGACTGATGGACGTGGTTGTAGTAGGAGGGGGGCCAACGGGGGTAGAACTCTGTGGTACACTAGCCGAAATGCGGAAGACAGTCTTACCAGTTGATTACCCGGAACTGGATTTTAAGATGATGGACATCTACCTCATCGAGTCTGGTGGCGAACTCTTGGGCCCAATGTCGGTACAGTCGCAGGAGCACTCACTGGATTATTTGCAGAAATTGGGCGTAAATGTTCGACTTAATACACGGGTTAAAGATTTTGATGGACGTATTGTTACCATGAATGATGGTTCTACACTTCGCACCAATAATTTAATCTGGGCCGCTGGTGTGAAAGCGAATCCATTAGCCGGTTTGCCGTCCGAAGTGATTGGGCGCGGAGGGCGCGTGTTGGTCAATCGTTATAGTCAGGTGCAAGGCTTTACAGATATTTTCGCCATTGGTGATGTAGCGCTCATGACTGAAGATAAATGGCCAAATGGTCATCCTCAAGTTGCCCAACCTGCTATTCAGCAAGGTCGACATCTGGCCAAAAACCTGCTTCATTGGGCTCGTAACGAACAACCGGAAGAATTCACGTACCACGATTTAGGCACGATGGCTACTATCGGACGAGGGTTAGCCGTTGTTGATTTGCCTTATTTAAAGTTTCAGGGATTTTTTGCGTGGCTAACGTGGTTGTTCGTACATCTAATGTCGATAGTTGGCGTAAAAAACCGTCTGTTCATTTTTCTGAATTGGATGATTAATTATATTACCTATAGCAATTCACTACGTTTAATCATTAAGCCGAAACTACCTAAAGGGGATGTAAAAGCCATGCAGGAAAAACTATCTGACCAGATCGAGGTTAGTAAGGCATAAAAAATAGTAAACTGATTTTACTATCTAGCTGCGACAATGAACGCTTTTTCATCTTACTTTTGTGTCGTTAATTGAGTACACCTTTATGGAATCAACTACTGAAAAGTTACAGACGATGGCTGGGCACGGCAAAACGCGGCCCAAGAATAGCGGTACGAAAAAGTTGTTCGATAATCCTATTCTGGAAGCCCTGTCGAGAACGCACATCATGGTCCCCATTTCGATGTGGTTGGCTTTGTCGGCGTTTTTGGGTTGGTATGCCTTTACGTATACTGACATGAGTAATTCAACGATTACTCTTTTATTTGTTGCCGGTTTATTTTCGTTTACGCTATTTGAATACGTTTTACATCGGTATCTGTATCATCTGGCACCAACAACGCCAAAACGTGCCAAGATTCAATATACGTTTCACGGCGTTCACCACGAGTATCCAAAAGATAAAACTCGGCTAGCCATGCCGCCTGCACTGGCTATTTTTATTGCGGCCTTTTTCTTTGGAATGTTTTTTCTACTGATGGGTGAAGCGGCTTACGCATTCTTCCCTGGTTTTCTGGTAGGGTATTCTGGCTATCTGGCTACGCATTTTATCGTGCATGCCTATGCGCCACCGAAGAATTTCTTTAAGCAATTATGGATCAATCATAGTGTTCACCACTATAAAAATCCGGAAAGCAATTACGGCGTATCATCTCCTTTCTGGGATCATATTTTCGGATCGTTTCAGAAGTAAACTAGTTTTTTAGAGGCATACAAACGGGCCGTTCATCATTTAGTTGAACGGCCCGTTTGTGTTAACAGGAATAATAAATAATTGAGAAAAATGCAGATGTCAGTAGGCTTTATGCTTCTAATACGAGTATATAGCATAAGAATTCTGAATTGGTTAGGGGTAAAAAAAACTGAGCCCCTACTTTTATATCACACGGAATACGTTTGACATCTGTTTTTTTATGAACTTATCTGATAACTCAACGCCCAGCCAGGACAGCTCGGGCACAACATCGAGACGGAAGTTTATCCAGGCTGGCGCATTAGCTGCAACCAGTTTTATGATCGTGCCACGGCATGTACTGGGTGGAAAAGGCTTCATTGCTCCGAGCGATAAACTCAATATTGCCGGGGTAGGCTTTGGTGGTAAAGGGTTTAGCGACACCAATAACTCGTACAACAATGGCGCTAACAACATCGTGGCTCTCTGCGATGTGGATTGGGGACTTCCACGCGTGAAGGAAAACTTCACCAAGCATCCGAATGCGAAACGCTACAAGGACTTCCGTGAGATGCTGGATAAGGAAGGGAAAACCATTGATGCCGTAACGGTATCAACGGCCGATCATACGCACGCAGTTGTTGCTATGGCTGCTATGATGCGGGGCAAACACGTATATGTGCAGAAACCGATGACGCATAATATTTACGAAGCTCGGATGCTAACCGAAGCCGCTCGTAAATATAAAGTGGTTACGCAAATGGGTAACCAGGGATCGTCGAACCCACAGCAAAAGCAAATGGTAGAATGGTTCGATAAAGGATTATTAGGTACAGTACATACCGTTAATCTTTGGACGAACCGACCTGTTTGGCCACAAGGTATTCCAGTACCACAAGCCGTTGATCAAATTCCAGTTGATCTGGATTGGGATCTTTGGCTAGGACCCGCTCAAAAAGTTGGCTATACACCTGCTTATCACCCATTTAAATGGCGTGGTTGGTGGAATTTTGGTGCTGGTGCTCTTGGTGATATCGGTTGCCACATTATGGACACACCATTCCGGGTACTTGGGCTTGGTTATCCAACAGAAGTAGAAACCAGCATCGGTCAGGTATTCCTGAAAGACTGGACGCCTGAGTACATTCCTGAAGGTTGCCCGCCATCATCGCATGTAGAATTGAAATTCCCGGCAACGGCCAAAAATAAGTCGGTGGTTAAAATGGTATGGGAAGATGGCGGCCTTCGCCCATTCCGTCCAGATATGCTACCGGAAGGTGAGCCGATGCCGGAAAACGGCGAAAATGGCGTTCTGATCCATGGCGACAAAGGACTTCTGATCTGTGGCATGTATGGCGAAGACCCAAAACTCTACACAAAAGATGGCCAGAAAATAGTAGGCGATCCAAAACCGAAGCCTGCTGATGGATCCAAACCACTTCCAGAAAATGGTCACCAGGTGTTGTGGACGGAAGCTTGCAAAGCCGGATACAACAGCAAAGAACACAAAGCACTTACGTCTTCGTTCGATTTCGCTGGCCCGCTGACAGAATCTGTATTGATGGGTAACCTGGCCATCCGTAGCTACACGGTTCGCCAGCCCAAAGCCGACGGAAAAGGCTTTAATTATCCCGGTCGTAAGAAACTGATGTGGGATGGTAAAAACATGAAAATCACCAACTTCGATGAAGCCAATCAGTTTGTGAAGCGCGAATACCGTGAAGGCTGGTCGCTGAATGCGTAGAAGGTTTATTCCATATATAAAGGCCACAGAGATATTAATGTCTTCTGTGGCCTTTATTATTTATGATCGTGTATGCTTGTCGTTAATTTCCTGTTTTCAGGAATAAAGATTGTACCATAGTTCGTAAGCGAGTATGCGCAATGTATGCCCAAATTATGAGCATGTACATGGAGAAATCCTGATACGATATCGGCAAAACCATGTTATTAATATAATAGCGAGTTGCTGTAAAATCGAGCGTTGGCGTAAAACCAATCAGATTTTCGTAACCCAATACTAAGGTTAGACCGAGTGCGTAGAACAGGTAAAGCGGTTTACGGATAATCCAAAAAACACACGCTACAGTTGTCGCAATGAAACCAGTGTAGTGTTGCCAGGTTAGGGATAAATCAGTTGTGGCGGCTACGTATACGGAGTACAGTTGGACGGTTATCAATACGAATAAAATAAGCCCATAGCCATAGAATTCTTTGAGTTGAGAGCGCTGCATATAGTAATAAAGTTACGGAAGAGAGTAAAGTACAATTGTTAAAAATACGGCAAAAACTACTCCGCAACTAGATTATTCTGGATTATTTTTTCGCAGCCCCTTCATTAAAAAAGACAAATAAGCCGTCTTTTCCCGCCACAATGATGTCTTTTCGGCCTTTTTTGTGCAAATCGGCTACGGCAAAATAAATACCCGTTCCTTTGCCTTCTCCTGCCGGGCCATAGGCAATATTGTGCTTGACGAATTTCTTTTCAGCCGTATTCCAGGTGAAATAATACAGACCAACAGGATCGTAGCAACCGGGATCGCCATCATTATGCGCTCTAAATCGTTTACCTGTAATCAACTCTGGGCGGCCATCTCCTGTAATATCTATCCACTCCAGGCAGTGGTATTGTGAGTTTTTATCATCGATCAGATGCTTAGTCCAGGTGCGTTGCCCATTACTAGAACGAACCTGCTCATACCAATGTAGACCATAGCTATGACCTTGCCCAACGATGAGATCATTTACCTTGTCGCCATTGACATCCGCCACAATAATAGGTACGCTGGCTGTTCCAAGGGCAAATTCTTTATGAAGTGTCCAGGGGCCTTCTTCCCGATTGGCTGGGGCTTCGAGCCAGCCATCACTAACAATCATATCCCCCCGACCGTCGCCATTTATATCCCCAAATCCCAGTCCATGACCTTGCGTTGGAGCAACGTTTATCGTTTTAAATTCCCCCGATCCAGCCAATTTTAGATATTTCAATGGATGGTTCGGATTATTAGGAACAATATCTACTGTGCCATCGCCATCAATATCCCAGGCTCGCGTTGTTTCTACATTGCCCACTTTGCCGATTTCATGCAGAGGCCAGGTATTCTTTTTATTATCTGTACCCGGATTTTCAACCCAGCGGATCGTTTGATCGAACCAACCACCAGTCACAAAATCCAGATAACCGTCTTTATTCACATCAATGGGAATGGTAGAGAAATCATCGTAGTACTGGTCTTTCCGGGGCTCATTTCCTATGAGGTGACGACGTCGAAATTGAGGCCCTTCGTACCAAAAATCACCAGAGACAATATCGAGCGTGTCATTCTTGTCTACATCAAAAACAGCCACTGACTCGTAGCTTTCGGCAGCCACAAAATAGCGACGAAAATGGAGTTCAGGCTCAGGAGCCGTCAAACTGACAAAGGCAAATAGGCTAAACAGGGCAATTATCAATCGAAGCATACAATGTATTTTCTACAAGTTAATTTTCGGGTCGAACTGTGTATAACAAATTGAGTAATTCATCTACAATAGTATTTTTACTCATATTTTAATTTCTATTAAATACTTGTTAAAGAGATAATTATAAAAAGCAGGTTGTATTTTTTCGAAGAAAATTCATATCGAATAGGGTTAGTATTTTGTTGCCTTTAAGTTTTTATAAGTAACATTTAGTTGATGCAATGATGCAATTCATGAACCTGATTTGCTCCTTTATCTGCTCATATTTTTAACCTCGATTAATGGTTTTTAAATTTTTTTTTAATCATCCATAGGTAGTTAAAGCAGTGTAGTTAATTTTGTCTAAAATATTCGTACTTATTTACAATTGTCGTGAACCTAAACAACCGCGCAATCGGCTAAAACCTATGTACAAATGCCTACCTCCCCCAAATTTACTTGTCAGGGTATCCAAACTTTCTCTTACCCTATCGCTACTCACAACATTTACTCTTTCTAATACTTATACTGCAAAGGCGAATGACGGAAATGTACCTAGTAATTCAAGCGTAGTTAACGTAGCAGACCGACCCATATCGGGACGGGTGACGGATGAAAAGAATGAAGCCTTACCAGGCGTAAGCGTTGTTGTTAAAGGTTCTCAGCGAGGAACCGTAACCGATGCCGACGGACGTTATCGGCTTGATGTGCCTGAAACAAATGCCACTATCGTATTTTCGTTTGTAGGTTATCTTGCTCAGGAAGTAGCTGTTGGAAGCCAGTCGTCTATCAACCTTAGCCTGAAAGCTGACAACAAAACGCTGGACGAAATCGTAGTTATCGGGTATGGTACACAGCGGAAATCGGATTTAACAGGTGCTGTTAGCACGATTAAAACCGAGCAGCTGATGGAACGCCCTGCTCCTTCACTTAACCAGGCACTATCGGGCCGTATGCCGGGTGTGCAGGTAAATACCAACTCAGGTCGCCCAGGTGGCCGGACAACGGTGCGGATTCGTGGATTTAGCTCCATTAACTCGTCAAACAACCCACTTTATGTGGTCGACGGTGTAATGCTGCCACAAGGTAACCAGAACCAGTTCAGCTCTGCTATCGACTATATCAACCCGAATGATATCGTCTCGATTGAGGTATTGAAAGATGCTTCGTCGACAGCTATTTATGGAGCGCGGGGTGCTAACGGTGTTATTCTGGTAACCACCAAGAAAGGTAAGGCTGGCGAAGGAACCGTTACCTATAATGCTGATTTCAGTGTAAACACAATCGGGCCGAATAAGCCACAAGTGTTGAATGCGAGAGAATATCTGGCAACTGAAGATCTGGCTTATGCTAACATTGCTAAGTTTGACCCAGCTGGTTGGGCATCTGGTAAGTATACTTATCTGGATCCAGTAGCTCGCCGGAAGGCCTACAGTGCCAAATATCCGGGGGTTTTTGATGCGAATTTGAACCCACTTTATGATACGGATTGGTTCAAAGAAAACGCGCAGAACAAGCTTTCTCAGAACCATCAGTTAGGTTTCAGCGGTGGTAGCGAGCGCACACAATACTCGCTGTCTTTAGGGTATCGTGATGACCAGGGGCTTATCAAAACATCGTATATGAAGCGGTACTCTACCCGTTTCACGATCGACGATCAAGTGAAGAAATGGTTGAAAATTGGTGGTACGGTTAGTTACAACAATCAGTCTGAAAACCTTGTGGATATCAATGACGCCGTTGCCCGGCAGATCGTTGAAGACTTTCCATTCTTACCTGTGAAGTATGCTGATGGTACGTATGCTAACAACCGCGACTATCCAAACGCAGAAGGAACGTTTAGTTCAGCCATTCGCTTAAACGACCGTCGTTTCATCCTGAATACCCAAACAACGCTGGGTAGCTTGTATACCAACATCAATCTGGCGAAAGGACTGGAAATGCGTACGGTATTAGGCGTAAACATTCAGACGCAGGAAAACAACGAATCGCAGACACGCGTACTGAACCCAGGTAGCTTAGGAAACGCAGCCACCCGGTACCGTAAGGAAAGTTTCTGGTCGTTGGAAAACTACCTGACGTATAACAAGCAGATTGGTACGGATCACAACTTTACAGGGCTGTTGGGTATTTCGTGGCAGGAGACTAATATCTTCAACATGAGTGCTACGGTTAACAACTTCGCAACTGACTACTTTGGTTACAACAACTTAGGAGCCGGTTCGGTTAACCCACAAGTAGGATCTGGTGCGTCGCGTTTTGCCTTTAACTCATACTTTGGCCGTATTAACTATAGCTTACGCGACAAATATTTGTTGACAGTAACAGGTCGTGCCGATGGTTCGTCGAAATTCGGAGCTAACCACAAGTTTGCCTTCTTCCCATCAGCAGCGTTGGCATGGCGTGCTTCGGAAGAACCTTTCCTGAAAGGTAATCCTGTTGTTAACAACTTAAAAGTACGTACCAGCTACGGTCTGACAGGTAACTCTGAAATTCCTCCTTACACGTCGCTTGCCCTGTTGAGCTCTAACTACTCGACAATCTTTAACGATACACGGATTGGTGGAACAGGTATCGACCGTCTGGCGAACCCTGATTTGCGTTGGGAAAAAACCGCTCAGACAGACGTAGGCGTGGAGATTGGCTTATTCAAAGGACGGGTTAACCTAGAAGCGGATTACTACTATCGTTTAACGACCGACATGCTGCTTGACGCTCCCGTTCCACGTACGAGTGGTTATGGAACGATTCGTCGGAACGTAGGTTCAATGCAGAACTATGGTTTTGAATTTGGCTTGAATACGGTGAACATCGACCGGGGCGGATTTTCCTGGAATACAACGTTCAACCTTTCACTGAACCGCAACAAAGTACTCACGCTGGCAACCCCATCTGATATTTTCAACGTAGGTGGTCCTAACTTCACAAACCCAACCAACGTAATCCGTGTTGGTGAGCCAGTTGGTGCATTCTGGGGATTAACCCGCCTGGGTGTATGGAGTGAAGCAGAACGCGAAGAAGCTGCCAAATTCACCAGCTACCGTAACAACCTGACCATGTTGCCAGGGGATATCAAATACCTGGACGTGAATGGCGATAAGACGATCACAGATGCTGACCGTAGCATTATCGGTAATGGTAGCCCAAAAGGCTGGGGCGCTCTGACGAACCAGTTCCGTTTCAAAGGTTTCGATGCTACGCTGGAACTGCAATTTATGTATGGCAACGACGTTATGCTGATGAACCTTCACCCAAGTGAAGACCGTCAGGCCATTGCTAACAGCTACAAGTCAGTATTGAATGCGTGGACACCACAAAATCAGAACACGATGATTGCCCAAATCCGGGAAACTCGTGCTGGTTATGTAACAAACGTGGATAGCCACTGGATTAAGGATGGTTCTTTCCTGCGTGGACGTAACTTATTGCTCGGTTATACGCTGCCATCAGCTCTGGTAAGCCGGATGAAAATGAGCCGTCTGCGGGTATACGCTACGGTGCAGAATTTCTTCCTGTTAGTTGATGATCCAATCGTTGGCGATCCAGAAGTAACACCTACCAACCAGGGCGATGGTAACAGCGCTTTCTCACAAGGTATGATCTGGCACAACTATCCGAAGCCAACCACTTACTTACTAGGCTTACAAGTTGGTTTCTAAGTAACGTATTTTCCTAAAATTGAATGACATTTTTATGCGATATACTGTAGTAAAAACAATAACAAAAGCGCTCTTGTGCGGCACCGTTTTTATCGGGCCGGTAGGTTGCACTAGCTTTCTAGAAGAGAAAGCTCCGTCGAACCTGACGAATGAGAGTTTCTATACCATCCCTGACCATGCTGAGGCTGGATTAGCTTCTGTATATGCTAGTCTGCGGTTTATGGGTGATGGTGCTGGTATCTTCTCGTCTAACTGGCAGCTACTCGAAGCCATGACGGGAACATCTACTACCGAAACCGCTCAGAACTCTGACCTGAACAACCTGTATAGCATGTCGCATGACGGCAATACAGCACACGTGGTAAACTATTGGAACGGCTTATACCGGGTAATTGCGCAGGCAAACCAGGTACTCGAAAAAGTACCGCCGATTACGCCGATGGATGCTGCTCAAAAGACGAGAATCCTGGGGGAAACCCGCTTCCTACGGGCAACAGCTTATTTCGCAGCTGTTCAGCTTTGGGGTGATATTCCGCTGATCACGAAGCCACAAACGGCTACATCTGAAGATTTCCAGCCAACTCGCGCTAAAACAGAGGATGTATATAAGCTGATCGTTGATGACCTGATCGCTGCTGAAGCCGCTGGATTACCCTGGATGGACGTGAGTGGCCGTGTTAATTTGGCTGCTGTGAAAACCCAATTGGCAAAAGTGTATTTGACCATGGCTGGTTTTCCGTTAAGCAAAGGCGCATCGCACTACAAACTGGCTGCCGACAAAGCGTTTGAAGTTATTACATACGCCAACGCCAATCCGTCGACAATTAATTTGTTCACAACCTACGAAGATGTGCACAAAGAAAGCCAGAAGAACCGGGTAGAACACCTCTACATGCTTCAATACAATTCTGTTGTGGCTAGTAATCCGATGGACAATTTCTACGGAAACTTTAAGCCAATCAACTACAACGGGCCTACGGGTACGGGAAGCTCTGTTCCAACGCCTTCATTCTATAAATCGTTTGAAGCCGGTGACCTACGGGCAAAAGATCAGGATGGTTGGTTTTACACGACCTATTTCACCAATGGTAACGGAGTTCGCTTCGAACTGGGTGCACCTTATGTATTTAAGCATTTCAACCGTACAGCAAATGGTACGTTTGGTGTCGCTGGTACGCGTCTGAACAACCTGAACGTACCGCAGATTCGTTATGCCGAAACTCTATTGTTGTACGCAGAAGCGCAAAACGAAGTAGGTGGACCAACGCAGGCGGCTTACGACGCGTTTAAACGCATTCGTGATCGGGCTACATTGACTACTCCTGCTTTAGGAACGTATAACCAGGCATCTTTCCGGGAAGCTGTTTGGCGCGAGCGCTGGTATGAGTTCTGTTATGAACAGATTACATGGTACGACATGGTTCGTTTGCGTAAAGTGTTCAACGAAACCACCAAAGGCTTCGATAACTTTGTAGGTCACGTTAACCTGAGCACAAACAAAGCCTTGGAGCAAAAGCACTTGCTATTGCCATTGCCAAGACAAGAGATGCTGAATAACCCTAAACTGACTCCTCAGAATCCAGGTTATCCAAACTAATAAGTAAATAAGGAAAACGCCCCGGTAATTCACTGGGGCGTTTTTTTATGGCATTTTTTGAAATCTGTATTTCGGCCTTATCCAACTAGAGCCTTTCTATACGCACTTGGTGTTTGCCCAGTTACAGCCCGAAATGTCTTATTGAAATGAGAGAGATTATTGAATCCAACCGTAAAGCCAACATCCGCTACTGTACGTGCGGAGTGCAATAATTGACGAGCCTGATTGACACGGTATTCGTTAACAAAGTCAGTAAATGTCAGATGGGTCATTCGTTTGAAGTAGCGGCAAAATGCTGGAACAGTCAGACTGGCCAAATCAGCTACTCGTTGCATATCAATGATTTCTGTATAATGCTGCTCGACGTAGTGGCAAACTCGATTAATACGTTCCTGTTCTTTGGGATTGAGATCAAAGCGAACACCGTTAGCGTGTAAAAGTTCGACGTCAGTGGCATTTGCTAGTCGTTGTAATACCTGCAGTAAGGTCAGAAACCGCTCAAAAGGAGATTGTTCAGGTAATTGCTCCAATAATGGACCTACTTGTTGTTTTGTGGTGACTCCAAAGGTCAAACCTGTATTTGATCGCTCGAACAAGCGTTTAACAAATGCCAATTCAGGACGTTGAAGAAAATCTGACCCCATAAAATCATCACGCATCTGAACGACGATTTCTTCATATTGTCCTTCAATTCCATAGCTAAAATTGAGGTGCGGCAAATTAGGACCAATAAATACCAATTCACCTGCTTCGTAGTACGATACATTCGTGCCAATACGACGCTTACCATTGCCAGATGGAATATAAACTATCTCGTATTCAGGATGATAATGCCAATAAACGCGGCAAGTTTCGGGTTCCGTATTATGAATAACCTTAAACGAACTGCCAGCTTCAGGTTCTATTTTTTCAAATTGGAGTTTCATGATAGAGTGGAGGGCATGGGGCTGGGGCAGAGAGTTTAGAGAAAGAGTGGAAATAAGAAATTTTAACACGCTGCTCTTATCCCTTTGCCCTCTGCCAATGAAACCGCGAATCGATTTTAATCGTTTATATATCAACAAAATCCTATCTGGAAACTGTATGAAATCAATTCATGTATATGTGCTCAGCATGCTTCTGTTTGCAGGCTGCGCGTTAGGTCAATCGAAAGAACCTGCCAAACTGCCTGCCCTTAAACCCGGTGAAGCGGTCGCTACCTTTGCTGGTGGATGCTTCTGGGCGATGGAAGAAGGCATGAATCAACTTAAAGGAGTTCGCGAAGTTATTTCGGGCTATGCGGGTGGTACCGCTAAAAACCCAACGTATGAACAAGTCTGCACAGATCAAACTGGTCACGCTGAATCGGTACAAGTTTATTACGATCCTAAAGTGATCAGCTATTCGCAATTGCTCGACGCTTTTTTTGCTGGGCATGATCCGACTACATTGAACCGCCAGGGACCGGACGTTGGTCGTGATTACCGCTCAATGGCTTTTTATCGGACGCCTGAAGAAAAAGCCGAAATCGAGGCTGCTATCAAGCGTACGAACGAGTCGAAGCATTATACTAACCGGGTAGTAACAGAAGTTGCCCCATTCTCTGTTTTTTACCCAGCCGAAGTCTATCACCAAAACTATTTCGCTCTTCACCCTGACCAACCTTATATCCGCAGTGTTTCGTTGCCAAAGGTTGAAAAACTGCGTAAAGCAATGGCTGGTCACCTCAAAAATAATACGTCGTTGACAATGATTGACTAAAAAACGTTGTCAAATAGTTAATCTAACATTAGTAAAGGGCAATGTATTGTTGCAAATAGCCGGTGAAGTCCGGCTATTTTTGTGATATGAATACAACTGTATCATTTAATCGACTTCCTCGTAATTTATTCGTTCAGAACTTACTCACGTTTTTTCTGAACTGGCAGGCACTGGCTGTTGGGTTAGTATTTGCATCAGATAGTATCCTGTTTGGGAGTTGGGTGGCACACATTCCGCACGTAAAAGAAAAACTGCATTTATCGGATGCTGAATTAGGTCTCGTGCTTTTTGCCATGCCAGTTGGTCTGTTGGTTATGAATCCACTGACGGGCTGGATCGTTGCCCGACTTGGTGAAGCAAAAGCCTGTTTCTGGTCGGCAATAGGCATCACAGTGGCAGTGTGCATTCCAATTAATGCGCCGAATACCGCTGTGATGGCATCAGGGTTATTTCTTTTAGGACTTAGTAGCGCCCTTATTAATGTGGCTATGAATACCTGTGCTACCAATGTAGAACGGTCGCAGGGGATTTCGATCATGTCGTCGTGCCATGGGATGTGGAGCTTAGGTGGCTTGCTGGGTTCAGGTATTGCCGGAGCCGTAATTGCATTACACGTATCACCGTCTGTGCACATGGCAATTATGGCCGGAATTATACTCATTGCAACCTTTCTGCTTCAACCTGCCCTACGCATCATTCCATCCAGTAGTCGAACTGAATCGGGCGAAAAAGCCGGATCGTCGTTTGTGGTTCCAAATCTGGATTTATTATTGATGATTTTGATTGGTCTGGCTGTAGCGATGGGAGAAGGAGTAGCGCTCGACTGGAGTGCTGTTTATTTGCGCGAAACGTTGGGAGCGAGTAGTCAAATAGCCGCGTTGGGTTTCGGTGCTTTTTCATTGACAATGACCGGCTTCCGTTTTCTTGGGGACGGTATTATTCCTAAAATTGGGCCTAAACGCTGGCTTCAGGTTGGCGGTTTGGTTGCTGCGTTTGGCTTGTTTATCGCTATCGCATTGCCCTATCCTGCCACTGCTTTAATTGGCTTTGCCTTGTTAGGAGTAGGTTGTTCGTTGGGAGCCCCAATTCTGTATAGTGCGTCGATGCGTGTACCCGGTATTCCACCTGCCGCTGGACTGGCTACATTTGCCACCTTTAGCTTTATTGGATTTTTGGCTGGACCGCCTTTAATCGGATTCGTATCTAAATGGTTTGGACTTTATTATGGTCTGGGCTTTGTTGCGATTATCTTACTCATCTCGGCAGCTTTGTCCCGCATTGTGAAGCTATTCTGAGCAGTAATCATAGCAGCAGTTGCCATATCCCTAAACAACGGAGAAAGTCAGGTGTACCATTCTAGAGATGTTTTTGGCGAGACTAGTTGACCGAAAGAGGATCCAGTCGTTACGCATGAATCGGGTATTCGCTTGGAAAAGGGAAGGAATTTGTTGGGGATGATCGTTCAGGGTTTTTCATGCTTAGCACCCCAAAAAATAGCGTTTCGGAAAATCGTTACGAAGGCATCATTCTTAAATAAATCGGGGTGATGACCCATAAAAATATATACGTTCCGCGCCTTCATTTTCTCGTTCGACCAAATTACAGGATGATCACCGCCCATTTTAATGTTTGAATCAGGCGAGTAGCTGGATTCATCGACGGTTGCCAACACGCTTACGTTCGGGCGAGGACTTTTGTTATACGTGTACCATTCTTCTTTTTCTACGTCAAACGTGGCCGGTAAACCTTTCAGGCAAGGGTGGCTTTTCGCTTCTACATGTACAGTTGCCTTTGCAAACGTAGCAATGTAATTCTTATACCGAATGCCGCCCATAAATTCCGAAAACCAGGGCCACATGGCATACCCATCGAACTCGCCTAGTAAAGACGCATGATGGAAGCCGATCCAACCACCGCCTTTCCCTTCGGTAATGTAGTTGCGAAAAGCTTCTTTCGCTGTGTCCGTCCACATATATGGCGGGTAATTGAGCTGGATGAATAAGTCATAATTGGCTAGGAAATCAGTGTTAATCGGTTCCGTATTTTCGATATAATCAATGGTGAACTTATTTTCTGTAGCCAACTGGGCGAGCCATTTTTTAGCTTCGGCAACAAACGGAGCATGCACTCCTCCACCTTTTTCGGCAATAGCCACTACGCGAAACCGGGGTTTGTCAACCTGGCCGAAAATCAGAAAATTGGGAGTAATTAGTAGGAGGCAGAAGAGACCGATCTTTATCAACTGAATAGACATAGAATTTTATAGGATAAGTCAGCGAATTAAACTGAGCGGACCATGATCCTGATAGGACTTTACTTTTCGCGCACGTTTTAAATCATACTGTATTTTCCAGGCATAAACACCTGTTTCACAGACTTCACCATGATAAAATCCATCCCATTGGAAAGGGTATTTATCGGTTTTGAAAACCACTTCTCCCCATCGATTGTAAATGGCGAGTGATGTAATGGTAATGTCCCCGCAACCATAGGCCAGAAATACGTCGTTCAGTCCATCACCATTGGGCGAAAAACTATTGGGCGCATACAGAACACAATCGCAGGCTCCGTAATCAATTTCAATGGAGTCTATGACTGTGGCACAGTCGTTTTTAACAAGTCCCCAAAAGACGCCTGATGTGTTTACTGTTCGCGCTTCATCAACAAAGCCATCCTGCCAGCTAAATTTTCCATCAGTAAATGCAGGTCGTATGGTGAATGTCTGGGCACCACATAGCTCTTTATTCAGACCTAAATCGAGGGTAGGGGGGCGGATAAATCGAACCCGAATGGTATCGCTGGCAACGCAATCTGCCTGTTGGACCCGAATGCTATATGTACCCGCTTGTCTGACTAGATACGTCGTTTGCGCCGATCCATCTTGCCAATAATAGGTTGAAGCCGTACTGGCCGGAACTTGAAGAGTAAGCGTTTGCTCATTGCAAAGTGTAGTATCCGCTCCCAAATCAAAATCTAGAGCATAATCAATCTTGATTGAATCTCTGAGGGTTTTGCAGGCTGTTACGGCGGTGACGGCGTATGTGCCAGGCTTCGTAACAAGAAAAGTAGACTTAGTACTACCGTCCTGCCAGCGGTAATCAATAGCTCCAGGAGTAGTTGCATCGAGCTGATACGTCGCTTTCCGACTGCATAGTGTGCTGTCATTACCTAAATCCATCTTGACACGAACAAGCGAAACATCGTCGACGAAAATATAAAAATAGCCAAGAAAAGGAGGTGTTTTCATAAAACTGCCGATTGTTAGATAGCGCTCACCTCCTTGGGCACTGATAACACCCGACACGCGGTGCCACTCTAAGTTGCCTACACCATTTCGGGGAATATTATCAAGAATCTGCGGAGTTACCCGAAACATGCTGGTATTCGTACTGGTAACTGGCTGAGTCGAAAAATGAGCGCCAATCGTTTCCGTAATGTACTTGCTTGGGGTATTTGTGGCAACGTACATTTCGAAATAGTAGCACTCGTTAGCGATTAGTGGCTGAGTTAATTCGATGCCCAGATACTCCTCCCAGTCGACATCAAAAAATAAGTGTGCTGCACCATTGCCTGAATGTGGTTGAAGAATTAACTGGCCAAAATCGTAGCAGTGGTTATAAAAATCAGGAGTGGCTTTGTTGGGATTGTACCAGGGAATCGCTTCCTCTAGCTGATTATCGTGGATAGGACAGTTTCGGAAATTTTCGAAACTACCATTGGGAACAAGGTTTTGACCCACAACAATACCTGGCAGGTAGATGACGAACCAGACAAACAGCCAGAAATAGCCTTTCTGCATAGCGTTGCTACACGATCTGTGGGTTTAGGAATTATTTGCATAAAATAAGCGTGCAAACAATATCCAAGATACGAATTTTTTGAGCAATACGATTGATAATCAGGAAAGGTTGCTTCGCTGAATGCCGCTTATAGCCGCTTTTCGTCGGCGCTACTGGCGATTAATTTTTCGAGTCGGCTTAGCTGAGTGGCTGGTTGTTTTGCCGACATAACCCAGTTAATAAACTGCTTTCGGTACCACGGAGCTTGTTTCTGAAAGAATGTCCAGGCTTTTTCGTTAGCTATAAATGCTTTCTCAAATTCCGGCGAAAAGGCTATTGCTGCTTGTTCGTAAGCGTAAACTTTTGATTTGGCGGCCTGACGCTTTTCGAAGGCTGCTATACCCGCCGGATGCATTCGATTCTGCCGGGTAAGTTCCTCAATTTTTTGAATGTTGACTGCACTCCAGATACTCGCCGATTTTCGGGGTGTAAATCGGATGCAATAACTATCCTCATCAATGGATTTACGAACACCATCAATCCATCCGAAGCAAAGTGCTTCATCGACCGAGTGTGACCAGGTCATACTGGGTTTACCCGACCCAACCTTATAATAACCGACTAGTAATGCACTGGTTTTGTCATGATTTTCAGCTAGCCATTTTCGAAAATCATCTTGTGACGGAAAGAAGATGGGGTTCATTGGGCTAGTCCGATTGTTGTTGGTAATCCGTCCAGGCTCACCAAATTCTTTTCCTGTATGTAATCCATTAGCCCATCTTTTCCCTGTTTCTCAGCCCAGTCGAAATGAATATCGCGTTCGCCTGTATACTCAAATAAGGGTACGCCAAAGCCGCAGGAGGTTTGCACTAAGTCGATATCGGCAATAATTAGTTGACGAGTGCTTGGGTAGATTGTGAAATGAGGAGCATATTCTTCCCACTCGGGCGTATCGGGTAACACAGTCATCCCTTTGCCATAAAGTCTAAGAATATTCGGAGCACCCTGAAAAGAGCAAAACATAAAGGTAATACGACCATTTTCGAGCGTATGCGCCGACGTTTCGTTGCCGCTGCTAATCAAGTCCATATAGGCCACTTTCGATTCGGATAGAACCCGAAAACAGTCAAGACCTTTCGGTGATAAATTAACATGACCATCAGGACTTAATGGGGCTGTCGCGACGAAAAAGATGTGCTGCTCGTCAATAAACTTCTTGTGAGCGGGTTTGATGTACTCATGAAATTTACCCATGTCTGTTGTGATTGTATACTGAGAGTGTTCCTTTTTAAAAACGTCTGGCTACTATCTAAGCCTGTATTCCTTGACCTAATTGGTTGAAATCAAACCAGCGTTTGATACGCAAATTAATAAATCGCTTCAGGTACATCTCATTCAGAAATGTATTTGACCAGTTCTCAAAGCGTTCGCATTGCACGCCGATGTAAAAGAAATAAATGCTCTCGGCCAACATTGGGAGTAATCTTTTCTCTTCATCGCTGATGGCTGAAATCGACTCGTAACCCCGTAGAAAACTATCTTTCTTTTTGTGGAATTCAGCGATGTCGGTTTCTGTACTATGAATTTGGAGAATGTAATAGGCTATATCCAGACAAAGCAGTCCATTGCCGCAGAAATCAAAATCGAAGAGCGTTACAGTGCCGTCTTGAGCAATATTCAGATTGTCGAACCAGATGTCTAAATGAACAATTCCCCGACGAGTTTCTGCGTAATTAATCTTTGCGAACTCATCCAATAAATACTGTTGAGCAGACAGCATAAACTGCATTTCCGGCGTATCGATCGGTAGAAACGGCTTAAATTTTTCAATAGAATCAACTAGCAAAATTTGGGGTGTGTAGGTTACCCGGTCTAAGGATATAGGCTGCGTAAACTGGTGAAATTGAGCCATAATCTGCCCTATTTTGTGGTGCAGATCTTCCGAAAATGTCAGCAATTTTTCGCCTTCCGCAAAGGAAAATAATACGCCAAATCGCTTTCCTTCCGGCGCATTCAACTCCTGGATATACTGACCGGTGGTATCGGCCAAAGGATAGGAAACAGGAAGATCGTTTTCCTGCAAGAATGTCAACAGACGTATTTCTTCGGAAATATCTGTTTCAGTTCGCCAATTGAGGCTATAGATACGAAAAATTGCTTTGGCCGAGCCGCTCGTAATCAGATAAGAGTGGTTGACACCTGCTTTCAGCAGTTGACACGTTGTGCCTTGAGGGAGCTGATATTTCTCCTGTACGAACTGGGCAAGATGAATCGGTGATAGAATGGAGGAAGAGACAGGAAAGGCTTGCATAGCGCAAAGTTAACCGTCAACCAGCAAGTTCCAGCATTCCATTTAAGCGGGCTACTCGCAGACGTTAGGAGTTGGGCTTATAGCGGGCTGCGTCCAGAATCGACCACAAATGAATGACCCAGCCGAGTAAGAAGAACCAAAGGACAGCGGCCAATACAAATTGAACAATGGCAATCATCAGGCGACCCTGCAACAATTGCCCTAACCCCGGAATGAAAAAACTGCAAAGGGCCGCTAATACGTTACCACCCGATCCCTGACCTGCCATTGTGTTTGTTGTTTTATTAGTACTATTGATTTAGTAGCATGAAATGCTCGCGATGATATTGTAAATATTTCTGATCGATGTTGTGTTTAGATTTTCTATATAATTTACCCTCAACCCCTATTAAAACTAGATCATCTGCTATTCCAAACCCGCCAAAGTCAAGCATAATATGATGATTGGGGCATAAACATAAAAGATTGTCAAGGATGTCAGGGCCATTGTGAGGAAGTCCCAAAGGCTGAATGTGGGCCGCTTCTGCATATAATCCTGTATTTGTTACAACTCCCAATTGACATACTTGGCATTTAAAGTCATATAATTCTTTTACGTAGAGTGACAGCGAAGAATTTCTGATAATTCGTTGAATAGTTGTCTCAGCTCGATTTGGCTTTCCATAAACAGGCTGTTCTTCCCCTACTACATTAGGACCAGTTATCTGATCTATTTTAATTAATTGAAAGCGCCATACAAAAAAACCAGACAACCCTTTCTCGCGCCAGTATGACTCAATACGGTACAGCCCATCATAGCGGTAACCTTGTTCTGGAGAGAAAGGAGATTTATGATTATAGCCACGTACTACTCGCACAGGCAATCCCCTTTGACAATTTAAAACCAATGCTAAATTTTGGTGGGTGAGTTGTTGATCCGCAACTTGAGCTCCTGTCGATTGACTTCGGCCACCATGACCAGTGTAAATAATTATATCTCCATAATCTTCATCATCCTCATAACCACCTGAGAGGACAATAGAATCTGCTCCTTCAGTCTGAGAACCACTTATACCTGCCTGAAGTGGTTTATGCACGCCATAGTATGACAAATAGTAGCGATTTTCGAATTCGCTGCCTTCGAGAATTCCTTCTATTTCGCCAAAAATGCGCACGGTCTTTATGGAATTAAAAAAGGCCTGCGAGATAACCGGCAGGCCTTTTTATGTTATTACAATCCTAGCACTTTCTTGTTGAAAGCTTCGTCAGCACCAGTGCCAGCGAAATCGTCGAAGGCGCGTTCGGTGACGCGGATAATGTGGCTTTCTATAAATGGGGCACCTTCGGCAGCTCCTTGTTCTGGGTGTTTTAGTGCGCACTCCCATTCCAGTACGGCCCACCGGTCATAATCATATTGTGCTAGTTTCGAGAAGATACCTGAGAAATCAACTTGTCCGTCGCCTAGTGAACGGAATCGACCAGCACGTTCGACCCATCCCTGATAACCGCCGTATACACCTTGTTTACCTGTTGGGTTAAACTCCGCATCTTTTACGTGGTAGGCATAAATACGCTCGTGGTAGAAATCAATGAATTGCAGGTAATCGAGTTGCTGCAAGACGAAGTGACTTGGGTCGTAATTGATACCTACACGTGGGTGATTGCCTGTTTTTTCGAGGAACATCTCGAACGTAATACCGTCGTGTAGATCTTCGCCGGGGTGTAATTCATAGGCCAGATCGACACCAGCATCTTCGTAAGCATCCAGGATTGGTTTCCAACGATTAGCGAGTTCGGTAAAACCAGTTTCTACCAAACCTGCCGGACGTTGCGGCCACGGATAAATAAACGGCCAAAGCAACGCACCCGAAAACGTCGGACTAGCTTTAAGACCAAGATTTTTACTGGCTTTGGCTGTCATAATCAACTGGTCAACGGCCCAGGCCTGCTGCTCTTTAGGTTTTCCCGCCAGTTCAGCTGGTCCGAAGCCATCGAACATTGGGCCATAGGCTGGGTGAACGGCTACTAATTGGCCTTGTAGGTGTGTAGCCAACTCGGTGATTTCAACCCCAATATCTGTTAACTTACCTTTCAGTTCGTCGCAATACGTTTGACTTTCAGAGGCTTTTTTTAGATCGATTAGGCGAGGGTCCCAGGTTGGGATCTGGATACCTTTGTAGCCAAGATCGGCCATGTATTTGGCAATGGAATCGAGCGAATTAAAGGGTTCGGCATCGCCTAAAAATTGGGCAAGAAAAATGCCCGGTCCTTTCATTGTTTTCATACTATTCTGGTAATAGGGTGATTTTTGTCTTCTAATTTCTTTATATTGCTGACAAATGGAGTTGAATTATGCAAAACGAAGGACGAATAGTTGAGTTGCTTGCTGAGATGCTAATCAAGCAGGATATTTTTATTGACGAATTACGCAATGTCAAGAGCGAGTTAGTTGGTACCAATCAACGCCTTGATGGTCACAGCGCAATCCTAAAGGAACATTCCGAAATCCTTAAAGAGCATTCTGAGATTTTAACCCGACATGAACACCTGTTGAAACGGAATGATCGTCAAAACGAACGTATCCTTGAACTTCTTTCCGAAGATGTCATTCGATTTGAAGAAATCCTTGATGTCGAACAGTTTGACGAGGGTAAACGAATTGTCTTGCATAAAAGCAAATACGCATCGAATATATAGCGTAAAAACGCGGTCTGAAATCAGTCAGACCGCGTTTTTAGTTTAAATCTCTACCCACGCCTGCTTTCGGTTCGACTCCAGAATTTTCTCGCAAATCAATAATTCACGATAGCCGTCCGCAAAAGTTGGATAGGTTGGTTTCTCAGGTTGTTTGCCAGCCGCAACAGCGTCGTAAACCTCCTTAAACAACTGTTTCGATGTGTCAGGAAATCCTTCGTTGTGACCGCCGGGGAACGACATTACCGAACGAGCTTCTGGATGTGCCAGCGATGGATCGCGCATGAACGACTCGTTTGCTCCGTCTCGATTGCCGATCCACATCTGGTTAGGTGCTTCAGAATTCCAGGCAAATGTCTTTTTGGATCCTGCAATTTCCAGCTTCATCTGGTTCTTACGTCCCGCCGATACCTGCGACACCGTAATGCTGCCTTTATTTCCATTATCGAATCGCAGAAGTACATTGGCGTGATCCTCAGTATTGATGGGGACGTCGGCATAATCTTCGGGTTTAAGCATTTTGCCTGAATAGGTTTCAACGGGCTTCAGCGGCTTCTTCCGGAACTTATGGATGGTATTGAAATCGGCCATGACGGCTACTGTTTTCAGACCCGTAATGTATTCCAGACTGTCCATTAAGTGCGAACCAATGTCGGCAATGGCGCGTGAATCGCCTGATTTATCGGGCTCCAGACGCCAGTTATAGTCGGTATCGTAGAAAAGCCAATCCTGTAGGTAGGAGCCAAGTACGGAGTAAACTTCGCCCAAATCGTTCTGCTCACGCATGACTTTCATCTGACGCACCAACGGATAATAGCGTAGGTTGAAATGGACTGCGTTTACCAAGCCGGTTTCTTTGGCCAGTTGCACCAGTTCTTCCGCTTCGTGTAGGTCCTTTGCCAGCGGTTTTTCGCAGACGACATGCTTACCTGCCAGCAAAGCTGCTTTCGATTGCGAATAGTGCAGGAAGTTGGGTGTACAGATATGGACCACTTTAATGTCGTCCATCTTCAGCAGCTCATCAAACGTACAAGCCCGTTCAATTCCTAACTGATCTGCTTTCTGGCGAGCCAATTCTTGCGTCACTTCGCAGAGTGCCAGAACATTCGTATTCGGTAAGCGACGCAGGGCTTCGATGTGCGCTGGCCCAATGAACCCGGTGCCGACGACACCAACATTGATTTTTTGCATAAGGGTTTTGTAAGAAATTTAAACTATGAGACAAACTTCGTCCACTTTTCGTCAGACTGGTTTGAGGCAATGACGGTATCGATGAAGGCTAGACCGCGAACACCATCTTCTACACTTGGGAAGTCATAAATTGGGTCGGGATCGCGCCCTTCCATGTGGGCTTTTACGGCATAGGCGAAATTGCGGTAAAGGTTGGCAAACGCTTCAAAGAAGCCTTCAGGGTGACCTGATGGCATGCGCCAGTGGGCTTTGGCCGAGGCTGACAAATCACCCACATTCGGACGAATGATACGCTGGCCTTCCTGAGTCTTGTATTTGAGAGTGTTAGGCTCCATCTGGTGCCATTCCAGGCCGCCCAATTCGCCATACACAAAGATTTTCAACGCATTCTCTTCTCCATTGGCAATCTGACTGGCGTGCAGAACTCCTTTCGCACCGCCTTCAAAATGCAGCAATACATTGCCGTCATCGTCAAGCATACGGCCCGGAACGAACGCCGTCAAATCGGCACAGAGTTGGCTGATTTTTAGGCCGGTTACGTATTCGGCCAGGTTTTCTGCATGCGTTCCAATATCGCCCATACAACCCGCTGCTCCTGATTTAGCCGGATCGGTGCGCCAGATGGCTTGTTTGTAATCAGTATCCTCTTCTTTTTTCGATAACCAACCTTGAGGGTATTCGACAACCACTTTCCGAATCTTGCCCAACTTCCCATTTTTCACCATGTCGCGGGCTTCTTTCACCATTGGATAGCCGGTATAGTTGTGTGTCAGACCGAATACTAACCCCGATTTCTCAACGATTTTAGCCAGTTCTTTAGCCTCGTCGAGTGTAAGCGTCATCGGTTTGTCGCACATCACATGGAAACCATTTTCGAGGGCCATTTTAGCTGGCGGAAAATGCATGTGATTCGGCGTAACAATCGAGATGAAATCCATGCGTTCGCCTTCGGGCAGGGCTTTTTCCTGCTCAATCATTTCCTGAAATGAAGTGTAAACTCGATTTTCGGGTAGGTAAAGCGCGTGACCAGCCGCTTTCGATTTGTCGGGTGACGAACTAAAACAGCCACAAACCAATTCTATTTCGTTGTCGAAACTAGCCGCCCGACGGTGTACGGCGCCGATGAACGCATCGAGCCCTCCACCAACCATACCCATTCGCAATTTTCTGTGCATTGGTAATGAAGTTGAGAGTAAAGAGATTAGAAAAGAGGAGTATAGTGGTTAGTTTACTATAGTTTGTGTCAAGTTTCAGGTGTCAAGTTTTCCATTTCATTCGATAAACTTGAAATCTGAAACTTGACATAATAGAACAGACTTTCAAAACGCTCCTTTTTTCGCGGCTGGAAATTAGCGGTTTTCTCTTATTTTTCGGAAAATTTGCACGAAAACCCTCGCAAAACGGGGAGTTTGTCTTTGCTCTCGTCTTTTGTTCGTTAATCAATTTAAAAACTCACTAAATCCCTTTTCTCGAAAAATGAACCAAGTTAATCCTTCCAGGCTGTTTATAGCTAGTTGCCTAGCTATTATTACGACGGCCTTTTCATTCAGTATTCGGGCGGGCATTCTGCCTCAATTAGGAGCTGATTTTGGCCTGACGGCCGAGCAATTAGGCTTTATTAACTCCATGTTCTTTTTTGGCTTTCCTATTTCAATGGTTATTGGTGGGATAGTCTATCACTCAGTGGGGCCTAAAATAATTATGCAGGTTGCCGTTGTTGCGCACACCCTGGGTATTTTATTAACTATTTATTCAGGTGGTTACGCTAGCCTATTGATTTCGACATTCTTTATTGGCTTTGGTAACGGATGTACAGAAGCTGCCTGTAATCCGATGATTGCCGATATGTATTCCAGCAATAAGCTGAACAAAATGCTGGGACGATTCCATATGTGGTTTCCTGGGGGAATTGTTATTGGGAGTTTGATCTCCAAATTCATGACTTCTGGAGGTTTTTCATGGCAGGCACAGATTTGGGTGCTTATGCTTCCTACTATAGTCTATGCATTCATGTTCTTCGGACAGGCTTTCCCAAAACCAAAAGTGGAAGGTGTTACGTCATTAGCGAAAAACTTCCAGGCGATGCTAACGCCTTTATATATTGCTTTGTTCTGCTGCATGGCACTAACAGCCATTACTGAGTTTGGTCCTAACCAGTGGGTAGCTGTTGTGTTAAGTAGCAGCGGAGCGGATGCCATGCTGGTTTTAGCATTGACATTTGGCGTAATGACGGTTGGTCGCCTTTTCACCGGTCCGGTAGTTGATCAATTAGGACAGACGGGCGTTCTGCTTGGAGGAGCTATTTTAGCCGCCATTGGTATCTATATGTTCAGTACCGTTACAGGTCCAGTTGCTTACGTAGCCGCTGTCATATTCGGCCTTGGTGTATGCTTTAACTGGCCAACCATGATCGGATTTGTTGCGCAGCGAGTTCCCTTAAGCGGAGCATTAGGAATGTCTATAATTGGCGGGGTGGGTATGTTATCAACATCTATCTTCCAGCCCATTATTGGTCGATGGATTGATGGAGATCATGCTGAAGCCGCATCCAAGGGATTAACTGGTCCTGCGCTGGAATTAGCAGCGGGACAAGCTACCCTGTCAACTATGATGACCTTCCCGATTATTCTTATAGTTGCCTTCACCGCCCTGTGGTTCTGGGCAGGTAACCGTAGAGCATCTGGTCATGTTGATGAAACAATGGTAGCCGAACAGCCTCAGCTGTAAGTCTTTCAGTTACTTATCTATAGTATATAAAATGCCTGTAGTCAGCTGATTACAGGCATTTTATATGTAAACGGACTATATATCGGACAGAGCCATTTCAAACACTATAAGTGGACTAAGAGCGTCGTTTCATATACTCACGTAGCTCATCAAGGGTGCGGTCTGCTTTGAAAAGGACGATCAGCAATTTGATGACTGTTACAACAATAAGTATCCAGAATAGAAAAACAATAAAATTCCAGAAATACAGCATGAAGTCAGACTTGAGCATATTCAGCGAGGAAGTTTTGAAATGGACGCACAAGATAGAGATAAATACCTCTACTTCCTGACATACAGTTACTTCTTGAGCTTCTTGAAGTCGGCCAACGTGCCTTTAATTGTAGCCATGAATTTGCTATGCTGAATCATGGGATCATTTTTTGGGTCGATGAGTTTACAACGGAAGGCAACTTCGAAAGGAGTATCTTTCTTATCGAATAACATTTTCGGGAGTACGCTCAGCGTTTTACCGGGTCGGGCCGTTACGGGGAAAATCACTGGCGTAGTAGCCTGTGCTTTAATTCGAATCGGCTCCAATTGTTCTCCGTCTGCTATTTCCTTGCCATTGATCGTGACGGTATAATGCGCGTCGGTAATGTTAAAAGGAAACTTGTTTTTGTTCGTTATGGCCACTTTGGTAGCAACATCCGTTCGTTTTAAACCCAAGGTACCGAAGTCAATATCTTCAATTTTAATTTGAGGAATGTAAAACGTTGGAAGCCGACGGTCTATGGTAATGGCAAATGTCTTTTCGCCTACAATCGGTATATCGAGGGCGAAGCTCGATCTTACTTTGTAATTTGTACTATCTATACCTTTGCGTTCCAGCGTTTTAAGCACTTTTGTCGCTTTCTCTGCCATTACCTTAACGGGTAATTCCAGCAATGTACTATCGCCTGCCTTCACTGCAATTGGCTTTTTGTAGGAATCAACAACGACAGGCGTGTTCGCAATGTAAACAGTGTAATCTAATTGATGTGCACTGAAACTAATTGGTAAAGGATTGTCGATGAGCATATACATATTCATATGGATAGCCTCATCGCTAATATCCGTAATGGCAAACCGAGCCAACTCCAGCCGTGGTTTCAGTGTGTTATCGTAAGCGCCTTTTTCGGAGGCCGCTTCCTGTTTCAGACGACTATACCATATATAACCACCGATCCCAAGCAGTAGTACGATTCCCAAAGCAATGGCCCATCCTTTTTTCATAACCTTTTCGTTGACATAAATCGTGATAAGTACTGTTTATTACTAAAAACTATGGATTTGGGATAGAGGCTTTTATCGAATACGGATATTAAGCAACTGGGCGATCCACCGTTTACAATCAAACAGGTAGATCGCCCAGATAACTAAATGCAATGGCCGAAACTGCGAACGTTAGAATAGTCTTAACAGTACAGAAGCGCGAGCTGGCATTGTAAAGGGTTGACCGCCTTTTATTGGATCGCCTTTTGGTGTAATCTCGCCCGAAGCCGTATCTACAACCACTTGCCAGGACGCCTTTTTTCGCTTGATTTTCGGTAGCATAAAAGGAAGATCTTCCCAATACGCATTCAAAATCCAGATCAATTGCTCATCGCCAATATCCTGACCATCTTCCGTTTGTTCATCGACGCGCAAGCCATCGATAAACAATCCAATACAACGAGTACCCGGATCGTTGAAATCATCGTCTGTCATTTCTTCACCGTCGGGTCGCAGATAAGCAACTTGCTCGCTGCCGAAAAAACGGCGACGGCTTAGAAGGGGTATCTCACGACGAAGCGCTGTGAGCTGACTAGTGAATTCAAACTGAGCCTGTTGCTTCTCGGTCCAATCCCAATTCATCCAGCTAATCTCACTATCCTGATTATAGCCGTTATTGTTGCCACCCTGCGTACGCCCGTATTCATCGCCCATGACGAGCATGGGTGTCCCCTGGCTGAGGAACATCGTACTTAGGAAATTTCGTTTTTGTCGTTCACGAAGTTCATTGATAGCAGGATCGTCGGTAGGGCCTTCGGCTCCGCAATTCCAGCTTAAATTATCGTTGGAACCATCACGGTTATCTTCGCCATTAGCCTCATTATGTTTGTCGTTATAGCTAACTAAATCGTTGAGTGTGAAGCCATCGTGAGCCGTAATCAGATTAATGCTATTGGCAGGTGAGCGACCATTATTCCCGTACAGGTCAGGGCTACCCAACAATCGTATGGCGGTCTCGCGTGCTTTTCCTTCATCCCCTTTCCAAAAACCTCGAAGTGTATCGCGATATTTCCCATTCCATTCCGACCAGGGTACCGGAAAGCCGCCAACGTGGTAAGATTGAATGTCCCAGGGTTCGGCAATCAGCTTCACCTGAGCCAGAATAGGGTCTTGAGCGATGGTGTCCAGAAACGACGAAACACTGCCAAACTCTTCGTCAGTACGGATCAGTGCGGAGGCCAGATCAAATCGAAATCCATCGACGTGCATATCCGTGACCCAATACCGTAGACTATCCATGACCAACTGCAATACGCGTGGGTGACTGAGGTTGAAGGTGTTACCCGTACCCGTATAATCCATGTAATACTCCGGCTTGTCGCCTACCTGATGGTAGTACACCCGATTATCAATACCCTTAAACGATAGGAGAGGGCCTAACTGATTTCCTTCTGCAGTATGGTTGTACACGACGTCCAGCATAACCTCAATGCCAGCTTTGTGCAGATTTTTGACCATCTGTTTAAACTCGGTAACCTGCTCGCCCGCCATTCCCGACGATGAATATGTATTCTGGGGTGCAAAGAAGCCGATGCTGTTATAGCCCCAATAACTTTCGTTGGTAAACTGATGAACGGGGAGTAGTTCTACCGCCGTGATGCCTAATTTCTTAAGATAATCAATACTTTCCGGCGCTCCCAGACCCGCGTATTTTCCTCGAATAGACTTCGCCATAGTCGGATGAAGGTGCGTGAAGCCTTTCACATGCACTTCATAAATGACTGACCGGTGAAGGGGAATCTCTGGAGATTTGTCATCCTCCCAATCGAACTCTGGGTCAACCACTACGCATTTAGGCATCGTAGGTGCGCTATCTTCCTGACTCATTTGAAGATACACATCTCGGCCATCTTCCGAAGTTGGCTGTCTATGGTCGTATCCTAGCCAGGTATCGTCGTGCGTGATTGGTGCATTGATAGCGCGGGCGTAGGGGTCGAGTAATAGTTTATGCGGATTGAAATAGTAACCTCCAGCTGGATCGTATGCGCCATCAACCCGATAACCATATAACTGACCGGGTTGAATATCATTGAGATATATGTGCCAGACAAGCTCTGTTCGCTCGACTAGCGGAATGCACGCCATTTCATGGCTAGGATCGGCTGGATCGTATAAGCATAAGTGAACGGCTGTGGCATTCTCACTAAATAAGGCGAAGTTAACGCCTTCGCCGTCGTAGGTAGCGCCGAGCGGATAGGGTTTGCCCGGCTTTGATGAAATGGATTTCGTCGTGACTTCTACATTAAATGGTTTACTCATATCAGCTTGTGTAGATGAATAGTTAATGTTTTAAACTGAGTGTGACTTTGGATTGTTTACAGGAAATGGCACAAAAAAGCCTACCCTCATAGAGAGTAGGCTTTCCAATCCCACCATTCACTACACTACCAAGGCCAGACGTGCCATTGTAGAATTGGCCGTGTCGATGCTCTGTTTCTGGCGAAGCAGCATTTCTCGTGTGCTGGCAACTAAGTCGGTTTCCTGAAGTACAGAATTATAGGCACTGAGCGCTTCTTTGTCGCCCCGATGGCATTCTTGTACAACAGCTTTATCGTCGTTGGAAGAGAAGGCTGATTTTATGCTAATCCAGGCCCGGTGCATATCCGCAACCAAGCTGGTATTATCATCAGGTTCGCTACCTAACGCCCGTATTTCCTGATCTAATTCGTGAGCAAAATCGGCCCGCAGTTTCGATTGAGTGATAAGCAATGCTTTCAATTCGTTGTCGTCTACATGCTCCGACGCTTCGAGATAGCCTTTTTCGGCATCATGGTTGAGCGTCAGGAGTCGACTAAGCTGGTCGATAATTTCCCCTCGAGTTGTCTTTACATTCATAACGTTTTTTGAGCTAGATGGTTAATAAAACCGCCTTTTTGTATGAGTTGAGTAAATCAGAAAGCAATTGTTGGGTACAAATGTTTTGTCATTCTTATCAACAGGCACTATTTTTCGGGGTCGTGTCCCCAGTTTTTTAGCGAATAGGCCCAATTTGAACCCTCTACATGTTCGGGTTGCTGAGCGCTATGCCGCTTAATATATCCATTTACTTTGTTCATATGGGTGTAGTCATCATCAGATAAATCATCAACTTTCTTGTGAAGAATATCGATTATGTGTTTACCTGATTTATGGCCAACCGACTCATTATCACTGGATTTCTTCTGTCCAACTGATTTCGATTCATCAGTCTTAAGCCATTTTTCCAATTGCGAAGCCGACATATTGACCAGATCGGAAAACTCGTTTCGGATCGTTGACTTCTGTTCGTTATTCAATTGATCTGCCATCACTTCCTCACACTTTTTTTACCTCACTGGCCGACTTAATAATTTTCTTATCACCTTGTTTGATGACGAGAGCTGGCTCTTCTGGTGAGCCTTTTCGTTTAACTGTAGCCCCTTGAACTTTTCGTTCAACGGTATCTTCGTGAACTTCAGCAACCGTTCCTTTTCCTTTCCCACGACCGTAATTCCACTGTACTTGATCTCCTTTTTTAACCGTTGCCATCAGTTCTGTCATTTATTGGTAAGTAACTCTGTTTTGAGAATTCAGCCTACTGCAAATCAATTCCTTACAGTAGGCTGAACTATTCTTTAGTCTCCCAGTTTGCCATCTTTGGCATCACGTTGCATCTTCTTATTGGCGAAGATGGCAATATCGACCCGGCGGTTTTTCTGACGACCTGATGCCGTTGCATTATCAGCGATCGGCTGGGCTTCACCATAACCTTTTTCATCAACTCGGGACGTTTTCACACCCTGACTTTCCAGGTAAGTTGCTACTGCGTCGGCCCGTTGTTTAGAAAGTTTCAGATTGTGCTCTTCTGAACCCGTTGCATCTGCGTGTCCTTCTACCAGAATATCAGTATCTTCTTCCTTATTAAGCGTTTGCGCAAACTGGTTCAGTTGTTGGCGTGTAGCTGGTTTCAATGCATAAGAGTCCGTATCGAACAGGATATCAGAGCCTAATGAAACTTTAATACCTTCACCGACTCGTTCAACCTGTGCATCCGGCAGCTGGCGTTTTATTTCTTCGGCCCGTTTGTCCATTCGGTGTCCGATGACAGCACCAGCAGCTCCGCCAACGGTAGCACCCAAAATAGCACCCATAGCCGTACTGCCTTTCGCTTTGCCAATCATGGCACCCACAACAGCACCACCACTAGCACCTACTATCGCTCCTTTTTGTGATTTGTTCAATTTTTTATTTTGAGCGCAGGCATTATTGCCCGATAGTAAGGCAACGGCCATTACTAAAGCCAATGCCTTTGTTCCTCTTGATTTCATCATATAATTCATAGCGTTGTGAATAATTGGTATTGCTTTTTAGATGTCCAAACCCTGTACCAGTTTAATTATTCGCTTTGTCGATGGGAAATGAGATTAGTTTATGTGATTTATAATCAATTAGTTATCTCAACAATTGAAGCACAAAAAAAAGGTGTAAATCTCTATTTACCGAAGTGTTTTACTAGATTAAACGGGAAGTAAGATGCCTATTGTTGTGGAGCCTCTTCCACATAAACAGGCAAGTGATCAGATGTAACACTACATTTGAGTGATTCAAACCCGAACCGAATAGCTACCTGCTAAATAAGATGGAACATAGAGAGAAGTGTATCGTTGGTCTACTGCTATTGGCGTTCAGCAGTATCGTCAATGTTTTTGCTCAAACGAATTCAGCGCGGAAGCCTAATGTGCTGATTATCATGGCTGATGACCTGGATAGTCAGCAATTAAGTTGCTACGGCGGAAAAAATCTCCGAACAACAAATATTGATGCACTAGCTAAAGAAGGACTAAAATTCAATCAGATTTATGCGTCAGAAGCGATGTGCGTACCGACGAGGGCATCCTTATTTACAGGACTTTATCCTGTGCGGCATGGCTCGTTCCAAAATCATAAACCTGTTTACAAAAACCTAAAAAGCGTGGGGCATTATCTGGGGAATCTGGGGTATCGCGTTGGACTAACGGGTAAAGACCATGTGACTAAACCCAAAACCGTTTTCCCATTTGAGATTATCAAAGGATTTGAACCAAATTGTGTGGCACCGACGGATGACTATGAGTTAAACGACATCAAAGAGTATATTACCCGTTCAGACCAGCCGTACTGCCTGTTTATTATGAGCATCAACCCGCACGCGCCCTGGACGGTGGGGGATACGACCGAATTTGATGCAGACAAATTAAGTCTGCCCAAAAACTGGGTGGATACCAAAGTGACCCGTCGGCAGTTTGTTAAGTATTTAGCAGAAGTACGGCGACTAGATAATCAGGTAGGGGATATTACTCGATTATTAAAAGAAACAGGCCAGGATAAAAACACTATTGTTATTTTTCTGGGCGAACAGGGCGCGCAATTTCCGGGGGCAAAATGGAACCTGTGGGATGCTGGCCAAAAAAGCTCGATGTTAATCAAATGGCCTGGTACCATTAAAGGGGGCACGCAGACCGATGCGCTTATCCAATATGAAGATATTACGCCAACGCTGATTGATCTGGCTGGTGGTCAGCCAATTGCCGGTCTTGATGGGCAAAGTTTTTTGCCAGTTCTTCAGGGTAAAAGTAAGGGAACGCGACAATTGGCTTACGGCATTCATAACAATATTCCAGAAGGTAATCCCTATCCCATACGAAGCATCCGTGACACGCGCTATAAACTTATTCTGAATCTGACTCCCGATAAAGAGTATTACAATCGATTCATGATGAATTCGGCGCAACGGGATCGAAATTCAGTCTGGTTTTCCTGGATGGATCAGGCCGTTAGCGATCCATCTGCGAAACGAATCACCGAGCGATTTGAGAAACGACCCGCTATTGAATTCTACGATACACAAAACGACCCGTTTGAATTAACTAATCTGGCCGATGCTCCAGCTCATCAGGAACGCATCCGTCAGTATAAACAAAAACTTGAGCAGTGGATGAAGCAGCAGGGCGATACTGGGGCTGCTCTGGATATTGTCTACGCCAAAGAGAAGGAATGATTTACTTAAAGTGAGAGAAATTACTTTCGATTAAAGCTCATTAACCCTAAAGAGGACTTTATTCAAACACAGGCAAAGTCCTCTTTAGGGAGTTTAGGGGTTAATAGACCAATTATATAAAACTTGCTTTGGCAAGCCTGATAAACTCAATTCACCGTTAGAATCGCGTAGGCTGCCTGATTGGGCTGACGAGTTTGCCCATTTACCGTTGTGCGCATGCGATCGTCGTCACTAATAAGGAAAAGCCGGTTTTTATCCAGGGGCGTCACATCTTCGGCTTTATGACCAGGTGTATGAACAGGCTGACCATCAGCTGTACGCATCAGAGTAAACGGCTTGCCAGCGTACAGGTCGGCTGGGGTAATGGTCCACAGATAAGCATCTAATTTATCCTTGGCTTCCAGCGATGTTAATAACCAGAAACACCCTCGGTAGGGATCATATTCTAGACTGGAAAGCGCAAGTGGCGAGGGTAAGCTTGGAGCAACTTTGGCAATATCGAAGTCGTTGATGATTTTCCAGTCGTTGGATAAGCGGATTCGTTCAGCATCACCTTTTTTCTCAACTGTGTACGAGACGCTGATGATTTTTGCGCGATAATTGAAGCTATCGTACGACTTCCCTTCCTCTCGGATACCGAACAGCAACTGACGATCGGTAGCGGCTAATCCTTCGATTTTAAAATAGGGCATTGCTCCCGGAAACTCATTAGTGGCCAATACCTTTGCAATTTGGTCCCGATAGGCAATTGAGGTACGGCTTGTATCGTCGGGGGCCAGTACATTAGGATGATGCTCATCGCCATTTCGCCAGTAGAGAATAGTATTGTAGCTATCCCAGTCATGGCTTCCGGGCTTTATGCGGTCGAACGCAGTAGTCAGAAAGACAAACCGACGATCAGGCGTTTGCGCAAAATCTTCATATTTACGAGTCGACGTAAAGATCGGTCGGGTTAGATACGTCGGTGATTGTGTCGAATCGGCCAGATCTTCAGGTGTTTTCAAAAACACTGGACTCTGGCCCGATGGCATGTCTTTGTCATTGGCAAATAAAATATGTTTTCCATCGAACAGTACGGCCGATGCTTCGCACCAAACAGGTTGGTTATTTAACGAAGTGCCTGCTGCAAAGCAAGTTAAAAATCCTTCCTGGGTAATAGCAGCTGTGGTCGGCGCTGAAGTCGACGGTGATGTATTGGTGGGCTTAACGGTTCTGCAACCGACGAAAAATAGGGGAATCAATAAGGCAATCGCAGATAATCGATTGTTCATAAGTGTAGTAGATTTACTGACTATAATGGCTGCAAATGTCGTTGGTTACTGCCGTAAAATGAACCCTACACCATGTACATTTTCTATACGGATATTATTGATAGAGGTGAATCGTTTACGAAGGCGTGAAATGAAGACATCCAGACTTCGGCCCATAAAATAATCATCATCCCCCCAAACGGCCCGCAAGAGTTCTTCCCGTCGAATCAGTACGTTGGGGCGATCCAGCAGATAAGCCAATACATCGGCTTCCCGGTGCGTAAGCATTTGCGTTTGTCCGTTTACGGTGAGCGCTAAATTTTGTCGATCCAGTTCGAAAGCACTGATAACTGCTTTTGATTCAATACCAGTTGATCGACGCAGAAATACATTGATTTTCAGGATTAACTCTTCAATGCTAAACGGCTTTGTCAGGTAATCATCTCCCCCTAGCCGAAAACCTTGTAGCCGATCATCTTTATTAGCAAGGGCGCTCAGGAAGAGAATCGGAACTTGTGTATTCACTGCACGAATCTGACGGGCTAAGGTAAACCCATCGCTTTGTGGAAGCATTACATCCAACAAACAAAGGTCGAATCGTTCGGCTTGAAAGCTACTCCAGGCGTCTGTTCCGGTAGTACAGTGCGTTACCTGAAACGGTACACTTTCGAGCGTATCGCGAATGACGAATCCAAGATTAACGTCATCTTCAACAAATAGGATACGAGCAGTCGGCAAAGTTAGGTGCGAGAGATTTTTAACGAGTAAACGATTGGACGAATAAATGACCGAAAAGTCTCCAGTTTTACATTCTTTTCTATAGCTATACTCTTTGTGACTATCGTAAACGTACTACCTCGCCCTACTTCACTCGTCAGCGTTAACTGCCAACCATGTGCTCGAATCACCTGCCTGACATAATACAATCCCAGGCCAAATCCTTTCACATTGTGCGTGTGGCCCGATGTAACACGAAAAAACTGCTGAAAGACTGCTTTTTGGTGTTTGGGAGCGATGCCTATTCCATTATCACTAACTGACCAGCTTAATAAACCAGCTTCCTGTCGGGTCCTGACGACAACATCAGGCAACTGATCGCAGTATTTTATAGCGTTATCAATCAGATTGTTTAAGACCATCTCGAGATGATAACGATCTGCCCGAATATGTGCGTTTTCAGCTTGTAGATCAAGCGTGATGGCCGTTCCAAATGTGTTCGCAGCAGTAGTCATTAATTCGTGTAAATCAACATCTGTTGGTTCAAGCGCAAACCCAGTACGTTCTGATCGGGCTAATTGCAAAATACTATTCACTTGTTTTTGCAGACGCTGACTTTCTTCGTTCAACACACGAGCGTATTGCTTCAGCCGATCAGGTTGTTGTGTAATGTTTTCGGTTCGAAGTACATCGGCGGCAATACGGATGGTTGAAACCGGCGTTTGAAGTTCATGAGTGATATTATTTATAAAATCGCGTTGTACCTCAGTTAATCGCCTTTGTTTCAACACGACAACTAACGTATAGCCAAAAAAGACCACTACCAGTAACACCGCCACCGTTGACCATAGCCAGCCATTTAATTGCCCGGCAACAAATCCTGCCTGATTCGGAAATCGGATACCAAAATAGTACGTATAGCGGGAGAATTTCGGCAGATTTTTATTTTGATGGAGTCGCGTCTTGGCTAACGTTGGGCTGCTAGTGCTGACATATGCTCCATAAACCATTCGGTCCGTCTCGCAATTATAGATACCGTATTCGTAGTCGGTAATTAAGTTATGCGACTGCAAAGAGTTTTGAATAAACGTTTCCAGCGTTGTCGGATCGATAGGAGCGTCTGTATTGACAATGAAGTAATCAGCAGAGAGTTGCGTTACAGCGTATCGATTCAGCGTAAAATTGTTGAGTTGGGCTACCTCATCAGCTACATCCTGCAGGGCAATAAACGCTGATTGTCGGAACTGGCGTTCTCGGAGGGCATAGGCATTTCGTACCCAAACGGTCTGCACAGCCAGAATTCCAATGATGGAAAATACCGAAAGAATTACCAGTAGGCGAAGGCGAGACATAAGGAATGATTGAATTGTTGAATGATTGAATTACGGTCCGCCGTTGCAGTTGAGTTGATCTGTGATACGTGGAATAGGTTAATTAGTCAATCACTCAATATTTCAATCATTGACAAACCAAAGATACTCGCTGAACTATTGTATACAAGTCACTACTAAGTCGTTAACAACTCATTAACAAACGTTAGGAACCGCTTAACAGCGCCTGGTTGGCTAGTGAAGTAGGTTTGCATTGTCACTCGAGTGAGTGGTCTTCGAAATCATCTTAAACCATTTTGTTTTATGAAACGCTTCCTATTTCTTGGCGCATTGGTATTGTTAGTTGCTTCTGTTGCCATGACGGTTCCAGCGGCCGTTTTTAACTGGCGTAGCGCTACGCATGATTTTGGGCGAATCCCGCAGGGGAAGCCTGTTACAGTAGAGTTCTCTTTTACTAACAAAGGGGAATTACCGCTAGTGATTAATCAGGCGAAAGGGTCTTGTGGTTGTACGGGCGTTGAGTATCCTAAAGCAGCTGTGATGCCAGGTCAAGCGGGAGCGATCAAAGCTACGTTTAATGCCGCTGCGATTGGCGCTTTCAATAAGTCGGTAACTGTTGAGTCGAATGCTGAAGGCGGAACTGCGGTTTTATATTTTAAAGGTGAAGTAATAAAAGAAGCCGTTGCCGCTCAGTAAAATGAAAAAGCCGGGTGTTAAGGCCCGGCTCTCTCTTTCAGATTAATTGCATTTTCGCAACCTTGGGGTCCACATGAACTGTATCGTGTTCGAAGTCTAATTTAATTCGCCATTTCTGCATAGTAGCGGCTCCAATAATCGCTTCCTCACTAAGACCCGGTACGACCAGAAATTCATCCGACAGAAGTACATCTTCCAGATAAAAATCCAGCGTAACCCGGTAATTAACTTCAATGTAGTGACCTTCTGCGGCCGTGGCAATCTTTCTAATTCGGCCCAAGGTTTCTAAATGGGCTAAATCTGGAACATGCTCTGGATGAATGCATGAAAGATTAGCTCCACTATCAAATAGCGTATATAAATGACGCTCTCCTTGTGAACCTGCGTAAAGTAAGGGCTTTTTAATAATAGACATGTCGGCAATTTGTTTGTGTAAAGTTACATAAAAGCCCGTTACTTACGAACACTCCAGTGCATTATCTAGCCAGATTTGCTCAAATAGGATACTAGTTTGAACCACTGCTCTGCATTTGTGCTGGCTCAACCGCCAATCCATACTTCATTTCACCGCGATCTTTCTCCACCGCCGTTCGTCCTTCTTTCATCCAAATCGGCATAGGCGCATCTTTCAGGTAATAATCAAAGTACTGGTAGAGTCGAATGCTTAAATCCTTAGCATTATGACGTTGAGTTAAATTGTGCCCTTCGCCATTATAAACCAGTAGCCAAACAGGTTTATTTAGTCGACGGAGAGCTGAATAGAATTCAATTCCCTGATACCAGGGAACAGCTCCATCGGCATCGTTATGGGTCATCATTAATGGTGTCTGAATTCGATTGGCGAAGAAAAGTGGAGAGTTTTCAATGTAATTCATGGGTTTATCCCACAAAGTACCGCCAATACGGCTCTGCGTTTTTTCGTACTGAAATTGGCGTACAATGCCCGTCTCCCAACGAATACCACCGTAGGCCGAAGTCATATTGGCTACAGGGGCACCTGCTTCGGCGGCCCGGAATAAATTGGTTCGGGTAATGATGTAGGCAGTTTGATAACCGCCCCAACTTTGACCCTGAATGCCCAGCCGATCGCGATCAACAAAGCCTTTGTCGAGCAAACTCAATACACCCGGCACAATACAATCATACGCGTTAGGACCTGGCTGACCGGTTGTGTAAACAATATCCGGAATGAAAACCAGATATCCGTTCGATACACAGTAAGCCACGTTAATTGTTGAGCGGCTGGGAGCTGGTGCCTTATAATCGTTTAACGTTTCAGCATTACGCTCATAGAAATAGGTGAGCATCGGGTATTTTTTCTTTGGATCGAATCCTTCTGGCTTATAAAGCAATCCTTCGAGTTTAATACCATTGGTGCCTACCCAGTTAACCAGCTCAACGCTACCCCATCGAATGCTATCCTGTTGTGGATTGACACGGGTCAACTGTACAGGATTTGCCAGCGTACTATCTGTTTGGAAAAGATTGATTGGTTCCTGGAAATTGCCCCGGTAGAAGGTCATAATCGGTGCATTCTTCGCTTTGCTGATTCCAAAATAGCGGTGGTTACTCCGCTTGAGAACAGTTGGCTCCATCGCTGAAAGGCCATTTTTGCTTTTCAGAATTCCAGTCGATTTATCACTTTCCCAAATGCCAGTCAGGAACACCTCAACTTTCGGATCGATCGGTTTTTCTATAGCGGAGAATCGACCAAAACCGGGCGAATCATCGTCGGCCAGTTCAGAAAACCGAAGTCGGACATTGTTTTTTCGTCCCCAACCTGCCGTTAGATTCGTTGGTTTTTCGCGGCCAGTCGGGTCAATCTGCCAGATGTCGTAGCGGTCGTAGAGCCATAGGTAACGGTCGCTACTTGTCCAGCCTGCTGAGCCGTAAGCACCGGGTAGATTTGGCGTGTCGTGCTCCTCATCGAAAAATTTACTAGGTAATCCCTTTGTCAGATCAATTCGTTTATTCTCGGCAATCGACCAGGCTCGCCAGAGCGAATCGCGCTCATCGAACCAATACGCATAATTCCCACCCGGCGACAGTTTGGGTTGCGAGGCCATTACATCGTTGGCGATCCGTTTTTTCTCACCCGATTGCGTATCGATTAGATATAAGTCCGTATGGCCGGGGTCCCAGGATGATTGCACCTGATATGGTAAATCGCTCAAACCCAGTAAATAGCGTGAATTTACTTTCGGATCGAAAGCAATCGTTGGAACTTCGCGGTTAGCCAGTGGAACGACTTTTCCGGAAGCTACATCGTAGAGTGTCAGAAAACCACGCTCTTTTTCTTCCCGAAGACGACGCTGTTGCATTGGCTGTAGACGAGTATCCGTCCATGTCCAAATATCCATTTTAACCTTCTCATCGTCAGGTGTTAATGTGTCTTTTGTGGGCTTTGGCGGGATTGGCGACGTTGAGAAATAAAGGCGTTTGCCATCATCAGAAAACTTTGGTTCGCGGAACTCATTGACCGACCAGCCTTTAGGAAGCACTTTCGCCAGCGTATCGACTAGTAAGCGGTAAGGCGCTTCGGGCTCAGGCGCTTTGGTCTTTTTTGCTTTCGCTGGAACCGCTGATGCTAAATTTTTATAATAGAGCGAAAATACTTTTACATCAGCCCCGGCGCTATCGGCCGATGCCATCCAGGCCAGTTGTTGTCCGGCTTTATCAATGGCTAATCCTTTGTAAATCTTGCGTTTCGAACTGGTATCAACCAGCATGGTTTGTCCGCTCGTCGTGTTAAACAGAAATACACCTGGAATAGCATTGTCGCCTGTTTTCAACGAATCACTGGCCGATTCTTTGCTGTAGAAAATTTTCTGGCCGTTATCGGCTACGGCAACGTTCGTGACATACCGAACTGTTTTACGCGATCCATCAGCCATATTGAAGAGTGTCAGATCGTCGCCTTTGGGTTTTTTCGTTGGGCCTCGGCGAGTTGCTACGGTCGTTGTTGAAACAGGAGCGGCCGGTAGAAGTGTGTCTTTAGTGGTCTGTGCAGTGGCTCGAGGAGTGGGTCGTTCACGTTCGTCTCTCCGCTCTTGTACAACAGCTAACCATGAACCTGCTTCTTTCCCAAAGGCATACGACTTTACGTTGGGTAATTTAGTCGACTTCCCTGTACTCAGATTCAACGCCAGCAAACTGTCTTTAGGCATTTCATCCGGTTTCTTTTTTTTGAGCTTTGCTTTACGCACATCAGCAACTGGTACTTTCAATCGCATAACCAGAAACTTACTGTCGGGCGTAAATTGTGCCATGTAGCCGCGTGGGAAAACATATCGCGTTTTCGCATTTTGCAGGCTACTGGCCGCTACTTCCAGCCGCCCGTCGCCTTCCTGCGGGTCAACCTGGTAAGCAATCCAACGCCCATCATTCGAAATTTTTTCGGAGCGAACACTCTGCCAGCGATCATAATCAGATGCATTCAACGGCCGTTTCTGAGCCTGAGTAAGCAGAGAAGTTAAGAGAATAAAACAGAGTAAAAGTTGAGTGAAGCGAGTCATAATGAGGAAAGTTAGGACCTACTAAACTACCAAAAAACAGCCAGTTTAGGAAAGCCCCTGATCATCCTTTTCTCATTTATAAAATCAGTACTGTTTATCCTTGAATTTATACCAGCGTATTTTTTGAACAGCCGTTAAATCCATTCCAAGTAAGTGGTAGTTTGATTTGCGTAAGATGATATACTAAAACATTTCGTTCAACTATGCGTTCTATAAACTATGAAGCATGTATAGCATATTAATAATCTTCTGTGCTGTACCTGCCGTAATGTAAAGCCCGCTTGCCTGAAATAGGAAGCGGGCTTTTTGTGATATATCAGCTGGGATGACTACGCTTTTTTGACCAGGTCAACCAGAGTCTCAATCCATAACGGACTATCGTTCAGACTCTCGACCAATTGCCAATGTTTTCCACCTGCCTGTTCGAACATTTCTTTGTACTCAACCCCAACTTCAATCGTCGTTTCCAGACAATCAGCCACAAAAGCGGGAGAAAAAGCTAGTACACTATTGATTCCTTTTGCAGGCAATTCTTTAATGATATCGTCGGTATAGGGCTTAATCCAGGGGTCGCTGCCTAACCGCGACTGAAAACAGGTTGTGTATTTACCCTCAGGAATGCCTAAGGCTTTGACAAGCAGACGCGTTGTTTCGAAACATTGAGCCCGGTAGCAATGCTGATTCAAGGCCTGAAACGTATGGCAACAATCGCCGAATTGACAAACGGTTTTCGTCACATCACCTTTTCGAATCTGACTTTCAGGCAGACCATGATAGCTGAACAGGAAATGGTCGTAGTCGTAAGTCGCCATGTATTTCCGGGCGATCTGGGCGAATCCTTCAATAAACTTAGGATGTTCCAGAAACCGATTGACGAACTTGATAGATGGAATGACTTCCCAGTTTTTAAGTAGGGTCATCACCTTTTCGTAAACAGAACCGGTTGATGCAGAGGCATATTGTGGGAAAAAAGGCACGACAACAATATCAGTCAGACCCAATTTTTGAAACGTATTTAGTCCGGCTTCAATACTGGGACTTTGATAGCGCATAGCCAGTTTCACAACGTAATCATCACCCAGTTCTTTCTGAAGCTCACGCTCGACGATCTCGCCATAATACTTTAAGGGTGAGCCCGTTTCCTGCCAAAGCTGCTTGTAAATTTTAGCCGATTTGGGCGCTCTAAATGGAGCAATCACACCATTAACAAGAAAAAAACGGGAGACAAAAGGAATGTCGATTACGCGACTGTCCATTAAAAACTCACGTAAATATTTTCGGACATCTGGAACGGCGGGGCTATCGGGCGTGCCGAGATTGACCAATAAAACGCCCGTTTTTCCAACTGATTTTTGGATAGAAACGGGAGATTGTAAAACAGAAACTTCCATAATGGGCAGAACAGGTAATTCAGCGAGTTAGTTTGAGCGAATACCGTTAACTGATCGTTGTGAATTGCAAAATTAATTCATTTTGGCTCAGAATAGCGGCTCAAATCAGTTCGAGTGAAATCACTGAACACTTCGCCTGGTAATCCTGTGAAAATCATAATATCCGTCAGTTTTTGGTCGCCACGATTACTGGCGATCAAAATACTGCCGTGTTGTTGATAATTAGCCCATGGAAGGGTAAAAATTGGCTGTTTGTCAGTGGGTTTGGCGTACTGCGCCCACTGCGAAACTAGGCGCGTTTTTTTGTCGACCCATATTTTATACCGAGTGTCGACAACGGGATTGTTCTGCTTAAGATTTATCTGGAGCACGTCGGCTGGAAGGCCGTTTTGAGTAGGCTCAGTACCCAGGTACTTGAGTGTTACGCCATTATCTTTAAGTTTAAATGGCAACAGCAGCCAGTAGGAATCCATCAGCCAGTGTTGCCTTCCTTGTCGAACATATTTGGCTACAGAATCCGGTTCTGTCAATTCTTCTCCGTTTCGATAAACCCTTCCCATCCCATTGTTAACATTAAGTAGAATGGTTTGGTCGTCATATAAATTATCAACCCGTACATTGCCTGACCATTTATCCCAGACCAGTTTTCGAACTCCATTAACATTCCAGGCAATTAATTGTGTATCATCCCAGGCTGCCCGTCCGCCTACTGCTGCCATAACTTGGTCAGCAACCAACAGCGCCTGGCCGTCTGAACCTGCCAGATTGAAGCCAGGCGCTGGAGGATTTGTAATCTTCTGCAACTGAGCTAAACCTGGAAGCACACTGAACCACACCAAACAGATGACTAGGAGACGTGTTTTCATGGTAATCAGAGGAGATTATATGGACAAAAATAGAACAAGGACAAATTCATTTAGTTTGGTCTACTTTAGATTTGTTCTTTGGTAAAGATATATCCGTACGGTATAGGACGTGAAACGTAAAGTATTCGTTGCACTCATTACTAATTGTACCGCTTATAGTTTATGACACTTTCGCAACTCGATTATATTGTTGCCCTGGATACGTACCGGCATTTCGCGACAGCCGCTGACGCCTGCCATATTACTCAACCAACGCTGAGTATGCAGATTCAGAAACTGGAAGACGAATTGGGCGTCCTGATATTCGACCGCTCAAAACAACCTGTTGTGCCGACCGAAACTGGGCAGGCGATTCTGACACAGGCGCGGGATGTACTCCGGGCAGCCCGTCGTATTCCTGAAATTGTAAATGAATCGAAAGAGGATTTTCGAGGTGATTTCAGGGTAGGTATTATTCCAACATTAGCCCCGTATCTGTTACCGTACTTTATCGGGGAATTTATCAAGAAATATCCGGCGGTTTCGGTGCAGATTCAGGAGTTAGTTACGGAGCAAATTATTGAGCGACTTCGGAACGGGTTAATTGACGTGGGGCTGGTGGTAACGCCATTGGCCGAAAACGGAATTGCCGAAGTGCCCCTCTTTCAGGAACCCTTTGTGACGTACGCAGCTGAGTCAAATTCTTTACTCAACAAAACGACCATTATACCTGACGATCTACGTACTGATGGACTTTGGCTACTAACAGAAGGACATTGTTTTCGAAGTCAGGTAATCAAACTATGCGGAGCCGATCGCCAGACGAATAGCGGTAGCGCATTGAATTACGAAACCGGTTCGCTCGAAACGTTGATCAAGCTGATTGATAAACAGGGGGGATTTACTTTATTACCCTATTTAGCTACGCTGGATATGGACAGTACACGCCAGAGTCGACTTCGTTCATTTGCAGAACCGTTACCCGTTCGGGAGGTGAGTCTGGTGATGCACCGGAGTTTTTTGAAGCGGAAATTGATTAACACATTCAAAGCGGAAATTCTTGCGCATTTGCCCAAAGAATTGGTAGAAGCTGGGAAGGCTAACCAGAAAGTGTTACTGAGGTCCTAAGTGGAGGAATGATGTGTCTTTCACTAGATGCGGCACTGTTTTGTCATTCTGACCGAAGGGAAGAATCTCAAGCTTACCTACGAGTGAACGTTGAGATTCTTCCTTTCGGTCAGAATGACAAAAAATAGTCAATGAGCAGTTTATTCCAGAGCGGCAACACCAGGTAGAGTTTTCCCTTCCATGTATTCCAGCAAAGCGCCACCACCCGTCGAGACGTAGCTAACACGGTCGCCGTAGCCCGCTTGGTTAATAGCCGATGCAGAATCGCCACCACCGATGAGCGAGAACGCGCCATTTTCTTCGGTGGCTTTCACCACTGCTTCTGCAATAGCGTTTGTTCCTTTGGCAAAGTTCTCGAACTCAAACACGCCCATTGGGCCATTCCAAAGGATCGTTTTTGATTGAAGAACTACTTCCGTGAACAGTTTGATTGTTTCAGGACCAATATCTAATCCTTCCCAGTCATCAGGAATTTGACCAGTTGCTACGATCTGACGATTGGCATCGTTCGAAAAACCATCCGCACAGACATTATCGACTGGCATGTAAATTTTAACGCCCTTTGCTTCTGCCTTTTTCAACAGCTCCAGCGCCAGGTCCTGTTTATCCGCTTCGAGAAGTGATTTCCCAATCTGGCCACCTTGCGCCTTCGTGAACGTATAGGTCATTCCACCGCCGATAATCAGGTTGTCAACCTTGTCCAGAAGTTTCTCGATAATCAGGATTTTATCAGAGATTTTAGCTCCACCCATAATGGCTGTGAAAGGCCGTTCTGCGTTTTCCAGAATCTTCTTGGCGTTGTCCAGTTCTGCCTGCATCACGTAACCCGCTACTCGCTCGTCGAAGAACTGGCCCATGACAGCTGTACTTGCGTGCGCCCGGTGCGCTGTTCCGAAAGCATCATTCACCCAAACATCACCAAGTTGAGCAAGTTTTTTGGCAAACTCGACGTCTCCTTTTTCTTCTTCTTTGTAGAATCGCAGGTTTTCCAGCAACAAAATTTCGCCGGGTTGCAGGTTGGCGGCCAAATCAGTAGCCGACTGACCAATGCAATCATCCGCAAATTTCACCTCGCGACCAAATGCTTCTTTCAGCGCTGGCAGCAGATGTTTCAGCGAATATTTTTCTTCGGGACCACCCTTAGGTCGGCCCAGGTGCGACATTAGAATGGCCGAACCACCATCATTCACGATTTTCATAACCGTTGGGATGGTTGCTTTGATCCGGGTATCGTCGGTGATGTTGTACTCTTTGTCGAGCGGCACATTGAAATCAACCCGAACGAGGGCTTTCTTTCCGGCAAAATTGTAGGAATCTACGGTTTTCATGCGACTGCGTATGGTCGTTGGTTTGCGGGGCCAAACTTAGGTGTTTTCTAATTAAAAAGAGCACCTAACTGTGCACTGCTGATGGAACGAGACGTCTAACTCTGTGATTTTTTAGCCTTGTTCATCATTTTATTGACATCCGGATATTTAACCACAGACAAAGTAACACGACGGTTTTTCTGTCTGTTTTCCGGGCTATCTGTTCCATCTGGTTTCGTATTAGGTACTAATGACTCCTGCTCCCCTCGACCAACAGCCATGATAAGCCCTTTGGTTTTTATATTCTTTTTTAGCCAATCGGCCACGGCTACCGCCCGTCGCTGGCTTAGTTTAAAATTGTATTGATCATCACCTTTTGAATCAGTATGGCCCCATACATGAAGTTGGTCGACCCCGTGGGTGGCGAAGTGCTGTTTTACTTTTTGTAGCAGGGCCAACCCTTCTGGACGCAAAGTCGATTTATCGAAATCAAACAGGATGTCAGTTGGTAACAGAATATCATATTGATTTTCTGATCCTTTGATTTGAAGGTCGCCCGAAGTTGTTTGGGCTGGATTCTGCCCCAATTTGTCTGAAAAATCGGGACTACTTGACAAAGCTATAAGGCAGAGATAGCATAAGATTTTCATAACGTAGCTGACTATTAATTGGATAGACTCACTTAAAAACCTCTTTACAGAGGACTTTGTTAAGCAGGTCCAACTGGCAGTTACTAGCTTACTATGTATCGTCAATATTTCCCCTCACTACCTCCGCCACCAAAATCACCGCCACCGAAACGAAGATCGTTTTTAGAAGAATGTTGGGCCGTACCTGTTGCATGGACAATGGCTACGTTAGCGGCATTGACGAAAAATTCATCGGGTGAGTCATCGTCAGGCGCGTCGGTGAAGCCGTATTTGGGCTTACTTAAGTAGCGGATTGTGGCAACAGCTAAGCCAATCAGCACCAAACCGCCGATCGTCAGTGCGACGTTTAAGGGTACTAAGGCTGCGTAATTGTGCAGAGTCATAAATGCGGCAATCAACCCCAGAACGCCCAGAATGATCAGCATTCGATTTCGCTTCATCAAACCCTGCCATAGGTAGATCGCTGGAATCAGGAAGGTCAGTAGCCAAAATAGCCACGCCAGCGAAATTTCCGGTGCACCTGTTGAATGGGTGCGGGGAAGACTCGTTCCAAAAAGTAAGCCGTTTACTTCGCGAACGACGAAATAGTTACCGCCAGCCGCCAGCATGACTAGCGAAATCCATTGCGCCAGGTTTAGCGGATCTTTATAGTATACGTCTTTTGGATTAAGTTTAATCGTCTGTCTGACAGCTAGATAAATTAGTATTGAAACACTCATTATGATGAAGGGTAACAAGTCTTTCCCCCAGTCATACGAAATTAAGCCATCAAAAATGCCTATATAAAACGTGCCCAACATAAACAAAGCCATGAGCGTATCGCCATAATACCAGAGAATGAGCAGCAGAAGAGGTAGGGTCAGGAAGCAATGTCCAGCCGTTGATAGTGCATCGGGCAGAAGTTGATTAAAGCCGAACGCCAGAAAACCCGCTGTTGTTACGACGAACGCATTGTCTATTCCGTTGCGATACAATAATCGTCGGTTAATCAGAAATTGTCCGACGATTCCAATGCCGATACCAGAGATAATGTTAAAATAACTAAAGGCCGTCGAGTTAGCTGAAAACATGGAAAACATACTGGCAGGCAGCAAATAGCAGGCAAGTATGGCTACCGTTGTAAACAGAAACAGCCCGATTTCAATAAATCCATTCGTTTGCCGAAACTCGACTGGATACGCTTTTCGTACAGCCGCAATCTGGTCATCCGAGAGTAATTTCTGACGATACCATCGTTCAGCCTGATCGGCAATCTCGCGGTTATAAATCCACTGTTCGTTGTAGGCTTTCATCCGTTTGTATTCCGTTTAGGTAATTGGCTCATCAGATAATACACTAACGCAATTCCGGTGATGATGAAATACCAATAGTAGGCGTTGTCGTCCAAATCCAGATAATGGAAAAACAGGTAAGTTGCCCCGATATAGCCGTAAATCGTACTCATCAGTAGAAAAAAGAATGAGCGGTCGCGACGGGCATACTGGTCAAGTGCCAGACAGGCAACGGCCAGCCCAACCGCGAACCAGAGTCGTAATCCCTCAAAATTGAACAATCCACCTAGCAGAGCGACCATCAGCAGGTTTCCGGCCATTGTCAGGTAAGTGTAGGTGAAATGAGGTTTAATCTTTCTTTTTTCCAGCAATAGGGCACTGGTAATCAATATAAGAGCCAGAATAATGGCTGAGAATACCGTGTCCTGATCGAAGAAGTTTGTTTTGAAATACAACTCAAGCGGTCGAACCGTAACGCCCACCCAGGAAATTAGCGCGGTTAACGCCATACCCAGAACTCCCCGATGATCGAATCGATAGGCTAGTGGCAGAAAAAGAGCAGCCGGTAACAGAGTGACGAGACCATAGCGTGTTCCGAAAACATTGTAGGCATATTGTGCGTAACCTTCGAGCGTCAGAAAAAGCAGACAGGCTAAAATCAAGGCGTAATCGCCAAATGTAGATCGACTTTTAGCTTCGCTAAATTTCCAGTCGGGCCGATTGCGCCAGGCAAAATAAAAGCTGCCGACACAGGCAAGGGCAATCATCACCAGTAACGCGCCGTGTCCAATTCGGTCGAAATTATCGTAGACGAGCAATCCCAACCCTGAACTCAGTAAAAGGATACCGATGTACAGCATAGACCGCAGTTCCCAGTGAATCGAAAACGGCTTCCGCTCCTCAATTTCGGCGACTTTTACCTGTTGTTCAGCCGGTAAAATTCCCTTTTTTGTTAGTTCATTCAGAATGTCGTTTGGGGACATAAACGGTTGTTTTTTTGTTCATTTAATGTAGAACAAACCCATAAAATAAGTTCGAGTAGTTAACTCGCCTGCTACTATGGTTGGACGACAGAAAGTTATTCTTACCCCCCGATATTATCTCGACAATTTTCGCTACGTGCTGGACTTTGTCAAGCGGTTATACGGTGGTTTATTGAACGAATCCGAATGGGATTTTGTGCGTCGGTTCGAGGCTTTATCCCTTGATGCCCAATGTCTGTACGTACGATTTAGTAACCGCAAAGGACTCTTTTTTCGCGTTAATAAACTACAGTATAACGAAATTACTGACCTACCGGCTGCTGTTGGCGAATTGATCAATACAGGTTTTATCGAACGTCTGTCAACTCAGCAGGCTAATTTGGGCGACGACGCGCTCAGCGTTTTTACTAAACCCGAATTACTGGAACTGTTGCCTTTAGAGCCGGAGGAAGTCAAGGCGCTTGGAAAAGAAAAGAAGGAAGGCGTTGTACGCTATGCATTGAACGAACTGGACTTTGGCGAAATTGTTACCAGCCTGACCACCTTCGAAACCGTCGTTAAAATGAATTTCGAGGCCGAGAATATGATGATTAAATACCTCTTTTTCGGCAACCGGAGCGCAAGCATGACGGAGTTTGTTGTGCGCGATCTGGGCATGGTGAACTTCGAACGGTACGACGAAAGTAAGCTGACGGCCCGTTTTCGCACCCGCAAAGAAGTAGAAGATAAGCTATTGATTTCATTAACGAGCGAAGAATTTTACGACTTGAAAGAAGCTGAAACGCCCGCTGATGACATTTACAACTGGTTCCTGAACTGGAATGAAACCCGCCCTGAGCTGACTGAAATTGCCATTCCCGGTTATCAAAAACTGGTATGTCGCGTAGGCGGTTATCTGGAGCGACAAAAATTGCCCGAACAAGCCTTGTCTGTATACGAACTGTCGGATCGCGTACCGGCTCGTGAGCGTCGGGTGCGCTTACTATTTCGAAATGGTTCTATAGACGAAGCGCTCGCTCTTTGCGACGAAATTGCTGTCCATCCCCTGAACGCTGAGGAGCGCTATTTCGCCAATGATTTTCGGGAGAAGATTCTGAGCATGGGCGAAAAGAAACGGACGCGAAAAGCCACAACGCGCTTTTTGTCGGATGCTGAAAGTGTAAATATTCCGGCGGCTTATCGGCATCATGTCGAGGCTGGGGTAATGAATTATTATCTGGAGAATGAGTTCGATGCGGCTTTCACCGAAAATTATCCCTGGCGAGGTCTGTTCGGGCTGGTTTTCTGGGATATTATTTACGATGCCAACGTATCGGCCATTCACCATCCACTTCAACGGGCTCCGTCGGATTTTTACTTGCCGGACTTTTATTTGAAGCGTGAAGAACTGCTAAAAAAACGACTTGCTGAACTGGAAACAAAAGACGACTGGCGACGGCATACAGGCCGGATGTTCAACGCGAAATACGGAATTACCAATGTTTTGGTTGATTGGTCGGATGAATTACTGACGCTGGTACAGCGTATGGTTGACCTATTATCGGTGGAGCAGTTAAGGCTAATTTTACTCGAAATGGCGCGTAATGTCCGCGAACATACGCGTGGTTTTCCGGATTTACTGGTCTGGAATGAACAGGGCGAGTACGACTTCGTTGAGGTGAAATCGCCGACGGACCATTTGGGGCCGCAACAATTACATTGGCTGGAGTTTTTTCAAACGATTGGCGTCCGAGGTAAAGTTGTCCGGGTGATTTGGGAAGCGTAATTGCTATTTTTGCCGCAATGACGCTTCTCTTTCTGAAACTCACCCTCATTCCAACAATTGTTGCCTTGGTTACGTTAGCTGTTCGTAAATGGGGCGGTAAAATCGGTGGATTGATTGGGAGTATGCCCTGGGTTGCCGGTGCTATTCTACTCTTTTTTATTCTGGAACAAGGGAAAGCCTTTGGTATTCAGTCGATACCGGGCGCGATGACGGGTATTCTGGCCTTAATCACCTTTTGCCTAAGCTACGCTCTTCTCTGCCGAAAATTGACCTGGCTACCTACGTTGCTGTTATCGTATCTTTTATATACGGTAACGGCTGTCGTTTTCGATTACTTACGACTCACTTTAAAAATCAGTTATGTGCTTGTCCTGAGCTACGTTTTGCTGGCAATTTGGCTTTTCCCTTCACCAACTGAACAGCCCGACAAAGGCAAACGACTAGCGTACGACATACCCATCCGAATGGGCGTGGCCACATTATTTGTGTTGGTTATTACTGGGTTAGCGAATATTCTGGGGCCAAACTGGAGTGGTATTTTAACGCCATTTCCCATCTTGACCTCTGTTCTCGCTATTTTTTCGCATACGCTTCAGGGTAGTAATGTCGTAATCAGCACACTCCGAGGGCTTGTTATGGGCTTGCTGGGTTTCACCACCTTCCTGTTTCTGCAAGCTTATTGGCTCACTGAGTTTTCGATTGCGGTTTCGTTTGGTTTGGCCTTACTGATCAATATCTTAATCAATTTTATCGCTAGTAAAATTTGGTGAGGGATAGCGAATCATCTAGAACTATTAGCCCACTGCTGATTGAATTGTAGTAAATAACCGCTGAACTCCCCGTGTCTGTGTCCTCACAGATACCCGTGCGTCAGCCACCGTTGCCATCCGGTAAGGGATCTGTGGGGGCACAGACCTAGGAGTTGTTCTGTGATTCTGTAATTACTTACTGTTATACAATTCTACAAAGATGCCAATGCCTGATCTAAATCGCTCATTAAATCATCGACATTTTCGATGCCGACGGAGTAGCGAATCAAGCTTTCGGGTATGCCTAATTGACTTCGTTGCGCTTCGGTCAGTTCAACGTGGCTGGTTGTTCGGGGAGGGCCTGCCAGCGTACTTACTGAGCCCAAACTAGCGGCCAGATGCACGAATTTAAGTGTCGGCAAAAACGCCTTTACCTGCTCGTAACCGCCGTTTAAGGAAAAACTTAAAATTCCCCCAAAACCAGTCATCTGTGCTTTGGCAATGTCGTGACCAGGATGCGTTTCGAGACCGGGATAAAATACATCGCGGACTTTGGGATGCGCTTTCAGATACTGCGCAATTTTCAGTGCCGACGCATTTTGGCGTTCAATTCGAAGTTCCAGCGTTTTCATGCCACGGGCAATCATGTAAGCCGGATCGGCCTGGAGGCTGGCCCCGTTAATTTCCCGGAACTGGAACACTTTTTCGATCAGCTCCTTTTTCCCGCACAACACACCACCCATTGCGTCAGAATGACCACCCAAAAATTTTGTAGCACTGTGAACGACTAAATCAGCTCCCAGTGCTAATGGATTTTGATTAATAGGCGTGGCAAACGTATTATCAACAACCGTAATGGCTCCCACTTTTTTGGCTGCGGTCGCCAATCGTTTTATATCGACAACTTTTAGGGTTGGATTGGTTGGGGTTTCAAGATAAAGTACATCGCAACCTTTTGCGATTTCGATTTCCAGTTGATCGAAATCTGTCGTATCGCACAAAGTAACAGCTATTTGATAACGGGGTAAAAAGTCAAGAAAAAGACGACTGGCTCCGCCATAGGTATCATTTATGGAAACAACACGTTTGCCGGGAGTCAGAAAGGTAAAAAGCGTGTTGCTGATAGCTCCCATTCCGGTAGCAAACGACGTAGCGGCTTCGGCCCCTTCCAGAATACGGATTTTCTCTTCGAGTACATGAACCGTGGGGTTCGTATTCCGACTATAGATATAGCCATCCGCCTTTCCGGTAGCTACGTTGTGCCATTCGTCCAGATCGTCGTAAGCAAAAGCTACACTTTTGACAATCGGTGCCGTTACCGCTCCTTTGGTAAATGACTCAGTTTCGCCAGCCCATACCGAAGCTGTTCCCTTTTTGTATGTCGAAAAATCCATTCTTTTGTGATTGTTATTCAGGTATATAACTGATTATCGAAGCTGTTCAGCGATTGACTTGTCAATTACTGGAAAGGGTAATAATACGTAAAAAATGCACCTAATTGGCTAAATTGGCCGATACCCTCTTACATACAATCTGAATAGACATGCATTTACACGTTAAAGCTAGTTTGGCGGGACTCAGTCTCATTTGCTTTTTCTTTATCTGTTTGCCATCAATAGCTCAGTCACACTTGACAATTAGTGAATTACGTCGGCAGGTTGAGCAGGAATTTCAAAAACAGCCAGGTGTTTTCGCCGTCGCGTTTAAAGATCTGACAACGGGAGAGGAGTTGCTAATTCGGGAACGGGAATTTTTTCATGCAGCTAGTACGATGAAAACCCCAGTCATGATCGAAGTATATAAGCAACAGGCTCAGCATAAACTATCCCTATCGGACTCGATTCTGATCAAAACTGATTTCAGGAGTATTGTCGACGGGAGCGTATATACATTACCGGTTTCTTCCGACAGCGATACGATAACCTATTCGCAAGCGGGAACCAAACGAACACTAGCTTCTTTGGTATTTGATATGATTACAGTGAGCAGCAACTTAGCAACGAACCTGATTATTGAGCGGGTAGGGGCTAAAAACGTCACTCAGACCATGCGTGAACTGGGCGCGAAAGATATTGACGTTTGGCGTGGTGTGGAAGATACCAAAGCCTTTGCGCAAGGATTGAACAATAAAACCACTGCCTATGATCTAATGCTGATTTTTGAGAAACTGGCTCAAAATCAGGTTGTCAGCTCAGAATCTTCTCAGGCTATGATTACTACACTGCTGGCGCAAAAATTTAATACGGTCATTCCGGCAAAGCTGCCCAAAGAGGTGAAAGTGGCACATAAAACCGGCTCCATAACAGGCGTTCGGCATGATTCAGGAATCGTATTGCTGCCCGATGGACGCAAATATGTGCTCGTTCTTTTATCAAAGGATATCAAGGATGATGCCATTACATCTGATCGATTGGCAACTGTGTCAGAGTGGATTTATCGATACGTTACGCAGCACTAATCAAAACGCTGTCGGACAGAACTTCGCTGGTGAAATTGTCCGTCATCGAACAACGATTGTCCGGTTACGTACAGTTTTGATAATTGGTATTTGAGATAAGTGATTGTAAATCAGGGATTTTATTTTGTTGGCACAATCGTTGGCATATATCCATCGAACAGTAAACAACTCGATTTTAACACTAAACACAAATACTACCATGTTCCCTGTAATGAGCAAATTCGTCGCTTCAATGCTCCTGAGTGCTTCTACATTTGTAAACCCTACCACTCCTAAAGTCTTATCGTTTGATGCCAGTGCGTTCGTAACGATCAATCATCAAATTCGTGTATCGGTAAATAAAGCAACGGGCATTCCGGTTGCCGTCATTCTTCGCGACAAAGACAATCAGATTCTGTTTCAACAAAATATCGGCAAAAAAGAAGCTGCCTACGCGGTAAAAATGAATGTGGATGATCTGACAGATGGACAGTATGACCTGGAAATAAAATCCAGCGAAGGCAGCATCCACAAACAAGTTACGCTGCTCACAGAGCCAACCAAAGCTACGAAGCGTGTAGTTGAGATGCAGTAAGTTCTTTGCCAATCATCAGGCCAAAAGCGCGTTGGAAGAAATTAGGTTGTCCAGGAGGAAGGGGCAACCTAATTTCATGTTTATACCAACACTCGCAATAAACATGACTCGATTTCTCCTCTTTCTTGGTCTATTCTGCGCAGTTTTTTCGGCTAATGCGCAAATTGACACCATCAATACAACCAACCTGAAACTAAACCTATCGGCATTCCGGGAAACCAAGCGCACGTACGCCGTATTTTTGAAGATAGTACTGGAAAACGATTGACATCTGCTGATTTGTGGGATCGAAGCATCCGCTTTTCAACAACCTCCGACGGTAAGAAAATTTACCACTTCGATTGGCAATGGTTTCAGAAAGATTCGTTGCTGGCTCACGTCACGGCAACGGGCTTGGCTTCTTCGCTGGCTCCACTTACGCACAATGGGAATTATTTTAAGCGAGGTATCCGGAATTTCGTTTTCAACGGAACAACGGTTCGTATTCCAACCGCCAATCAGCGCACCGCGAAAGACAGTGCCTTTAAAGTAGTGATTAACCCGCCAGCGTTTGAGTTTCCGATGGATTTGGAAATTTTACCGCTTTTGCCTTATAAGAAGGTAGGACAGCAGTTTGCCATTGCGTTTTATGAACCCGGAAGCCCTGCCGCTAATTACTATCGGCTGACGGTAATGGGTAGAGAAGACATTCTTGTTGGCGGATCGGCTAAAGTAAATTGCTGGCTTTTGAAAATCGATTACGGCCAACAAAATGCGTCGGCTACATTCTGGATTTCAGACCAAAATCGGGAGGTCGTTAAAATGCGCGAGTATTTCCGGGGTCGCTATCGGTATAAGGTGAAATTGTATTAGTTGATTGCTCACTTTCTTTCATTGTGACCGAAGTGAAGAATCGCAAGCTTGCCTAATCAGGAGTTAGAAGTCAATTACGGATGAACCCGACGGGTCATCCATGAAGGCAATCTTTATCAATTTTCGTTTTTCGTAAGTGGGGATTCTGAGATTCTTCACTTCGTTCAGAATGACAAAATTGCTCCAAATCTCTATTTTTTCGTCAATTCCTGAATATTCTCCAAGTGCTTTGACAACAATGGATTATTAGCCATCAATGACTTAATATGGTCGAGGGTTTGGGGAGAAAGTTGCGGTGTTCGACTGATAATATCGACACCTTCGGGAGTAAACAGAGTTTTGGAAAACCAGATAACTGCCCATTGCCCGTCGGGAGATAGTAAGGCCACTTTCCACTTACTTTGTATTAAACTCAGCAACCCTTTTCCACGCCAGACAAAGGCCATCGAATCAGTTTTATCAGGATAGTCGTAGCCAGTAAGTGTTTTCTGGCTGCCGTTTTTAACGTATTTCACTTCGTCCAGTAAACGGTCCATGCCGCTATCCGAGGCTACTGTCGAATACGTAAAGGTGGGATTTAATTTATCGCCTTTCAGCCACATCGGGAAATTGGTGCTACAGATAAACCAGGTACCAATTAGAGTTTGCATCAGGTTGTTCATAAGCAAACTTAACCCGCTACTTAGAGCTTAAGTTTTATTTTTAGCTTACCCAGCACAGCGGTTATGCTAATAATCAGAAACGCAAACAGCAGTGATTTAACTAAGCCAACTCCCCCTGTTTTTAGAGACTCTGGTAGCGAAATCCCTGATAGATCAGCTAAGCTATAATATGCATAGGGAATCAGATAACAGGTTAAGGTGCTGGTGCCCGCAGGTTTAATCAGATCAAACCAACTGCCTTTTTCATTCAAATCGACTAGCCAATAAAGGCCTGCGTAAACAATACAGGCAATGCCACAGCAGAGGAAAATCCAGGTGGGAGTAGCCTGAATTTTCGAAATGATAAAGAAATTCCGAGCCAGAAAACCAGCGATCAGGAACAGAATACCCGCTCCTATAAAAACTAGCGGAACGGGCTGACGTTTAGCCGTTTGCTGTGCCCGAGTCAGAAAGAACGTAGCGAGTATACCGGCGAACGCAAACGAGACGAACGCGCCATTATCTGGAATCCAGGTTCGTGGACCATCGGGCCATAATTGATGTAGCCATCCTGAATGTCCTGCAATATTGAGTAATGTAAAAAATACCCAGGAAGCGATCAGCAAAATGGGCTGTTTGTGCAGAAAGAGGTAAAGTAAGGCACAGGTTAAATACGTCCAGCCGATGAGCCCGAGAATGCCCCACCACTGGGGAGCCATTCGGGTTAGCTGTTCCGAAGGACCACCCCGGAAGCGTATCGCCAAAAAAAGCATCAATCCAACCCCCAACACTTGTAGTCCAGTAAAAACAGCCTTTAGCATTCCTTCCCGTTTTGGGTATTGATTCCAGATCAGAAAAAAACTCAGCACCATTAGAAGTTGAAATTCGCTCGAATTGAATCCGGTAGCCTTCCCATTCAAATCCGGAAGATTGACTGTAAAAACGCCCATAATGATTAAAGCAATCGACCGGACAATAATGTGCCAACTGATTTGTCCATACGAATCACCCGAATTAATTCGCTGACGAACCGAAAAGGGAACAGACATACCGACGATAAACAGGAAACAGGGGAAAACAGTATCGGCAAATCCGAGCGAATCCTGATCAGATTTAGCGTGTTCGAGCCACAGAGGAATGTCGGTGAGCGTCCACAAGTCGTTGACGAAAATCATGGTCAACATCGTCAAGGCGCGGAATACGTCAATTGACAGGACGCGTTTTAGCAATAGATTTTTGCTATCTGGCTTCGTTTGGGCGGCTACCATCGGGGTAGTTAGTTTGTTGACTTTATTGGCTACCCGCTTAAAAGCCCAATCGAATAAAGTTCTATCTTATTCACTAATCAGTGAGGAAATAATAGTTTGTCATCCTGAACATAGTGAAGGATCTAAAACCCCTCTTGTAGGCAAGTTTTAGATCCTTCACTATGTTCAGGATGACAAAAAAAGTATCAACCTGTTTATTCAGAATAGTTTGATTGCTTATTTAATCGCAACCAGTCGAGTAGGAGCCGCTTCGAGAGTTGGCGTTGCCAGTTTAAACGTAAATTCTTCGGTTTGGGAACCAGCCGATATACGGAACGTATAATTGCCATCGCCAAGCTGATTCATATCGAATTGCTGACGGAAGGTTTTGCGTTTGCTGTTTTTGCCCGCTATAATTTCGTCGTACAACACATCGCCCTTTTCGTTAACCAACGTCAGTTGGACTTTATTTTCGGCCTGAAATTTCTCCAGGCAGAGCCAGAGTTTTGACGCATTGGCCGCCGGGAACATCGCTGCTGCAAACGCCTGATTTGATTTGTTGTGCTTGTCGTCGCTGGCCGAAGCGGGCGATGTAGTGGAAACGGTTAGAGCCAGGAGAAAGGCGCCTGCGAGGGTTTTAATGGACGTTTTCATTGAGTTGATAAGGAGTTTAATAGAACCTTTAGCTGTCAACCCAATGATGCTGGTAACGAAACCAACCGTTGGCCTTCTTGAACAACGGCAGAAAAAAAGGATGAACGGCGGAAATTATTCGACGAAATCGAGATCCCTCCCAAACGTTTCTTCCATTCGGCTCAAGGACCAGAATGAAAGGCCATATACAATAATTCCTAAAATACCCGCAGCGACTAAAGCGCCCTGTGAAGGTTTTAACGCCTGGAAAAATAACGTCATAGGAATAAGGGTGCCACGTACCACACTAGGCACGGATGTAGTGGCAGTATTGCGTAGATTAGTCCCGTAGAGTTCGGCTACCATCGTCAGGAACATAGCAATGTAGCCCGTACAGAAACCCAACAATAAACAAACGATGTAGATACTACTGGCTGTTTGAATGCCACCGAAAAGATAGATACCACTTATTAGGGCCCCTACGATTAACAGGCTTGTAATAGTTTTTAGTCGCGACTGTAGCCAATGGCTGATTGGCCCACTAAGCAAATCCCCTACAGCCATGCCCACATAAATCATCATCACGCAGCGGCCTGGTTTTACAATCTCCTCAATACCTAACGCTTGCCCCAATTCATTGGCGAACGTAGCCAGAATACCGACCACAAACCAGGTTGGCATACCTACCGTCACACAGCGTACGTATTTGATTGCTTCTCGCCAACTTCTGAAAAATAACAGAACATTGCCACGACTAACGTCTTTATGCTCCGTTTTCATCCGGCTAAATAAACCAGATTCGAATACGCTGACGCGAAGCAGCAACAACGCAAGGCCCATACCACCACCGACCCAGAAAGCCGTTCGCCAGTTGAAATATTCGACGGTAAGATAAGCCACGCCCGCGCCCAGATAACCAATGCCCGCTACCATAGCAGAACCGTAACTTCGGATTGCTTTCGGTAGCGTTTCCGATACCAATACAATGGCAGCGCCAATTTCGCCCGATAGTCCGACACCGGCTATGAACCGAAGCAGTGCATACGTATTGACATCGTTTACGAAACCACAGGCAATATTGGTCAGGGAATACATCAGAATACTGCCAAACAAAACCGACATCCGACCTCGCTTGTCACCAATTATACCCCACAAAAATCCGCCGATGACGAGCCCTGCCTGCTGAAAATTCAGAATAAACGTTCCCGCTTTCGATACATCCGCTTCCGATAAACCCAGCGACTGTAGACTCGGTACGCGTACAATGCTGAAAATAAGCATGTCATACACATCCACAAAGAACCCCAACGCCGACACAATGACTGGGAGCGCAAACAGCGGTCGAAGAGAGGTTTGTGATGAGGGTGGGGAGAGGGTTTCCATTGTCTGAACTGGGATTTGTCTGATTCAGCGGATTGACTATGATTCCGAACCTAGATTTAGCAGATTTTAGGATTAAACTGATTTTGTTTTCGGTGCGAAAAAGTGATCATTTGCAAAAGCATAGTCAGCTAGTTAAATCCCATAAATTCCGCTTATTCCTCCAGGTAGTTTAAATCTTTTCCGTGGGTTTCGGGGATGGTAAGAATCGAGTAAAATCCTAAAAAATAGGAAATCAGCCCAACTGCAGCACCAGCGTAAATAATGCCGAACGAAGGCTTAAGGGCACCGTATAAACTTGTCATCAGAATGACCATGCCACGTACCATATTCGGGACGGTTGTCGCGGCTGTAGCGCGGAGATTTGTGCCAAATTGCTCCGCACCAATCGTGACGAACATGGCCCAATAGCCAATACCAAAGCCCATGGCTAACGACAAGCCATATAGAACAGTGGCACTATTCACACCAAAGAACAGATAGATCAGCGCGAAAACCAGCGAAACAACCATGAGTAAGGAAACCGCTTTTTTTCGGGATTCTAGTGCCTGACTGATAAATCCACTGGCCAAATCACCGAAGGCAAGCCCGACATAACACCACATAATCGCCAGACCAGGCTGAATTTCTTCCGTAATACCCAAAGCTTTGCCAAACTCATTGCTGAACGTAGCCAGAATACCAATGACAAACCAGGTTGGGAGGCCAATGCCAATGCATTTTACATAGCGAGAAAATCGATCCCAGTTGTTGAAAAAAGACAGGAAATCACCACGGCTTACGTGATCTTGTTCGGAAACATCTTTAAACATTCCTGATTCGACAACCCCTACACGCAATAATAATAGACCGATTCCTAAACCACCACCAACAAAGAAAGCCATCTGCCAATCGAAGAGTTTTACGGTGAAATAGGCTACTACGGCACCGAACAAGCCAATTCCAGCTACGAGTGAGGTGCCAATCGCGCGTTTTTCTTTAGGCAACACTTCGCTGACGAGCGTGATCCCTGCTCCTAGTTCCCCAGCCAGACCAATACCGGCGATGAACCGCATAAGGGCGTAATAAATAACTGGATCCATGAAGGTAATATTCTTGATGAATCCGCAGGCAATGTTGGCGATGGAATAAGTAATTATGCTTCCGAATAACACCGACAGTCGTCCGCGCTTATCGCCTAAAACGCCCCAAAGAATGCCACCGAGCAGTAAACCACCCATCTGCCAGCTCAGAATGTTAGCGCCAACGGTTGAAATTTGCTCGGTAGTCAGGCCAAGATCTTTCAGGCTGGGAACCCGAACAATGCCGAAAAGTAACAGGTCATAAATATCGACGAAGTAACCGAGGGCGGCTACAATTACGGGTAGGCTAAACAAGCCAACGGTAGGTGAATCTGATTTAGAAGAAACAGGAGAGACAGCCATGCTGCAAAAGCATTGGTTAAAAGGGCGAAACAATTCTGCAATAATACGAAAGGACCAAAGAAGATTAGGATTAATTCGCCTTTACTAATTTCTTTTGAATAAAAACGTCGGCATATCGCTGGCCGAGAGCGCGGGCAGAAGGGGTGTCGAAATGGGTGGAATCACCTTTATCCGTCAGGCCAGCCGATATGGCGCAATAGGCATTCGGAATGTGCTGAACTGCGCTTTGTAAGGCATCGTTAACGATCTTCGCATCGGGGTTTCGATTTACGACAAAATCGCCCAACGTGCCGACGACAAACGGAACCTGAGGAGCATTTAACTCTTTGCGGAATCGCTGAACTAGTTCGGCTAATTTTTCCTCGTATACCAGTGCTTTTTCCGGATCGGAGTCAGATTCGCCCTGATGCCAGAGAAAACCGGCCAGTTCACCATTCTCCAATGCTTTTTTTGCCCGAACTAACGCGTCGTCGTACGGATGTGATTTGGTTGGTTCGTAATAAGCTCCTGGTTTCCAGACATCAATTCCAGAGCCGCCAACCGCGCAGGGAATCAGGCCAATATTCATGGAAGGGTAAGTTTCTGCTAATTTTTTGGCAAATGGGTACCCTGGCCCAACGCCAATAATGGTCGGCTTGTCGAAATGCATTGGATCTTTAGCGGGTACCCAGCTTAATTCTTTATTGAGCATCCAGATACGCGGATGCGTTTGTTGATCTTCGGCTTCGGGAACGCCCCGCCCCGCCATATTCGATTGACCAATTAGCAGAAATAGTTTCAAGCGGGGAGGAACATCCTGTTTAAAGGCAAGCATACAAAAAAGCAGCAGGCTGCAAACGGCCATTTTTACAGTGGATATCATTTGTCAATTAGGTTAGTACGTACGAATAAGGTTGGTAAATAATGTTTTATCATTCTGAACGAAATGAAGAATCTCAAGCTAGCCTGATAAGCGACTTTGAGATTCTTCACTTCGTTCAGAATGACAAAAAATACAAGGTTTAAACAAGATTGGCCTTATTTTTTACTGATTTACGGCTCCGTTGGCCTGACCGAAGGTTCAGTGTACTCCTGCTCCATATCAGGTCTGGCAACTGGCGTAGGTTGCTGAACAGGTATTGGCTGAGGTAAGGTCGGATAGTTTGCGTATGCTGTTCCTAACCACCACACTTTCAGGAATACGCGTGTGAAAACTAACGCTTGCTGGATAGTAAACATGGTCAAAATAGTAGCCCAGCCGCTCATGAGAATGATTCCATCGAGCAAAAAATAGATCCCGAATAATCCGGTGCCAATCAGTATAAAGAGTAGGTACAGGCCGTACGTTTTCCCAAAGTTACGCAGGACAAGTCGACCGGCGAGGCCAAAGGCCCGGAAAGCGCCACGCTGGTCTTCCCGAAACAAAATCACTTTGGCAAAATCGCCAATGCATAGCATCAGCGTAGCCGTAAGGGCAAATAGAACGAAAAAAACAAAGCCGATCCAGAATTGACCGCGTTCGGTTATTTCGTCGCTCATCATAACGGCTAATAGCGAACCCGCAATTAGCCAGACTCCTCCTCCAGCGATCACAAATAACAAGGTAACACCGAAATTGCGTAAAAATCGCCCGACATAATGGGTGCATCCTTGCCAAAATAGACCAGCATCGAATCGGGTGTTTGGCTGAGAAAAGCGCAATAAAATACCGCCAGCAAAGAAAACGCTCAGAAACAGGTAGAGAAGGCCTACCCATCGTCCAACGCTAATCAATGGCGAAAGAGTACGCTCACTCCGATGCATGAAATCGGAATAAACCGTGTAATCGAAACCGTTCAGCAGTTGCTGGAAAGCGAGTGAATTTTGGTCCTCAACGAGCAGTGTATTGTAGAAAGGTAGGGCCGCCAGTAAGCCGAGAACCAGCGTAATGCCGTAAATAAGCCACAATAGTCTAGGCGACCTAACTGTTTGGCGGAATGTGGTGAGCAGACTACTCATGTCAGATTTGTTTCAGCCGGGCCGCCGGAACGGTTCCAAGTTCTTCATTTAATCGTACAACTTGACACCTAGAGCCTAAAACATTGAACATTATTTCTCGGAAAGCGGATGTTCGGTTCTGATTTTTTCCTGTAGCTTCAGAAAACCATCAATCAGCGCTTCGGGACGCGGTGGACAACCCGGTACGTACACATCCACCGGAATAATGCGATCAACGCCTTTCACGACGTGATAACCGTGCTGCCAGTAGGGACCCCCACAATTCGAACAAGATCCCATCGAAATTACGTAGCGAGGTTCAGCCATCTGCTCATACAGGCGCCGTATTCGGTCGGCCATTTTGTAGGTTACCGTACCCGAAACAATCATAATGTCGGACTGGCGAGGGGAGGGGCGAGGAAAAATACCAAACCGTTCGAGATCGTAGTTAGAGGCCATCGCACCCATCATTTCGATGGCACAACAGGCCAACCCAAACGTCAGCGGCCATAGCGATTTCTCCCGCGACCAGTTCAGAAGATCTTCGGAGTGCATTAGAATAACACTGGCTTCACCTGATTTATCAGATACGGAATGTGATGTCATAAACTTATTTGATAAAACTCCGCTGGTATCGTAAACTAAAAGGCTCCAATTGGCGCAACAAACTGATTTCAGGGTTAGCCACATCCAGCGGGCGAATGACTCGGCGGGTTAGATTCCCTACCGCTGCACCAACTAATAGACCGCCCGCTGCACCGCCAGCCGCAGCAAACGTTAAGGTTATACCGTAACCAACAGCGCTACTGGGTTGATTTCGTTGCAACGATCTATAGGAGGCATAACCCGCGGCCAACCCGCCAATGATAGCCCCTGTAACCACCGCACTTTTTCTGCTATTCCGGCGAAGCACTATTTTTCGAATCCGATTGAGTGGAAGCGGATCACCCAGTAAATGACCTCGTGCATTCGTCAGGTAAAGTTCCGTTTCTGTCACATTGTCCAGCAAACCTTTGATGTGTTCTCCGGTCTGCATGGTAACTCTCGCCCGATAGACATCAAGCGCGAGATGCTGAGCATATAAAGTAGCGGGTAATGAGCTAGTAAGAAATATGATCAGCCAGAAACAGGGTAGCTTAAAGAAGCTCAACGTTTGTAACGTTCATTTATCTGTTGATACAAATGCGCTGGAACTTTGGTTTCGGTCGTCGGAATTTTGGGCTGCGGTTTCACCCAGTCGAGATACCCTTTGGCCCATACATACGCGAGCCCTAAAGCCAGAATGACGATGAACAATATAGCTTCGGTTAAGGCAAACCAGCCCCACAGACCATCTGTAGCCTCAATGAGTTGTTTCTGGCCAAATACCGTTGCCCAAGGAAATAAAAACGCAAGCTCAACATCAAACAGTACAAACACCAGCGCTACAACATAGTAGCGAATATTGAACTGCACGTTCGCATTACCAACGGGTTCTTCGCCGGATTCGTAGGTGCTATTTTTCTCCACATTCGGCTTATTGGGCCGTAATAATCGGGCCACAAAAAGCACGATAGCAATGAACGCAAAGGCGGCCAGAATAAACAGGAGAATAAAGCCGAAATCGGAGAGCATATGAATCTATACCTTATTTTTTCTTCTTTTTCGGATACAGATTGTAGACGACAGCAATCTGTAGATTCCGATTGTAATAAGCGGCTGTAGCCTCGGGCGATACGTTGGTCAGGCCGTAGATGAATCGGGCATGCAGACTGAATTTGTTGAGCATATCCAGAAAATCATAATGCGCTCCCACTACTACGCCTACGTCGTTATTCGAACCAGGGCCACCGGTTTGCCCAGCATTAAGAGCATAACTAAATTCGCCACCCGCCTGTAGCGTTAACCCTTCAGTCGGAATATAACCTAACAGGAGTGGCAGACTAGCGTAGTAATAAGAAATACCTGTTGTGGTACGGGTACCATTCGACTGTTCCTGCTGAAAATTACCACCCCGAATGGAAAGTAGCGCTTCGGGCTGCACAACAAAGCGATTATATCGATAGCGGTACATAGCCCCCAGGTGCGGCTCCAATGTACGGTGGGGTATATTCGAGGTAGCGCCAGAAATAGATATCTGCGTGAATGAGGCACCGAGTTTTAGGCCAAAGTGCCCACCGATAGGTTTGTTACTTTGCGCCTTAGCGATAGATGATGCAGTTATGAAAACAGTAAAAAGTAATAATCGATAGATAGACATACAGAACGACTGAAAGGAAGTTAACCTTTCGATAACGATTTTTATCCGAAACGTCGGACCGCCACAAAATTGGTGAAAAAAAGTTAAGATGCCCCTGTTTGTGTTGTTTGGGGACTGTCAAAAAATGTTAATTCAGTCGTGGATCAACAGGATAGTGGGCAATAGATTTGTATTCGCCCCCCATTCGTTTCAAAACACCCCGCCAAAACTCTTTCGTTGGCGTATCGAATAGAAATTCAGCGTTTATACGACTGATAATCCAGGCTTTCTGACTGAGTTCGTTGTCCAATTGGCCTTCACTCCAGCCCGAATAGCCGATAAAAAAGCGAGCGTCGCGTTCGGTCAGCGTTCCTAAATTGACCGCTCGCTTGATCTGATCGAAATCGCCACTCCAATAAAGCCCGTCCAGTACCCGGATGGAGCCATCGATTAAATCAGGCCGTCGGTGAATGAAATGAAGCGTGTTTTGCTGAACGGGCCCACCGACATATAAGGGTAGATCGGTGTGAATTTCTTCGATCACGTCGCTCAGATGAATGTCGGTCAACTGGTTCAGTACCAGCCCGAACGTACCCGCCTGATTATGCTCGCAAACCAGCACAACACTACGTTCAAAATTATTGTCGCCCATAAAAGGCTCAGCAATCAATAAATCTCCATTCGATACAGAAGTTGGGGGCGTATTCATAGCACATCGAGTAAATATCAGATTTATGGGTAAACGCTTTTTCGGGACCTATATTCCTTAAAATTTCTTAAACTACTCAAAACCTGGTTAATGTGTATACCCTTGCAGCAGGAAGTTAGATTTCGGCTTCAGTGATGCATTTGTCAGTACGGTTTAGTCCGCGAGAACGTTATTTTTACGGGATCAAAAAAGAAGCCATGGAAAAGCAGATACATAACAGACGGGATTTTCTTCAAAAAAGCGCATTGGTTACGTTTACCGCTCTGGTGGGTACTGAAGTCGTTTTTGCTGAGAATATGCCGTTGGATCATACGCCATTATTCGCAGATGTTGATCCGTTGAAAGGAAAAGTGCCTGATATGAAAGTGTTGGGCGATAAACCCTGGAATGTTGAAGCGCCTGTTCATCAACTAGATGACGCTATTACGCCCGTCGAAAAAATGTTCATTCGGAATAACGGACTGATTCCTTCCGAAGCAATCAATCGCGATACCTGGATACTGACGATAAACGGGGAGTCTGTAAAATCGGCAAAGACATACACCATCAATGACTTAAAAAAACGCTTTCAAACCCATACGTATCAGTTGGTGCTGGAATGTGGAGGCAATGGTCGGTCGGGATTCGAGCCGCAGACAACAGGCAATCCGTGGGATCAGGGAGCCGTAAGTTGTGCGGAATGGACGGGAGTGCGGCTTAAGGATATTCTGGCCGATGTTGGGCTGAAAGATGATGCGGTTTACATTGGTTATTATGGAAAAGATCCGCATTTAAGTCAAGACCCTACCAAAGTAGCTATCTCACGGGGTGTTCCCATTAAAAAAGCCCTCGAAAATGAAACGTTGATTGCCTGGGCAGTTAACGGACAGGATATTCCATTAGCGCATGGTTTTCCGTTACGGCTGGTGGTTGGTGGGTGGCCAGCATCGGTATCAGGAAAATGGCTTCATACCATTGCCGTTCGGAATAAGGAACACGATGGCGCCAAAATGGAAGGACACAGCTACCGAATGCCGATTCGACCTGTGCAGCCCGGAGAGAAAATTGCAGAAACACCTGCGAATTTCCGAATTATTGAATCAATGCCTGTAAAATCGCTCATCACCTATCCGAAAACGGGGGCTATGTTCGATCTGAAAAAGCCGCTTGCTCTACGGGGGCATGCCTGGGCGGGTGACCGAAGCGTTGCCGAAGTGCAAACGTCTATTGATTACGGCGCTACCTGGCAAAAAACCAAACTACAACAGCCCAAAAATCGATTAGCCTGGCAACATTGGTCGACTGAAATCTCGTTTCCACAAGCGGGTTATTATGAAATTTGGGTTCGGGCAACGGATAGTAATGGAACGACTCAACCGATGGTCATACCACAATGGAATCCGGGGGGATATTTAAACAATGCCTGCCACCGTATTGCGGTTAAAGCAACCTAGTTTTACAGACCTAAAAGGTTTCCAAAACCTTTTAGGTCTTGATTAGAAAAGAAATGAAGACTGTAAAAGCTATCTTTTTTATTGGGTTTATCGTAGTAGGGCTGGCCAGTTTCCAGACAATCACTACGGTCCCTCAGGCCCAGCCCGCAAAGTCTTATATGGCTGACACCTTAACAATTGATGCGGAAAGTGGATTGGTCAATGATGCAAATTTGATGATGGTGAAATCGCAATGCACAGCCTGTCATTCGTCGAAACTCATTTTACAGCATCGATTTACGCGGGCGGGTTGGCTGGAGCGGATTCGATGGATGCAGAAATACCATAAACTCTGGGACTTAGGCGAATCCGAAAAGGTAGTGCTTGATTATCTCGAAAAATACTACGGACCATCTGCAATACAAGCTAGAACGGCTTTCCGACGGGCTCCGCTGAAAGATGTTCAGTGGTATAAATTGAACTAGTTTTTAAAGACTATCCCTACTTTTTTACCTGAAATTCGCTCCAATAACGGACGTAGCATCTGATTGGCGTTCTGACGAGTTTGATCTAAAATACCACCATTCAGCGCCGATTCTTTAACCTGTCGTTCCGCTTTTCGATACGCATCGCTCACCAGTTGCGATTGATCCAGAAACGAGAATCGCGTATCGTACACTCGCGATCGATCGTGGTTGATTTTCCAGGTACAGAGCTCAGGTTTAGGGAGTTGAACTGTAATCGAATCGTTATCTATGGCAATATCAGTAGCTGTGATTTTGGTAAGATCAATACAACCCGTTGCTTCGCCTTCAACAATCAGGATGGCATTGGCATTTGGCAGAAACGTATTCACTTGCTCATGCTCAACAATGTCTTTGAAGGTGTATTTGACTAGTTCCAGTTTGCCTAGTGACGTAATTTCTTTCAGAACAATACGCTGAGTCGTGTTATCACCCCGCCGGAAGCGGCTCATTAAACTATTGCCGCGAATTTGCTCCCAAATAGCAATCAGACCCGCAACCAGTACGGCAATTAAAAATAAACGAAACAGAGCATTGATGAGTCGGGTCATGAGTATAGGCTATTCCGGATTTGTTGGATAGATAACGTAAAAAAGGCCATTGTGTGCAAAGTAGTTTTCCATCCGATAGTGTAAAACAAAACCTCCCAAAAGCCTATCACTTTTGGGAGGTTTTGTTTTGTAAGTCGCTATCAATTATCAGCTTTAATAACTATGCTTTGCTTCTTCGACGGATTGCTTTTCCAAATCGAACAAATCATTCAGCACGTCGATCAGCGTTTCGGCTTCGCCCCGTTTGCAGGCTGCTTTGAGCTGCAAGACGGGTAGCTTGATGATTTTCTGCATAATCCCCTTCGTAATCTTATCGATTTTCTCCGACTCGTCGGGCGTAAGGTGTTTCAGATGACGGGCAATTTCATCGCGACGAATTTGCTCCAACGCGTTTTTGAGTTTGTTGATCGTGGGTGATACAACCATCTCTTTCGACCAATCGCCAAACTCACCAACAGCTTGCGATACAATCGCTTCAACCTGAGGAATAGCCGCCAGCCGCTGTTGTAATGCTTCATCAGCGCGGTTCCGGATATGGTCGATATTATAGACCAGCACACCTGGAATTTGCTCGACAGTCGCATCGACACTGCGCGGTACTGATAAGTCGATGAAGTATTTGAACGTCAGTACGTCAACGTTCTTTAAGAGTTCGGGTGTAATCAGCGGATCATCCATCATTACGGATGAGATAATCACATCGGCCCGGCGAATTTCGTCTGTTAAATCTGCAAAATCAGCTACCCGGAAACCGCACTGCTGAGCCAATGCTTCGGCTTTGCTTTGGGTACGATTGCAGAGGGTAATATTGGCTGGGTTGCTGCCAGTCCGCGCTTCGAGATTCTTACAAACATCCGTACCGATCTCGCCCAGACCAATGACCAATATTGATGGATTATTGTGTTCACCAACTAACTCGTCGATTAACTCGACAGCGGCATACGAAACAGAAGCGGCTCCATCGCGGAATGGGGTTTCCTGCGCAACTCGCTTATTGGTAAAGAAAATCGTGTGCATCAACCGATGCAGAAATGGACCTGCCATGTCCAGATCTGCCGACCACTGATAAGCTTGCTTCACCTGATTGGGAATCTGCATATCGCCGACTACCTGTGAGTGCAAACCAACGCATACTTCAAAAAGATGCCGGACAGCCTGATCGTTGGCATCGAAAAACTGGAAATAAGGCAAATAGTTTTCAGTATCGGTCAGCCCTTTTTCGATGAGTAATAATCTGGCAATTTCGGTATTCAGATCCTGCTCAAAGGCATAATAAACTTCTGTCCGATTACAGGTCGATATAACCAGCAAATCACTTAACCCAAAAAAGTCCCGCAGTCGAAGCATCAGCCCTTTGGCTTCATCTTCGTTAAGTGCAATTAGTTCACGAACTCGCAGGGGAGCCATTTTGTGCGATAAACTAATTGCTTTGAAGGTATCTAACATGGTAATAAATCACCTTTATTGGCTTACAGCCTCCACAAAATTACGGCATAATTATGGTATATGAATACGAGCTAAAGAACCGATATGCTATTTAGAACGAGTCCAAACAGATTTCTAAATTCTTTATTCCATCCAATTCAAATTCGTAACATTTGTAGGTTGCGAGACGTTCCGATATGCACGTTTAAACCACTTTTGTCGTTTACAGGTAAAGCTGAAAATACCGCCAGCAAGACCACATGCTGAAGTCATTTGATATTTATAATCAGAATAATATTCTGAAGATTATTATGGCCGTTAACCTACTTCTGGTTGGAACAGGGTCATTACTGTATACAAGAAGATTGATTCTGAAACTGGAAGATCGTGAAAAACAATACGTACAGCTGTATGTGAAAGCGATTGAATATTTATACAGTTCGAGTCGTCCTAATATTGATAATGGAGATATAACCTTTGTAACGAGCGAAATCCTCCAGGCAAATAAAGCCATCCCGGTGATTTATCTGAATCACAACAATCAAATTGCTGGTGAACAGAATATCGATACAACAGGCGTTCCTAAAGCGAACCTGGAGTCCTTTTTTCGACAGAGAATTGCCCAGATGCGTCTAATTCATGAGCCAATCACTGTTGTGATGCCTGACGGTCAACGGGGATTGGTTTATTATGAAAACTCGCAGGTACTGCGGCAGATTAATTACATACCGTACGCGGTGATTGTGATCCTGACAGCGCTGGGGATTTTAGCTTATCTGGCCTTTAGCTCCTCGCGCCGAGCGGAGCAGAATCGGGTATGGGTTGGCTTGGCGAAAGAAACGGCTCACCAATTAGGTACGCCAATGTCATCGCTGATGGCCTGGGTAGAGTATATGCGTTCTGATCCAGCCCAGTATGATGCGTCGATCACGGATGAAATCGAGAAAGATGTGCAGCGTCTGGAAACGATTACGGCTCGCTTTTCAAGTATTGGTTCCATTCCGACACTAACAGAGGAGAATTTGAATGAGGTGGTCCGGCAATTTACGAATTACCTTTCCCGGCGAATCTCAACCAAGGTGAAAATGAGCTTTACCAGTCAATTTCCTGCCGATCAGGTAGTTAAAATCAATAAATTGCTGTTTGAATGGGTGATCGAAAATATCTGTAAAAATGCGGTTGATGCCATGAAAGGCGTTGGCGAATTACGACTCAATATTCTTCCGTTACCAAATCAGGAAGTGGCTATCGATATTACCGACACTGGGAAAGGAATTTCTAAGGCTAATATGCAGAAAGTGTTTTCGCCCGGATTCAGTACTAAAAAACGGGGCTGGGGACTGGGGCTTACACTAGCCAAACGAATTGTAGAAGAATACCACGACGGACAACTCTTCGTCAAAAGCTCAGAAGTGGGCAAAGGAACAACCTTCCGAATCGTTTTACACGCAAACTAATTTAGATAGGGTAGGGTAATTGTGTCGGTTTCGACTACGTTACTGATATTCAGGTCGCGGTCCCGAATCCGGATCTGAAACTTGGTTGGGTAAAATGTGTTAACTGTACCGTAGATAAATTTCTGATTGAAATCTAGCGTGCCTTCAATGGGGCCTTTGGGCTTCGCTTTTGCCAGATCTGGGAATAACAGGAAATTGTTAATGGGCAGCTTGTATTCAACATATTGCTTATTGATCAGGCGAAAGGTCCGGATTTCATAATTCCCCCAGCCACCACTAGATACATAGCGGAGCGAATCAGCTTTGGCCAGTGGATTATCATTACCCAGGTTACCATCTCCATCCTTAAAGCCAACAGTAAGCACAATCGAATCCCTCTTCGCGGCACCTACTCCTTTGCCAGGGGCAAGCGTATATTTAAATAGTCCTTTAAATTCAATTTCAGGAGTATTAGAGTAATTTGGTTCGTTGAAGCAGGCTGATAAAGTCAGACCAATTCCGACTACGAGGAGATAAAGGTGAATTTGTTGCCGTCGCATACTGTTGTACTCGTTGTGCAATAAACGCTTTTGTTACTTTGTCTTTTTCATTAACATTCTCTGCCGAAGCCGCTTCACCTCGGCAATCACTTCGTGAGCAGATTCTGGCGCTCAGTCTGGAGATTCCAGACTATAAGGCCTTTGAATCGTTGGCTCTAGCGGTTTTTCGCTATCAGGCAATACATAATCCTATCTATAGAGACTATTTATATCATCTGAAAATCAGCCCTGAACGAATCAACGATCTACATCAGATTCCGTTTATGCCGATTGGTTTCTTTAAGAAACATACCGTTTTAACCGGCGTTGATCTAGGTTCTGCTTCAACAGATTCAACCACGCTTACGTTTGCCAGTAGCGGTACTACTGGCGATCAAACCAGTAATCATATAGTGCCCGATACGGTGCTGTATGATACCATCAGTTCCCGAATTTTTGAGCAGATATATGGTTCCCTTCAAGACTTTCATATTCTGGCCTTGCTGCCGTCTTACCTTGAACGAAATAACTCCTCGTTGGTGTATATGGTTCAGCAATTTATAACCAGAAGCGGTCGATCGCAAAAGGGCCCCAATGCTTCTGGTTTTTATCTGAATAATCATGCTGAGCTTACGGAACGATTGAAGCAACTGACGCAAGAGGCCGATTCTAACAAGATTTTACTTATTGGCGTTACTTTCGGATTGCTGGATTGGGCCGAATCCGAGCCTGACTTATCGTTTCTAGGGAAATCTGATAAACTGATTGTGATGGAAACGGGAGGGATGAAAGGGCGCCGACATGAATTGTTGCGGGAGGAAGTGCACGCAATACTTAGTCAACAATTGGGGGTGTCAATGGTCCATTCTGAATATGGTATGACCGAATTGCTTTCGCAAGCTTATTCAATGGGTAACGGTATATTTCAACCTGGTTCAACAATGCGTATTCTTATCCGTGACATCAACGATCCGTTCTGTATCTATCCCAACGATTATACGCGCAGTGGCGGAATTAACGTCGTCGACCTGGCCAATCTGGACTCCTGCTCGTTCATTGAAACGCAGGATTTAGGGCAATATGTTGGCAACGAAGGGGCGTTTCGGGTAATCGGCCGATTTGATAATTCCGATGTGAGGGGATGTAATTTAATGATTGATTGAATTGTTGACTGATTGAATGGTTTACGCATACTTTATTCAATCAGTCAACAATTCAATCAATCATTACCTACGCGTATGATTTTACGTCTTCCAGTGATATTTCGTCACCACACATGATGACTAATCGCTCAATGACGTTCCGTAACTCCCGAACGTTACCCGTCCAGGGAAGCGACTGTAGATGGTTCATAGCCTCATACGTCAACGTTTTGGGTGGAGCACCGTATTCCGTAGCGATATCGTGCAAAAATTTATCCGCTAGTAATGGAATATCGACCCGACGTTCGGCTAGTGGCGGCACGTTGATCATGATCACACTCAGCCGGTGAAATAAATCCTCGCGGAAATTACCGTTTACAATTTCCTGACGAAGGTCTTTGTTGGTAGCGGCAATGACTCGCACGTTGACTTTGATTTCCTTATCACCCCCAACCCGGGTTATTTTATTTTCCTGTAATGCCCGAAGCACTTTCGCTTGTGCTGAGAGGCTCATATCACCAATTTCATCGAGAAAAAGTGTTCCGTTATCGGCCTGCTCAAATTTGCCTACACGCCGGGCAGATGCTCCTGTAAAGGCACCTTTTTCGTGGCCAAATAACTCGCTTTCAATCAGTTCACTCGGAATGGCAGCGCAGTTTACTTCAACTAAAGGTTGATTGGCCCGGCTGCCTTTTTCGTGGATCTGTTTGGCAACCATTTCTTTACCAGAGCCATTGGCCCCTGTTACCAGAACCCGTGCTTCAGTAGCCGCAACCCGATTGATGGTATCCTTAACTTTCTTAATTGGATCAGATTCGCCAACGATTTCATTAAGCTTATAGATGCGCTTTTTGAGGGTTTTGGTTTCCTGAACCAGCTTAGCCCGCTCAATAGCGTTTCGAACCGTAATGAGCAGGCGATTCAGATCGGGTGGCTTGGTAACAAAATCGAAGGCTCCGCGCTTAGTGGCTTCAACAGCATTTTCGACATTGCCAAAGGCCGAAACCATGACAACCTGGGTGCTCTTTTCGGCTTCACTGACTTTGGCCAGTACTTCCAGACCATTCATTTTAGGCATCTTAATGTCGCATAAAGCCACATCGTAACTGCCTTTCAGAATCATATCCAGCCCTTCTTCACCGTCTTTCGCTTCGTCAACATCGTAGCCTTCATATTCCAAAATATCGCGTAGCGCTGCCCGAATCGGTTTTTCGTCGTCCACGATAATCAGTTTGGCCATACAAGTAGGGTAAGTTTAAACTATGGGATTTGTAGAAGCCCGAAAATAGGTGATTTTATATCGGTATCCGTTATGCTCACGACTAAATTTGATAAAATCCCTTTCTTTTTTCATAAAATAAAGGTGATACTCATCAGTAGCGTTTTTCGAAATTCACCTAAAAATCAGAAAATGAGCTTGGTAGCAATCCTTGACGAAACTATTGTCGTGGTAACAACAGATTGATCGCTTCGGTAATGTTGGTTCGCGAATCGACCGGCCGCATACGAAAAGAATACGAATAGGGTTTAGTTGCCGGAAGTAGAAATTCCGGATGAACCCGTGGCGACCAACTATCATCACCACCCAGACCCATCTGCGCCATATCGACATTTACGACCACAACATTGCTACGCTCAACTTCCTGTGTTTCGGGTTTCCTGGCATTCAGCAGTGCATCATCTGTGTAGTCACGGGCATTGATGTTCAGGAGTGGGCCCGTGGGCAGGTCGCTCATAATTAGCAATCCTAATCCCATTTCGTCGGTCAGTTTGGTCCAGCGAACGTCGGTTTTGTTTCCATTTTCCTGAGCCATTATATACGGGAAAAACTGGTCGGCGACTTTGGATTCGTAGCGACCAATTTTAGCCGCATCTTTCCGGTCGGCGTAGCTTTCAAAAGGACCGCGCCCATACCAGGTCAAATTGGTAAAAGTAGGCAGGATCTGAAATTGCATACCAACACGCGCCAAAGGAGGCAGACTGCCCGAAGGCGTGTATGTCGTATTGACCAGTACATCACCTGTACCGTAAATCGTATAATCCGTCTGTTGGCGAATCGTGCTGCTATTACCTGCCCATTCGTTCGTACAAGTGATCTGTACCAGTTGTGGGCGCGATTCGATTTTGATATCAACAGAGTAAAATTTGGCCGTATCTAGACCCGCTTTGCGCCAACTGGTGGCAAACGATCGCTCTTTGCCTCCTTCATCATTATCGGTAGGCACTCGCCAGAAACTAGGTTGTAGGCCTCTTACAAGAATATTTTTTCCTTTGTAAAACCACTGGCTCATAGCTCCACTGGCTTTATCGAACACGATGGCAAAATCCTTTCCACGAACCGTAATCGTTGTGGTCGATGAGGTTGCTTTTACGGGCGGAATCCGGTTCATGCCAATGACAGGTTGCGTTGGCGAATCACTTTTGACTGGAAATTGTCCGGATGCTACTTCATGCCCGGCAGATGCCCAACTCGTTGCCTGTTTTAACCGAACACTGATGTTTAGAAAATACTCGCCAATTTGAGCTGCTCGTTCCGCCAGTGCTGCCAGAGAGGGGCGCGCATTTCCGTCGATCAAGCGCGTGTCAACTACGGCGTTCAGGCGAACAGGTAAGGTCACTACCTGCGTTTGTCCCGGTTTCGCGACTAAATTCGTTTCGGCCCCCCGTTGTACAACTTCGCCATTCCGGATGAGTTCCCATTCTAATCTGAAGGGTTCGAGCGATTGGAAATCATACGTATTTCGAACATTCACTTTAACTGGTTGCCCGGCCGATAAGGCAGTTGGCGTTGTTAATTTTATGTACTGATAAACCAGTTTTACCTCCGCTATTTCGGGCTGAGGAGTTCGGTCGGGATTTACTAGACCATCGCCCGCATTGGCGCCATCGATGTAATTGATATGATCGGTGAATTCTTTACCCGCTTTATTCTTTACCCGAAGCCCCTGGTCGACCCAATCCCAAATGAAAGCTCCCTGTAAACGAGGATATTTATCGATAGCTGCCCAGTAATCTTTAAGGTTTCCTACGCTATTGCCCATACTATGCGCATATTCACAGACAATGACGGGTCGGGCCGGGTCCTTTTCCATGAGTTTCAGCATGTCATCAACGGATGGATACATAGTTGAAATAATGTCGAAACTAGTTAACGACGTGCCATTGTAAGGCTGCCGACCTTCGTAGTGAATGGGGCGCGTTGGATCGATTAGCCGCATAATATCGGCCATGTCTTTAAAATTCTGGCCCATCCCCGTTTCATTTCCCAGCGACCAGATGACAATGCAAGCATGATTTTTATCCCGCTCGACCATCGCTCGGCCGCGAGCAACGAATGCATCGCGCCATTCGGGTTTGGCCGCTGGCGTTTGGCCTTTTCCCCATAAGTCGTGGCTTTCGATATTAGCTTCGTCAATTACATATAGACCGTATTCATCACAGAGATCGTACCAATCCGTAACGTTGGGGTAGTGAGACGTCCGAACAGCATTGATGTTATTCTGTTTCATCAACTTAATGTCTTGTATCATGGATTCCCGGCTAATAACCCGCCCCGTATTCGGATCAAATTCGTGTCGGTTAACGCCCTTGTAAGTAACAGGTTTACCATTGAGCAGCAGTTGCCCATTTGCCAATGCCATTTCCCGGAAACCAATTCGCTGACTGATTGCTTCGGTTACTTGCCCATCGGCTCCAATGAGTTGAATACTTAATGTGTATAGGCTTGGCGATTCGGCACTCCAAAGAGCAGGGGCTTTTATTTCTTTTGTTAAGCGGAAAAGCCGTTCCTGTCCAGTATCGGTTGCATTGTCGGAGTTAATCGTTTCGGAAAATATAACCGTTTTCTGGGAATCATAGAGTGTAGTCCGAAACCGATAAATGGCTGGCGTACCTACTACATTCAACGCTCGAACATAGGCCGTAAGTTTAAGCGTTGCATTCTGGAATTGATCGTCCAGATCCGTCACAACGGCCAGATCGCGTAGGTAGGTTTTGGGGGTGCTAATCAGGCAAACATCCCTAAAAATGCCCGAAAGACGCCAGAAATCCTGATCTTCCAGATAACTTCCATCCGACCAGTTAATGACTTCAACTGCCAATAAATTCTCGCCCGATTTTAATTTATCGTTGATCAGGAACTCCGCCGGAGTCATACTATCTTCATGATAACCCACCAACTGGCCATTCAGATACACACGGCAAGTTGATTGAACGCCCGCGAAATGCAGAAATATGTTCCGGTCCTGAAAACCAGCCGGGGCAGTAAACCGAACTCGATATAATCCAACGGCGTTTGTATCGGTTGTAATACGAGGAGGTGTGGCCGGAAACGGGTGTTTGATATTGGTAAAAATAGGCCGGTCATAGGGTCGGCCTTCTTGGGCACCAACGACCTGCCAGTTTGAGGGAATAGGCAGATTATCCCAATTCTGATCGTTTAGCGACGGTTGGTAAAAGTCAACGGGTATTTTACTCGGATGTTTCACCCAGCGGAATTTCCAGATACCATTCAGTACACTAACGTTGGGCGATGTACGCCAGTCTGTTGCGCTTAAAGCCTGCTGTTCAGAAGGGAAGGGAATTAAGGTAGCATGGGGTTTCTCCGTATTCTGACTGATTATCTGCGGATCTTCCCAATCGGCTAACGTTTGCGCCTGATTGACTTTTATTGTTAAAACTGTTAAAAAGAGGAATAGGTATAGGCGTTTGTGCATCGTAAACACGTTTATTTTATGACACAAGCGGATGATTTGGGTTAGACTACTGAGCGAAGCCGATGCAATTTAGGCCTTTGCAATGGCTACCAGCTAAATTTCGCATAAATTTAAACCCCTTTCACTGCCTTTTACGCCAATGCCCATACGTAGTTTTATAATCAGTACGTTCCTGACCGTTCTGGCTTTAACAGCATCAGCCCAATCGCGCCGACGCACGGAATTGACAACTCCGCAAAATACCGGACCTGTTCCTGTTGTGGCAGCTCCGCAGACGCGCCTTCTGGAAAGTCTGGTCTTTAATAGTTCGTTGATGAATCAGCAAGTTAAATTCTCGATTTACCTGCCTCCCGACTACTATACCTCGAACCGTCGCTATCCGGTGGTTTATCTGTTACATGGGCTGGGTGATAATGAAACGAGCTGGATACAGTTTGGGGAGGCTGATCGAATTGCGGATGAAGGAATTAAATCCGGCGAATTCCCTCCGATGATTATTGTGATGCCTAATGCAGGAACGACCTGGTATGTCAATGATTATCAGAATAAAATTCGGTACGAAGATATGTTTGTGCAGGAGTTGATTCCGCACATCGATTCGATGTTTCGAACGCGTACACAGCGGGAATTCAGAGCACTTTCGGGGTTATCGATGGGGGGGTATGGGTCTTTGATGCTGGCTATGCATCACCCCGAATTATTCACTGCTTGTGCAGCTTTGAGTGCAGCCGTTCGTACTGACGAAACATTTGCCAGCATGCCGGATGAGCGGTACAACACGGTTTTTGCTCCAATTTTCAGTGGGCCTGTCAAAGGTGAGGAACGATTGACCCTAACCTGGAAGCGAAATAGTCCTATCACGTTAGCTCGTTCGGCTCCCGAGAGTGATTTAACAAAAGTGCGCTGGTATCTTGACTGCGGGGATGATGACGCGCTGACAGTCGGAAATGCGATGCTGCACTTATCTCTGTTAGAGCGGAAAATTCCACATGAATACCGCGCTCGCGATGGTGCTCATACCTGGTCCTATTGGCGGACGGGTTTGCCCAATGCGCTAAAATTCATCGGTACGAGCTTTCATCGTTAATAGACCGGGATTTAGCGGATTTTGGGATTAACCTGATTTTGCTTGATAGTGATTCTCTGAAGCGAAAACAAAATCAGGTTAATCCCAAAATCTGCTAAATCCCGGTTCTGAATTACTCTCTTTTTTGAATCGGTACAACCGCTTCGGTTTCATCCCAGGCCAGAATCATATCTGTACCGTTGGGTGATGGAGCAAACGTAATGTAAAACTGTTCGGCCATCGGGCTATGTTTACGCGATACAATTGGCACGCGTAAAATGTCTTTGGTTTGGTCGTAGTTGGTTCCCCATTGGCCTGTCTCACCGTTGAAAATTGCAATCCAGCCATCCTGTGAGGGAATCGTCCAAAGCGTGTATTCGCCTTTATCTAAAGGTTGCCCGGCGACAATCACATTTTGATCGAAATCGATTAACGTAGCTTCGTTAGCCCCTGTACGCCAGACTTTTCCGTAAGGGACCAGTCCACCAAAAATCTTACGCCCTTTTTTATACGGCTGGCAATAATCGACCTTAATTTTTAGTCCATTCTGGTCAACCTGCGCGATCGCTTCCGGACTGGCTGACTTCGTCCATTTACTAAACGAGAATACGCCAATTAAGACGACGGCGGCAATAATGCCAAGAATGACCAGAATACGTTTCATCGCTACGAGGTAGTTTTAAGTTGACAGACTGCTAAGGTAATAAGATTTTGTAACTTGCGGGTTCTTTTATGTTGATATCGCCGAATGTCTGACACCCGCAATTATAAGCTCGTTTATCCTGATCCGGAAGATTATTCTGGAGGATATGTTGAAGTGCACCGTACGCATAACTCCCACGAAGCTCAACAAAATATTGAAACCGCTATTTTGCTAGCAAAGTTAGGTTATCAGGTACGTTTATTAGCCATTGATACAGCTTTTCGCACTCCGGATGCTTATTTATTAAAAGAACAGATTTATATCGAATTCAAGCATAACCAAACGCCTACTGTTGGAGCTGTTGATAATGAGATTAGGGATGCGCATGGACAGGCTAACTATATTCTGATTAACATTCAGAGTTCTATTGACCGGAATAAATTGATATGGGCTATTAAAGACCGACTTAAGAGAACTAGTTCTCAGAAAATAAAGGAACTCTGGCTGATCTGGAAAGGTGAGCTTTTCCGGCTAAAACGGAAGGAGATTTTCGATGGCACTATTAGCCGTAAAATACAATGAGGTAATGCTATCCGGCCGGTCGCATTACCTCAAGGAAGGGTCGAGGATCTCTCCCCAACCGTTGCAAATGTAATTAAATACTTTCAATTTGTAATCATTTAATTACAAAATCGGGACTACGCCGTCTCTTTCTTCAGCTTGTCTCGTAACTGAAATAGTTCGTCGCGCAGACGGGCGGCTTCTAGGAAGTCGAGGTCTTTGGCCGCTCTTTCCATTTTAGATTGCGTTTCAACAATCATTTTTTCCAGGTCGCCTTTGCCCATGTATTGAACCACCGGATCGGCCGCAATTCGAATTTCTTCGGGTTCGACATAGAAGTGCTTCACTTTTGAGTCGGCCACTTTGGTTTGACCCATAATGGCCTCGCGGGATTTTAGCACGGTAGTTGGCGTAATACCATTATCGGTATTGTATTCCATCTGAATTGCCCGGCGACGGTTGGTTTCATCGATGGCTTTCTGCATAGAACCCGTAATTCGATCGGCATACATAATCACTTTCCCGTTCGAGTTTCGAGCGGCTCGACCAATGGTTTGAATCAGTGATCGAATGTCGCGTAAGAAACCTTCTTTATCGGCGTCCATAATTGCAACTAACGATACTTCAGGCAAATCAAGGCCTTCGCGCAATAAGTTAACCCCAACCAATACATCGAAATTGCCCAATCGTAAATCACGCAGAATTTCGACGCGATCCAGTGTTTTCACTTCAGAGTGAATGTAGCGGGTTTTGATACCTACCCGATCCAAATATTTCGTCAATTCTTCAGCCATGCGCTTGGTCAGTGTGGTAACGAGCACGCGCTCACCACGTTTTACCCGCGTATCAATCGATTCGAGTAAGTCGTCAATCTGATTCAGGCTTGGCCGAACTTCAATTTCAGGATCGAGTAACCCTGTGGGGCGAATTAATTGTTCGACGACAACGCCTTCGCTTCGGCGGAGTTCGTAGTCGGATGGCGTTGCGGATACATAAATGGTTTGCCCCGATAAATCCTCAAATTCCTGAAACGTCAGTGGGCGATTGTCCAGCGCTGAGGGAAGCCGGAATCCGTAATCGACTAGGGCGGTTTTTCGGGAACGGTCACCGCCCCACATCGCCCGAATCTGTGGAATCGTTACGTGACTTTCATCGACAACTAACAGATAATCATCCGGGAAATAATCGAGCAGACAGAATGGACGTTGACCAGGTTGCCGTCGATCAAAGTAGCGCGAGTAGTTTTCGATGCCCGAACAATACCCTAACTCTCGCATCATTTCGAGGTCGAATTCAGTTCGTTCCTGAATTCGGCTGGCTTCCTGTTCGCGAAATTCCGATTCAAAATAGCGTATCTGAGCAACCAGATCATCCTGAATTTGATGAATAGCACCTTTAAGCGTATCGCTGCTGGTAACGAAAAGATTAGCCGGGAAAATCGTCACCAGACTTTCCTCCGAGAGTTTTTTACCCGTCGATGGATCAATCCGTTGAATGGTTTCAATTTCGTCGCCAAAGAATATGACACGGTAAGCAAAGTCAGCATAGGCGACGTATAAGTCCACCGTATCGCCTTTAACCCGAAAATTGCCGCGACCAAATTCAGCTTCGGTTCGGCTATAGAGAATGCTCACCAACTGATGCAGAAACTGATTGCGGCTCATCCGTTCGCCAACCCCAATCCGAACCACATTATTCTTAAATTCTTCGGGGTTGCCCATACCATAAATGCAGGAAACCGAAGCTACTACGATAACATCGCGCCGACCACTCATCAGCGATGACGTTGCCGCCAGCCGAAGCTTGTCGATTTCTTCGTTGATGGCTAGATCTTTTTCGATATACGTATTCGTCGTAGCGATATAGGCTTCCGGCTGGTAGTAGTCGTAATAAGAAATGAAATATTCGACTGCGTTTTCGGGGAAAAACTGCTTGAATTCGCCGTAAAGCTGCGCTGCCAATGTCTTGTTATGGCTCAGAACGAGTGTCGGGCGGTTGGTTTTAGCGATCAGGTTAGCTACCGTGAATGTCTTACCTGATCCCGTCACCCCAAGTAATACCTGCGATGGTTCACCTTCGTTTACGCCTTTTACAAGTTGGTCAATCGCCTTAGGCTGATCGCCAGTGGGCTGAAATTCTGAAGTTAATTTAAAGTTCATCAGTGCCGTTTAGAATCTGGACAATTTACGAAAAAGTGGCCTGTTTTGCAAGGAGGGTTTTTAAAATAACACCTCTAAATGACAATTTTTAGTAAGGTAATTGTGGGCGCATTCACTACCTATTTTCAGTAATGGAACGAGGATAGATTAGCTAATCCAATAGCTCAGCCAGAAACGAGTAGGTTTCGGCTCATTGATGTCATGTTTACCACGTTTGACAACATTTTTTGATGTATTCATTAAGTTATCCCTACTACATTCCATTCGGGATTGTTTAAGCTGGTAGTACCCATTAATAGTATTCATGACTAACCTTCTTTTCACAAGTTTACGCTTACTAATTCTTGCCGCGCAGTCCCGGCCACTTGCCTGCCAACTGAATAATACATTCTTCGGTTTACCCATCCGCTGCCCAGTACATTCCAGGTGCTTACCATAAAATGTGCCTACACCAGCGTCAAACTGGGTGTAAAGGGGAAGTGTGCCTATCTGCTCCTGTCGTGTTTATAACCGGTCTGACAACACTAACCGCCAGCAGTGTTGGTTAGCTAGCCCAAACGTTTCCTATTGGCTCATGCCAATCAACAGCCTGTCCCCTTGAAGCAGGGACCTTACTCTATACGTATTATGCGATCTTTACTTTTTGCCATTGGATCTTGGCTGATCCTCAGTTTCCTGTTACCTCAATCTGGCTTTTCCCAGTCATCCGCAGACCGAGTCACTCTCAGCGGTTATGTGCGTGAGCTGGGAAGCCAGGAAGCCCTGATTGGCGTTAATGTCTATTTGCCCGGTACGGCCCTGGGCACCACCACCAATACTTACGGATTCTACTCGTTGACCTTGCCCGCTCAGGATAGCTTACAGCTAGCTTACTCCTATGTTGGCTATCAAACCCATCGACAGACCATTCCGTTTCGGCAAAATACTACGCTGACTATCCTATTAACACCCGGCCGGTTGTTAGCCGCTGTCGATGTGAAAGCAGGCCGTTCGGAGGAAAAAGTGAGTGAACAGCTTCAGATGAGTCAAATTGACCTTCCGGTTGCGCAGATCAAGCAAATCCCCGCCATTATGGGCGAAAAAGATGTGTTAAAGGTACTCCAGCTACTACCTGGCGTTCAGAAAGGGTCGGAAGGCCAGACAGGTCTTTACGTACGGGGTGGTGGCCCTGATCAGAATCTGATCATTCTGGATGAAGCCACTGTTTATAATGCCAATCACTTGTTCGGTTTTTTCTCGGTTTTCAACGGGGATGCGCTCAAAAGTGTCGAACTTATCAAAGGCGGGTTTCCCGCCCGGTATGGCGGCAGGCTCTCATCCGTTATTGAGCTGAACATGAAAGATGGCAATAAAGAGCGATTACACGGCGAGGGAGGAATTGGCCTGATTGCCAGTCGACTGACCCTGGAAGGCCCCTTCACCAAAAACAAAAAAGGCAGCTTCCTGGTCTCGGCCCGACGCACGTATCTGGACGTGCTGATGGCCCCAATACTGGCTGGTCAGAGTGACAACAAAGGGAAGGGGGGCTACTATTTTTATGATGTCAATGCGAAAGCCAACTACGATTTTGGGCCAAAAAACAAACTTTATCTGAGTGGCTATCTTGGTCGTGATCGGTTTTACGCTAATGATCTCGCGTCGAATAATAGTCTCAGCTGGGGCAATGTGACCGGTACGCTCCGTTGGAATCACTTGTTTAATCAGAAACTTTTTTCCAATCTCTCCCTTATTTATAGCGATTACCAGTTTCAGATTGCGTCCGATGAACGCTTGTCCGAGACGCTCAATTCATCGCTGCGTTATTCATCAGGCGTTCGGGATGTATCTGCTAAGTTCGATGTTGATTATTATCCGTCGGCCCAGCACTCCATCCGCCTTGGGGCCCAGATGGTCTTTCACCAGTTTACCCCGAGTGCCCTCATCGTCAACAATCCCGCAGCGAACGCATTCAACTCATCGGTCAATACCATCAAGGCCCTGGAAACGGGTGTTTATGTGGAAGATACGTGGCGGCCCAGCCAGCGGTGGCGCATCAATGGTGGAGTACGGCTGAGTTCGTTTACGCAGCAGACGGCGCATTATTGGCGGCCCGAACCCCGACTCTCGGCCTCCTACCAGATTCGTCCTGCGCTAGCTGCTAAATTCTCCTACGGTGCTATGAATCAGTATATCCATCTGCTTAGCAATACGGGTATCGGTCTGCCAACAGACCTCTGGGTACCCACTACGGACCGGGTGAAACCGCAGCAATCTCAGCAGCTAGCCATTGGTTTAGCGACCGATTTTGCGGATGACTTTGCCCTGGGCAAGGGGTTTGCCTTAACGGTGGAAGGCTATTATAAGTCGATGCGGAATCTCGTTAACTATAAAGAAGGCGCCAGCTTTCTGTTGATTGATGATCCTAAATCGACGGAAAACGTTGACTGGCAAGATAATGTAACGACCGGTAAAGGCTGGAGTTATGGAGCCGAAGTGCTGTTTCAACGCAAAATCGGTCGATTATCGGGCTGGGTCGGGTACACTCTTTCCTGGACAAAGTGGCAATTCGCCGACTTAAATGCGGGCAACCCGTTTTATCCCCGCTACGACCGGCGGCACGACATCTCATTGGTTGGGATTTACAAACTAAGCCCACGGATTACGCTGTCGGCCACTTGGGTATATGGTACGGGGAATGCGCTCACTTTACCCCTCGCCAGTTACTCGGCGTATGGTAATGACCCCGGTTTGCAGACGGTCTTTGATGTTAAGGGATCGCCTTATTTTATCAGTCCTTTTTTTGATGGTGGCACTAAGGTGAACGAGTACAGCCCGCAGAAAAATAATTTTCGGGCGGAAGCCTATCACCGGTTGGATCTATCCCTCCAGTTTCATAAGCAAAAAAAGCACCATGAACGAACCTGGGAATTCAGCGTATATAACGCTTATAATCGCTGGAATCCATTTTTTTATCGAATTGAGCCTGTCTATTCGGGTGGCTCAAGTCCCGTTGGTCTCTTCCGTTACTCGGTATTTCCCATTCTTCCATCCATCAGCTACAATTTTAAATTCTAATCATGAGATTCTACGTTTTATGCGTCACGTTCCTGCTGGGAACCCTATTGACTAGTTGTGATCGCCTGCGCAAGGAAGTATTTCCGAAAGCGTTTACGGAAGAAACCCAAAAATTAGTGGTTAGCTGTTTTATTTCCCCGCAGGATACCGTGCTGGCGGCCCGCATTTCCTGGTCCCAACCCTTGTTTGGAGCCGACACCTTGCTAAAAACGGATGTCGCTGATGCTACTGTTATGCTCTCGGACGGCAGTCGATCGGTTCAATTGTCCGGCAGACACAACCGGGGGCTTGACGGCATCGACTATACGCTGTATAGTGTCCAGGCGATTGCGTTTCCCATTGCCGCCGGTACCACTTACACCCTGCGGGTCAGTGTGCCGGATGGACGGTCGGTTGTGAGTACCTGTACAGTCCCTAATGCCGTACCGATCACGGAGGTACGTATTGATTCGTTGGCCTACCAGGAAGGCGCCGGAAACTATTTAGATTATTACGCCCGATTACACTGGCGGGACCCGGTCGGACAGCTTAACTATTACCGAATTGCGGGGACCAACGAATACCATTTTCAAAAAAGCTTGTCAATGGCTGACCCAGGGCTATTTCGGGATGGCCGTGGAAACTGGCTTTTCCAATCAAGTGCCCTGGTAACCGACGTTGGCAACGATGGTAATGAGATGATATTCACGGGCGGTCAACTTTTTACGCCGTCAATCTGGCTCAATGATCAGGCTCAGCTCAGCCGACCAACCGGCCCCATCAATGCGTATCTGCTGAACACGGACGAAGCTTATTATCGGTATCACGAGGCTATTGATCGGCAGGTTCAGTCAGCCAACAATCCATTTGCCGAGCCCGTCCTGCTTCCGACTAATATTCAAGGAGGGCTGGGATGCTTTGGCGCTTACAACCGCTCCACCGTGACGGTACACCTCCCCTAAAGCGGGAAGCATACCGCCCTAATTAGCCAATTGTTTATCCAGGAATTGCTGATGCGGCTCTGATCCAGGTTGTCAATTTTCGCCTGAAATTGACAACCTGGATCAGAGCAGGACAACGGTAAATTATTAATTATTCAGCCTTGTAAATCCACCGTCAATAGGATAGTCGCAACCGGTGATAAATCCAGCTTCATCGGAGCATAGATAAAGCGCTAACGCGCCAATTTCTTCCGGTTCGGCCATACGGCCAATGGGTTGTGTTTTCGATAGTTTTTCAAACATCTCCGCTTCGCGACCAGGGTAGGTTTTGGCGATAAATCCATCGACAAACGGCGTATGAACGCGAGCTGGCGAAATGCAGTTGCAGCGAATTTTATCTTTCAGATAGTCTTTCGCGATAGATAGTGTCATCGTCAACACAGCACCTTTACTCATTGAATAGGCAAACCGATCTGGGATGCCTATTGTAGCCGCTATCGATGCCATGTTGAGCACGACACCACCCCCATTTGCTTTCAGATGCGGAATCGTGGCAAACAGACAGTTGTAAACCCCTTTAATATTGATTCGGAAAATCCGGTCGAAATCAGCTTCGGTTGTGGTTTCCACCGTACCGATATGCGAAACGCCAGCATTGTTAACCAGAATGTTGATGGGTTTCTCTGCCGCAATTTGGTTGATAACCTCAATCGTTTGCTGTTGATTCGAGATATCAACCTCATGACTACTAGCCTGTCCACCATCTTGTCGAATACTGTCAGCCGCCTGTTCAGCTAGGTCAGCATTGAGATCAAGGATATGAACCGATGCGCCTGCCTGCGCAAACGTTTTTGAAATGGCCAGCCCAATACCACTGGCTCCCCCGGTAATGAGGGCGGTTTTATTTTTGAGTGAAAACATAAGTGAATGAGCGAATGAGTGATTGAGTGATTGAGTGAATAAATCATGCGTAAGCTATTCACTCAATCACTCAATCACTCATTCACAATTATTAAAGTGAAACGCCCCGTTTCCAGGGGATGAAATCGTCTTGGCCTAGTCGTTCGGCTTGGGTTATGATTTCGCCTGATGCTAGTTTAACAATGTATTCCAGCATGGCGTCGGCATTTTGTGCAATACTTTCTTCGCCGTCGATGATTGGACCACTGTCGAAATCAATGACATCGGGCATTCGATTTTTGAGCGCTGTGTTGGTCGATACTTTAACAACCGGACAAACCGGGTTGCCCGTTGGCGTACCAAGTCCTGTTGTGAATACGATGACGTTCGTACCCGAACCAGCCATCCCTGTTGTGGCTTCGACATCGTTACCAGGTGTGCAGAGCAGATTTAAACCGGGAGTTCTGACCGGTTCTGCATAATCCAGTACATCGGTTACAGGGGAGGTGCCGCCTTTTTTAGCTGCTCCTGCCGATTTGATGGCATCGGTAATAAGGCCATCTTTGATGTTTCCCGGTGATGGATTCATGTCGAATCCTGAACCAACGGCTTCAGCCTGAGCTGAGTAGGTACTCATCAGGTCGATGAACTTCTGCGCTTTCTCCGTATCGCCTGTGCGGTTGATAAGTTCTTGTTCAACACCATTGAGTTCAGGGAATTCGGCCAGTACAGTTTTCCCGCCGAGCGTTACGACAATATCTGATAGATGACCTAATGACGGATTGGCTGATATTCCCGAAAATCCATCGGAACCACCACATTTTAAGCCAACAGTTAAGGCGCTCAACGGAGCAGGTTTCCGCTCAATTTTATTGATCTCGACCAGTCCTAAAAACGTTTCTTTAATCGCCTGCGACATTAGTGCGTATTCGGTTCCGGCCTGTTGTTCAAACAGGAGCAACGGTTTATCAAATTTCGGATTTTGCCGTTTGATTTCGGCACCAATCATATCGACCTGCAAATGCTGACAGCCTAAACTCAAAACGGTCGCTCCCGCTACATTGGGATTGTTGATGAATCCAGCCAGCAGGGAACATAAATAGCCCGAATCCTGCCGAGTGCCACCACAACCCATTTCATGGGTCAGGAATTTGATTCCGTCAATATTTTTAAATGGACGTTTGGCAGTTTCGTGAGCATGATTGAGTGTTTTATTCTGCGACTCATCAACGAACGGCTGCATTTTATGGACAACATCCATTTCGCCAGCCTTATACAGGCTCAACATCTCGTGAACCTGATCCCGGTAGATTTCGGGTTGTGCGTATCCTAATTCACGTTCGAAGGCGTCTTTGAGAATCAGAACGTTTCGATTCTCGCAAAAGACCAGCGGCACCACAACCCAATAATTTCGGGTACCAACACTGCCATCAGCGCGGTGATAGCCCATAAACGTTCGGCCTTGCCAGTGCGAAACGTCGGGAGGTTGCCAGGAAAAAGGCTGTTTTTTATCAAGACCGTAGCGATCCGCATCATGCTTCAGGTTGAACGTCGTAATCGGTTCCCCCCGTCGAATGGGCTGGGTTGCTTTGCCAACCAGAACGCCATACATCGTAATCGGATCGCCAGGTTGCCGATCTTCCGTCACAAATTTGTGCTTAGCGCCAACGGCATAGGGTAACTCGTAGGTATCGTTTTCAAACTCAACCCGTTCGCCAGCCGACAAATTCCGGAGCGCAACAATTACGTTATCGGCGGGATGAACTTTTAAAACACGCGCAGTCATCGAAAAACTGGTTTAAACAATTGGTAAACGTAATAAGGTATTAATCAAGAATAGAAAACTTGGTTGTCCCTTGTCCCCCGTGTCTGTGTCCTCACAGACACCTTTCCGGTAGGCTAATCTTTGCTGACGCATAGGTGTCTGTGAGGACACAGACACGGGATTAACGATCTGACCTTCTCTTTAAAGAGACGTAACGGGCCGAAATATACCACCACTCTGAAAAACTTTATTCAGCAATGTTGCGAATATGAATGCCATTGCTAAGTTTTGGCAGCGAATTCCTACCCGTTTCCTATGCCCAACGTAACGTCCGATACCCAGACCGGCTTTCTGGCTGGCCGACTTATGTCGATGGATGCCTATCGAGGCTTTGTCATGACATTGATGGCTGCCGAAATTTTGAGATTTCATCGCCTGCACGAATCATTGCCGGATAGCAAATTTTGGGCATTTCTGACGCATCATCAGAGCCACGTGGAGTGGGCCGGTTGCTCACTTCATGATCTGATTCAGCCGTCATTCTCGTTTTTGGTGGGCGTTGCCTTACCCTATTCCATAGCCAGCCGAGTAAAGCAGGCGCAAACGTTTTCCGTACAATTTGGCCATGCCATTCGGCGCTCTCTGATTTTAATTCTATTGGGTTTTTTTCTTCGGTCTACCCATGCCGATCAAACGAACTTTACGTTTGAGGATACACTGACCCAAATCGGGCTTGGCTACCCATTTTTGTTTTTACTGGGCAATGCAAAACCTCGAATCGGATGGTTCACGTTTGCGGGAATTTTAGTTGGGTATTGGTTGGCGTTTATCCTGTATCCAGCTCCTCCAACTGTCGATTTCGATTATAGCGCAGTAGGCGTTCCGGCTGATTGGCAAGAGCATTATACCGGGTTGATGGCTCATTTTAATAAAAACAGCAATCTCGCCTGGGCATTCGATACCTGGTTTCTAAACATATTTCCGCGGGCAAAGCCGTTTCTATATAATGGCGGTGGATACGCTACACTCAGTTTTATTCCAACACTCGGCACAATGGTGTTAGGATTACAGGCTGGTCGTTGGTTGCGGTCTGGAATGTCGAATCGAGACATCTTGAAATATTTTATCATAGCTGGTTTTATCGGCCTTATTGCTGGATTGCTCTTGCATATAACTGGAATTTGTCCGGTTGTGAAACGAATCTGGACACCGGCCTGGGTACTGTTTAGTGGTGGTTGGTGCTTTTGGTTATTGGCCTTTTTCTATGGTGTAATTGATGTGGGTGGCTGGCGGAAGTGGGCTTTTCCACTGGTTGTCGTCGGCATGAATTCCATCGCCATCTACTGTCTGGTGCATTTGATCGATAAGTTCATCGTTACATCTCTATATACACATTTGGGACACGGACCGTTTCTTCTACTGGGCGAACCGTACGAGCCCTTGCTTATGGGTATAACTGCTCTGGGCATTTTTTACCTGATACTTTGGTGGATGTACACTCGTAAATTATTTATCCGCATTTAATTATGATTACTGCAAACGTTCTGAATCTTTTCGATCAAACGATTTATTATGGCAAACTCACCATTGAGAAAGGCCGTATTGCTCAATTTAGCCGACTCAGCGCCGAACGTCCGGGTGAACCATATGTATTGCCCGGTTTTATCGACGCGCATGTCCATATCGAAAGTTCGCTGCTGACGCCACCTCAATTTGCCCGGCTAGCCGTTGTTCATGGAACGGTTGCGACGGTGTCTGATCCGCATGAAATTGGTAATGTACTTGGCGTAGATGGCGTGCGATATATGCTTGAGGAGGCTAAGCGCGTTCCGTTTAAATTCATGTTTGGCGCTCCGTCCTGCGTTCCGGCTACTACATTCGAAACGGCTGGTGCTACGATTGGCGCGCAGGAAGTGAAAAAATTACTGGCGCTTAAAGAGATCGGATATCTGGCCGAGGTGATGAATTTTCCGGGCGTACTGCATCAGGACCCGGAAGTAATGACAAAAATTGCCTATGCAAAAGCCTTCAACAAACCTGTTGACGGTCACGCTCCGGGACTGATGGGCGACGATGCGCAGCGCTATATTGATGCCGGAATTACTACCGATCACGAGTGTTTTACGTATGAAGAAGGGCTCGATAAAGCGCAGCGGGGCATGTACATTCTGATTCGCGAGGGGAGTGCCGCCCGTAACTTCGATGCGCTGATCCCGCTACTGGCTCAGTTTCCGGAGCAAATCATGTTCTGTTCTGACGATAAACATCCAGATACGCTGGCTGAGGGCCATATCAATCAGTTAGTCGTTCGGGCGTTGGCTAAAGGAAATTCACTCTGGAATGTATTGCGAGCGGCTTGTCTGAATCCGGTTTTACATTATCGATTGCCCGTCGGTTTGCTACGCGAAGGCGATCCGGCTGATTATATTGTAGTTGATAATTTACAAGACTTTACCGTACAGCAAACAGTCATCAATGGCGAGGTAGTGGCGGAAAATGGAAAGTCGGCTATCCCCGACTTACGGAGTGAACATGTCAATAAATTCAACTGCTCACCTAAAAATCCAGCTGATTTTGCTGTCAGCTATTCTTCGGAGGGAGGGCCGCTTCGCGTGATTGAAGCACTGAACGGGCAATTGATTACGAATGAACTTCTCTACGAACCAAATGCGGAGAATGGGCAGATCGTTGCTGATGTAGCGCAGGATATTCTGAAATTAGTCGTTGTCAATCGATATCAGGATGTTCCTCCGTCGGTTGCGTTTATTAAAAACTTTGGATTAAAACAAGGGGCCATCGCTTCATCCGTCGGTCACGACTCACATAACATTACGGCGGTTGGCTGTGATGATGCTAGTATTAGCGAGGCTATCAACCTGGTCATTGAAGCAAAAGGTGGTTTATCAGCTGTAAAAAATACGGCTCCACATGAACACGATCATGAGCTGATGAGCCGACGGGAGTTCCTTCATTTGACCACGACTCCGGAAAATTTACTTCTGCCTTTACCCGTAGCTGGCCTAATGACAGACAGCGATGGATATGATATAGCAACACAATATTTGGCACTCGATCAGTTTGCCAAGCAAGAATTAGGTAGCACGTTAGACGCTCCGTTTATGACATTGTCATTTATGGCACTTCTAGTTATTCCTAGTTTGAAACTGAGTGATAAGGGGTTATTCGATGGGAAAAGCTTTTCCTTCGTGTCTCTGCAAACGGGAAAACCGTGAACAGAAATTTTTTTTTACGGTATTTTTTTAATTCTATTTTTTATCGGTAAGTTTACAGACCTCAAGGCTATTCCTAACCTTTACTCCCTACATCATGGCCCGCTCTCGTACCCAAAATGGCCCCGACGACGAAACCTTATGGAATCTGTTTCGCGGGGGCGATGAAAATGCGTTTGCCCGACTATATCAAAATTATGTTCAAACTCTTTATCACTACTGCGTCCACTTTGCCACCGACCGGGCGCTAATTAAAGACTGCATCCACGACCTGTTCGTTGAACTCTGGAAGCATCGTTCCACCATCGGGCCAACCACTTCGGTACGATTCTATTTAATGGCCTCAATTAAGCGTAAATTAGTTCGTCACCTGACCGCCGAGCAGAAATTAGTTAGTCAGGACGAGATGGTAAATGGCCGACGCGTTGGCGATACGCTCCCCGGCTCCGATCCCTCTCACGAAAATTTGCTGATCAATCACGAGGAGGATATGTTTATCAACGATTGTCTGCATCAGGCACTCGAAAAACTTCCCCGCCGTCAGCGCGAAGCCGTTCATCTTCGGTATTTTCAGAACATGAGCAACGAAGAAATTTCGGCCTTAATGCAAATCAATATCCAGTCTGTATATAATCTGATTTTTGGCGCTATGAGTAACCTCAAGCGGTATGTCACGCTTGAAAATGTGTCACTCTGACGCTGGCTATTTCTACCCCTTTCCGAACCCGATAACTGGTTCAGTTATCGGGTTTTGTTTTATGCAGTAGGGAAAAGGTTTGCGTCGTCGTGATTAACTTCGCTGGATGAATACAGACTCAACGCCTTTACCTGAGCGGGTTCGTCCGCAAACAATCAATGACGTCATTGGTCAACGAAAGCTAATTGGTCCCGGTGGCGCTTTGCGTCGATCAGTCGAAGCCGGTCGGTTGCCTTCCATGATTTTGTGGGGACCACCGGGCGTTGGTAAAACGACACTGGCTTTATTACTAGCCGAAGCGGTTAAACGACCCTTTATTGCACTAAGCGCCATAAATTCAGGCGTCAAAGAAATTCGGGATGTGCTGAGTCGGCCAAGTGGTATGTTCCCGCCCGTTGTTTTTATCGACGAAATTCATCGATTTAATAAAAGTCAGCAGGATGCTTTGCTAGGCGCTGTAGAAAAAGGCCAAATAACGCTCATTGGCGCCACTACTGAAAATCCATCGTTTGAGGTAAATAGTGCTTTATTATCACGTTGTCAGGTCTATATTCTGGAAGCGCTCAGTCGTGAGGAGTTGATTCAGGTAGTAGATCGGGCCGTGGCTCAGGACCCGTTTTTGCAATCGAAAAAGATTACGTTTGAATCCTACGATGCTTTACTGCGATTGTCGGGAGGGGATGGGCGCAAGCTATTAAATCTGCTCGAATTGGTTGCGTCAGCACACGTATCAACCGATCCGTTAGTAATTACCGATGAAGGTGTAACAGCGGTTGCTCAACAGAATATTGCTCGGTACGATAAATCGGGAGAACAGCATTACGACATTATTTCGGCCTTTATCAAATCGTTACGCGGTTCTGATCCGAATGCAGCGTTGTACTGGATGGCTCGAATGATTGTGGCGGGTGAAGATCCGGTCTTTATTGCCCGACGAATGCTGATTATGGCGTCGGAAGATATTGGTAATGCTAATCCAACCGCGATGATTATGGCTTCGGAAGCTGTGCAAGCTATAAAAGCCATTGGGATGCCTGAGGGACGAATTATCCTATCGCAAGTAGCGGTTTATCTGGCTACGTCGCCCAAGAGCAATGCTAGTTATGTAGCGATTGATGAGGCTATTGCCTTGGCAGAGCAAACTGCTAATTTGCCGGTGCCCCTACATTTGCGCAATGCGCCGACAAAATTGATGAAGCAAATTGGTTACGGAAAAGAGTACCAATACGCACATAGTTACGAGGGGAATTTTATTCAGCAGAATTTTCTGCCCGACGAGTTGAAAGGACGCAAATTGTATGAACCCGGCCATAATGCGCGCGAAGCCGAAATTCGCCGGAGTTTGCAGAAGTGGTGGAGCGATTGGTACGGCTATTAGCGTAAATCGTTGTGCCGTTTCCGCGTTTAGTAAGTTGTTAGGTTAACGATTAAGATAGACTATATGGATTCTTTACACGTATTAGATGTGGTTGTCCTACTCACTGATTTACCTGCCGAAAGACTAAAAAAGGGTAGCTTAGGGACAATTGTTGAGGTGTTTGACAAGGGGAATTATCTTGTTGAGTTCGCTGACCTAAACGGTGTTACCTACGCTATGCCTTCGTTAACAGATACGCAATTGCTGAAAGTCTATCAAGAGCCAATCGAAGTATAGTCTGATAAAGGCTCAGTGGATCTATGATTTACGATGCGATTGTGGTAGGACTTGGAGCAATGGGGAGCGCTGCGATTTACCAGCTCTCCAAACAGACACCTCATGTACTAGGAATCGATCAGTTTGCTCCTCCGCATACGCTGGGATCTACGCATGGCGATACCCGGATCACCCGACAGGCTATTGGCGAAGGAATTCATTTTGTTCCTCTGGCATTACGATCTTACGATATCTGGCGTGAACTCGAACAGCTTACGGGCGAACAATTATTGACCATAACGGGAGGACTTTTTGTTGGACAACCTAACTCAGACGTTCGCACGCGAAACAAAGCGGGTTGGCTGACAACGACGATTCAGGCAGCTGAACAGTTTCATATTCCACATAGTCTACTTAATACGGATACGCTTCGACAAAGATTTCCGCAGTTCAAATTTCAGCCAAACGACATCGGGTATTTTGAAGAGGAAGCTGGTTTTTTAGGGCCGGAACGATGCATCACCGTACAACTCGAACAAGCGCGAAAAAATGGAGCTTCGATCCATACCAATGAGCGTTTGCAAGCCATTAAATCAACGTCGAACGGCCTCACTATTCAAACGGATCATGCTATTTATCAAACCCGGAAATTAATTCTGACGACTGGGGCCTGGATAACAGAATCGATTCGCGATACATCGTATGCAGATCTGCTTCGTGTCTATCGGCAGGTGCTATACTGGTTTGCTATAACAGCTGACTATGAGACGTTTACGTCTGATCGGTTCCCCGTTTTTATTCTCAATGATCGGGCTGTATATGGTTTCCCGGCAGTGAACGGGCCAAGGGGAGGGATTAAAGTAGCGACAGAAATGTTTGAATTTCCGACAACTCCTGAGAGTGTAAATCGAACGGTTAGCGAGGCCGAAACGCAGTTCATGTACGAAAACTACGTCAAGCCAAACTTTGTCGGAATAGGGTCCGATTGCGTCAAATCGACGGTTTGTCTGTATACCATGACACCCAACGGCGATTTCTTGATTGACCAACACCCCAGCTATCCAGACGTATTGCTGGCATCGGCATGTTCAGGGCATGGTTTCAAACACTCGGCCGCAGTCGGGCAGATGCTGGCTGAACTGGTTTTAGAGGGCCGGACGGAGTTTCCTACTAATCCCTTTCAACTCGATACACACCTACGGACGAAGCTTTAATTCTTTTTAGGTGCTGTCGTACTGGCAGGCGGTGTAGCCGTAGTTTTCGCAGGTGCGGTAGGGGCGGGGGTTTGGCCAGGAGTGATGCCTAATTTTTTAAGGACCAGATCCGTAATGTTTAATTCCTCTGCTCCGTAGAGAATTTGAGAGGGGCCATTTGCATTAGCACTTAAAATATAGCTATACCCATTTTCAGACGCGACTGCGTCAATAGCCTGCTGAACTTTCGTCAGGATGGGCTTCATCAGTTGGGTGTATTTCGTCTGTAACGACTCCTCCGCTGTCCGACTAAATTCCTGAATTCGAGTCTGGAGAGATTGTATTTCAGTTTCCCGAGCTTTCCGAATTGCGTCGGTCATCTGAGCAGCCCCAGACTGATAAGCTGCGTATTTATCCTGAATCTCTTTCTGCATTCGCTTCAACTCATTCTCAGCCTGGGTTTGTTGAATGGTTAATTGATTGGTAACTTCCTTTGCTTCAGGGGTTTGAGATACAATATAGTCAATGCGGGTAAAACCGACTTTTAACGATTGAGCTTGTACATTAATACCGAAGAAGAATAACGCTCCGACAAGCGTAGAAAACAGAATGTTTGATTTAATCATTAGCAATAATAATCAACAAGTGTAAGGCTGAATTTTAGTTCTGATTTATGTATACGCTTTATTTACCATCTGACCTGGCCGTCGCCCACAACGATCCATTTTTCAGTTACTAGTTTTTCGAGAGCGAATGGTCCGCGAGCGTGAAGTTTCTGGGTCGAAATGCCTATTTCAGCACCTAGTCCAAAGACTCCGCCATCCGTAAATCGGGTTGACGCATTAGCATAAACAGCGGCTGCATCAACTTCACGCAGAAACTGGTCGATAAGTTCCTGATTTTGTGATAGAATCGCTTCAGAGTGCCGGGATGAATAGGTTTGAATATGTGATAAAGCTTCATCCATACCCGCTACTACTTTCACCGCACATTTATAATCCAGAAACTCGCGGCCAAAATCTTCAGGTTGTGCGTGTTGCAAGGCCGTATAACCGGCTTTTTCAAAAATCGCATAACTGATTTCATCGGCAAAAACTTCGACGTTCCATTTTCTGAAATCGTCAACCAGCATAGGCAGGAAATGCTCCGCAATCTGTTCATCGACTAATACACAATCCAGTGAATTACAAACCGATGGGCGAGAGACCCGAGCATTGACAACAATTGCAACTGCCTTAGTCAAATCAGCTGTAGTTTCTACATAAGCATGGCAGACACCAGCCCCTGTTTCGATGGTAGGTACCAACGAATTCTTGCGAACAAATTGAATCAGCGAGTCGGAACCGCGCGGAATAATGATATCGACGTAGCGAGTCGCGGTAAGCAATTCGTTGACCACGGCCCGGTCGGGTGGGAGGAGGGTAACAGCGGCTTTCGGTACATTGAATTCCGCCAGTACGCTCTGAATCAGACCTACTAGATAGCGATTTGAGAAATCAGCTTCTTTGCCGCCTTTCAACACACACGCATTTCCTGACCGAAGGCATAATGAGGCCACATCAACCGTTACGTTCGGACGGGCTTCATAGATAACACCCACAACGCCAAGCGGAACGGCTATCTTTTTTAGCTGTAATCCCTGCTCAATGGTTCGCTCCAGAATTACTTCGCCAGCCGGATCGGGCAATACGGCAATGTCGCGTAAGCTTTTCGCCAAATCAGTTATACGTGCCGCTGTCAGTTTCAACCGATCATATTTCGGATCGGTTGATGGCATTCGGTCGAGATCTTTTTGATTCTCGATCACAATCTGTTGTGAATTGGCTTCCAGTACGTCCGCCAACCGATTGAGTAAATCCGTTTTTTGAGCGGGGCTCAACCGCCGAACCGTCGCGGCTGCCTGTTGTGCTGACTGGAGTAAAGGTGTAATTGGTGTCATTGATTAGTATTCAGAAACTGAGAATGGATGTAAACCAATACGTCCATCAGTGAAATATTAAAACTTTCCGTGACTACTTCGGAGCCACTTCGGTAATCATGTTTATGATGCGGAAATGACGTAAGTTTAGGAAAATGGGGAACATTGTCCCAGCGCATCAACCACGTATTATCAGCGGTTTGCCATTGAAATGCATACTTTCGGATTTCACCTCCCACGTATTCATTTGTAAATAAGACATATTGATTTGTGAATTCGATTCGCAATTTTAACTGGAACTTTAAGGCAGTATGTTCATACTTAAGAATACCATATTGACTAATAAATGTGTGCTTGTTTAAATCGTCCAGAATATGCTCTATCAAGGAATAATTATCGCTCATTCAATTATTTCAATAGCCCCTTGCTTAATTTCCTCAATGCTGTGAAGTACATCCGGTAGCATACTAACAGCCGCTGTCCATTCGATATTATCGTCCCATTCTTCAAAGACTTCTTTTTCGGCCGTTTCGATATGTTTCTCAAATTCCTCAAGGGTCATACCGTATTTCCGCTCCATTTGGGTAATTGTATCCTGAAAGCGATGCTGTTTCACAAGATAGTCTTGTAACATCCATTGTTGCACTGCTTGTTTCGTTACCTGTACCATAACGTACGTCGTTAAATCACAAAATTGACCAAAAAGATTGGTCTACAAAAGTACAATATCATTCGCATTGGCGACTTCAACATTTTGCTGGCTAAGCTGTTGCGATAACGTTTCTGACGAAATCCTCGTTCGGGCTACGGCGATAGTTGCCTGTTCGTCGTCTAAAATTTCGACCATTTCACCAGCCGCAAATTCACCTAAAATGTTTCGTACACCCACCGCTAACAAACTTCTACGCTGTTTTAAGGCGCGCCCGGCACCGGCATCTATCTGTATACGGCCAACCACGAGACTACCACTTCCAAGCCAACGATTCCGGGCCGATAACGTATTCGTTTGCGGAATAAACTCAGTTCCCATTTCGCCCTTTAATGCCCGGCTAAGACTATTGGCTTCGTTTAATCCGAAAATGACGACCCGAATCCCCATCCGGGTCGCCAGTTTCGCAAATGTCAGTTTAGACGCCATACCTCCTAGACCCAACGACGATTTATCCGTTCGAACCACACCGAAAATTCGCTCATCAAAGTCCGTGACCTGGCGAATAATTTGGCCATTGTTGTCGAGCAATCCACCTACGGATGTACAAAGCATGAGCGCTTTAGCACCGAAACCTATAGCAATCAGGGTAGCTAATTCATCGTTGTCGGAAAACTTCAATTCGCGGTCGCTGACCACATCGTTTTCGTTGGCAATAGGAATCAGATCATTGGCCCACAACTCTTCGTACGTCTGTTTTAATTGCAGAAACTGATCGCGACTCGCAAAATGATGCCGTTCACATAAACTTTGTGCAATGGAAATTCCATAAATGGCAAAGAACCTGGAGTACTGGTTGAGTAACAACAGATTGCCGACAGCTGCGGCAGCTTTTCGCTGGGTGATATCGCCTTTGTAATCACGAATCAACGATTTCCCGGCGCCGACTGCACCCGACGATACCAGTACAATCCGATAATGAGGATGCAACGCAGCTACCTGTCGAGCGATATCGACCATAACGGGCTCGTTAGGCTCGCCGGTGGGTTTTGTAATGGAAGCAGTACCGAATTTAAGAACAAGAACGGGTTTTGACATGCGGGCAAAGATAACGGGTTTTTGATATTCGGTTTTCGGTAAACCGCCTACCGTTACACCTGCTCCGGCAACTCGTTCGTGAATTTTACTTTATGACGCAGGGCTAGCTTGAGTTGTCGCAGATAATCAGCTTTAGGGATTTCAATGGCTCCGTAACGTCGAACGTTATCGTTAATGAATTGAGTATCAAGTAAGGTGAACTTCTGCTGGCGGAGCATCATAATTAAATAATGGAATGCCACTTTCGATGCATTACTCACAACGGTAAACATCGATTCACCAAAAAACGCGGAGCCTAATGCTACTCCATAAAGGCCGCCCACTAGCCGATTGTCTATATACGTCTCGACGCTATGCGCTAATCCCATATGATGCAATTCCGTATACGCATCGATAATTTCGTCGGAAATCCAGACACTATCTTCTTCGGAGCGTGGTTTCGAACAGCCGCGCATAACTTCCTCAAAAGCTGTATTCAGTCGTATCTCAAACTGGTTGCGATTTAGAACCGGACGAAGCGATTTGGCGGGTTTATAGGTATGAATTGGGATAATAGCGCGCGGATCGGGAGCATACCAGTAAAGCGTCCCATCTGCATCGGCCATTGGAAAAATGCCGTTCACGTACCCGTAGATTAAATCATCGGCAGTGAGCTTGTCCATCAAAATCGTAAATGTGTATTCTGACAAAGATAGAAAATTCAATGAAAAATTGATACGCTATTTTGTACAATAAAGAGTCATTTTGACTGAATTAATTCACTGTTAGTGTGGTAGATACGTCTTTTTAGATAATTACCGTATCAGCTACTGATCGGTTAAGTAAGTGATTGGATGACACTGCTTTAGTGATAATCGTACGGTGCATTTCAGGAAAATACATTCCCTAAACCTATTTAAAACGTAATGAAAGTTCTAACGCTACTAGCCTGTTTAACCAGTATACTCTTAGTTTCTACTAGTCAGGCCCAAAAGTTAAACCTCGGTATTTTTGAGGGCCATACAGACATTGGGGCGGTCTTAAAACCAGGTTCTGCCAGTTATAACTCGAAGACCCATCAGTATGCTATGTCGGGTTCCGGATACAATATTTGGTTCGATCACGACGAATTTCAGTACCTCTGGAAACGTATGAAAGGCGATTTTATCCTTTATACACGAGCCTCATTGGTTGGGAAAGGAGTTGATGGCCACCGGAAAATAGGCTGGATGGTTCGCAGTAGCCTCGACGGGAAGTCTCCGCATGTTACCGTAGCTACACATGGCGATGGAATGAATGCGCTGCAATTCCGAAAAACATCGGGAGCTAATACGGAAGAAGTCCATTCTAAAATAACTCAGGCTGATGTTCTTCAACTGGAACGAAAGGGTAATACCTACACCATGCGAGTGGCGAAATTCGGCGAACCGTTTGTGAACGAGCAAGTTACCGATCTAGATTTGGGCGAAGAAGTATATGTTGGTTTATTTATTAGCTCACACAATAAAGATGTGCTGGAGCGAGAGGTTTTTCAGGATGTGCGCATTAGCATACCTGCACACGACAAGCTTGTTCCATACCGCGAATACCTGGCAAGTAATTTAGAGTTACTGGAAATTGCTACCGGAAAACGACAAGTGATTTTCAATGCGCCTAAGTCGATTCAGGCCCCTAACTGGACGCCAGATGGGAAAACGCTATTGTACAATGGTGATGGACTCATGTATGCGTTTGATCTGGCTAAAGCGCAACCCACTGTGTTTAATACGGGTACGGTAAAGAACAACAACAACGACCACGTCTTATCATTCGACGGAAAAATGATTGGATTAAGTAGTGGGGTGAGAGAACTTGGCGGTTCGATTATTTATACTGTTCCAATAAGGGGCGGAGAACCTAAACAGATTACGCCTAAAGGACCATCGTACCTGCACGGCTGGTCGCCAGATAATAAAACGCTTGTATTTACTGGCTCTCGGAATAATGAATTTGATATTTATAACGTCCCCGCAGACGGTGGACCCGAAGTGCGATTAACAGATGCTAAAGGCCTTGATGATGGACCCGAGTTTACGCCAGACGGTAAGTATATCTATTTCAACTCCGATCGGACAGGTACGATGCAAATCTGGCGAATGAAAGCTGATGGCAGTCAACAGGAAGCGGTTACGGATGGCGAATTTCACGACTGGTTTCCGCATATTTCGCCCGATGGGAAATGGATTATTTTCCTGTCCTTCCTAAAGGAGGAAGTCAAATCCAATGAGCATCCATTCTATAAGCACGTTTACCTTCGGTTACTACCGATTTCTGGTGCTGGAAAGCCTAAAGTGCTGGCTTACATCTATGGCGGACAAGGTACGATCAATACCCCTTCCTGGTCGCCCGACGGCAAACGAGTTGCCTTTATCAGCAATACAGCAGAAAGCAGCATTAGTCCGGTTGAAAAATGAGGTTGATGCGCATAGTTTGAGGTTAGTTGACGCATATATTGCTGATGCGTCAACTAACCTCAAACTTTACAAGCGAAAACCAATCCCTTCCGCACATCGTTGTTCGTTTAAACCGTTACTGCAACGATGCCAACGCTTATCAAATCAACACGGCCATTTTCAGATGAGCTATTAGAGGGCCATCGACAACAGGGGGATGCACCTGCCGATGCAGTCATCGCGTCTGTTGTTGAGGGAGGTGGATCGATCGGATTGCGTTCACTGATGAAGTGGCTGACTGATACGAGCGATTTTGCTGTTAGCGAACAACATCCCTCCGTTCAGGAGTTTTTTACTGAATACGCGCACTTACCCAGTTGGGCGGATACGGAAAAAATGCAGCGCGGCATGCGCTTTTTCCAGAAGAACGCTCAACAGATTGGTTTTGTACTCGGTTTTTTTTCACTCCCTTATTCATATTTAGGAGCTCATGGCGCACAGGTTCTCTGGCTAACCGAACGCATTAAAAACGATACCTTACGTCGATTGCGCGAAACGGGTGAATGGATATTGGCCGTCAATAACCCTAAAGAATGGTTGCCTGATTCTACACATGCCCAGGTGGGAAAAGCAACCATAAGAACTCTCAAAGTCCGTCTGATTCATGCTGGTGCCCGCTGGTTCTCTTTACACTCTGGGCGATGGAATATGGCCTGGGGACTTCCTGTCAATCAGGAAGATATGGCTGGAACGAATCTGGCGTTTTCCTATATTGTCCTTCTGGGCCTACGAAAAGCGGCTAGTCGTTGGTCGGTCCGATCTGCTGATGATGAGGACGAAGAGAATTATCTGCATCATATCAACGTAGTTGGCTGGCTAAACGGCGTGGCAGATGAGTTGTTGCCCCGAAATCTTCGCGAAGCCTATACACTCCATCAGGCAATTATCCGACGGCAGTTTGCCCCGTCCGAAGCGGGTATCGGCCTTACACACGCGCTATTAAATGCGTTGGCCGACCCGGCACTACAGCAGATTCAGCCAGCGAACCCGGCAGGAGGTATATTCGCTGGGTACGAAAATCGTCGGAACCTCGCAGCCGCAGAAATGCGTTTCTTTCTGGGCGATACCTATGCCAACTGGCTCGGTATTCCAGATGTAGCAGTTGAAAAACGTCTGGTTAGCCTGATGAATCAATGGACCCCATTTTTCAGTAAATCGTAAACAGTTGTATCAGCTAGAACCTATTGCTGCCTTAGCTACTGCGCCGGGTATCGGTGCCATTGCCGTTATCCGCGTCTCAGGCGAAGGCGCTATTTCGCTTACTAATCGTATTTTCCGAGGGAAAGACCTCACAAAACAAGCCAGTCATACCGCTCATTTTGGTACGATCAGAAATAAAGATGGAAGTATCATTGACGAGGTTTTGATTACTGTTTTTCATACACCAACTTCATTTACCAAGGAAGACGTTGTTGAGATTTCGTGTCATGGATCGGAATTTATTATTCAGCAAATTCTCCGTCGGTTAACCCAGGAAGGTATTCGACTGGCCCGACCGGGGGAATTCACACAACGAGCATTTCTGAATGGGCAGTTTGATCTCGTACAAGCCGAAGCTGTAGCTGATTTAATTGCGTCGGATTCGGATGCCAGTCACCGAGCCGCACTCACGCAGCTTAGGGGTGGTTTCTCAAAACAATTAAAAGAACTTCGTCAGCAACTCATTGATTTTGTCGCATTGGTCGAACTAGAATTGGATTTTGGCGAAGAGGATGTTGAGTTTGCTCACCGTGATCGACTCCGGCAATTGATGGTCGATATTAGACGGGTACTTCATCCATTAATTGACTCGTTTTCAACTGGTAATGCCATTAAAAACGGCGTTCCAACGGTGATTGTTGGGAAACCGAATGCAGGTAAATCAACGCTCTTGAATGCCTTGTTGAACGAAGAAAAAGCAATCGTCTCTGATATTCCCGGTACTACCCGCGACGTTATCGAAGATGAGTTATTCATTGATGGCATTCGTTTTCGGCTTATTGATACGGCTGGTTTGAGAGAAGCGACCGACCGGATCGAGGCTATTGGGATTGAGCGAACTCAGCAGAAAATGCGAGATGCCGCACTAGTTATTTACCTTTTTGACGGAAAAAATAATAGCCCTGCGGAATTGCAGAAAGCTGTTGCAGAGGTACGTGCGTCAGATAAACCGTATCTCTTGGTTGGTAATAAACTCGATGCGCTGACAGCATCTCAGCAGACTCAGTTAGAGGAGGCCGCCGGTGAATCGATCGTCTGGATATCAGCCATCCAGCATACACATCTAGACGAACTGAAAACAGCCCTTTCCACTCGTGTTCGAACCGATTCAGCCGTGCAGACGGGCAGCGCTGTAGTGACCAACGCCCGCCATTTCGAGCATCTTACTGCTACAGATGACGCCCTAGACCGCGCCATCATCGGATTAGATAATCAGGTTACTCCCGATTGGCTAGCCATGGACTTACGGGTTGCCTTGCGACATTTAGGTGAACTGACCGGGGAAATAACGACAGATGATTTATTAGACTCGATATTTAGTAAATTCTGTATCGGAAAGTAACCGGACCTAATATACCTACTGTATTTTACTACTAAATCGTACATAGAGTCTTAAAATTAGACTTTAGATATGATTTAGGAACAGTTTAGTTAGTGGTAATATTTGTTTGTTGAGTGAATATTTGTACCTTAGATGTACCTCGGCGGCGGATTCTCTTTAAGAATCCGTTTTTTTGGCGAAATAATGGCACAAACTGACATATTCAGGCATATCTGGGATATTATATACACTTACTGATAACATGAGCTCTAACATTCGAGTCACCCGAATTTGCGAATACTGCAAGCAAAGCTTTGAAGCTCGTAAAACGACATCAAGGCTTTGTAGCGATCTATGTAGTAAGAGGGCTTATAAGGCTCGTCAGCGAGATGAAAAGATAAAGACCAGTAATGAGCAGACTCGAAAGATTATTGACAAACCTTTATTGGATTTAAAAGCTGAGGAGTTTCTTACCATAGATGAAGCCTCTCGCTTAGTACGTATCAGCCGCCGTACCCTGTACCGACTGAATGAACGAGGTGAATTACCATTTGTCAAACTAATTCGTCGTACCATTATCCGTAGGGCAGATATTGACAAACTTGTCGAACGACCTACACAATTAATGGAAGCCAGTAGACCTGATCCAGTTGCTCTCGAAAATTGCTATACACTCAAAGAGATTTTGGAGAAATACCCTATTTCCAATAAAGCCTTATACGACCTGATTCGACGTCATAACATCCCTAAACAACATAAAGGGAAGTTTGTCTATATACCAAAAATGCCGATTGACCAACTATTGACTCTTATTTCTGGGTAAGAATGATTAAAGTTAAACTCCGTAAAAAGCCGATTTCGAACGGAAGAACCAGCCTGTATCTAGATTACTACCCAGCCATTCCTCACCCTGACACGGGTAAACCGACCCGTCGTGAGTTTCTAGGTCTGTATCTGTTCAATCGGCCTAAAACACCAGCCGACAAAGAACAGAATAGCGAGACAATCGCCTTGGCTGCAACGATCCGGGCTAAACGGCAAATTGATGTTCAACTGGGTGCCTATGGCTTTCTATCAAAAAAAACGCAGAATATATGCTTTGTTGCTTACTGTGAACAGTTAACTGCTGCCCGAGTCGGCAGTAATAAAGACGGCTGGGAGAGTGCCTTACATTACCTGCGCGATTTTACGGGCGGAACGCTCAAACTGTCTGATCTGACTATAAAGAAATGCCGAGATTTTCGTACTTACATGATGCAAGCAAAGAGTCGCCGTAACGGTGAACAACTAGCTGTCAATTCTACTGTTGGTTATTTTAATAAGTTTAAAGCAGCACTTAAGCAAGCTTATAAAGATGGACTAATAAGTACTGACCTTGACGCCAAAATTGAAGGGATCAAGCCAGAAGAGACACGGCGTGAATATCTCACATTAGCAGAATTACAGGCTTTAGCCGCGACGGAGTTATCTACTCTGCCAATCCTGAAACAAGCCGCTCTATTCTCTGCCTTGACGGGTTTTCGCTACTCAGACATTGAAGCCCTGACTTGGGGGCAGATTCGGTATGACTCCCTGAACGGCTATACTATTTCTTTTCGGCAGGAGAAGACTGAAGGGGTAGAATATATGCCGGTATCAGAGCTGGCGGTATCTCTAATGGGCGAACGTTTAGGAGACAATCAACCGGCCTTCCCCGGACTTACGTATTCTGCACACTGGAACAAAATCTTGAAGCAGTGGGTGAAAGATGCCGGAATTACTAAGCCGATAACATTCCATAGTTTCCGACATACCTATGCTACTCTACAAATATCGCTTGGAACAGATATTTACACTGTTTCCAAGATGTTAGGTCATCGTGAGCTGAAGACAACGCAGATTTATGCTAAGATAGTTGATCAGTCAAAGCGCGAAGCTGCTGATCGTATTAAAATTGATTTGTTCGAATTAAAATAAATTGGGTAAATGAGTAAAGATGATTTCCTTAGTTTTTTTGTCGATCTTTTATTGATCGAGGATGAACAGATTATACAAGCGAAAATATCGGAATTATATAATGCTTCTTACAGGGTAGGTGGGACTGCCTTTGAGGAACGTGTGTTTGAAAGGATTAATGGCTTATTTGAAGAAGTTGAATATGTCTTAAACGAGCACTATAAAGATGCTTGCGAACACTATGGCCTAGATTTAGGTGATCCATATACTGATGCTTATACTGCAATACTTACCGAAGAATATAAGCTCATTTTGTTTGAAAGTCATTCATCTCGTATAACGAAAAAAATTACACACCATCTACTAAAAAAAGTTCGTAAAAGGTTGAAGAAGGCTCTTTTTAAGCTCCGTAAGGAAACAGTAGATGCTACGATTTATGAAACCTTTGCCAATGTGCCTATAGCTGAAAATGGTAATGTTATTCAGGATTTTAGTGAGCTATTTTTAAACCCTGATGATGAGCCTGTGTGTGTGATGGCCTTATATACTATTCGTCCCGAAAGGCCAGTCATCAGCATTGAAACCGGACGATGGCAGAAACGAGATGGGGCAAAAGCAGTTCTAGCAGCATGGATACGCAGAATGGAGGATTGTGATAAAATTCAATTTATTCGTCCTATATGGAGATTAGTACCTCTTCTTGAAAAGCGTTTTCCTGGACTTAATTTAGGTAAAGCGGGGCGTACCCTATCAGATCCTGATCAAAATATAGTTGAAGAATTCACCCACCTTATATTGCGTTGATTGCATTGTGCAGTCAACGCAATCAACGCAATATAACTCTCTCATTTTTGCGCCATGTTTCACTAAAACAAAAGCGCATGGCATCAGAATTTATAATTACAACTCCTTCCCAACTAAAACTACTTCTGGAAGAAGCTGTCAGGAGCGGATTAGCAAACTATCAACCTTCACTAGTACAGCAGCAGTCTGATTGCTGGTTTTCAGTTGAAGAACTGAGTGAATACTTACCAAGTAAACCTGCAATTACGACCATATACGGAAAAGTGCGACGGCGTGAGATACCACATAAAAAGATGGGAAACCGTTTGGCATTCTTAAAGTCAGAGATTGACCAATGGCTTAAAGAGCAACATCGTAAAACTAACAGCGAAATTGCTTCGAAAGCAGATCAATATCTCGCTACCACCCAAAAACGGAATAAGTAGTGATGGAGAACTATATTCCCGAAAAGGTACCAATTATTATTTCTCGACATGGAGGCATCACGATGGAGGGCCTGTTATCGGAGTTTGCTCGTAATGATAAGCTCCTACAGCAACCCAGAGAACGCATTGGCGCGTTCGTTGTACGGTCAGCAAACCATTGGATTAGTGAAGCACAAAAACATCCAACACCAAAGAAGCTCTTTGATTCCTTCTGGTTCGAAGGTGAAATCTGTATTCTATTTGCCAGTTCTAATCAAGGTAAAACAATTCTGGCTGTCCAAATTGCCGACAGTATCAGCACTGGGAGGCCTATTTCAGGATTTCAATTAGAAACCAGCGAGCAACCTGTGCTGTATTTTGACTTCGAAATGTCATTTAAACAATTTGAGGCTCGTTATAGTGAAGGAGGCAGTAAGCATTATCGCTGGTCGCATAACTTAAATCGGTGCGAGATTCATCCAGATGCTACTATGCCGGTTGGCTATTCTAGTTTTGAAGACTATCTGGTCAAATCCATTGAGCAGGCTATTGAGCACACTGGTACAAAAGTCGTTATTGTCGACAACCTGACCTATTTGGGATCCGACATGGAGACTTCAAAGGCCGCAGCCCCATTGATGAAACAATTAAAGGCGCTGAAAACCAAGTATGATCTATCTCTCCTGGTTTTGGCTCATACTCCTAAGCGCGATGCGTCAAGACCCCTTTCGCAAAATGATGTTCAGGGGAGTTCTCGACTTATCCAGTTCTGTGATAGTAGCTTCGGCATTGGAGCTAGTACACAAGCAAGCGATTTGAAATATCTCAAACAGGTAAAAGCCCGTAATGTTGCTATTGAGTATGATGCTGACAATGTAATCGTCTGCCAGATTATAAAACGGAATAGTTTTCTTCAATTTGAACGGGTAAGCAATGCTGCTGAATTTGAACACCTAAAGACTACACAACTAGTCGACAAAGCTGCAAAAAAAGAGTATGAATCTGCCCAAGTAAGGGAGCTGACATCCCAGGGTAAGAAACAACGTGAAATAGCTAAAGAAATGGGTATTTCATTATCGAAGGTGAATCGACACCTAAATACTTCTGCTTGATTTCGTTTCACTTGTTTCATTGTTTCAAATTGAAACAATGAAACAAGTGAAACAACCGCCTACTGCTACGTTTCTGTAGCTTCCACCTACAAAGATAGGTAGTGTTACAATTATTGTTGGAACTGGAGGGAAGTTGACATTCCTTGGCTGAGAGCAACTCTAACAAGCTTGTATAGGGTAGAGCGGATGTATGATACAGATATACGCTGGCTGGCGTATGTTATCTACAATTTATTCTAAAAAATTCTACTAATGGAACACGAAGAGTACTTTGAATCCGATTTAAAACCAAGATGGATGACTATGCCTCCTGGCCAGATAGATTCTAAGATAGTTTCTGCCTCATTGACAAACTATGAACGGAATAACCTATTTCTATTTATCTGCACCTTGATTGGGGAAAATGAAGCTCGCAACTTGTTTGATAGATTTCAGATAGGTACATCAGATCATTGGAATGGTGGTACCATTCTCTGGCAGATTGATCGTGACGGCGAGACGCGATTGGGGGTAATCAAACTTTTCGACCCCATAACGGGAAGACCGAAGCCAGAGACAAGCATGGTGCATCAGTTTTTGGGTCTTTATCCTTTCTCTGTGCGTCCAGCTTTGTTCGGTGAGCATCAATTGAAGCTGAAGCCAGATGCAGTTGTTGCTATCGTCGAGGATGAAATAACCGCCTTGATCGCAACCGCGTTTTACCCTGACTATGTTTGGCTGGCTAGCGGAGAAAAGAGGTTGAGTCTTGATTTTTGCCAATTCCAGCGATTATCCGGTAGGAATATTGTTGTATACCCAAATTTATCCAGTAACGGAATGGCGTTTAATAAATGGAATCGTATAGTTCGGGAAATTCAGCTGAATTTGGGCTGTCAAATTGTTGTTTCGACTTACTTGGAAGATAATGCGTCTGACGAAGAACGAGCTGCAGGATTTAGCATCGCACATTTCCTTATGCGAGACTATAAACCTGTTAGCGAAAGTGTCAAAGAAGGTTCGGCGCGAACAGAATTTAAGAGTACTCCAGTCGAAGCAATTACTCTAAATCCATCCCTTTCCTTCCAACTGAACTAAGCCATATATGAAGAATAACTTATCAGGAAAAGCATTTCTCAATCATACATTTTCTTGTACATCAATTTCTCCTGAACAGGTACAGGCCATTTTTTACGATCAACGACCTAGCTATTTGAAAAATGGGTTGTCATTCGGACAATCTGGTAAGCTGCTAGTAACCCTAAGTCTAACAGATAGATTTGAAATAATCCTTCGTAAGTACATTATAGGGGAGATTCAGGAAATCAGCTTTTTACTCAGTGAAGCTGAAATTTTTCATAAGTCTGTGCCCTCGTTGGCTTCTTCGATGTGTTTACTTGTCTTTATCTCGGTTCGTCGGTTGATTTTACAGTACGAACTTTATGAGTTGTTACCTCGCTACCAAGAGGCCAGAAACGGATTAGAGCAGTATCTGTCATATACAAACTGGAATTAACCGAAATTAAGGTAAATGGGTGTATAAAATGGCTAGGCTCAGTAGTATTTTATACACCCTCTTTGATTCTATGTTAAGATTTTGATTACTAAATCGTTAAGCTCGTCGAAAACCTGCTGCAACTCCTTTTCCGCAGTACTATCCTGGTTTCTGCCCTGGATTTCGCAAATACCTAGACCTTCTATAAAGCTTCGTTCATAAATTGACCTGTCATGGAGAACCTGTCGGAATAAATAGACACCCACTAACCCTTTTAATTTGTTGATAATTTTTACAGCGTTATTTCGCTTATCCTTGACTCTATTTATAACAATACCGATTGATACTGTCCTCTTTACAACTCGAACAGCTTTCAATAGAATAGGATAGTAGTTAATCAATGCCTCAATATCTGGTCTACTGGCTAATACAGGGATTAGGATAACATCCGACACCTTTAAACAAATCTGAGTTAACTCCTCTGATAAAAAGCCATCATCGACTAGAATAATATCGGTGTTGCCTTTCAAGTCAGCTATGTATTGTGGAAGTAATCTAGTTGGGGGATTGTAAACGTCTATGTTTTGTTGATTCCACAGACTGATATTTCTTCGTCGTGACTCTGAAGCCTTGTAGCACATTCGGTTTCTATCCATCTCAAGGATGGCGACTCGGCAGCTTCGTTTAGTAGCTAAAATTGCGAGATCCCAAGCGATACTTGATTTTCCACTTCCTCCTTTCGCCGAAGTAATAAAGATGACCACAGGTTTACCCATCCTCCTAGGTATAAAATATATATAAGTAGGTGCAAAGTTAAGGGGAAACAATTAGTAGAGCTACAAAATTCAGTGTAATTATCTGGTTATCAAAGGTCTACAAAAAAACTGAAGGTCTACAAAAAAGGTCTACAAAAAGGCCTTCGAAAAAATACGAAGGTCTACAAAAAAGCTGAAGGTCTACAAATTGAGTAACCTGAATCTATATACGTTGAGCGTGCGCAAACAGCAGCCTATTCATATATCCTCTTTTTTCTGCCAAGTAGTTATGACTGTATAAGTTTCATTGCTATGCATTACCTATAATATCGCTATAATTGAAGCTTAACGGGTCTAAACGTATATAGAAATAGAAGCTAACCGAATAGATGATCTCAGGAATTCATCAAAAAATTTAGAAATTTTTTTGGACCTAATATTTATCTGAATACGCACGAGCTGGTACCTACCCCCGTACCCGCCCCCAGTATTAGTTAGTGTTATACCTACCCCGGGTGCTTCAAAAAGTTACTTTCCAGACGTTAACCTTAAGGAAGTTAAACATACATAGTTTAACCTCTTTAGTATTAATAGCTAGGAGATATTGATACTAAAGAGGTTAGTTATACCTTTTTGATAATCTCGGGTTAAAAAAGGTTGTTGAAGGGGTAAGTTTATGATAGTGAGTTGTTTATGCTGGAACGGTATCAAGGAGCAATTCCATAATCTTTCAGCTTTTTTCTAAATGTACTTAACGATTTATAACCCACTGCTTGCCAAGCCCGGCGTTGATTACCCTTGAAAAAGTTTAGTGCTCGAATTAGCAGATTTTTTTCGACCTCTTCCCAGTTGAATGTCTCTGAGCTAGATACGCTTGGACGTGTTATTCGTGGTGGTAAATCAGCCATACTTATCTCTTCTTCAGCAAAAACGGCTAGCTGTGTAATCAGATTTAGTAGCTCGCGTACATTACCAGGGAAAGGATATCGTATAAGTTGCTCACGAGCTTCCGCGCTCAAGCGCAAGTTCTGCTTGCCAAACTCTTTTCGAACTCTTTTCAGGAAAAAATCCAAAAGGGCTCTCTTTTCAGTATCACCCCGTTGACTCAGCATTGGTATGGAGAGTTCTACTACAGCCAATCGGTAATATAAATCCCAACGAAAGTGCCCTTGTGCGCACATAGTTTCAAGATCACGATGGGTTGCTGCCAAAACTCGTACATTCACTTTTCTAGCTTTGGTATCTCCAACTGGAATAATCTCACCTTCTTGTAATACACGAAGTAGTGATTGTTGCATGTAGGGGGAAATGTCGCCGATTTCGTCTAGAAATAATGTACCTCCGTTGGCTTCTTCAAAATAGCCCTTTCGGTCCTCGCGAGCGTCGGTAAAAGCCCCTCTAACATATCCAAAGAGTCTCGACTCTAGCAACTGATCTCCCAAGGCTGAGCAGTTGACAGTTACAAAAGGACGGTCGTATCGCACGCTTTGCTGACGGATATATCGCGCTAGGTGTTCTTTGCCAGTACCACTGGCTCCATAAATCAAACAGGATACACGCTCGGCCTTAGCTACTAGACGAGCTCGTTCATAGATAGGTTTTAGACTTTCGGTAATTAAGTAATCGTCAGGAGGAGATGTGCGTTGCGTTTGCTGTTCAGCAATAATAGCTGAATAGGGTACTCGAGAAACCTCCACGCTCATTTCCAGTAGTTCAGGCTTTTTGCTCATAGTAAATATTGCCGAACGGGTTTGTAATAAGCGTGTCTGAAGATTCAGTGTTGTATGGCAGATGTACCAACTTACCTGCATTGCAGACGTTCCAGGCGAAAAAAAGATGTCAATATCACACTCCCGGTATTGTAGTAGAATGCGTTCTACTTTATTTTTTATTGATACTAGATCGATGGGATCACTCACATCTACAAAATGTGGTTCAATTACTCGATGGGGATATTTTCTCAAGATGGCTGTCTTTAATCTATCAATAGCCTGATCGCCATCAGCTTCTCGAGCTGTACTTAACAACACATGTTTTTCATAATTAGCTTGCTTATAAAACCACTCATGGAATTGCATGGTTGGACCATCTTCTTTCACATGGATCTCTCCACCTATTTTATCAAAATCATTTTTGTAGGCGTACCAGGAAATTAGTATATTCATGTAGTAAATATTGATATAATAATTTAATTTTTACTATATAAATCAGGAAAAAATTACAATAGTAGCTATATTAGCCATGTGGCATAGGGCTTGCAGGTTGAGTATATAAATCTATAACCTTCAAAACTTTTCACCTTATGTCGCATCCCATTACATGTCCCCAGTGTCAACATCATTTCGATATTGACGCCGTTCTTTCCGATCAGTTTGACGCTAAATATCGCGCTCAATATGCTCAGCGGGAGAAAGACCTAAAATTTCGCGAGCAGACATTGACTATGCAACAGTCTCAACACGAAGTGATAATTACGCAGAAAGTACAAGCCCGAGAGCGAGAACTTAAGGACCAACTTCGAAAGCAGCTAGAAAACGAGATGGCTGCTCGGCAACAGGTGATGGAAACAGAGCTGGCTACTAAATCAAGAAAAATTAGTGAGTTGCTTAGAACAGAGACCGATCTGCGTCGTAAGCAACGAGAGCTGGAAGAAGCCCAGGCTGGCATTGAAACGCAAATTGAACGGCGATTGGCTACCGAACGAAAAATCTTACAAGCCCAACTTGCCACCGAAGCAAAGCAAAAAGCACAGTTCCTTATTCAGGAAAAAGATCTGCTGATCGATCAACTTAATAAGCGAGTGCAAGATATGCAGCAGAAAATCAATCAGGGCTCTATGCAGGTGCAAGGCGAAGTTCAGGAAATATTACTGGAACAGCTACTACGGGATACTTATAGGCTTGATCATATAGAAGAGATCCGAAAGGGAGAGCTTGGAGCGGATGTTGCACAAGTCGTACGAAACCATTTTGGAAAACTATGCGGTACCATCCTCTACGAAAGCAAGCGTACGAAGCATTTTAGTGAAGAGTGGGTTAATAAACTCCGCCAGGACATGCACCAGCGGAATGCATTCATTGGCGTTTTAGTTACGGCAACTATGCCCAAAGGAGTAGAGGGTATTGACCATCGATGTGACGACAACATTTTTATCTGTACTATGGCTGATATTAAAGTACTATCCATAGCCCTGCGAGCGCAGCTAGTACAGGTAGAAGAAGTGCAAGTTATTCAAGCCAATCAGGGAGATAAAATGAAATTGCTTTACAATTACTTAACGGGACCAGAGTTTAAAAATCAATTGGTGACTATCCGAGAGGTATTTGGACAGATGCGTCGAAACCTTGATGCTGAAAAAAAACGCTCTCTAACTATATTCAGCAAGCGAGAAAAACAACTCGATACCATTTTGCATTGCCTAGCTGGTGTGGTCGGCTCCATAAACGGTATTGCAGGGCTCACCCTGACAGAATTCGACGATTACGAGGTTCTCGTTGAAGACCACCAATTGATGGAGTCTGAGTAACTGAGCTATTAATCCAATAGAATTGTTCTACATCAACCATGTTCACTTCCCAGTCACGCTCTTTACAAGTCGGGCAAATTATTAGTAATCTTGTTCCGGGCGAACCCGTTGTACTTACCAATGTACAGCCACGGGGGCAGCGAATTTCACTTCATTATACTGGTAAGCATACAGGAATGGCCAGCACCATGGTCATTACGCAACAGCGAGCTGACGAGCTAGTGATATTAGCAGAAGAAGGATCGTTTTCCTTTACAGGCGACCCGACAGGCTTTACCCTTTTTGCGGAGGCCGAACGTATTTTTTCTGCTTACCAGTTCGATCCCTTATTTGCCGTCAACTGCAGTGTAGTCGACCCGTTACCACATCAAGTAGAAGCAGTCTATAAATACTTACTTCCCCTTCCGAATATTCGGTTTCTGCTCGCTGATGATACCGGTGCAGGAAAGACAATCATGACAGGTCTGCTCATCAAGGAATTGATGACGCGTAATTTAGTAGAGCGGATTCTGATAGTGACACCAGGAGGGTTGACTCGTCAGTGGCAAGAAGATGAAATGGGATTGAAATTTAATATTCCCTTTAAGCTAGTGAACCGGGCCGCGTTTTCTGCCGATCCCACTATTTTCCAGAGCTCAAATCGGATTGTTACGTCTATCGACTTTCTACGAGGAGAAGGTGTACTTAACGTAGTACGTTCATTGCGTTGGGATTTGATCGTGGTCGATGAAGCCCATAAGCTCTCCGCATTTGATTATGGTGAGCGAAAATATAAATCGAAACGCTATGAAGCTATTCAGACGTTAGCTCAGTCTTGCGAACATCTATTGCTGCTTACAGCCACGCCACATCGAGGACGTCGGGATACCTTTCGGAATCTGCTTCAATTACTGGATGAAGATATTTTTGCAACCGACACACTCGTAACGGAGCGGGTAAGAGAATTAGGCGAAAATGGAATCAACAAATTCTTTATTAGAAGGCTTAAAGAAGACATGCGGGACTGGCAAGGCCAACCGCTATTTAAAGAACGTTTCACAAAGACTATTTTATATCGGTTGACACCAGCTGAAAAGCAGCTATATGATGGAGTAACGGCCTATCTGACCCAACAACGTGAAGAAGCTCGGCAGGAGCAGAACATCCATGTAACGTTAGCCTTGATGGTAATGCAACGACGATTGACTAGCTCAATCTACGCTATCAAACGTACATTATTACATCGTCATCAAGCCCTTCAAGGACTAATTAATGAGCTGACAAACAATCCGAATTTATGGAGTCAACGGCAACGATTGGATCCAGCTATGACTTCATTGGGACTTGACTCGATTGATGATTATGATGAATTAGATGATCGAGAGCGTGAAGGATTAGAAAATATTCTATCTGACCCGCGTAAATTTCGTCTGTTTACTACGGCCAAAAGTCCAGCTGAAATTCGTGATGAGGCTCGTCAGGTGAAAGCCTTATATGATCTTGCTGAAGCACTATATAGTTCTGAACAGGAAGAGCAGAAATTCGCAAAGTTGCGTGAATTACTCGGCTCAGAAGGTGTACGAGACCATAATGAAAAGTTAGTCATTTTTACTGAACATAAAGATACGCTCGACTATCTGGAAAAACGGCTTCAGAACAATGGTTATAGGGTAGTCACGATTCACGGAGGCAAATCGGTTGATGAACGCCGTGTAGCGCAGATTGAATTTGCCCGTGATGCTCAGATCCTGATTGCTACTGATGCAGCTGGCGAGGGGATTAACCTACAATTCTGTCGGCTCCTGATCAACTGGGATATCCCATGGAACCCCAATCGGCTGGAGCAACGTATGGGGCGGATTCATCGCTATGGGCAACAACAGAACGTAATGGTATTTAATCTGGTAGCTCAGAATACACGCGAAGGCTCAGTCATGGAACGGCTGCTTCTTAAGCTTGACGAAATAAGGAATCAAATGGGCGACGACCGAGTGTATGATGTAATCTCTGATGTGTTTGAGAATATTGGTTTAGACGATATTATTAACGCGGTATTTAATGGAGAAGAAACGACGTTTAATGAAGCCATTAGACAACAATTAAATCCGACTGTTCTTCGACAGCATATCAATGAGCAACGAAATCAGTTAGCACATAGTGGTATAAATTACAGAGAGGCAAGACAGTTAAAAGAAGAATCGGATGAAAAACGTCTACAACCTGTTTACATCCGACAGTTTTTCGAAAAAGCCTTTGCTCATATAGGGGGTACTCTTTCTGAAGAACAACCGCAGCTTTTTCGAATTACAAACATGCCGGATGAATTAGCTTCGTTGCTGCGTACCAGCTACGATATGCTGTTCAACCCTGCTAACTTATTATTATGTTTCGACAAACGCCTTTTTCTTGAACGCCAGCGGCAGATCAGTAATGTAACAAAGACCGTTTACATTAATCCTGGCAATGCCATTTTCGATGCACTAATAAAACTAATTCAGCATCAATGCCGACCTGATGCGCTTAAAGGAGCTATACTGGTATCTCCTGAAGATGCTGAACCGTTTACGGCGTTCTTGGTACAATCGCAGGTAACGTACCATCGGCAAACAGGAAACCAAACTGGTGCGACCTCGGTAGCTGATGAAAGGCTGATGCTGATCTGTGAAGCTGAAGATGGCAAGATATCCGTAACATCGGCAGCTAAACTGCTGGATTTGCTTCCACCAGCTTTATTGGCAAAGCCGGTAGAAATACCTCCCAGTGTACATACAGATGCCATAATCGATTGGAGCTTCGTACATATTACGGAACCTCAGTTAGTCGACACAGAGAATCGGATTCAACAGGATGCGATCCAACGTCGGCAGTATTTGGAAACGGCCTTTACCAATCTGATTATTCAATTGACGGCAGAAATCAGCGATTTACAGCGAAAATGGCTTTTAGGTGATAACCGCGCGCAGGATAAGATTAACCGAAAACAAGATCATATTCGACGGCTAATAGAACGTAAGAGTCAACGATTGGCCGATTTGGAATCGTTGACGAACCTAAGTCTGAAAGAACCTCAGATACTTGGCTGTGCGCGTGTCGTTCCTCTAACGCAAATGGAATTTAAGGGCCATTTCGGTATGAGTCGTGATGATGATGCTGAGCAAATTGCCATGAAAATTGCTATAAGCTTCGAAGAGGAAGCGGGACGTTTTCCAACGGATGTCTCAGCAGATAATGTAGGCTATGATATTCGCAGTGTCGATACTGATGGAATAAGACGATATATTGAAGTTAAAGGACGGAGCGTTGACGGATCTGTTATGCTTTCTGATAACGAAATGTTTCGGTTAGAGCAGCTCGGTTCATCCGCCTGGCTCTACATCGTTACACATTGTAAAAGTAGTCCTCAGCTTTTTACATTTCAGAATCCAGCAGCCACATTACGTTTCGAGAGACAGACGAAAGGCGTCCAGTATTTTCTCGCCGAAAACGAGTGGAAAAGTAAGCAGACGCAAAGCATACCTTATGTTAGCAATTAGGGAGTGATTGTCACAAATGTTCGATATTTTTGATTGTGCGATTTTGTCGAACAGTTAAAAATATCGAACAGAACCATCAAATTTGAGTAATGTATATCCGTGAAATCAATATAAAGAACATACGCTCTATTGAGCATTTCCAAATGGCCTTTCCTATTGGGAAAGAAGCGGGTTGGCACGTATTAATAGGTGATAATGGTTCAGGGAAATCAACAATTGTGCGTTCAATTGCATTGGGGTTATTGGATTACAGCGATATAGTTGCGAGTAATCAGGACTGGAACGAATGGTTAAAAAAGGAAAAACCTCTTGGTCAAATTGATTTGTCTTTATACTCAGAAGAATACAAAGACACACCGAACCACAAAGTACAAAACAGGATTACGTTTGATCGGCAAGGTTGGGAGGGAGTTTACCCAGATGCCAGAGCTGCTATCCTTGAGGTGGTTTTTCGAGGGAGAATAAGTTTTTATAGAAGTCAGAGTTCAGGTTCAGGTACCTCAACGACTACACAATACCCGACTCCAACTCCAACACCTGCGCCCCCTAAGGAACCAATAGACTACTGGTTTTCATCCGGATATGGGCCTTTTCGCAGATTTACCGGCGGTGACAGTGCTAAAGAAAAAGCCTATTCCAATAATCCTCATTTAGGCGCTCACCTTTCCGTTTTTGGTGAAGACGTTGCCTTGTCGGAGGCTCTTTCATATATCACAAATCTTTATACAAGAAGCTTGGAGTATCATACTGGCAAACTGCCAAATCGTCAAACAGATGCCCAGTTTTATGATGTCATTTTCAACTTTATAAACGACGCTAATCTATTACCTCATGGTACACAACTTTCGAACGTTACCACTGATGGAGTCTATTTTAAAGATGGCTATGGTAAAGAGGTATCCGCCATTCAAATGAGCGATGGATACAGATCTATCTTGAGCATGACATTCGAGCTTATTCGGCAATTAGTGAGAGTATTTAAGGTCGATCGAGTGTATGAAGAATTGGAAAAATATAAAAAAATAACACTTCCTGGTGTAGTGCTTATAGATGAGATAGACGCTCACTTGCATCCAACATGGCAAACGCAAATTGGCCAATGGTTCACCAAATACTTCCCTAATTTGCAATTCATTGTCACAACTCACAGCCCACTTGTATGCCGTGCAGCAGAAAAAGGAACCATCTGGAGATTAGCCGCCCCTGGTAGTCAGCAAAAATCTGGTGAGATAACTGGTGTTGAGCGTGATCGATTGATTTTCGGTAACGTATTGGATGCATATGGTACGGAAGCATTTGGGCAGGATGTGGAACGCTCAGATACTTCAAAGAATAAGTTACAAAGGCTGGCTCACCTCAGTCAATTAAATAGCTATGGGGCTATATCAGAGCCAGAAAAGAATGAGCTACAGAACCTGCGAAAAATTTTAATTACCGATGATACAACTGAGTTCTGATACGCTGTCGCAGTTAGCTATAGATCATTTAGCTTCTGTTCAGGCTCGTATAGACGGTCAGCCCGACTTTGCTGAAAAAGCGGCTCGTGCTCAAACTGAATGGGATAACAAAGCTAGTTCTAATGCAAAAAAAGTTGCTTTTGGTGAGATCAAAGAGAAGTTGATTAAGATGTGCGTTGGCGTTGAGATTTGTAATTACTGCGAAAACAATGAAGCCACCGACGTAGAACATATCTACCCGAAAAGCTATTTTCCGGGGCGCGCATTTCAATGGGAGAACTACCTGCTGGCCTGTAAAACATGCAATAGTGGCCACAAACTCGATAAGTTTGCCGTATTTTCTCCTATCGGCTCCAATACATCTATTGAACTGGTCCGAGATACGCAGCCTATTACAGACGACAGCGTAATGATTGACCCGCGTATTGAAGATCCATTGCAGTTTTTTTGGCTGGATATTGAAAACAGAACGTTTGTTCTCGACCCAAAGATTAATCTTAATACTCGCGATAAAAGTAGAGCTGAATATACGCTCAAACTTCTTGGCCTTAACAATCGCGATGCACTTGTGACGGCCCGGAAGACAGCAGCAAAATATTATCTTGACCGGCTGGAACGTTACATAAAAGCTCGTGATGCCGACACATTCGAAATACTTGAAGACTGTGTGCAAGACCCTGACTGGATAGATCAGAACCTTCCTTTGGCACAAGAAAAGCAACGAATCTGCGAGCAAATCATTTCCGATATACAAACCTATTCCCACCCAACCGTTTGGGCTGAGCTGAAACGTCAGCGAAATAACCTGCGCAAAACAGATCAGTTTTTAACTAGCGCGCCTGAAGCTCTGGACTGGTAACCGAAATCTAGATGCGCTTTAAAGCTGATAATATCCTAACGACCGTAACTACGGCCTAACAACACATGACAAATTCTTATAAGTACCTGATTGAAGTAGCCATGCCTGTGCGCGAGGTTTCGGCAGAGAGCGTTCGTGATAAATCGATTAGGCACGGCCATATTAGTACATTACACCTGTGGTGGGCACGCCGACCACTACCTGTTTGCCGGGCGGTGGTATTCGCCAGCTTGGTTCCTGACCCTGACGATGCAAATTGCCCTGCTGTTTTTCAACAAGCGGTTGATACGTTGCTTGGTCAGAAAAATAATCCAGGCGATCCATACAAGCCCTACGAAGATATTCCATATACCTCAGCGATTGACCCTGTACCTGATACGCGACGGAATCGGTTACTGACTTTTATTGGCAAGTTTTCTGATACGTTTATTGCGAACGAAAAAGCCGGCAAGAGCACCCCATCGGGCCAGCAAATCAGCGAACACAGTCTGATTAAGTGGGATAATAAAGCCAATGAGAAAATCCTTGGTATTGCCCGCAAACTCATCTGGGTATCTCATAACGCAGCCACTTCTCCCTCTCCTGTTTTAGGAGAGGGTCGGGGTGAGGTCAACGCACTCCTATCCGATTTTGACCGATACTACCAGGCCATTAAAGAAGCTGAACACGATCTATACCAAACTACGGATCGGCACCTCGATACTGACGACAGAAAACAGAAAACGGAAAACCTACAAACTGCTATCGATGCGTTTCTGGACCGAATGCCGCGCGTGTTCGATCCGTTTGCCGGCGGTGGGGCTATACCTCTCGAAGCGGCTCGGCTGGGTTGCCGTACCTATGGCAACGATATAAACCCCGTAGCACATATCATTCAGCGCGGAAGCCTGGAGTTTCCGCAACGCTACGGCAAACCAATTATTTACTCGAAAGCCGAGTTTGAAAAGCTATATGGTGCTGATAGCTACAGAACCATGCTGCAGAATGGACAGGTAAAACAGGATGGCACCGTGCACATCAAAAACCGGCTCAGCCACGACGTAGCTTTTTACGCCAAACGGCTCCTGAGCGAAGCCGAAGCAGCTGTAGGCCAGTATTACCCAGCCGTAAATGGACACAAACCCATTGCCTATTATTGGGCTCGCGTAGGTACCTGTGCGAACCCATCCTGCCGTGCTGAAGTACCGCTGTTAAAGCAGTTTTATCTCTGCAACAAACCTGATAAAAAAGTTTATTTGAAGCCAATTATTGAGGGGAAGCAGATTGATTTTGAGGTTCGAGAGGGAAGTTATAGTGCAGAGGGGTGGGTCTTGAACAGAGGAAATCTTAAATGCCCTGTTTGTGGAAATGTTACATCAAATGCCAATCTCAAAGAACAGTTTGTTAATAAAACCATTTCCCAGCGCCTTATAGCTGTTATAGAAAATGGAGATAATGGCAAATCCTATCGTTTACCCATTTTAGAAGAAATTGAATGCGCAAAAATAGAAACACCACTAGAAAAGATAAATGAAATAATCACTCCGGGGGACTCGCGTAATCTCTGGGTCACATTTTGGGGCGTGACAACTTGGGGAGACATGTTCTCTAACCGTCAACTATTGTCTCTACAAACTCTTCTAGGACTTTTAAACCAACTTAAGGAGGAATGGGGTGGAAACGGGCTAGTTCTAAACCTAACCGATTACCAAAAAGCTGTATGTGCGTACTTAGGAATCTTTATTGATAGAGTTGCCCCAATCCTCAACACTTTTGGCCGGTGGGATATAACCCGAGAAAATGTACAATCCCCGTTTGCTCGTCAAGGAATAGCAATGATGTTCGACTACCCTGAAGCTAATCCATTTGGTGAAACTACTGGAGGTGCATTGAATCAACTGGACTGGATAAATCGATACATTGAAAGCGAATGTAATAGTCCTTTTGCGGCTAAATTACAGAATGCGTCCAGTGGAGATGTGCATCAGTTTGGAGCTAAATCTTTGGATGCAGTTATCACTGATCCCCCCTACTACGATGCCATAGCCTACGCTGATTTATCAGACTTCTTTTATGTATGGCTAAAACGTACATTGGGCAATGTATTTCCTATGACGTTTGCATTGCCACAAACGCCCAAAGCCGAAGAATGTACTGCCCTTAAACATCACCATAAAGGTAGTGCCGCTAATGCAAAACAGCACTTTGAAGACAAGCTTCAAGAGATTTTCAACGCTATTGAACAGCAAACGTCCGGCGTGGTCAGTATTATGTTTGCCCACCAAAGTACGAGTGCATGGACTACACTTTGTAATTCTATTCTTGGAAGTAGGATGAATATTACGGGAAGCTGGGCCATTGATACAGAGCTTGGAAACCGTATGATAGGTATTGGTAATGCTGCCTTAGAATCTTCTGTTACAGTATCCTGTCGACCAACCGAACAGAGAGGTATTGGCGAGTTTAGGGAGGTCAAACGGGATATTGAGAAGGCTGTTCGAGAAGAGGTTCGAATCTTGACCACCTTAGGCTTTCGGGGTGCCGATTTACTCACTGCCTGCTTCGGACAAACGGTATCGGTTTTTGGGCAGTACCGGCTCGTTGAAAAACCTAATGGTGATGAAGTAACCGTCGCCGAATTGCTGGAGTTAGCTCGCGAGTCAGCCTTCAACGCTATCGTAAACGACATCGATACCGATGAATACACCCGCTTTTACTTGGCCTGGTTGCAACTCAACGGCTTTGCCGAAGCCGATCACGACGATGTTCGCCGATTGGTTCAAATGAGCCTAAGCCTCAACATCGCCGATATAGAAGGGCACCGGTTGCTACTACAAAACGGCAATCGCCAAACCCTCGCCACCGCTACTGACCGCACCTTTACGGGCCGTACTATCGGTCAAGCCGACGACAGCCCAATGATTGATAAACTCCATCAGGCTATGTTTCGCTGGGCTGGTACCGATCGTCGGTCGCTGGTGCAGTACATCGGGCAAATGGCTTCCACTCCCGAATCCCCATTCTGGCGGGTACTGGCATCGTTGTTCGAGCTGCTCCCTCGTGGTACTGCCGATCACAAGGCGGCAGAGGGATTACTGTCAAGCAGAGACAGTCTGTTGCGCGAAGCTCGCGCTATGGGGCAGGCATCGGCAGCCAGTCAAAGTACGCAGTTAGGCTTAGAATTTTAGTACCATTCCATACACCATAACCCTTCCTAATCAACATGGCCACAATAAACGAAAACCTCTTTAAAGCCTTAGGGCTATTTATCGACGCATTCCGCCCCTATATTATTTCACTCCTCGCTAAAAACGAAGGCGACAAGTGGCCTGCCGAATACGCTAACAAGCTGAGTATGGGCCAGCGAGACAATTGGGATAAAGGACTACGCAATGGAACAGCACCGGAGCAACTTATTGACTTTAATAACATCCGCAGTTTCGCATTAGGCTTCAAGGAACTACTAAGAACTGACTTTGGCAAAGATGCTAATAGTTTGGCAACCTGGCTGGATGATATTACTGCTGTTCGGAACAAACTTGCCCATTATAACACAGAGCTTTCTGACTCAGAGGTAACGATGGCTTTTTTCAATATGAGCCGCATTGCCGACAAAACCGGGATGACAGATTTGAAAGACAGTCTCAAACGATTACAACAGCCTGGTGTTGATTCGCCCAGTATAGAGATACCACCAGTTGCTGCGGCTACAGTCTCGTCGCCATCCATCCCAACTCCTCAGTTACCCACCCAAGTAACTAACACTCCGGCATCTACAGCAAAAGGACTGGCCACGGCAAAGCCTTGGTTTAGTGTCGTAAGACCCCATCAGGACATTCGACGGGGGCATCTGGATGAGTCGGTTTTTGCGGCTAACCTGGCTGATGTGGCCCAGGATCAGGGACCAGAAGTTTATCGAAACGCCCCACTCTTTTTTGACAAAACATATCCAACTGCAGGATTACGAACCGTAGCAAGTCGAGTAATTAAGGGGTTGAATGGCGGTCAGGATGCCGAAAATCGGGTTATTTCCTTGCAGACTGGTTTTGGAGGTGGTAAAACACACACGTTGATTAGCCTGTTCCACTTGGCCAAAATGGGCCGTCAGGCCACTAACTACGAGGCAACAAAAGCTTTATTGGCACAGATCGGCGAACCTACGTTTGAGAAGGCCAACATTGCCGTTTTTACCAACACAACGAACGATCCGTCACAAGGTCGTCCGGTTGAAGCAGACATTACGCTTAGGACTATTTGGGGCGAATTGGCCTACCAGCTTGGTGGGCGTGAGGCCTATGAACTCATTCGGGTGAATGATGAAACCCGAGTAGCTCCCAAAGGATTATTCAAAAAAGTGTTGGCTCAAGCCCAGCCAGCACTGATACTGGTAGATGAATTAGCGGATTACTGCATATCGGCATCTGGAATTCCTGTAGGAGCGCTAACCCTGGCCGACCAAACGACTAGCTTCTTGCAAGAACTGACCGAGTCGGTATCGGCTTCTGAGAGATGTGTCCTAGTAGCTACGTTACCCGCTAGTGTGGCCGAGGTAGCATCATCGCCAAATGCTGCCCAAATACTGAGTAGTTTGCAAGCCAGGATGGCCCGCGTAGGAGCGGATACCAAACCGGTTGCCGACGATGAGATTTATGAAGTAGTTAGACGTCGCTTATTCGAAGACATGGGCGATGAAGAAGAACGGGAAGCCGTCATTTCGGATTACATGGAGCAATACCGCAAAATGAAATCTGAACTCCCAGCCGAGGCTAGCCAGGGCAAATACCGTGATCTCTTGCGGAAGTCCTATCCCTTTCATCCGTCGTTAATGGACGTGTTTCATAAGCGATGGGCCAGTAATAGTGATTTTCAACGAACTCGAGGGGTATTGCGGCTTCTAGGGTCCATTGTTTCTGATTTATGGAATCGGCAGCGATCCCTACCTGGCTCTAACGGACTTATTCACCCATCCGATGTCAACTTCGCTAATCTGGATGCGTTAACCGGCCAGATGAAAAAGTTATATGGCAATGGCTATGATGCCGTTTTACCAGCTGATGTAATTGGATCAGCCTCAAATGCCGGACGTTTAGACAGCGACCGGGCAGATTTTGGCCGGTATAATCTTACGCAGGGAATAGCCACTACTATTCTGCTCAACAGCTTTGGGTCTACGGGTTCTCGGCAGGGTATTGGTGTTGATGAGCTGAAACTAGCGGTAATGAAACCAGACTCATTTAACCACAACGTCATCAACGCGGTGCTGGATGCGCTGGAAGCAAATGCCTATTACCTCTACTACAGCAATAACCCCAGACGATACTGGTTCTTTACCAAACCGAGTCTGAATATATTGGTTAGCCGTGCACGGCAAGAAGTGCAATCGGGCATTGAACCGGAAATTCTGCGACGACTGAACGAGCGGAAAGCCAATATACAAACGTTTACTACACTAATTGACCCCGTGGATGATATTCCGGAACAACAGAAACCTACCCTTATCGTATTAGGTCCCGATAAACCAGCTACGCATGACGGCGTTTCTACGAAAGCTAAGGCACGAATCGAACGACTAGCTACAAAACGTGGTAACAATGAACGATTATATCGTAATACGCTACTCTTTTTATTGCCAACCTCAGCTGGTTTAGGCAAGTTGAATGATTATGTAACTACCTACTTGGCCAGCCAGCGGGTTAGCTTAGATTACATAAGCCAGTTAGATACAGACCAGCGTACTGATCTCAAAAAGCGAATTGATACAACAAACCAGGACATAGAAAAAGCGCTTGCTGCTACTTATTCGGTATTGATTAAGTATTCTGCCAAGAATGGCATCACCAAAGTAGAAGCCGCCCAATTCCGCGAATCGTTCGATGCACAGGTAAATGGCGTATTGGTACCCTTATTGAAAGAAGGTAGTCAAGATATCTGTGTGCTGGAAAAAGTTAGCTATAACACATTGGCTAAAGCTAACCTTTTACCCGCCGTTGGTCATCCTATTCAGGCTAAAGAAATCTACGAAGCTTTTCTGAGGTACGACGATAAAGATATGATCGTTGGACCACAGGCTTTGCAGGAGAGTCTACTGCGTTACTGTAGTGCAGGTCAATTTGCTATTGCTGCTGGGGATGGTAAAGATTTTCAACGTGTCTACTATCAAGAATCTGTTCCCTACTTCGATGTTCAGGACAGCACATATTGGCTAGTTGATAAGAGTTTATATCAACCCAAGCCAGCACAAGAGCCTGAACCAGATCCTGATGGATCAAGGCCTTATCAAAATCCTGTTAAACCTGAAGGCTTTGAGGAACCCTGGCCAGATCAAGGCTCCAAGCCGGATAATGGACCTCGACCAATTAAGTCTGTAACAGTTCATGGCAAGGTCGATATAATCAATTACAATCAGGTTTTTACAACATTCATCATGCCGTTGGCCCAGAACGGCGTTGAAATCGAAATTCGGATCAAAGGCAAATCCACCGCTTCCAAGCCACTAACCGAGACATCACAGGAGTATAAAGTGGTGATAGAAGGCGCTCGTCAATTAGGGTTGCAGGTTGACGAAGAATAGAAACCTCAATACTCAAATTACTAAAAAATATAGGCTACCGAGTAGATTCTCATAGCAGTATAATTATACTGTTATGTAGTAATAATTACTATATAAAATCAAAAAATACTATCTATGGTAGATCTTAATGGTCCTATTTGCCTCTTTTAAGGTCTGGCATAGTGCTTGCTCAATTATATACGTATACCATCGTAATTTTTGACACCATGCTAGTTCCTCACCCTGCAAAAGAATTTCTAAGTCAGTTTCTCACTAAACGCCATAGAAACCCTTCTTTTGATACACCTTTGTATTCATATAAGACAAGTCGAGAAGAATATAAAGCTTTAAAGACATTGCTTATACAAGCATCTCCAACTGACACTTCACTTAGTATATCAGCTTGTTTCGTCCTATTTGCTGCCGAATGGTGGAGACGTAATTACAGTGGTGGACACTGGGAATGGGAACCGATTTTTTCAGAAATCAGGCATACGTCATGGAATAATACCAACACTCGACAATTATTAACTACCAATGGATTACAGTACTGGAAACGCTCTGTTTTTCAGCGCGCAAACGGTGACCGCGCTTATTTAGGAACCGTTTTTGTTGAAGCAGGTTTACCAATAGGTGTGTTGCTTAATCCCAGCAGCCACATTCGTGAATTAGTAGTCCGTGCATTTGATCAACAGCAGACGTACTTCTCTGATGACTATTTGTTGCTGGTTCGAGAAGCTGCTCAGAGTTTAAACTTGCCTGCTACCTTACAGAATGATGCCTTTTATGAACTAATCGGGCAGGTAGTAAGTGGGCTTCTGTCTCTGAAAAAGGAATATGGCTTGGCATTACAATCCGACCCACTCTCTTATCTGCAACAACATGTCCCTAACTGGCAAGACAGGTTACCACTATGGCTTGACCACGATGCAAAAGCAGGTACATTCTTAGGCGAATTACTTGTAGAAACAGTCAGAACTCCACGCCGAGAGCCAACGAAGATTACTATAAAATATCGACTGAAACAGACTAGGGAGATTTGGTACGTCCAGTCTACGCTTTGTATTCCTGACGGTCACTATCGTGCTGATGATCTTTCAATAATGCAGGATGATTTTGCGTCCTTACCAGATAAAGTAGCTATTAAATTAGTTACAGCGAAGACTGAGCATCGATTAGATTATGCCTTTAAAAACGGAAATGAGTTATCTGTTCGTGGGCTAACTCAAGTTATAATTCCTGATGATATAGCTACAGAACCTTGGCAGTTAGTACTGACTAACACCTATAACGAGATTATTACTACCATCCCGATACCCTATTGTGACGGACTACCAACTGACTTACCTTGGGTTTTTATCGAAAACGAAGTCGGCGACTGGTTATTAGCGGGTATTGGTAGCATCCGCATTCGGTCGAGTCAGGCACGCGTTGTCTGCTCCGCCAGCCTAAATTGGCGAGACACTGAAAAACCCCGAATGTACATTGGAGATTTAACTAATGAACTGGTCATTTACGACATTCATTCGTCGGCGCATTTACACGATCTAAACGATGGTCAGACATTTCAAATAAGACTTGCTGAGAACGCTGATGATACATATGTGTACATGCTTTTACCGCAATCAGGGGCCAGCCAAATCAAATATTTTCCACGATTACACCCTCATCTCTACTTAGGCTTTCCTCGACTATTCCGAGTTCATACGCTCTCGGGTATTCGTTCACTGGTTTCTCTGAACCGAATTGAATATAAAATAGGCTCTACTTGGCGTGATTTAACCCGGGCCGAATTCCAATATGGACGCTACAAAATCAGAACTATCGACTCTGAGGGAGCATTAGTCTATAGCCAGGAGATTTCAGTCTTACCATCTGATTTTGCTATTCATATTGATCAGAAGAACCCATCAATCGTACTATTCCAGTCGGAACGGTTTGCTTTAAGTGTATACATTGGTAAAACAGATTTAAGTGCACAGATAAGCCGCGAAGGTAATGGCCACCGAGTTACGCTGCTTCGTGATAATGATCGTGAGCGAATCCGGCTTCGACTTTCATCACCAACCACTCAAGCAATTGACATATACGTACCTTTTCCTGCTACTAGTGGATATTTTATAGATAAATATAGTGCTCAATCACCACGTGAGAATCGACTTTCAGTAAATGAGATTTATGGTAATGGACTAGTAGTAAACAATTTAGATTCAAGGGAGAAAACACACGACATTGTTTTTACTCTAGATGGCTGTCATAAACCCCCTTCTTTAGCAGAAATTCGTCGAGAAATTCGACTAAAACCCTTTTCATCCGAAATAATTCCGCTTATCCGCTTTCAAGATGATATACGTAGGTTGTTGTCGTATGCCGATTCAGTTGATGCAAAAGTTCGCGTATCAGTACCAACTTTTCCTGTAAGTCCTCGCCTGTGGCTTACTCAGCATACTTGCAATACGAATTTTGATCAGTCAACCAGAACAATTAGTTTAAAAGGGGATTCGCCTATAAATCAATTACCCATTTTACAAGCCTTTCGTTTAGATGAGTCATTCAAGCCAGAGAAGTTAATTCGACTAGAAGCGTTGGCAGAAGGTTGGAGTTTCCCTGCCTTGTGCCAAGGGAAATGGTTTTATTTCGCTGCCCCCGATTCAAGCATTCAAATCAGGCCGAAGGTGGCTGTTTTAGAGAATTCCGAAATAGGAGACTGTACTACAGTAACGGCCATTTGGGAGGCCGCTAATCTATCCTATCAGAATCGGCAGGAGGTACTTCGGAAATTATTCGATTCTATTGCATCCGATTTCAGTGATGCTAATTGGGTGGAACTGGATGCCTTGTACACAATTACAAAGCATTTGTCACTTCAGGCATTGGATGCATGGAAAGCCCTCATGATGTCTGATGGAGGTTTGGTTTGCTTTTTTTTACGCTCAACCCCAGATCGACTTGAACGCTTTACTGACGAATTTTCTATTTGCTGGTATCGAATATCTATAGTAACCTGGCAACAGGGTATAGCTGCCTATCGTCAATATCTGGATGGCCTTAACCTGCCTAGCAGAGAGATCGTTAACGATGCTATAGAGCAAAAGCTAACTGAATTGGACAAGGGATTTAAGCTAAAGAGTCTGGCGCAGATACTTCGAAGAATCAACTTAAGCCAGTCTTCTGATTCTAATGACAATTTTCAGGTTTATAGTCAAACAAAAACCGTACAATGGTTACTGAGCTCAGCCTTAATCGGTCAGGAAAAGGAAGCAGGCCTTATTGGAAGGCATATTAATCAGAAATTCCCCACCGACCTTGCCGAAGAACTCAGATCGTGTGTACTGCAGCTACCTATAACAGTACGTCAATTACTACCCGATTTAAAAGCGCAGCCGTATACGCGACCGCTTGTGTATTTGCCTGTTGTGCTAGCTTATCATTCGGTTTGCCCACAGCATATTGATATTCGTCAGTTATCTCCGCATCTAGTTACGAAGCTAATCGATTTTGATGCCGAACATTTCTATTTCTTTTTTAATCTTATTCAGTCATTCTGCTGGCTTACACTGGCTTCATAAACTTGCTGAGAGATGCCTAACAAACCTTATTTTAAACCTTTATTCAATCAATTGAGTAGTCGCTCAATTGAGGCTACGCTGGGTACTCTGGGTATTAAATCAGAACCACTAAAGAACCATCTTCATCGTCAACTCAGTACCGAGCTAGCGGAAGGTAATCGTATCCTTAGCGACCCTGTTTTTGAAGCTGTCTTTCCATGGGAAAGTGGTCCCTTTACATTTCAACAATTGTCAGCTGATGGTACGCTCCGTCCTGCATTGGTGAGCGCACTAGCGAAAGAACAGCGAAAGGTGCCTTATGATGATACAATACTTAATCTTTCAGAGCAAGCTTTAGCTGAACATATCAAACCCTACACTCACCAGCTACAGGCATGGAATATTTTATCGTCTCCAGAACCTCGTTCCATTGTTGTGACAAGTGGTACCGGCTCTGGTAAGACGGAGTGTTTCATGGTACCTATTCTGAATGACTTGGTTGGGCAGATTGAAAAAGAATCAGATAACACGCAACTTGAAGGTGTACAAGCATTATTTATTTATCCACTTAACGCCCTCATTAATAGCCAGCGAGAAAGGCTACTTGCTTGGACATTACCCTATAAACATCGGCTTCGATTTTGTCTTTATAACGGCAATACACCTCGTAGCTTAAAGAGAGATAGCGTAGCAAATCGTCCAGCAAATGAAGTACATGATCGCGAAAATTTATGGCAGTCGCCCCCACCGATTTTGATCACGAATCCAACTATGTTGGAGTATATGCTTATACGACAGGCAGACCGTCCTATCCTGAAGCGATCACAAGGTAAGCTCAAATACATCGTACTGGACGAAGCCCATACTTACATAGGTTCGCAGGCAACTGAATTAGCTTTACTGTTACGAAGGGCGTTAAATGGCTTTGGAGTTAAGGCTGAGGACGTACGATTTATTGCAACATCAGCTACCATTGGTTCAGATGATAATGCTAAGGAGCGTCTCAAAAAATACTTAGCAGATTTGGCAGGCATTGCCATGACAAACATTGACGTTATCGACGGAAATCGTTACGTTCATCCCCTTCCTCCTCTGGATATACCTAACACGTTAGCAACGGATGTATTAAAATCTATGTCTGACGCAGAACGTGAAATTGCCATTATCAACAATAAGACGGCCCGACACTTAAGAGAACAATTGGTCCAAGGGCCTCAGACATTAACAAATTTAGGCCAGGCGATACTACCAACACTTGATTCTTGGCAGCAACAAGAGCAAACGTTGGAATGGCTTGACCTTGTATCGCAGCCAAGTATGGTGGAGGATATACCTCATTTCTTACCTATAAGAGGGCATCTTTTTCATAAAGTGTTGCACGGATTGTGGGCTTGCGCTAACCCTGAATGCACAAAAAAAATAACTACTCCATTGGAAGACCCTACTTGGCGCTTTGGTAATGTTTATACACAACAGCGGCTGAGCTGCGGTTGTGGGGCACCCGTTTATGAACTAGTGTCATGCAACGAATGCAACACAATACATCTGAAAGCCAAACGCAGTGATGACCAATTAGTACAATCCCTCCAAAATGAAGAAGATGGCTTTTCATTTGACATCGAAATCCCCGACAGTGATGACGAAGATGTAAATCAGGATAGCCGTTCAATAAGTGTTATATTAAGCACTTTCCAGCATGAAGAGTATGAATATGAAAAAGGTTGGCTTGATCATTCAGGTACGTTGACAACTGGAACGAATCGGAACGCTTTTCGGATTTATTGGAATCAGTTCTCAGAAAAATGCTCGGCTTGTGGTTATAAAGGACGTAAACAACAATCAGCCTTTCGGTCTGCCTATCTTGGTATGCCCTTCTATACAAGTCTTGTCGTACCAACACTACTTGAGCATATTCCAGATGGTACCCCTAATGAGTTAACAAAGCCCATGCGTGGGCGAACGTTATTGACCTTTACTGATAGTAGACAGGGAACGGCGCGTCTAGCCGTGAAGATGCAGCAGTATGCCGAACGTGCTCGGATTCGAGGCCTAGTGTACCAACAGGTACAGGGGAGTGTAAACCTGACTAAAATTGCTGAACTCAAAAAGCAAATACAGGAAATTGAACCACATGCTTCATTGATTCCAAGCTTACAAACTGTAATTGATGAGAAAAAAGCCGAACTGCTAACCTTAAGTCAAAATACAGTTACATGGGAAGAGATGGTGACTGCTCTCAGCAATGAACCGGACATTAAACACCACTTATTTACATATTATCATGACCTAGCCCCTGCATCATTTAGTAAACAGGCGTTAGAACATTTCTGTCGTTTTTTACTTACTCGCGAGTTTAACCGACGACCCAAACGAGCTAATACACCCGAAACGCTCGGATTAACCGCCGTTGTCTATGAAGGATTGGATACAGTTAAAATAGTGCCTGGCGTTTGGACTAGTGCTGGCCTTGCACTCAGTGACTGGCATGATTTCTTAAAAGTGTGTTTAGACTTTTACGTTCGTGACGACGTGTATATTAGTATTTCGGAGGATTGGCTTAATTGGATGGGGGCCACTATCTATCCAAGGTATCTACTCGCACCCAACAGCCCTGAAGCGTCGCAGCGGAATCTCAAAAAATGGATATCTTTCAGTGAAACTCGTGGAGTAAGGCAGCATCGTATTATCCGATTGTTGGCTCATGTGCTGGGCTTTGATCTGACTATAATCAATCGCCAACAAATTGACATACTAAACGAGTTAACAGAACGGGCATGGTTCGCGCTAACCAGTGTTGGTTTGCTACAACCTTTTGGTGATGGGCGTTTTCAACTTCCGCTCACTAAGATGAAATTTCGGAAAGTTACTGAGGCCTGGTTCTGCCCAATCACGCTACGTATACTAGATACTACATTACGGGGTATTACGCCTTATTTGCCCATCGGAGCTTTTTTGAGTGAGGGTATGTGTCGAAGCATCCAGATGCCCGAACGTCCACTTCTAGTGGCGCAGGATTATGAGGCAAAACTGCAGGAGGTGCGTACTTGGCTCAGAACAGATCCACTTGTACAAGCAGCACGAAGCGAAGGAATCTGGACGAATCAAAGCGATCGCATTGCTGAAGGTGGGATTTTCTATCGAGCAGCTGAACACTCCGCTCAACAATCAGCTCGACGGTTAAAGGAGTATGAACGTCTATTTAAAGATGGCCGTATTAATGTGTTGAGTTGTTCAACGACTATGGAGATGGGGGTTGATATTGGAGGATTGACCATCGTCTGTAATAATAATGTGCCGCCATACCCCGCCAATTATCTACAACGAGCAGGTCGAGCGGGCCGTCGCCGAGAGTCACGAGCACTTTCATTTACTCTTTGCAAAAGTAACCCACTCGATCAACAGGTCTTTAGGAACCCGTTATGGCCATTTGTGACGAAGATGAAGCAACCTAATATTACTCTGTCCAGTGAACGTATTGTCCAGCGTCACTTGAACGCTTATTTGTTTGGCTATTTTCTAAATGAGGTGTTGGTTGTTTCAGGCAACACGATAACTCTTACGACAGACTGGTTTTTCCGTGCTGAACAAGAAGGAGTATCAATTTGTCAACGGATGCTGGACTGGTTTAATAAATTAGCTGACAGTAGTGAGCAGTTGACTCTGCACAAAGGACTCGATTCAATTCGACGAAATAGCGTGCTACAGGCTGGACAACTAGAACAGATTTATCTGAAATCAGCACAGGTACTGACACAAATCGCAGAACAGTGGCAAACCAACTATGACCGATTACAAACTGAATTAATAGCAGCAGGTCCAGATACCAACAGCGCTTATGTGAATAGGATTAAATTTGACTTGAAACGCCATCAGCAGGAGTATCTGCTAACCGAACTTATTACAGGTGATTATCTACCTGGCTATGGTTTCCCCACAAATATTGCCACGTTTAATCCGTTCACTATAAGCGATTTCAGATGGACAAAGGAGCTGAAAGAGGAGCGAGAGGACAGTATGTCGCTGATTCGAGAAAAACCTAGTCGTGACATTTCAGTGGCGCTGAGTGAGTATGCACCAGGTGCAGAAATTGTCCTCGATGGAAAAGTATATACTTCAAAAGGTATTACCCTAAACTGGCATAATCTAGATGATACAGACCGTGAAGCCCAATTAATACAAACCGCCTGGCGATGCACAGCTTGTGGTATGTCTGGTGTAGCACGAAACGCATTTTCTGGTCAATGTCCTCAGTGTGATAAGTCTATTAAACCTGATCAGCAATTTGCGTTTATTGAACCTACTGGCTTTGCTACGGGATTTTATGAAAATGCGACTAACAACGTATCTCAGCAGAAATATATACCTACCGAAGTGCCACGGGTAAACTCGATGACACCGCTTCAACCACTGCCAAATGTAGCGTTAGGTCATTTCAGAACCGATGAACATGGACAGGTTTTCCATCACAACTCAGGCGAGCATGGGAAAGGTTTTGCTGTTTGTCTAAGCTGTGGTTATGCCGATTCTATGAAAGTCGACGGTTCGTTACCAATCAACTTTAATCAGCACGAAAAGCTACGGGGTAAACAATCAACAAGTAATAGGTTTTGTGAACCATCGCAAAATAGTATTAAGCATAACCTTCATTTAGGGCATGTTCATTATACTGATGTTTTTGAACTTTTTGTAAAAAATATTAATAATCAGTTTCTGCGTATTGATACTGTTGATAATCAAGAACTATGCTGGTCCTTAGGTGTAGCATTACGATATGGACTTACTCAAGTACTGGGGGTCAATGTCGAAGAAGTTGGTGTATTAGTTAGGCAGGTCAATAACAGTGAGATTGACAATTATCCTATTTATAGTATTTGCCTATACGATACAAATGGTGGGGGATCTGGGTTTGCTTCGCAGGCTCCACATGTTTTACAGGAAATGTTTGAGGGAGCTAAACGACTGCTGGAATGTCCAGCTCACTGCATAAATGCCTGCGAAAGTTGCCTATTACAATACGACACCCAGAAAGTTGCCAATAAATTGGATCGTCATAGAGCATTGGCATTTTTAAACGATGGCTATTTGCAGCAACTGGGTCTGCAACCACAAGACCAGTTATTAGGTACTTCATCGAAATATTGTGTTTATACATTACAACAAGCGCTGAATTTCCTACGTACTGAACCTGGTGATGTTCTACAGATTCTAATTGATGGAGACGTATCCGATTGGAGCATAAGCGAGTCATCTATCCGAAAACGGATTGGTGATTATCTAAAAAAGTTTTCAGGGATAGAAATATGGCTCAATTCGGAAAAGCTGAATTTATTGGACGAAGAAAGCAAACGGGACTTGTACAGCCTTCTATCGATCGATAATCGGATTAGTTTAATAATAACGACTCAAGAGATTGCGTTGAAGACGGGCTCGCTAATCTGTGTTATCAGAAATGGGAATACCACCAAACTAGCGTTTGCAACTACACAAGCCCAAGCACTTGCATTCAATGAAAACTGGGGGGATACCGAAGGAGCGCTATTGGTACGTTCGTCCGATTTGGAATGGATTCTAAACGGAAAGTCAGTTGATAAAAATACGCTTTTACCTGTCGTTAATCCAAATCTTGCGGAAGTATCCATTACTACCGAGTTAAATGGGACGCTGGCCAATTTTGGACTTAAGTTTTGGGAAATGGTCCGGCAGCAAGCACCAGAAGTCATAGATGATTTTAAGCAGCAATCAGTCTGTGCAATAACGTACTCAGATAGGTATCTAGCCTCTCCATTAACCGTAATCCTATTCACTCAGCTTCTTAAAGCAATACCATTTGCGGTAGAAGATGAATGCTCGATTGGATTACATGTATTAATCTCGCAAGACGCTAAAAATCAATATTATAGCCGAAGAGTTACTGCCAATTGGTATCCATATGAGGATATGTCGCGGCAAGCATTCACAGAAAAAATACTAGAGGATTTATCAACGGAATGTACCGTTACAATGTATAATAGTACAAAGGATATTAGCCACTCCCGAAACCTAAAAATAACCTTTGATAATGGACATCATCTCGTATTTAGGTTTGATCAAGGTGTAGGTTACTGGCAAAACGATACATTCCCACATCCAATATTTCCTTTTGATAAACCATTGTTCGACCAGCTGCAGTGGGTACAAACAAGTATAAATAAATACAGGATACGCAATGGGCAGCTAGAACCGACTTATGTATTTATTAGAAGATCATAAAACTCAGTTCTGGATTACAACTCATGCTAATAAACAAAGAACGTTTATGTTTTTTGACTTACTCCTGACCCAAAATTGGTAGTGAGTGGGAAAATATAATGCCAATGAGTTGCCTACATCAGTTCTTCCCAGCTCTCATTGGGAAGAACTGATGGCATTCCTTATGTTGACCTTTCAACTGGATATAGGTGAATGTACTTCGAATTAGCCATGATTTCCCCTTTGTATAAATCTGGTATCATTTTTGCTTGATCTAGAAAGGAGTAAGTGGCTTATAAACAATGGTTTATCCTATAGAGCTTATGTGCCAGATTTAATAGTAAGTAGCCTCATTACTGATAAGTATACCAAACGACGATTGAAGTTGGACTTTATCACTTGGTAAACCAAAATTATAATATAATACAGGTTCTTCGAATAATCCTCAACGTATAGAGATCTAATAATTAATATGTTACCTCTTCTTCTACTAAAGAGGAGGTAACGGTTGTAAATTAGTTACTTTCCACATCTTCCTGAAAAGTTATGTCTTCAGCCTTTCGATGGTTACTATTTTTTTTTGCTGCTCTCTTATCCAAGAATAATAGTTTTGGGCAGACAGGCGTAAATGGGGAAGTATCTGGTTTATGGACCAAAGCCAACAGCCCGTATATAATTACGGGTTCAATAACTATACCTGTTGGACAAACATTAACTATGGAGGCAGGGGTGGTGGTTGAATCATCTCAGTTTGGCCGCGACATTAATGTATATGGTATACTGATTGCTAAGGGCACCGTCTCTGATTCTATCCGATTTCGTGGTAAAGCGGATCTTGCCTACCACCCTCAATCCACTCATGGGGGAACCATTTATTTTAATGCAGAGAGTAGTGCTTCGATTCTACAATATGTCTCAATTGATCAGATGGGCGATGCGTCCAGTAGTGGCCG